>JBELBZ010000003.1:53779-180865 GCA_042095055.1 Crocinitomicaceae bacterium | reverse complement strand
GGAACGCGAGTTTGAGTCGCGCGCGTCTACCAATTCCGCCATCCGGGCAATGAGGACGACAAATTTAGCCCAACTCTTCCGAAACCAAGGGCAAAGTCACACGGAAGGTTGTTCCCACCTCCTCTTCGCTGCGCAAAACCACAATTTGACCCCCGTGATATTCCCGAACAATGCGCCGTACCAAGCTGAGGCCCAACCCCCAACCACGGGTCTTGGTGCTAAAGCCCGGATCGAAAACCTGACGCTGAACACTGCGGCTCATTCCCCTACCCGTATCCTGAATGTCCAAAACAGCAACGCCTGCCTCCACCCCCAGCGTCATCTTTAGGTTTCCGTTGCCCTCCATCGCGTCGACCGCGTTCTTGGTCAGGTTCTCCAAAACCCAACCAAACAGAGCGGGGTTGAACGCCGCCCACACCGTTCCATTGGAAGAAACCACATCAAAGGTCACCGCTCGTGGCATCCGGCGCTCCAGGTAAACCATGGTGTCCGAAACGAAAGCCCAAAGGTCCCCAGGAGACAACTCAGGCTCCGACCCAATCTTGGAGAACCTGTCCGTCACGGTCCGCAAGCGGTCGAGGTCCTTGCCCAACTCCTCCAAAACCGACTCGTCCACCCCCTCGCTGCGCAGCACCTCAACCCATGCCAACAGCGCCGACAATGGTGTGCCCAATTGATGTGCCGTCTCCTTGGCCATTCCCACCCAAACGCGGTTTTGCTCCGACCTCCGGAATGCGCTAAACGTGGAGTAAGCGAGCAACAAAAATCCCCCAATGATCAACAGCTGAACAACGGGAAAAAACCGCAACTGTTTGAGCACAATCGATTCATCGTAGAGAATCCAGCGTCGCCCAGCATCGGGCAAGTCCAAGGCAATCGGCGGGTTTACCTCCATCAACCTAGAAATCAGCCCCAGCGTATCTGACAAGTCACCTCGATCAAACCTGTCAGCGCGCAAAATCTTGGACAAACTGGAGTCCGCGAGCAAAACCGGAATCGACGCAGAATTCAATACCGTCTCAGAAATGAACGAATGGATGATGTCATCCATCACCGTTTGCAGGTCCCGAAACCGGGTGCTTTCGTCATAAAACAACGTGAAGCCTTGACCGAACTCAATCACGGAACCGCGTTCTGACATGGCATCCCTCAGTGAATCGAGTTGCCTTGGAGACTGCATCGATGGCGCCACATGGATGTCCGCTTGCAGAACACTGTCCCTGTATACCAACACAGGAATCGTTCGGTTTGCTTGGATGAACCGCGTGATAAACGTAAGGTCAACGGGCGCCCCGGGGTCGGCCTCTTGGATGATGCGGTAAGCCTCGCCCATCAAGTCAGCCTTGTCCCTCTCCTCGTTGCGCAATGAAGCAAAAAGGTCCTCGGTATACCCCACCAACTGCGCACGCTGTACAATCGCTTCCGACCACAGTTCCACCTTGCGCTGTTCCTCCTGACGAAGCGTATGCGCGATGTGTCCGCTCGACCACAAGGTCAAGGCCACAATGGCTGTGGCACCCGCCAAAAGGAGTACCCTTGAATATTGCTTATTCCTGATTTTCACTCGAGTCAAGCCTGGTGAGCAACGCACAAAACCTCGGACAAGGTATTCGGGACAACCCCACGTTGTGGCCCGCATCCATCAAAAACTGAACCTTTTAGAAATGAAAACGTCGACCGCAGCCGACGTTTTTCAATGACCTTTCAGAAAGACAGGGTCAGATTTGGTTAAGCCCTCTCGAGTAGGTTCAACCACTGCTAAGAGGATGACTAAGATAGGAAATATTAACGTTCGACCAATAACAACTTTAATTGGTCTCTTTTTTAAGGAGAGAAGTCGTCGTCGTCGTCGTCAATGTCCAATCCCGGTGAACGTTCTGGCCCCTTCTCTGCATTTGCTGAATCCTGCTTGCTAGACTCCACGCGCACTTTCTGTTGAGTTTCCGGGGTGCGGTTCTCTCCCAATATCAACCCTTTCAAACGCCCCAAAGCTGACCTCCGCTCGTCCTGTCGGTGAAGCTTATGGGCCGAGCGGTCATACCCAAATTCCGGATCCTCAAGTGTTCCTCCAATGGCCAAGAAAAATCGATGACCGAGCCCGTCATCCGCAGTGGTGCCAAACTCTTCTTGATCCGACTTCAAGTCCCGCAACGCAAAGTCCAAGGTGTAATCCATGCCCCCGGAAAGCCGCTGCCATCCTGCAATTCCCACGTCCATGGCATCGGAAACCACCTCTGTTGGATCCAAAGTGAAGACGCCTCGGCTCAAAGAAACGCTGGCCACCAAAGGCTCAAACTGAACCCTCTTCAAACGCTTACTCAGGTCCTCAGCATCCGCAATAAACCTGTACTTGCCCTCCGCTTTGAGCGTTTCCGGAATGCGCTGCAACAATTCAAAATCCAGCAGCTCACCTTGTTCAACCCTGACCTCCAATTGGGTTTCCCAAGCCAAGTTCACCGCCTTTCCAAAGTGGTGCTCCAGACTTCCGTCGGCCCAAAGCCGGCCCCGCACATGGGAAGGCAACAGGGTGGTTTGACCCAGGCCCTGGGTGCCCTCTAAAAAGGCAGACAGCTCCACGTCAAGAACCGAACCTTGTAACTCAATGGATTGGATGTCCCAAACACCATGGGCCTCAACATCGCCATCAAAAGCTTGGGCATTCAACGCCGCCAGCACCCCTTTTTGTCGCCCAACGTCGTACGAACCTCGGGCCCCCATTGGGCCCACACTCAGAGCCTCCCACCGCAGTTGGTCCACCTCCACAGACCATTGGACCCTCGGGAAATTCGCGGGCGCCGTGCCCTCCTCAGATGACACATTGGCCAGCCCATCCAAGAACTCTGTCACATTACACTCAACAACCTGAGCCTCCACTTCGATGTCATGGCCACCTGATTCCCTGCGAACCACAACATCTCCATTCGCACCGCCTGTAACCAGCGATTTCAAGTTCAATTCCCACCCATCAGGACTGGCGTGAGCCTGGGCTTCAGCCACATCCAAACTGAATCCTGGGGAAGGTCCATCTCCAACGAAGTTCAAACCCACGTCCGTCGCTGAAGCCTGCATTGTACCGCTGGACCAAGACCACGCTTCATACTGCTCCCGGACCCCCTCAACATCGAATTGAGCGCGCACGACCCCCCCGGTCTTCACGCCCCATCCCACAGGCAAGGAAGCAGCCTCACCCAACCACGGCAATGCTTCTTCAGGCCGGGCCACCATTTCTCCTTGCAAGGCCAAGTGATCTCCACCAGCACCCGTCGACCAACCGCCTGAACAACGGAATTCACCGCCTCCTGCTCGACCCTGAACCTCTTCGGCAGCCAAGCTCCAGCCTTGGTTTTGAGGGTATACGAATGCCTTTCCTCCATTGAGTTCTGCCCATTGCCCATTCCAGCCGACCGCCAATGAGCGCGGAACCACACTCACCGCCCAATCCTCAGACCAGTTCTCGTCTTGTGGCCCAGCCCAACCGTTGGGCAACCGTCCTGCCCCCACCAACACTTCCACATCAGCTGCTCCTGAAAGCTGCGGGAGTTTTTCAAGCTGTCCAATCAAGCCTGGGGGCACCAAGGTCAGGAGAGCGCCGCCCTCCGCACCTGTGCACAACAACGCCAATGAAAAGCCGCCCCGGTTGCCCAACACAGCTTCAAAGTCCACCCTACCCCCTTCGTTCCGGGCCTCAGCATCCGCAAGGGTCACCTCCACATCACCACCGCCCAAACTCACGTTCAATTGGGCCTTCAAGCCAACCTCATCGAGCCACCGGTCGCCAGACGCATCCAGTGCAGCACCCTCCATGCCAACCTCACCCTCAACCGTCCAATCTGAGTCCCCTACTTGGTCCAACGCCAGCGATGCAGAACGACAAAAGGCCGACCAAACAACCGGTTTTGCGGCCCCCTCCGACCACCATTCACCGTCCAACTGCACGTCGCTCAACACCACAGCCTCCACCGTCCAATCCACCCCTGCATCTGTCCCTTCGACTGGCTTCCAAAACTGCCAATTCTCGCGCCCGTCCCGATAGCGGTGAACGTTGATTTGTCCCCCTTGAGCGACCACCTCCGCCACCTCGAGCTGGCCAAAAAGCAACGGTTTCCAAGCAAAAACCACACCCAAGGCCTTCAATTCCACAAAAGGCGCATCCTCTTGAACGGCGTCTTCAATGCGCACATCGCTCAACACGACCTCCACGTTGGGCCAACTGTCCCACACCGTAAGGGCTACAGCGCCAACCTGCACGTCGGTCAACAAATGCGGCTGAACGGCCTCCAAAACACGCCCTTCCAACCCCCTTGCCTGGTAACCCAAGACAGCGGTCAACGCCAAGAGCGCCGCCACACCAATGGCCAAGCGAAAGGCCCAGCGCCGGCCGAGCCTTCTGCGCTTTCCCGTGGAATCCTCATGGTCAGCCGAGGCGGTTTGATGGTCGTTGATTAAACCCAATCAGGCAGTGCTTTCAATCCGATGAAAATACGTGCCTGCAGTGCGGTCCACAGGCCAACGTTGAACCAACGTGAACAGCAGTGGTTTGATTATGACCTAGGCGACCCAATTTGTTGCCATCAAAGCCATCACCATGGACAAACGCACCTTTCTCAAAGTTGGAAGCCTCGCTGGAGCAGGCTTGGTAGCCACCCCTCTGGTCTCCTCCCTTCTCGGTTGCGGCAGTGCTCCTGGGCCCAACACCAATGGTTCTGAAACGACAGCATCAGGGTTCACCCTTCCCGAATTGGGGTTTGCTTATGACGCGCTCGAACCCGTGGTCGACGAGAAAACCATGCGCATACACCATGGCAAGCATCACGCAGGGTACGTCCGGAAACTCAACAACGCCCTCAAAACCCACACGCCCTCAGGTCAATCCTTGGAGGCACTGCTCGCTGCATTGACCCCCAAAGACACGGGGCTTCGGAACAATGGAGGCGGACACTTCAACCACGCCCTTTTCTGGAAGGTCCTCACCCCAGCAACAGAGCAAAGCCAACAAGTGCCGGCAGGCACCTTGGCCGAGCGCATTCAAGCTTCGTTTGGAAGCCAAGAAGCCTTGATGCAAGACTTGGCCGCAGCGGCAGGGTCGCGGTTTGGGTCAGGCTGGGTGTGGCTCGTTCAAGACGTCAACCGACCTGAGAAGCTCTTTGTCGCCTCTACCCCCAACCAAGACAACCCACTGATGACGGGTATCGTAGACGCAAGCATCCAAGGCCGGCCCATTCTGGGCCTCGACGTTTGGGAACACGCTTACTATCTGAACTACCAGAACCGCCGTTCGGATTACGTGAATGCCGTGCTCAACCGCGTCAATTGGAGCGAAGTCGCGGATCTTATGGCCTGACTTCTCCTCCCTTTGGCAGGAGGCCCCCACCCTCTTCGTCATCGTAGAGGCGTTCCTGCAACAACACTTTGAACTCCTTTGCTGAAGGGCTCAAAAGGATGTAATCGTATCCTGAAGGGCCCACAGAATTTCTGGATTCAGGCGCCACTTCCAACAAGGACTTCACGCGCTCCAAGAATTCGAGGTTGTCGTCAAATGCGCACAGGATCATACTGTCCTTGGTTTGGCGGATGGGTATCACTTCCCAGTGCCCTGTTTCAGGGACGCGCTTGTTGAAGACCACATGACCGGCCATGCGACGCAACAGAAAATCTTCGCCATTGACCAGAACCTCATCCCCCATGCGCAACGTGTCCTTCCCGATGACCGTTGACACGTCCTCCTCAATGATGGACCCTCTCATCGCCTTTGGAAAATTCGGGAGGTTGATTCGCCCAGGGGGCATCGGTTCTGGAAACTGAACCGAAGGCGCGCAGGAGCACAACAATGCTACAGCAGTCAGGAAGGTGCACAGGCGATGTAGCATCATGGAGGTCAGAGGTATGACAGGGCCAAGGCAAAAACACCCACAGCTCCACAGTAGATCGCGAAGCCCAAGAAGCCGTTGCGCTTCACCAAGTTGATCATCGTTTGACAGGCCCAAAGGCCACTGAAGAAAGCCGCCAAAGCCGCAGCAATCAGCGCTGTCGCCGAAACCGATGCCAGCAACTCGGGTTCGCGCATCAGGTCCACCACTTCCAGTGCTGTCGCCCCAAGAATCGGGGGGAGCACCATCAAAAAACTAAAGCGTGCCGCTTGAGTCCGGTCGATCCCCAAAAGGAGCGCGGCTGAAATGGTCGCCCCACTCCGACTGATGCCGGGAAGCACTGCGACCGCTTGGGCACAGCCAATCAAAAAAGCCGACAGCCATCCCAATCGGCTTCCTCGCTGGCCACTGCGGTGGGCCCAAAACAACAGGCTCGCGGTAAAAATCAATGCCGCGCCAACGGCTCCAATGTGGCCGTCCAACCGCGCTTCCAGGTCATCCATAAACCAGACATAAACGACCGCCAGAGGCGCCATGGACAACAACACAAAGGCCGCAAATGTGCGCGCCTCTTCACCTTCTACAGAAGCCTTGGGCAACCCTGTCAGCAGCCCTAAAATGTCCCTTCTGAATACCACAATGGTACTCAACGCAGTGGCGCCGTGCACCACTACACTAAACGCAAGGCCCGCATCCTCTATCCCCAAAAGGGCCTTGCCCAACTCCAAGTGACCCGAGCTGCTCACTGGCAAAAACTCGGTCAACCCTTGGACCACTCCGAGCAGGATGGCCTCCCAAATTTCCATTAACCCTCTGCCTTCTCAGGAGTAAAACGCTTGAGGATGCTGTAAAAAATGACCCCGTATCCGGCCATCACCGTCAAGGGGGCCAGCGTGATGCGGCGGGTGCTAA
Source organism: Crocinitomicaceae bacterium (assembly GCA_042095055.1). Taxonomy (GTDB): domain Bacteria; phylum Bacteroidota; class Bacteroidia; order Flavobacteriales_D; family Sanyastnellaceae; genus UBA8752. The sequence continues at coordinate 174,086 of JBELBZ010000003.1, read as the reverse complement.
ATATGGCCTCGGAAAACTCATTGGGGTCTTCAACGCCACCTCCGCTCATGAGCAAATAGCCCACAACCAAGAGTGCAATGCCCAGCAAAAAGAACAGGTAATTGCGGCGCTCGAAAGGAAATGCGTTGCGTCCTTCGTGAAGGTTGTTCGACGTGCTCATGTGTGCGAAAATAAGCCCACTTTCAAGGCGGCCCGACAGTCTGGCCCTCGGCCTACACGAGTTTATCGAGTCGGGCCCCAAAATATCGGCCGACAGCCCAGCGTGCGCTCAACCCTGTGAGCACCAGCCCCACAACCATTTGGCTGGCCAAAATGACCCCCAATTCTCTCACGTCCCACGTCGACATGACATCGGGCAAGGCGGAACGCGCGCCAACAAGAGCCCCCACCACACAGGCGTACGCCAGCAATGCGCCTACCGCGCCGTAACCCATGGCTTCCGCGATAAACGGTCTGCGAATGCGGGGCGGAGGGGCCCCAACAAGCTCCATGCTGCGGATCAAAAAACGGCGGCCGAAAACACTCAGCCTGACCACGTTCATGATCTGGGCCACCACGATGGCCATCAGAACAACCACGGCCAAAAGCCCGGGGTAGGTCCACTCTCGAAAACCGTGGTCCAAACGGGCAAGCAAGGCCCTCGGGTATTCCACCTTCGCCACGCCCTGTACATCCAACCACTCGGCCTCTTTTTGCTGCAAGCCAATGAGCCCCCGTTCACCCATCCATGGGGCAGACAAGGTCAATTCCAAAACAGCAGGCAGCGGAGAAGCTCCCAAAAAATCCATGAACGGCTCTCCCAATTCAGACTCCAGCTCTTGGGCCGCTGAATCAGGGTCAACATAGACCACCTGGGTCACTGCTTGGTCGGCCTCAACCCGTTGGATCCAATCCTCTATCTCAGGCAAGCCATCAGGGGGGGTGTCCAAGACCAACTCAACACGCATGGAAGACATCCATCCCGCTTTCAGGTCCTGAACCAACATTGTTCCCGCTACCAAAGCGCCCCATAAAGCCAACGTCAACGCCACCCCTACCGATGTAGAAAGTGCGGAGAAGTCATGCGCTGTGCTGCGTCTAATTTTTCGCGTTTTGGTCACACCAGCCGGGTCTACGTTGCCAATATAGCCTTGGCCTTTTTAGGCCTCCTCCCGCGCCATGACCTGCACCGTAAAGTGGAGGTCTATGCCCGCCAGTGGGTGGTTAAAATCCACCTCCACTTCTTCTTCGCCCACGTGAATCACGACGCCGTGCACCTCCTCGCCTTCGTCATCGCGCATCACGACCACCTCACCTTCGGCCATCACGCTTTCATCCATCCCCTCGTCATCGACGAATTGCGCCTTTGGCAAGACCGCAAACGCACCTTCCATTTCTGGACCGTAAGCTTTGTCAAAAGGAACAAGCAAGTCGAAACGGTCGCCAATTGCTGCAGCCGATACGGCAGCCTCCAGTTCATCGAGAACCTCTTCCGACCCTCCGGTAAATGCAAACGGCTCCTCAGGTACCGTCGCCTCAATGATCTCGCCTTCCGGGCCGTCAGCCCGCAGTGTGTAGTGAATGATGTGCTTCATGCAGGTCTATTGTTTGATCGGCGCAAAGGAACGCACGGTGGCTTCCAGCTCCCTCAAATACTCTCGTTTTCCGAAATAAGGGGCGTATACATAACCATCGACTGTCACCAATTGACCGCGCGCTGCATCTACCCAGGCGATGGACGTCCATGGCCCTCCCATAAAATCGCCTTCCATGCGCCACAGCCCGCGCATGGTGGCCGCAAAACCACCGCGAAAGGACACCTCTTCATACAGAGGCGGTAACCGATACTCTGTGGTCATGTAGCTGTCCTCATTTGGACTGGACACCCGCGCCTGAAACAACGAATCCCGTCTGGCCAACATCCGTTCCATCGAAAAATCCTCCGGTCCACGGTATGGCGAGCGGTGCACCACAATCCCCATCTGGACATCGTGGTTGCGTCCACCTTTCATGCGCGTCAAGGACCTTTCAATCCAACAAAACCCACCGGCACTTGAGACCATCCGGGCATCCCTGGGCAAGACTGCCCCCAAACCGTGCTTGCTCCTCAACTCAGCCTCGAGGGGGGCATTTCGGTCCAACGCCACCAGATCGCCATAGCGCTTGGCCTCCTCCGCCTCCAGCATATCTGCCAACATCAAACCGCCTTCTGGGCCGTTTAGCGCCTCCATCGCGCCAGCGACATTCTTCGCTTTGACCTCCGCATATATCTGTCCCTTTGCGAACCTGTTGCGGTAAACCGTCAGGCTGGGTTCCTGGGTGTCAATGCGGTCTGCGATGTCGAAGATGACCAAGTTGCGGTGCGGCTTCCAAAAACGGTCAAACTCCTCCGGATCCAGCCTCAACACATCGAAACGGGGCTCAAATTGAGGCAAAACACGCACAGGATTGGCAAACAAACTGTCTACAACACCGCCAATTCCCCGGTCCCACATCGGCTTGGAAACCACCATCACCACCTCCCCACTGGGGCCCAGTTTTCCCGGCAACAAGGCATAACGTTCCGCCTTTGTTTGTGGCACTTCAGGCCCTGCACAACCCGCAAAAAAGACGCCAAGACATGCTCCTAAGCACGCCGCGATAAAGCGGCCACACCGCCGTGGTTTCTGAGGCTCAACGAGGGTCTGCATGGATGTAAAGTTTTTGTCCCACCCGAATCATGTCTCCCTTGAGTGCATTCCAAGAACGCAACGCTCTGATGCTCACCCCGTGCTTCTCTGCAATCGTACCCAACACATCTCCGGAACGCACCCTGTACACCGTGACCTCAGGCTCAAAGCTCACTTCCGGTGTCTTTTCCGCCTCCCACTCCAATGCCTCGGGCAAGGCCTCCAAAAAAGGGCCCACCGCATCAACGGAAAGCACCAAGGGCCAGCCGCCATCCACTCCTCCTGGAATCAATTCCTTTCGATACTGTGGATTCAGTTGAGCGACCTCAGCCACGGGCCGGCCCATCGCCCTGGCCGCCTGATCAAACCGAACGTTTCTCCGGAGCATCACCGTATCCAGAGTAAACCTCGGGGCCAGAGGCTGACTCGGAACAAGGCCGGCATCTACAGGGTGCTCAAACAGGTAGACCAACGCAATCAAAGAAGGCACATACTTGGCGGTCTCGCGGGGCAAAAACCGGCGCACCTTCCAAAAATCCCGCGACCCTGCTCGGCGGATGGCTTTATTGACATTGCCTGATCCCGCATTGTATGCCGCCAAGGCGAGGTGCCAGTCACCGTCGTACATGTCCCTCAACCGCTTGAGAAACCGGCAAGCCGCCTCAGTCGAGGACTGAGGGTCCCTGCGTTCATCCACCCAACTGTTGATGTTCAACTTTTGGCTGCGGCCTGTGGCATACATGAATTGCCACAAGCCTGTGGCGCCAGCTCCACTCCGCGCCAGGGGGTTCAACCCGCTCTCGAGCACAGGAAGGTATTTAAGCTCCAACGGCAAATTGTGCCGGTCCAAGGCTTCTTCAAACAACGGGAAGTAATGCGCCGAACGTCCCATCATTTTGCCCAAGAAACGGGGGCGGTTGCGCATCATAAAAATGATCCGGTCCAACACCGCCCCATTTGGACTCAAGTCCAAAGGGGTCCTGCCGTTCAAATCAACCAAGGCCTGGACTACCGCTGTCGTATCCAAGGCCCGCGACAGCGATTTGCTGGGGTTTCCGGCATACCAAACAGCGCTGTCCGTGCTCAAACAATGCGCTTCTGCGCACCATTCCAACCACAAAGAATCCGCCCGGGCGGCCAAAAGAAACGCGTCAGTATTGGCTGTACTGTCTGGTTCGACAGCAACAGAAATGGAGTCCTGAGGCAAAGGCACAACACCCACTGAGTCCATTGGCACTGTGGCCAAAAGACCCAAGAGCAAGTTCGCCCAAAGCAAAAGGGTTCTACCCTTTGACGTCGTCATCCTGCCCCTTGCCGTCTTCGTTCGAAGCGTCCTTGAATTCCTTCACGCCGCGGCCCAAACCGCGCATGAGTTCAGGAATTTTACGGCCTCCAAAAAGCAGCAAAACAACGAGGACAATCAGAATGACTTGATAAGGTCCAATGGCTCCCATCCTGTGTATTTTGGTGCCAAGTTCGGGGAAAACGAGCCATCTCGGGACAAGGAAAAAGCCAAGGTTCGGCAAATGCCTGTTTCACCGCTCGAAAACAGCGCTCAACCTGAACAGGCCACGTTGTCAATCAACCGCACGCCACCGAGCCTTGCCGCCACAAACACGCGCATTCTACCAGGCACCCATTCAGGTTCTAACGTTGCTCCATCCGCCACACTCAAGTATTCCACTTCAAACCCCTTGGATTCAAGCACCGCTGAAACCCGGGCGCATTCGGCGAGGGGGTCAGAGCTCAAGGCCACCTTTATCAAGCCTTCGTGCAACGCCAAGGCCTTTTTTCGCTCAAGCTCTGAGAGCCTCTGGTTGCGCGAACTCATCGCCAGCCCTCCAAGCTCTCTTTTGGTCGGAACGGGCACAATGGTCAACCCTTGGAACTCCAATTCTGCCAGCCTTTTGATCACCGCAAGCTGCTGCCAGTCCTTCTCACCAAAAAAGGCCCAACGCGGACGGACTTGCTCCAACAAGTTCCGCACCACCGTCACTACTCCATCAAAATGACCCGGGCGCCTAGCCCCTTCAAGCGTCCCTGTCAAAGCGCCATATTCGACGGGCTCAGCACGGTCAGGCACACCCTGCGGATACATTTCTGAAACCCCAGGAAAAACCACAGCATCAGCGCCAGACTGCTGTGCCAACCGAACATCTTTTTCAGGAGACGCAGGGTATGCAGCGAAGTCCGATTTGTCGTCAAACTGGGTGGGATTGATAAAAACACTCACCACCACGTGGGATGCGCGTGGGCTGAGACTGTCGGCCATCTTCCTCGCCGCACGAATCAAGTCGCCATGTCCCTCATGCAGGGCCCCCATGGTAGGAACGAACAGAATGTCCTGGGACCCATTGAAATGGTCCTTGACGTGAGCACGCCACGCCCCAAAACCCGAAAAACTGAACGTCTCTTTAGTCTTTAGCACGGTCCGTCATGTTCAAACATTCATGAATTCCCTGTTCCATAAATCGCCATTTATCTCAAAAACCAAAGTGCAAATTCAAGGTCCAATCAGGCGTTAAGTAGTGTCAACAACCACGTAAAAGCGGGGCTCAAAGTAGCGTCAATCCTTGACTTTACGCCTTATTCGGCGTATATTTGATGTAAGCCTGATTTCACTCCCGGAACCCAAAGATTCATGAGCAAGACCCGCATTCTATACGTCAGTCAAGCAATTCAGCCTTTTCTTCCGGAAAGCCCGATCAGCAAAGCCAGTCGCGTCATTCCCCAAAGCATACATGAAAGGGGACGTGAAATTCGCGTGTTTATGCCGCGTTTCGGTGTGATCAACGAGCGCCGGCACCAGCTTCATGAGGTCATCCGATTGAGCGGAATGAACCTGAACGTCAACGATACGGATCACCCCCTCATCATCAAGGTCGCGTCGATTCCCACGGCCCGCATGCAGGTTTACTTCATCGACAACGAGCAATACTTCAAGAAAAAGGTCACTTGGTTTGATGCCAAGGACAAGCTCGTTCCCGACAACGACGAGCGTGCCATCTTCTTTGCCAGGGGTGTTCTCGAAACAGTGAGGAAACTGAGCTGGGCACCAGACATCATCCATTGCCACGGTTGGATGACGTCCCTCGTACCGCTTTATGCAAAGCAGATGTTCCAAGGTGATGCCCACTTTGAGAACACCAAGATCATCTCAAGCATCTACGATGAAGGGTTCAATGGAACCTTGAATGGCAGCCTGCACGAAAAAGTGGCCTACGACGGAATCTCCCCAGAGTTGGTACAAGACATCAAGCTGCCCACGTTCGATGCGTTGAACAAAATCGCCATGGAACATTCTGACGCCGTCGTATGCGGTTCAGAAGCGTTGCCGACAGAGACTCAGGAGGCCTTCAATGCGCTGACCCAACCCACCATGAGGTACATGGAGCCTGAGTTGAGCTCTGCTGAAATGACCACTTTCTACGACAGTATTCTGGAGGGAAAGCAGGAGGCCGTTGAGGGATAAGAATCGATACGTTCCGCGTATCCTAACCTGAGGACCAACCCACACGGGGAGGAAGGTCCTCAACGGCCATCGCACACCCTTTTTTCTAAACGATCTTGGTCGCCTGAAACCACAACTCCGCATGCGGAATACAGGAAAGTGCTTTATGCTTGGTCTGGCCCTCGTGACACTCTTTGCCGGAGGCTGTCGCAAACCAGACAACAACATTGGGTTGGCATTGCAACCAGAAGAAGAACTTCTGGCATTGAACACCGACACCCTCCCGTTTGCACTTGACATGGTGCCTGTGGATTCATTGCGCACAGATGAGCGAAGCAGGCTTTTGCTCGGGACAACGATCGACCCGGTCAGCGGATTCACAGAAGCTTGGTTTTCGGCAGAACTTCGGCTCTCGGAGACTTCCATTGATTTTGGAGAAAACCCCTTATGTGACAGCGTAGTGCTCACCTTGAAGCACAACGGGCCCTCGTACGGACTCAATTTCGACCAGCAGCTCCGCGTCGATCTGCTCGCAGATACGATGAGCTTTGACAGCTCCTACTATGCACAGTCCAGGCTTCCCATCATCGCGGACAACAAGGTGGACCCCAGCCGACAACCGGTGCAAATGCACCCTACAGCACCCTTGTACGTCGGCAATGACACCCTGAGCGCACAAGTGCGGATCATGCTCAAGCCATCCTTCGGTCAAGACATCCTCAACGCAGACTCCACTGTGTTTTCCAGCAATGACGAGTGGCGCAAATGGTTCAAAGGAATCGCTGTTCGATCGGAGTCTGGTGGCGGGGGCATCGTCAGCCTCGAACCCAATGTGGGCGTCTCATACATGCGCATTCACTATCACAACAGCACGGACACCACCAGCTATGACCTGGTGTTAAATGGCAATGCTGCACGGGCGACGCATTTTAGACACGTGTGGCCTGCACCATACACAGCGCTCAACGACAGCCTGGCCACAGAGGGCACCGACCAAGTCGTCCTCTTGGGCACCGGCGGGTCCTACCTCCGCCTGGATTTGTTCGGACTTGACGGATTGGATTTGCCAGAGGGTGCCGTGATCAACCGGGCAGAGATCAGGCTCCCGGTGGACCAACAGGTGTCCAAACTCGAAAGACCAAACTTTCTCACCGCCTTCCTTCGACGCGAAGCAGGTGGCATAGAGCTGACCCCAGAGGCCACCTCCCCTGGAGTGGCTTACGACGGCAACTACAATCCAGAAACCGAGGCCTATACCCTGAACATGCCCGTATACACCCAGCGCCGCTTAAACGGCGAGGAACCGCGGCGCTACGTTTACCTCTATTCTGAGCTCTCCTCCGTAGCCATGGAACAGGTCATCTTCAATGGCCCCCAATCAGAATCGCCTGCCCAATTTGTAGTTACATGGTCCCAGTGAGCCCCAGAGCGCGACTCTGGCTTTAACTTTAGGGTATGTGCGGCATCGTTGGATATCTGGGAGAACAAGAGGCCTTTCCTCTGCTGATTAAAGGCTTGAAGCGTTTGGAATACCGCGGGTATGACAGCGCTGGCATTGCCATCCTCTCCAGGGAAGGAGAACTCAAACACCACAGGCGCAAAGGCAAGGTGGACGACCTGCTTGAACACATGTCTGGGGCACAACCTTCTGGCAACCTCGGCATTGGCCACACAAGGTGGGCCACACATGGCCCCCCCAATGATATCAACGCCCACCCGCACCTCAGTGGAAATGGCCGCCTGGCACTCATCCACAATGGCATCATAGAAAACTACCCTGCGCTGAAAGAGACCTTGACCGCCCGAGGCCACGCTTTTTATAGCGATACCGACACCGAAGTTTTGGTGCATCTGATCGAAGAGATCTTGACGAAGTCCGAAGGTTTGGACCTTTTTGAAGCAACGCGGGTGGCGCTCAACGAGGTCGTTGGCGCTTATGCCATCGCTGTAGTGGACACAACCCGGCCAGATGAAATGGTGCTGGCCCGCAAATCCAGTCCCCTCGTCATTGGAATCGGTGACGGAGAGTACTACATCGCCTCCGACGCAACCCCCATCATTGAGTACACCAAAAACGTGGTGTATTTGGAAGATGAAGAAGTGGCCCGCATTTCTCTGGCGGGGGGGTTGAAAATCCGCACCACGAGGAACCACAGGGTGACGCCTGTCGTCACCGAGTTGGAAATGGCCATGGAGACCATTGAGAAGGGCGGCTATGAACACTTCATGCTCAAGGAGATTCATGAGCAACCCCGTTCCATTGCCGATTGCCTCAGGGGGAGGCTGAGGCTCGGTCATGAGGCCATTCGAATGGCAGGCATCGACGAACACGAAGAAATGTGGACGGAAGCCAAGCGCCTCATCATCGTGGCTTGTGGCACAAGTTGGCACGCAGGTTTGATCGCAGAATACATGTTTGAGGACTTCGCCCGTATCCCGGTCGAGGTAGAATATGCAAGTGAGTTCCGCTATAGGAATCCCGTCATCGGAGAAGGAGACATCCTCATCGCGATCAGTCAATCCGGGGAAACCGCCGACACCTTGGCCGCCATTAGAATGGCCAAAGAGAAAGGCGCCCACGTTTTTGGAATTTGCAACGTTGTAGGATCGAGCATTTCGCGCGAGTCCCACAGTGGCGCCTATACCCATGCGGGTCCCGAGATTGGTGTGGCCTCCACCAAGGCGTTTACGGCCCAGCTTGCGGTCCTTTCGTTGGTTGCCATTAGGGTGGGTCGCCTCCGTGAGGTTTTGGACGAGCAACGGTTCAACCGCCTTCTTGTCGAGCTCAATGGCATCCCGGAAAAGGTGGAAGCCTTGATGAAAAAGGAGCCCGAGCTTGAGGCCATCGCCGAAACCTTCAAAGGTGTTCCCAACGCCCTCTTTTTGGGCAGGGGCTACAACTTTCCAGTTGCCTTAGAGGGGGCGCTCAAACTGAAAGAAATCAGCTACATCCATGCCGAGGGGTATCCTGCGGCTGAGATGAAGCACGGCCCCATCGCCCTCATCGACGAGAACATGCCGGTCTTCTTTGTCGCGACACGAGACGCCCACTATGAAAAGGTTGTTTCCAACATTCAAGAAGTGAAAGCCCGAGGAGGCCGGGTCATTGCCATCGTCACCGCTGGCGATAAAGAGGTCAAGCGAATGGCGGAATATGTGATTGAGGTGCACAGCACCGACGACGCACTTGTGCCCATATTGAGCACCATTCCCTTCCAGCTCCTGAGCTATCACATCGCAGTAAAGCTCAGCCGCAACGTAGACCAGCCTCGGAACCTCGCAAAGAGTGTCACTGTAGAGTGAACTCACTCCCCTTGAGCAAGGGCCTCTAAGCGGTCCAACAGCTCCTCTACGTCTTCCAACTCTGTCAGTGGGTTCATCAAGGTGCAACGCAACCACACCTTGCCTGAAAACCGCGTTTGCACAATGTATTGAGGTCCCTGCTCCAAATGCCGTTGTCGCAATTTGAGTGTGAAGGCATTTTCTTGGTCCACGTCATCAAATGACACTGGCAGATATCGGAAGCACACAATGTTGGCCTCCGGCTCCATCGCCAATTGCCAGCCCCTGTTGTGCCGTTCCGAGATGCATTCCGCCAACACCCTGCCCAATGAAAAGAGGCGGTCCACCAGCACCCCCCAAATCTCTGGACCGTATTCTTCGAGCACTGCGGCCACGCGCGTCGACAACATCCGTTTGGTGCACTCGAAAGTCCGCTTCCCGAAATTCCACCACTCAGGATCTTCTGCATCGCTCCACAGGTATTCTGCCGACTGTGAAAAAGGCAGAAAGCTCATCTCCTGAGACCGAAAAAACAGCCCCGTACACAAGGCGGGAATGCCCATGATCTTGTGAAAGTCCATCGCCACGCTGTCCGCATGCTCCATGCCAGACAACAAATGCCGGTGCCGGTCGCTGAAAGCAGCTGGTGCTCCATGCGCTCCGTCAACATGGAACCAAAGGCCATGCTTGGCCGCAAACTCCGCCACAACATTCAAGTTGTCGAACGCTCCAGAGCTCGTTGTACAAGCGCTGCCCACAACGGCCACCACCTTGCGCCCCCTCTCCTGCATGGCCTGCATGGCATCATCCAGTCCCGATGGGGTCATCTTATGGTGAACGTCTGTTTGAACCAACCCCACACCGTCTGAGCCCCACCCCATGATGCGAACCGCCCGGTCCACACAATAATGCGCCTGCTCTGACACCAAAACGGCGCCTTGTTGATCGCCCCCCTCAACCCAAGTGTCCACCCCTCCTTTGCCTGCGCGCCTGCGCGCTGCCAACAAGGCCACCAGGTTGGCCAACGTTCCTCCATGGCACATAATGCCACCGCAACCCGGGGGCAAGCCCAACATTTGGCCAATCCGCGCCATGAGCACCTCCTCCATGGCCGAGTTGGTAGGGCCCATCTCATAAATGGCGCCTCCATTGTTCAGCAAATCCGTGACCATGCCCACCAGCGCCCCCTCCGGAAAAGGAACCGCCACTTGGTGGCCCATGTATCGGGGGTCCTGAAGGTTGTTCGACCGTTCACATACCAACCTGAGCAAAGCTGCCACCCCTTCCGGCGCATCCAACCGGGTCTCCCAAAACCGTTTTTCTGCGTCCGGTGGTGTCCATGGCATGGAACGCTCACCACCTCGGTTGTGCGCCTTTTGAAGGTGCTGAAAAGCATCCTGCAACACCTCCTGACCTGTGCGAAGAAATCGTTCGGGGTCAAACGCCTGTCTCAAAAGGGGGTGAAGCGGTTCCAACATGCCACAAAAATCCGGACGATTTCCACATATTTCCACAGGACTGCCTGAAATTATTTGCCTGATTTGCAGCACTTCAACAGTGCACTATGTGGAAAAGACGTGGATATGTTCAAGTACTAACCGGGAATTGCTTTTCTTGCGCTCGGAAAAATTTTTGAAACCTCAAGATGAAGCACATCCTGTCTGCCCTCGCCCTGGTTGCCCTTTTCGCAGTCACGGCCAACGCCCAGAAGCAATTCGGTGGCGAGCACAACATTGAACTCCAGTTCACGCCGCTTGGTAACAGCCCCGTTGACGGCACCACCATCAAGTACCGGAACTTCACCGACGAAGAGTCAGCATTCCGTCTGAGCCTGACGTTCAACAACTCAAACGAGAAGTCCGTCGGCTTCCGTCAATTTGACTTTAACGGTGTGGGCCGTCCAACACCCTACTTCTCCATCATGCCTGATGGAACGGTTGTAGCGGGTGGTATCCCAGCCATTGCTGGTGCTTACGTCACCTCTGGTGATGATGAGATCCCAAGCCCGGACCTCTATGACACTTTCAGCACTTCCACTTTCATGATCGCTCCTGGTTACGAGAAGCACTTCGATGCAGGTGGTGATCGCTTGAGCCCTTACATCGGTTTTGAAATCGGTTACGGCATCACCAGTTCCTCTATGGAGCAGGAGTTCTGGAGTGCTGACGACGAGAACCAGGTCGGTGACCAGGATCAGTACATCGTTTGGACACAGACCATCAGCCAAAGTGCCAGCATGTTCAAGCTCGGTTTGGTCACAGGTTTCGACGCCTACCTCACCGACTACCTCTACATGGGTGCTGAAGCCGGCCTCGGTTTCATGAGCTCAAGCGTGAACGACATGGAGATTGCAGCCACGGACAACGTAGCCTACAACCTCTTCTGGGGAACGCAGAACGCCGTTGATCCCAGCGACCTCACCGAGATGCCCGCTCCCATCCAAGGCAGCGTAGACCTCGCAGGACACGCTTACAGCGGACAGCATCCAGCGAACATCAATGACCGTCCCTTCTGGACAGGTACACAGCAGGGTGGTGGCCTCGGAACACAGTTCCAAGCCCAGCTCCGCCTCGGATACCTCTTCCAGTAATCGGAAGTCCAACATATTCTGAAAAGCCCTGCCCTCACCGGCGGGGCTTTTCTTTTGTGCCAAACCGCATTGAAAAGGAAATTGCCACATGACGCTCCGCATCACCCTGGAACACCGCGACCACCTGTGGTCAGCTGAGGGCAGCCCTGTAGACCTCAGTGTGCCCGTCAACCCTCACAGTGGTTTGCCCCGGGCATGGTACAAGGGTCCAGCTTCTGTTGAGCCGGTTCGCTCTGACCACTGGGTCGGGTCGGTTGCCGAAGGAGGGGCCGTGAATTTCAGGGACCTCAGCTTCAACCCCCATGCCCACGGCACGCATACCGAGACCCGCGAACACATCCACGATGCCTTCCAGCCCATTGACGCCAGGGCGCGCAGTGCTGCACTGCCCTTTATACTGCCCGCCTTCTTCATAGAAGCTGCACCAGAACAGCGGGGCAAAAATTGGGAGGTATCCCTCTCTGCGCTGGTACCCTTCATTCAGGACATCGAAACTTTGAAGCCCAGCGCCCTGGTCTTGAAATGCACCAATGGTGATGTACTCCGCGACTGGAGTGATTCCAACCCTCCGTTTCTTGAAGATGGATTTGCCGAACAATTGTGCCTGCTCGGTATTGAGCATTTGCTGATCGATTTACCCAGCGTTGACCAAGAAGTAGATGGGGGCCATTTGCGTGCCCATAACGCCTTTTTTGGTCCGGCGGCAAGCCCTCGCCCCAACGCGACCATTTCGGAGCTTCTTGGCATCCCTAACGGGCTCAGCCAAGGCCCAGGGCTCCTCGCCCTGCAAGTCGCCCCTGTGGTCAACGATGCAGCCCCCTCTCGGCCCGTCTGGTTTCCTGCCCAAGTGCACGGTATGGCCCATTCTTAGGCCCACTCGAAACGAACCGACCCAACAAAAGAAAGGCCCACCCTTTCGGGCAGGCCTTTCCTGAATGTTGTGAATCGCAGGTGAACCTCAGTTCACGTCCCACCAAAGCTTGGTGTTAAGTCCGTCATTACCACCCAATGCCAAAACACCGGTTGAATAACCTGAGTTGTTCAGCGTCTGCTCATCAAGAGGGTAGTAGAAACGGGCGGGCACACTGCCGTCACCGTCCAATGCGCCTTCAGCACAAGCGTTCAACGTTGGCGCATCCAAGCGTCGATACTCGGCCCAAGCCTCGTGACCCTGCATGTAAAGTGCAGCCCACTTCTGAGATCCAATCTTCTGCTTCCAGTCACCAGGTGCTGTCGAGTAAGCGACATCGGCCTGTGCCAAGTAGTCATTGATCGCGACATCGTCTGTCAAGCCCCACCATTGCATGCTCAGCGTCACTGCCGCATTGTAGTGGGCCTCTGCTCCAAGTGGTGTGTTGGCCCAACCGCGCTCAGCAGCCTCAGCACAGAGGAAGTGCGTTTGCGCAGCATCGAAGAAAACACCGGGGAAACCGCCTGTCAAGATGAGGTCTCCGCGCTGTGACACATCGTCAAAGTCGGTGACCGCAGCGCTGTCCTCAGACAAACCATAAACTTCACCGACAAACGTTCCGGTATTGGCCGCTGGGTTGAAGTACACACCCAAGCGGGGGTCGTTCATAGAGCTGAGCCAATCCACCATTGTGTTGGAAGCCGCGAAGTCATTTCGCGTCTTGTAGTCCTCATTGATGGGGTTGTTGTTTGGTGCAGCATCGATGTATGGGAACTGTGCATTGTCCTCGTTGGCTGCAATGATCATGGCACCATCCAAGGCTGCTTCTCCCGCTGCCTTGGCAGCTGCTGGAGCAACATCGGACATGCGCATGGCCACACGCAACTTCAAGGTGTTGGCGAACTTCTCCCACATCATCATATCACCACCATAAACCTGGTCCCCTTGCGGGCCAGCACCGTCGTCCATAGCGGACGCAGCATCATCAATCAAGGCGAGGATGCCATTGTACACCTCCTCCTGCGAGTTGTAAGCTGGTGTGGTGTTGTCTACCCCTTGCAGCGCCTCAGTCATAGGAATAGGTCCCCACGCGTCGGTCAGCATTTGGTACGTCCAAGCCTGCAACAGTTTGGCCACCGCTATTTGGTTGCCGTTGCTGCCATAACCGCCGTACTCATCCGGAGAGTCCGTGTTGAGGTCCACAATCAATTGGAGGTCCTGCAACGGCCCCGCATAGAAGCGGCTCCAATTGCTGTTGGTGACCTCCGTACGGAATTGATAGCGGCTCTCATTGGAGTATTGGTTGGATGACCAATACTGCGCGAGTTGCATGCCGCGACGACTGCCCCAGAAGGAGTCTGTCATCCCATCCATGATGCTCTTTTGAGAAGCAGTCAGGAGAAAGCCCGGGGAGACGGAAGCCGGCTCGTTCGGGTTTGTGTTGAGGTCCTCGAAATCCTTAGTACAACCTGTGAAGGCGACTGCGATGGCGAGGCCAGCGAGAATGAAAATGTTGTTTTTCATGTCCTTTTATTTACCTGGTTGTGGGGAATCAGAGGCTGAACTTGAGGTTCACGCCGATGGTACGCTCTGCGGGGAGCTGGCCTCCCTCGAAGCCCTGTACGTTAGAGGCAGAAGTGGCCACCTCAGGGTCGATGTGCGGAACATTCTTGTGCAGGATGGCAAGGTTGCGACCAAAGACGCCCAAGCTCACGTTGCTAAAGGGTGTGCCATCCACCATGTCGGCAGGAAGGTTGTAGTCCAAACGCATCTCACGCAGCTTCACAAAGCTGGCGTCATACTGGTCTGCAGCATGGATCACGTAACCCTGATTGGAGAAGAAGTGACTCTGTGGATTGATGGCCACCGTGTTTTGCTCAAGAGTGGTAGCATTGACACCGTCAACGACGACGCCAGCATACCCTTCTGCCCGCATGTCGTTTCCGTCCTCATCAAATACAGTCTCTGCGAGGGTTCCTGAATACTTGCCCCACTGGTTGGAGTAACTGTGAAGCGATCCACCGTCTTGGAAGTCTACGAGGGCGTAAAAGCTCAGGTTTTTGTAATCCAAAGTGGTGTAGACACCTCCAGTGAAGTTCGGGAGGATGGTTCCCAATGGAACCACCTCATCGGTACGGAGGTAATAGCCGGCATCATCTACCAGCTTGTTGCCTTCGGGGTCAAACTGGTAGTCGTAACCGTAGAAGGTGCCCAAAGGCTGGCCTGGACGCGCCTCCAATGTCACACCGAACAGGCTGGTGTAACGGATGTTGTCGATGCCGTCTGCCAGCTCGAGCAATTCGTTCTTGTTCTTCGCAAAGTTCACGCCGATGTCCCAACGGAGGTCGTCCGTCATGACTGGTGTGGCTGCCAAGCTCAACTCGATGCCTTTGTTGCTGGTGTTACCCGCATTCAAAACGGCACTGCTGTAACCACTGGCTGCAGATACAGGCACATTGAAGATGAGGTCCTCAGTGGTGCTGTTGTAGTAAGTAAAGTCAAAGCGAACACGGTCCAAGAACAGGTTCAATTCCAAACCGGCCTCGAAGCTGCTTGTCTTCTCTGGACGGAGGTTCGGGTTGTTCTGTGCGTTCGGCACCGTTGCGGAACCACTGTTTCCGAAGTTGGTGTTCACACCATACGTTGTCGAAGTGCGGTAAGGATCGGTATCGTTACCTACCTGGGCCCAGCCCATACGCACTTTGGCGAAGCTGATCCCGTCTACGTCCAGGTCCTCACTCAGCACATAGCTCGCAGAGGCAGAGGGGTAGAAATAGCTGTTGTTCGCTTCGGGAAGAGTAGAGCTCCAGTCGTTGCGGCCCGTCACGTCCACGAAGAACTTGCGCTTGTATCCGAAACTTCCGCTGGCCAACACTGAATTCACCACTTTGTTGCTGGTGAAATCACCGACTTCGTAGCCATCTGCTCCGTTGTTGACCGTGTACAACCCTGGGGTGTTCAAACCACCCAAGGTGTATGCGTTCAATCGCTTGTAGTTGCGAGACCGGCGGTTCACACCGACAAAACCCGTCAAGTTCAAGTCGTCACTCAGGTCATCTGTGAAGTTCAAGTAAGCATCAAGGTTCGTCTCCTGCAGCTGGCGGGTAGACTCACTGTATGAGCTTTCGCGGACACCCCCCACGGCAATGCGCTCCTCACGACGGTCGATGTAGAAGTCGTTCAATGCGCGGCCCATGACGCTGAATACGTCATTGATCTTGTACTTCATCGTGATGTTGCCGAATACGCGGTCACGCTGGTCGTTCTGCACGTTTTCGTAACGCTCCCAGAACGGGTTGTCGAAGTAGTTGGGGTTGGGGTTGGTTGTGCTCAGACGGTTCCAAGTCCGCTGTGTTCCATCTGCATTTCTGTAGTTGCGCAGGCGGTCCATGTCCAACTGGCGCTGGAACCACTGCGTGAACTGAGACATAACAGACTCTCCGTATCCCGTGAGGGGGCGTCCATTTCCTTTGGATTGAACGTAGTTCGCAGAAACGCTTGCTTCGAGGTCTTCACTGATCTGTTGTGACCCAGAGAAGCTCAGTGTATTGCGGTCCAATGAGCTGTTCTCATAAACACCCGTTTGATCGTGGTTGGTGTAGCTCAAGCGGAAGGCGCTCTCGTCCGTGGCACCCGTAACGCTCACATTGTTGGTCAGGGTAACACCGGTCTGGAAGAAGTCCTCCACGTTTGTGGGGTTCGCTTCCCAAGGACGGACTTCGCCGTAACCCGCATCGCCTTCGTAATCATACCAGCTGTCCCAGTGGCGCACGCCCTGTCCGCTCAAGGATGGTCCCCAGCTTCCGTCCAATGCGTAGTTCGGTACATAAGAACCGTCGGGCAATGTGTCTGCCCAAGACTGGCTGGGTCCACCACCGTAACTGTTCTGGAAGTCGGGAAGGACATATACATTGTTGAATGCCACGCCGCTGTTGACGCTCACACCAATGCCGCGCTTTCCGCTGGATTGGTATCCCTTACCAGACTTGGTGGTGATGACGATCGCACCATTTGAGGCACGGGAGCCATACAGCGCAGCGGCTGCTGGCCCCTTCAACACGGATACCGACTCGATGTCATCGGGATTCAAGTCTTGTATCGCATTTCCATAGTCATAGCCTCCGACTGAACGTTGCTGATTGCCCGAAGAATAATCTGCATTGTCCATGGGAATTCCATCCACCACGAAAAGGGGCTGGTTGTCTCCGGTAATGGAGCTCGCTCCGCGAAGCAAGATTTTCGAGGACGATCCAATGGATGTGCCGGAGGTCACCTGAACTCCTGCAATCTTTCCTGTGAGGGAGCGGACCACATTTTCAGTTCTGGAATCTGTAAAAGCATCGTTGCCGAGCTCTTGAACGGAATAACCCAGGGCTTTCTTTTCACGGCTCACACCAAGGGCGGTTACCACAACCTCATCCAAAGCAACACCGCTCTCCATGGAAACATCCATGGCGGCGCCGTTGACCTCTTTGCGCACAGTATTGTAGCCGACAAAGCTGAAGGTCAGAACATCACCGGTTGCCGCATTGATGCGGTACACGCCGTCCATGTCTGACATGACTCCGGTATTGGAGCCTTCTACGACGACCGCCACACCGGGCAGGCCTTCGCCATTGGAACTGTCGGTCACCTTTCCCGATACGGACTGGGCCCAAGCCGCAGAAATACCGAAGGCAAACGAAGCCAACAGAAGCAGGAGTTGATTCCTCATTGCTGATTTGATTTTGTTTGATGGTTTTTGGCAAAAATTCACCAACGACAAGAACGGAGGAATCAACCCACTTAACCTTGTAGGATTTTACTGATAACAGAAGGACCCCGTGTTGATAACCCCAAGGTCACGCCACGAACCTGAGGAAGAATGCCGTGCCCTTTCCCAGACCCGTATCACACTGTACTTCAATTCCATGGCGGTCTGCTATGGCCTTGACAATAGACAGCCCCAGCCCAGACCCCCCTCCACGTGTAGTGAACCGCGGCTCAAACATTCGTTGCACCACTTCTTCTTCCATGCCCGGACCAGTGTCGGCAATCACGACAACCAAGGGGTTGAAGGACACCTCAATACGCACTGCCCCGATGCCCTCTCCAATCGCCTGTTGTGCATTAATTACCAAATTCTGCACCATTCTACCCAACTGATCGGCATCACAGACCACCTCAACATCCCCTTCCATCGACATCACCGGTCCAACATTGGGAATGGTATGGAGTCTCACAACGTTTTCGAGAATGTGACGCAGCGAATGCGGCTCCATATCGCCCTGAGGCAATCTAGCGAGTGTACTAAACTCGTCTGCAATCCTGGCCAAAAGGTCGATTTGCCCTTGCAGGACCCCTGAAAGTTCCTTTACCCGAACCCTGAGCTCCGCGAGGTCTGCGCCATCGGCCAAGGTCCTTCGCTCCAGTTGCTGTACCCCCAATTTCATGGGAGTCAATGGGTTCTTGATCTCGTGCGCCACCTGCATGGCCATCTCTCTCCATGCGCTTTCGCGCTCTGACTTGGCCAGGGCTGCAGCAGAACGTCGGACATTTTCAGCCATCCGGTTGTACCGCGAGACCAAAACGCCGATCTCATCTCCTTCGCCGGCCTCATAACGCAAGGGCTCAAAGCCCTCGTCTTTTGTCACGTCCATCCTCTCCATCAAAGCGCCCAAACGGGACAGCGGCCGCGAAATAGAACGGGACAATAAAAAGGCCAGGGCCGTTGCCGCCATGAACACCAGGCCGAAAACACCGCCAAGCACCCGAAACCACTCCAACCTTCCCTCAGCCTCAATACTTCGAGATGCATAGCGCAGCGCCACCAAAGCAACGGGTCGATCACTGTCGTTTAACTGATACCAGTACGCTATGAAATCCCCACTGCCTACCGGTACCTCCAACCTTTCTTCACCCTGCGCCAAAGCAATCAACACGTCGGGGTCCACGTCAACAGCAAAACCGCGGGACTCCGGCCTGTCAAACGAAGAGGTCACAAACAAACTGCCATCCAGACGGTATACCGCCAATGGCACCCCATGAACTTCCTGGATCTCCACAATCCTATTGGCGAAAGCGCCGGGCATGGCCGTCCAGCTCAATGACGCGGCCTCCACCGTATCGCCTATGGCCTCATGCAGCGCAAAGCCCAAGCTTCGCGCCACGGCCTCCTCCTTGCGGATGAGGCGCGCGGCATTGTACTCCTCATCCAAACGCGCAAAACCAATGAAGGTCGCGGCACCCGTCAGGAGAAAGCCCAACAGCACAACGCCAAGCATGGCGAAAAAAAGTCGTTGACGTAAAGAGAGTCTTATCAAGCTTGTGGGATCATCCTTCAAGCGCTTCCGCGCCGCCCACAATCTCGAGAATTTCTGCGGTAATGGCCGCCTGACGGGCCTTATTGTAGCTGAGCTTCAGATCGCGCAGCAATTCACCCGCGTTTTCGGTCGCCTTGTGCATGGCCGTCATCCGGGCACCGTGTTCCGATGCGTAACTGTCCAAAAGCGCTTTGTACAGCTGTATTTTCAGCGTGTTCGGTACAATGTTGGCCGCGATTTCTGCTTGGCTGGGCTCGAAGATGTAGTCCACCTCTTTTGGCGCAACTTCACCTTCTGCTGCGGTTTGTTCAATGGGCAACATCTGCTCGCATTGAATGTCTTGCACCGCGGCATTGACGAAACGGTTGTACAGCAGCTCAACCCTATCGTACGTTCCATCGGTAAAGGCATCCATCACCGCTTGTGCCGCATCTGACGTATGGGCAAAATCTAGGTGGTCAAAAATCTCGTGGGGATGGTCTCCCAACGTTAACGTCGTGAAGTTCCCTGTCTTGCGAAAGACATCGCCCGCTTTTTTTCCGAGGCACAGCACGTGCACGTCAGAAGAGGCGTGTGCGTCAATGCGCTCCTTGGTCATCTTAATGACATTGTTGTTGAAGGGGCCGCACAAGCCGCGGTTCGAGGTGATGGCCACCAACAGCACTTTCTTCACCTCGCGCTCAACGGCAAAGGGGTTCTCAGACACATCCATCGAACCACTCACATTGCCGAGGATCTCTTGAAGCTTTTCCGCATACGGACGCATCTGCGTGATGGCGTCCTGGGCGCGGCGCAGCTTGGCCGCCGAAACGACCTTCATCGCTTGCGTAATCTGCCGGGTACTTCCGACAGAGGCAATGCGGTTGCGAACTTCTTTGAGACCTCCAGCCATCGTTCAGTGGGTTCAGGCTTTAGCGAACTGCTTGCTGACCTCAGCTGCAGCTTCAGACATCACCTTTTGGGACTCATCCGAATACTTGCCCGTCTTCAACTCGGCCATGGTATCGCTGTGCTTGGAGCGCAGGTAGTCCAAATAAGCCGTCTCGAATTCTTTCACTTTGTCGACAGGAACTGTCTTGAGGAGGTTTTTCGTGCCCGCGTAAATGATGGCCGTCTGCTCCTCAACCGGCATGGGGGAATTCAGATTCTGCTTGAGAATCTCCACGTTGCGCATGCCCTTGTCCAAGACCGCCTTCGTGGCGTCATCGAGGTCAGAACCAAACTTGGCAAACGCCTCGAGCTCGCGGTACTGGGCTTGGTCGAGCTTCAGGGTACCGGAAACCTTCTTCATGGACTTGATCTGCGCAGATCCACCCACTCGGCTCACCGAAATGCCCACGTTGATCGCAGGACGCACACCAGAAAGGAAGAGGCTGCTCTCCAAGAAAATCTGTCCGTCCGTGATGGAAATCACATTGGTCGGGATGTAGGCAGATACGTCACCGGCCTGCGTCTCAATGATGGGCAAAGCGGTCAATGAACCCCCTCCCTTCACCATGTGACGGATGCTTTCGGGCAAATCGTTCATGTCCTTGGCAATGCCGTCGTCGGCAATCACCTTGGCCGCGCGCTCCAGCAAACGGCTGTGCAAATAGAAGACGTCACCAGGGTATGCCTCACGGCCCGGAGGGCGACGCAGCAACAGGGACACCTCACGGTAGGCCACAGCCTGCTTGGAAAGGTCATCATACACGACCAAAGCAGGGTTGCCGGTATCCCGGAAGAATTCCCCGATGGCCGCTCCCGTGAACGGAGCGTAGAACTGAAGTGGTGCAGGGTCTGCTGCCGTAGCCGCTACAACAACCGTGTAGGCCATTGCGCCTGCCTCTTCCAAGGTTTGGACAATACCGGCTACAGTCGACCCTTTTTGGCCAATGGCCACATAGATGCAGAACACAGGCTCGCCTGCATCATAAAACTCTTTCTGGTTGATGATCGTGTCGATCGCCACCGTTGTCTTACCCGTTTGGCGGTCACCAATGATCAGCTCCCGCTGGCCTCGGCCAATGGGGATCATGGAGTCCACAGCTTTGATGCCCGTCTGCAACGGCTCGTTTACCGGCTGGCGGTAAATCACACCTGGCGCTTTGCGCTCGAGTGGCATCTCGAACAGGTCACCTTCGATGTGTCCCTTTCCGTCAATCGGCTCGCCGAGGGTATTGACCACACGGCCCAGCATGCCACGGCCCACCTTGACAGAGGCAATGCGGTTCAAACGCTTGACCGATGACCCTTCCTTCAACTCGCCTGCTGGCTCAAGCAATACTGCACCCACATTGTCCTCCTCGAGGTTCAATGCGATGCCACGTACACCGTTTTCGAATTCGATGAGTTCACCAGCCTGCACATTTGAGAGGCCATAAATGCGCGCGATACCATCTCCTAATTGGAGAACGGTTCCGACCTCTTGAAGGTCAGCTGCGGTCTGATTGCCGGCCAATTGCTCTCGCAAAATGGCTGAAACTTCGGCGGGTTTGATCTGGGACATGAGGTTGAAATACGCTCAGTAAGCCGGTTCGTATGGGTTGTTGGTGAGGTCTCGGTGCATGGTCCTCAAGGACTCAAATACCGTAGCGTCGATCATCCGATCACCTACCCGCAGCTTGAAGCCGCCAATCAGTGTGGGATCGACCTTCTCCGACAGCTCCACCCCTCCCTGGTGGACCTTGCCGATCAATGCGTTGATTTCAGAGCGTCGGGCGTCGTCGAGGGCGATGGCGGTCGTGACTTCTGCCAAGACCACATTCTGCTCTTCGCGCACCAACGCTACAAAAGCCTGTGCCATGTCACCCAAAATTCCTGCCCGGCCTTTTTGAGCAAGCTGCTTCAAAAAAGACACGGTCAGCGGTTGGGCGGCGGCAAACACAGCGCTCACGATGGCCTCCTTTTTTTCAGGACGCACCACCGGGCTGGCCAATACGGCCGTCAACTCCCGGTTTTCCTTCACCACTTCGATGATGGCGCGCATATCCTGCTCTATGGCTTCCACTGCGTTCTGCTCCTTGCAGAGCGAGAACAGGGACTTTCCATATCGGCGGGCTACGGAGCTGGCTGACATTCTTTCAGTTCAGTTTGGAGTCTGAAATCATGCGGCCGATGAGCTCTTGCTGAGCGCCATCTTCCTTGAGCTCCTGGCGGACCAGCTTCTCTGCGATTTCAAGACTCAACTTTGCCACCTCGGCTTTCAAGTCGGCCACGGCTGCAGCGCGCTCACCATCGATGGCCTGCTTGGCCTGAACGATCATGCGCTCACCTTCGTCCTTGGCCAATTGCTTGGCGTCCGCAACAAGCTTGTCCGACATGTCCCGAGCATCGCGCAACATACCGTCGCGTTCAGCCCGAGCCTCTTGCAAGAGCCGCTCGTTGTCAGATTGGAGATTCTCGATCTCTGCCCGCGCCTCTTTGGCTTTGTTGAGGGCACCGTCGATTTCCTCCTCGCGCTCTTTCAAGCCTTGAAGGATCGGGCCCCAAGCCATACGCCGCATCAGGATCAACACCACCAAAAAGGAGATGGTTGACCAAAAAACGGTACCGTAAACGGTATTCAGAAACGCTTCCATGGAACTGAGGCTGTTGCCTGGTTCAGCTTGCGAGGAAGCAGACGATGATGGCGAACAGAGCGGCACCCTCGACAAGAGCGGCAGCCACGATCATGTTCGCACGGAGATCACCGCTGATTTCGGGTTGACGGGCCATCGATTCGAGGGCGCTTCCGCCGATGCGACCAATGCCGACACCAGCACCAATGGCTGCGATACCTGCACCAATGCCAGCGAGGCCTTTGGTGATGTTAGCAGCCTCCATGAGGATCATTGCGAGTTCCATAAGGAAGAGATTAGGGGTTGATTTGGGTTGTGTTCAATGGTGGGCCTCTTGGGTCGCGTCACCGAAGTACAGCGCCGCCAAAAGGGTGAAAACGTATGCCTGCAAAAAAGCGACAAGCAATTCAATGAAGTACATGAAAATCATGAACGCCACAGAAAAGATTCCAGTTCCGATTCCGGCAGCCGTATGGGCCCCGTAATCACTGATGATGAAGATCAAAAAGCTCAGCGCCAAAATGATGATGTGTCCCGCACCGATGTTCGCGGTCAAACGGATCATCAAAACTGCGGGCTTAAGCAAAATGCCAACCACCTCAACGGGCACCAAAATCAGCTTGATGGGAAGCGGGACGCCTGGAGGCCAAAAAATGTGTCCCCAATAATGGCGGTTTCCGGATACCGTCGTGATGATGAAAACAAACGTCGCCAGAATCAAAGTGACCCCCACAGTCCCCGTGACATTAAACGCCCCGATGAATGGAACGAGGCCGAGCAAGTTGCAGAGGAAGATGAAGAAGAAGGTGGTCAACAGAAAAGGCAAGTACCGGTCGGCCTTCTTCTCTCCAATGCTGGGAACAGCCACCTCGTCTCGAATAAACAGGATCAGAGGTTCAAGCGCGTTTTGCAGCCCCTTTGGAGCCTGCCCCTTCCTCTTCTTGTATGCCGAGCCAACGCGGGGGAAAATGAGCAGCATCATGAAAATCACGATGAACATGCCCAAAACGCTCTTACTGATGGACAAGTCATAGGCGTGAACGTGCGCTCCTGCGCTGTTGTGCGCATGCAAGGCGCCGTTGCCGTCCAAAGAGTAAGTCAGTCCTGTTTCGTGACAATGGTATTGTCCTCCGCTGTGCGCCGCGTGTTCCCCATGTGCACTGTCCGTGCCATGGTCTGACATGTCGACGTGATCTTCCCCGTGGTGGAGCAAATGAGCGCTGGAGAACATGCTCAACCCATATTCAGGAGAATATGAGATCACCGGAAGAGGGATGTGCACCGCAGAAGGACCCTCACCCCAAAGGTGAATGTCGTGTGCGTCTGCAATGTGGTGAATGATGAACTCCCCCGGATCTGGATTTTCTCCGCCTCCAGAAGAGGCCAAGACGCTTCCGGTCAGGCCTAAGCCCAACAGAAGAGACATGGTCCTCATTGAAAAGCGCATGATGCCGTTGTTTGGCCGGGTTGTTTGGGACATCGCCGTAGCGAATTTGGGTGCGAAGATAGCCCCCGCAATCCTTACCCCGAACCCTTTTCGCATTAGAGAGTACAGAACTATCAAACGCCGTCCGTTGGCGGCACAGAATGGCGCATGGATTCTGCAACAAGAATCGCTGTAAATGCCGCATACAACAGGTAGGTGGCGATGGCAAAGTTTCTCGGGTCTGGATAGTCCAAGACGACATAAATCAAAATTCCCGTCATCACCAACATCATTTTGATGAGGGTCGCCCCCATTACGTTTCTCACCAACGCTCCCGGCGTTACGCCCTTTTTGGGCCTCAGAAGCCGTTCGAGAAAAGTGGTCACCAGCAAAAAAACCACCACCACCACTTGCAATGGCAAGCGCACAGCGTCTGTCAACAAGGGCTCTCCCAACGTAGACACCATCACCAATCCCGCAACTGCAGTCAGGGCGTTCATTACATGAAATTTCATCGCTTGATGTCTTGAAATACCACGGTCAAAGATGCCGCCAAGCCCAACATGGCGCACAACGCGGTGGCCCACTGCACCTCATGTCCTGAGGATGCGTCCCATTGACTGCCCAGCCAAGCTCCGCCGCCAATTCCAGCTGCAAGTGTTGCCGCCAACCCCATGTGGCGCATCACCCCTTTGTCGCCTTTAGGCGGATTGTTGGAGGCGCGACTCTGGGGCATCTTCAATCCTGGTGCCGAGGTCCTTACTGGCCAACTGCAGGTCTTGCTCTCCGTCCAGCCTGCAAGTACCCACCACCTGGGCTCCGGCCTCAACGGCCATCCTTCCGTATTGGATCTCTCCATCCACCCGGCTTGACGCCTTCAAACTCAAAAGCCCTGCCACCCTCAATTCACCCAACACAAGTCCTTCGGACTCACAGTCCATGCAATCGACCCGACCTTCTACACGCCCTGATTTTCCAATGACCAGTCGGCCTGCAGTGTGAATGTCACCGTTGAAAGAACCGTCTATGCGAATGCTCCCTTCACTGCGAATGGTGCCCTCCATATGGGTTCCTTCCACAATGCGGTTTATGCCCTGATCAAGGGAAACTTCGTTGGTGCGCTGTCGTGCCATAGTAAATGTGGTCCTGTCGCTTACTCAGCTGACTTTCACTCCCGAAGGTAATATTGGTCGAAGAAGATGCGGTACCCATCCACGTTTTTACTCTTAAAGAGTTCGACGTAGTTCTCCGTATGGATCACAAAGGTCTTGTAACCACTGGTGTTGAAGTCAATCATGGACTCTCTGTTCCCGGTCAAAACGCGGTAATAGTCCATGGCCCGGTCTTTTCTGACAAACTGCTTGACCAAGACCAACTGGTTCTCTCTGTCCAACAAATTGCTCGTCACCTTGAGTTCTGAGCTGGCAAAGTATTGGCGATTAAAGTCAGACAGGGCGGCCTTGGTGCCCTCAGCGTCGCCATCCTTGACGGGAATAATCACCCCTAAGTAATGCTCCAACACGGGCTTATCGGTGTAGTTGCCAACGTCTGGAATCGTTGGAACCCCGCCCATTTTCTCTGTGTTGGCCGCCTTCTCACCCGCCCCAAGGCCGGCCAAGATTTCTTGAGCCGCCATGCCCTGCTCCGTGGAGTCACAGCTTGACACCACCTGCTTCAATGCGTCAATGTAGTTGTCCCGACCGCGGGCCCGACCGTCGAGCCAACCAATACACTGGGCCCTCAAAAAGCGGTACCTGCACTCCTGCGTGTGATCGGCAACCGTGTCGAGGGTGGCGTTGATCTCAGTCAAGATGTCTTGGTAGTCTTTTTGGGCATAATAGCGGATGAGGTGCGCCTCATAGGCCGCGAGCTCGTCCAGCCTGCGCTGCTCTTCAAAATCCACAAAGTCGGGGTCCTCCACGAGCTGGGCCCATTCGCTGTCTGGGTAGCGCAAGGAAATCTGGTCTGCCCAATACTGCGAGTTGCAGGTGCTGCAGAACGGGTTCGCGTAATTCTCCGTCTCCTCCAAAAACAAGTAAGTCCGATACAGCTGATAATGGGCCAGGGGGTGCTCTCCACTCTCTTCAAACCGGTCCAACAAATCCACCCAAGCCTCAATTGCATTGTCGGTGTCTTCAAGTTTTTCCTTGTAAATCACACCGCTCTGGTACACTGCTGTGGCTGTCTCAACATCGGCATCGGCGCGCTGCTCCTCTTCGCACGGCAAACCCTCCATCAACTCTTCTGGGGTGGGCAGCTCTCCTCCCGAGGACAACAGGTCAACTGAAGCCACATCATCCGCCACATCTTCAATGGTTCCGAACGCCGCTGCCATTTTACGGCTGCGCCGCCAGTCGTCTTCCAATGCCCTGTCGCCCCAACGGTCCAAGAAGAAAGACTGCCCTGCAGTCCGCAACCTGGGGTTGTAGGGCCAAAAAGCCGTGGCGCTTCCGGGACCATTAAAACTGGCTTGCAAGGCCTCTTCCGCCAAGCGTTCCGCCTCTGCCGCTGCCTCTTCTTGTGCCCTGCGCAAACCATCGATAATGTCCTCCAACCGGGCAAACCGGGCATCTTCATCCAAGTCGCACAACTCCCTGAGGCTGTCATTGCGCACGATCACGATCAATTGCTCAACGAGTTCCGTCAGGCTTTTGGCGTTGTTGCGCACCTCAGCATAACGGGGGTGGTCCTCATCCATGTTGGCCAAAGTGCTGTCGTAATAAGCCTGCGCCAATTCATATGAACGGTCTTCAAGGTGAAGGTCGGCCAGGGCAAGAAAGCTTTTCATGCGGGGCCTGCGGTTCCCCGAGTCTTCCGCCAGCGCATCCCGCAAGTAGTCCATGCCCTCTTCGCGGTTCAACTCTTCCAGCTCGATTTGAGCCAAGGCGTAGAACACCTGGTCACGGTACTCCTCATTTTTGTCGTCTTCGAGCATGTCGAAAAACAACTCCCGAATCTCTTCGCTCCTGCCCCCCCTTCGGTCATAGGCCAACGCCTGCTGCATCCGGGCCTGAAATTCCATTTCATAGGGCGTCTTCAGCTTGACCACGTCTTCAAAAAGGTCAATGGCTTGCTGGTTCCGACCGTAACGCTGCTTCAGCTGCGCCAAAACAAACATGGGCCTCGCCCGGTCCTTCTTTTTCTTGATCAGAGGGATGGCCCTTTCAATGGAAGCCATGGCCTCCTCAATGTTGCCCTGAGAAAGCTGGAAGTCCGCCTGAACCAAAAAGGCATCCGCGCGCAATTCATCCGACGCATCCCGCTCGCCCACCGCCTTGAGCAGGGACGAGTTGGCCTTGGGCATGTTCTCCTGCGCCATGTATGTGCGGGCCAACCAAGCGCCTGCCGCCACCTGACTGTCTGGCTCCTTGTGCTTTCGCTGCAAATACTTGAACACCTCTTCGGCTTTGATGAAGTCACCCTTGTAGAAGTGGCCCTTTCCGATGATGGTGTAGTTGTCGTCGATCCACCGGTTGAGTTGCGGGCGCTTGAAATCCTTCTTCAAACTCGATGGCGGCGTCATGGCGTGCCGGTCGACGACACGGGAGCACTTCTCAATCGCCCTCTCCATCAGGGGATAAAGGAAATCCGCTTGGTCTTCTGTTCCGTACAGAAAAAGTGGAATGACTTCATCCCAGTTTTCTTCTTGTGACTCGGCCAGCTTCTGATCGGCTTCCTCCATGGCCAATCGGGCAAAGTGAAATCCGTTGAATCGAGACGTGGTGTTGTGATAAGCCCTGTAAAAGCGCCCGTCCCGCTGCGTGGTGCAGCCCGTCCACGTCACCAAAAGCACCAGCAGCAGTGCGCACACAACACGCCCTGAAAACAGACTGTTCCATCTGGGTTTCATGGGCTGATAATGGGGTGTAGGGGTTCGATGCATGATGTGCTGCACTGCCTTGTGCCAACTCAACTGCCGCGAAAATATTGCAATAGAGCCGCCCCATCCGCAAAATACACGGCACACTGTGGTGTTCTCTGCCATCTTTGGCCCCAGATGAAATCAAACACGCCACATCAAGCGTCCAAACGGGAGTCTCAAAAACGCAACGACTACCGTCTGATTCTGCAAGAAGAGGGAACGTTTGCAGAGAAATGGGCCCTGCGTGTCAAGCCCGGTCAGCTGCGCTGGATGGCTGCAGGCACCGTTGTCGCCATCATCGGCTTGACCTATGCTGTTATCGCATTGACCCCCCTAAAAGAATGGGTTGTTCCAGGGTATGTATCCACAGAAACGCGTCAAATGCAACGCGATGCCTGGATGGCCACAGACTCCTTGTCCCGCGAATTGGACATTCAGGCTCAATACATCTCCAACATGATCGCAGTGATGGAGGGCCGCATCTCTCCAGAGTCCCTCATGGAAACCCCTGACGAGGGTGTCAGCGCCAACAGCACCGTCGTCACAGACAACCCCAGCCCTTCACTAGAACGCCTGCGCGCAGAGGTGGCTGAAGAAGATGCTTTTGCGGTAGGGCGCAGCGGAGGACTCGATGATACCGGCTTGTGGCTCTCGCCTGTAGACGGCCGGGTCTCAGATGGGTGGGACCCCGCGATCGGACACTGGGGAATCGACTTGGTCGCACCAGAGAACAGCCCGGTCAAGGCCGTGGGCAATGGAACTGTTGTGTTTGCCGGATTTACAGCTGGCGGTGGACACACACTCATCGTGCAACACGCCGGCGACAAGCTGTCCGTCTACATGCACAACAGCCGGCTTGAAGTCCGCGCCGGTGATCGTGTAACACAAGGCGAGGTCATCGCCATCATCGGCAACTCTGGAGACCACAGTACTGGCCCCCATCTTCACTTTGAGTGGTGGGAAAATGGCGTCCCCATTGACCCCGCACTTCGGGTAAACTTAAGCGTTTGAGCGTCGGGGTTAAGAAGCCACCGCCACCCGCTGCTCCTCCCAACGGGTCATCTTTCTGAACAGATCCAGCCGGGCGTTTAATGCCCCTGAATCCACCGAAGAAATGCCTTCGGTTCCAAATGACTCACAAGTGAAACTGGCCAAGGCACTGCCCACGACAACCGCCTCTTTCATGGCCTCAAAGTCGGTCCTTCCCAAGGAGGCAAGGTGTCCGATGAATCCCCCGGCAAAAGAATCTCCTGCGCCCGTAGGGTCCACCACCTCCTCCAAGGGAAGCGCCGGGCAAAAGAAGTACTCCACGCCTTGAGTGCCCGTGTGAAACAGCAGCGCTCCGTGCTCGCCTTTTTTGATGATCAAGTAGCGCGGGCCCATCTCCAAAATGCAGCGTGCCGCCTTCATCAAGCTCCGCTCTCCCGACAGCTGCCGGGCCTCCTCATCATTGATCGTGAGAACATCCACCCTCGCAATCACAGCCTTTAGCGGCTCCATGGCGATGTCCATCCAAAAGTTCATGGTATCCAACACCACCAATTGGGGGCGTGCGTCAAGCTGGTCCAAAACTGAAGCTTGCAAGCTGGGGTCAATGTTGCCCAACATCAGCCACTGGGCACCCTTCCATTGGGCGGGAATAACCGGCTTGAAATCGGCCAGCACATTCAACTCGGTCTCCAGTGTGTCCCTTCCGTTCATGTCCGTGTGGTACGAACCCGACCAAAAAAAACTCTTCTCGCCTTCCTTGCGCTCAATGCCTTCAACCAGCATGCCCGCATTCTCCATGCGTGTCAGCTCCTCTTGGGAGAAGTCATCGCCCACGACGCTCACAAGGCCCGTTCGCACACCCAACGTGCTGGCCGACCAGCCGATGTAAGTGCCCGCTCCTCCCACAATGCGTTCTCTCAAACCAAAGGGCGTCTTGATGGTATCAAACGCAACGGTACCCACCGCAAGAACAGAAGAGGAATCAAATGACATGTCGAAATAATCAGCGGCAAAGATAGTGCTCCCCTTTATGGGCCGCTTGGCGTTGCAATCATTACAGAAACAGCGTATCTTTGCGCTCCCTATTTTGTGGGACTGAGCATTCCCCTATAGCTCAGCTGGTTAGAGCGACTGACTGTTAATCAGTAGGTCCCTGGTTCGAGTCCAGGTGGGGGAGCACAAAAAACCCCGGAGTTCGTCTCCGGGGTTTTCTTTTTGTCTTCGGTTTGTTGGGTCAGAGCAAGTTGATCCTGCTCGCAAGCAAGTCCTTGTAGCTGCCCCCAATGGGAATCTCCTTCTCCATGTCCCTCACTTGAATCATCGAATACTTGATGCTGTGAATGGCATCTAAGTTGACAATGTAGCTCCTGTGCACGCGCATGAAGCGGCGCTCACTCAGCTTGTTCTCCACGTCCTTCATCGTGCTGTGGATGGTGAAGCTCTGCTCAGGGGTGTGCACCACAACGTAGTCTTTCAGCGCCTCAATAAAGAGCAGGTCGTTGTGGTCAATCTTCATCAAACGGCTGCGGTTCTTGACGAACAGGTATTCGGCCGACTCTTTGTGCTCGGCCATGTTCCTCAAAAACTCATTCTCCAAACGCGCCTCCTGCTCCTTTGAGAATTTGTGGATGGCCATCTCGATGCTGGTCTGCAGGTCCACATCCTTGAAGGGCTTCAAAATGTAGCCGTGTGGCTCTGCGAGCTTGGCCTCTCCCAACGTGCTGCGGTCTGCATAAGCCGTCAAAAAGATGATGGGCACATCCAATGTCCGCTTGATCTCCTCTGCGGCGGCGATGCCGTTCATGTCCCCCTTTAACATGATGTCCATGAGGATCACATCTGGCCTCAACCTCACTGCAAGGTCAATCGCGTCTTCTCCGTTGTCAGCAGAGCCAACAACGTTGTACCCAATTTTTTCAAGCGTTTGCTCGATGTCTTTGCGGACGATGCTTTCGTCCTCAGTTACCAGGATGTTGATAGACATATGGCTTCGGGTTAAGGTGCCCTCACCTGTGGAATAGTTCGATAAATTCGAACCGTTTATCCGTCAAACAGGGTTTTAGGTCGCCGAAATTTAATCAAAAAGCGGGTACCCTCATCAGATTCTGCGGTCAACTCAGCATCAAGTTGCTCGCTGAGTGCCTGCACGAGGTAAAGGCCCAAAGAGTCTCGCCCACTCCAATCAAACCCATCAGGAAGACCGATGCCATCGTCTTTTACCTCGATGTATACCTCTTCTTCGTCTTCTGAATCTGGAACATCCTCTACCCCCAGCTTGACGGTAATGGTGCCTTTCTTTCGGCCTGTAAACGCGTATTTCATCGCGTTCGACACCCACTCATTGAGAATCAGTCCACACGGAATCGCCTGATCCAGAGGAGCTTCGATGTCCTCGAGCTCCGTCACCAGTTCCACGTGCGTCTCGCTGCGGTAACTCTGAATGATGTTGCCAGCAATCCGAGTGATGTAGCTCGGAAAGCCGATCCTCGACACGTCGGTGTTCTGGTAAAGCGTCTCGTGAATGACGCTCATGGTGGATACCCGATTCTGGATTTCTTCCAGGCCCACAATGGTCTTTTCGTCATCCACAAATTTCTTCTGCAAGTTCAGAATAGAGTGGATGATTTGAAGGTTGTTTTTCACCCGGTGGTGCACCTCCTGCAATAAGATTTCCTTTTCCTTCAAGGCGTCGCGAATCCTGCGGTCTATGCGCTTTCGCTCCGTAATGTCATACCCAATGGCGCTGATTTCTCCCTTGCTTCCCGGCGAATCAATGGGGTTCAAAAACAGCTGCATCCAGCGCCTACTGCCATCCACTTCGTCGCGGTTTGTTGCCCACTCAAATCGCTGTGGTTTGCCTGCCAACGCCCTCGAAAACCGGTCCTTTATGTCGAATCCGTTGAGGTCAACACTTTGCACAACTCGGCCTTTTAGCGTTGTGCTTCTGGTCCCATTCTCGGCGGCGTCACCCTTCAATCCCAGCCACTGGTCGAAGTTGGCATTGGCACTCGTCACTTGATGGTCTTCAGAGGCCGTCCAAATGATAAAGTCCTCCCCCGACTCAACAATAGACCTCAGTCGCGCGGTCGTTCCCTTCAATGCAGATTCTGCAGCAATGCGTTGCTCAATCTCTTGGGTCAGCTGCTGGTTTGCCTCTTCTGCTACCTCAGCACGAATGCGCTCTTGCATCAAAGAGTACCGATCGGTCACGTCAGACAGGT
The DNA here is from genome assembly GCA_042095055.1 of Crocinitomicaceae bacterium. Classification (GTDB taxonomy): domain Bacteria; phylum Bacteroidota; class Bacteroidia; order Flavobacteriales_D; family Sanyastnellaceae; genus UBA8752. The sequence goes on along the minus strand of JBELBZ010000003.1, from coordinate 141,865 downwards.
TGACCTGAACCGCAGGCTGTCCATCAAAAATGGTCAGCTTCCACTTCAGCATAATCCGCTTGCCTCCAGGCAATTCAACCTCCCATTCGGGAACAACATGACCGGACCTCGTCTCCTTTGCTGAGTTTGCAACGCGTTCGGAAAGCGACCCAGGAAAAAGCCCTTCGAACTTCACGCCCTCCAAGTCAACGTCTTCAAACAGCGCATAAGCCACGGGGTTGGCGTAACGCACCATTTCATCGACAAGCAACACAATTCCGTTGGGAGAGCTTTGAACGAGCAAGCGGAAGCGCTCCCGCTCTTGGACCAGGTCAAATTCAATGCGCTTCCGGTCAGACACATCGTACATCATCCAAACCTCCAGTCCGTCCTCCAGCTTTCCTTTGCCGATGTCCAAATGAAGGGTTTCGCCTGATTTGTTGGTCAGGTTCCAATCCGCACGGTCGAAAACGCCGCTGCCTACAATGGGTTCAAGGTTCCCAAGGCGCTTAAATCCCAGCTGCTTAATAGAATCTCCAATAACCTGCTCCGGATGATCCAAGCCCATCATCACCAAAAAGCGGCTGTTCACATCCAGCACGATGTCGTCTTGCACCAAAACAATGCCCTCTTGTGCAATGTCATTCAGCCTTCGGTAATGCGCCTCTCTGTCCTGAAGCGCCTGCTGTCTAAACTGTTGTTCGCTGATATCAACGAGCTGCAACAACCCCGTTCCCTGAGGACCTGGGGTCAGTCGAATTTCACATTGAAACGTCTGCTCCTCTCCTCGCTGCAGAACCAACTCCATACGCACGGGAATGCGGTTTTGGTGGGCCAAATCACCCCAACACGCGTCATAGTAAGTCCTGTCTTCATTCCGCCACTGAAACAATTCAGATTTCAGCCAATCAAATGGCTCAAAACCCAACTTCAAACCCAGCAAAAACCGGGCACGCTCATTGGCTTGAACCACCTTGGATTCTGAGAGCAACAGCATCGCGGATGGCAAAGCATCCATCCAGTCTGTAGGCCAAACACCAGAGCCGTTCTTTTCCACCATCACCGATCCGTTTTGGAACCATTCACCTTGACGATCCTGCCGCTGCGATACTGTCTGACCAGTCTAACCACACCCATGGTATCGAAGTAACGCCAATTTCCTTCAGGCAAGCCACCCTCGTAAGAACCCACAGAGGCCCTGACGCCATTGGGCCAAAACGTCACATGCTGTCCAGTGGGAATTCCCGCCACAAACTCACCCTCGAATCGCGTTTCACCATCGGCAGCGACATGGCGCCACACACCATCGCGTTCACCGTCTAAATACTGGCCCGTTCGCCGGTCGTCATTGACATGCTCCAGCCAGTAACCTTGCTTCAGGCCCCGATCATAACTCCCCTTGGCCAAGGTGTCACCTCCGATGGAGAGTTCTACAAATTCACCATCCTCCTTGCCTTTTCTGTAGCGCTCATCCCGGTGCAAGGCACCATCTACATGGTACCACTTCCAGGTTCCATGCCATGCTCCTGCGCGGTATCCTCCCTCCTGTTCCACACGCCCATCCATGGCATAAAAAAGCCACTGACCGTCGCGCTTGCCTTCGATGTAGGCGCCCGTCTCTTTGCGCATCCCTTCTTTCCAATACAAGGTCCATTCACCAGACCTCCTGCCCAAGCTGTCCAGCATTCCTGTGGCGTGAAGGAGGCCCTCTCTGAATACTTTGACTTCAATCAAATGTCCAGTTTCGTCAAAAAACCGGTGCATTCCCATTGGCGTATTCTCCCGCCACGGGCCCTGTCTAGATACCTGACCATTGGGATGAAATGACCGACGTAAATCCAATGCCACCGATTCTGGAGCATCCACCACACGCTCACCCCTCTTGTAGGTTTCGGTGTGGTCCAAATCTCCATTGCGGTTGAAAAATTTGAATACCCCCTCTCTCAACCCTCGGTCGTAAGGTCCTTCTGAACGCACCCGCTCATTGGGCCAAAAGGTCATCCACTTTCCCGTCTCTCTGCCCTGGTCATCGTAACCGTTGATATCCTCCACCCAACGGAGCAAATCTTCGCGGTACCCCATGCGTCGGGTGATCCTCCTTGTTCCATTTTCGTTTTGGCTGAAACGCAAGGCGATGCCTTCTTTTTGCCCCTGTTTCCATGGAATTCTCTCCAACTCTGATCCATCTGGTCGATAAGCAATCTCCCAACCATTCAATGTGTCTTCTGCCCACGGAAATGAACGGGTCAACACACCCAAGGAATCCCATTGTTGCTCCAAGCCGTCTTTTCGACCTGCACTGTAATTCAATGTCGTTTGCACCCGGCCTTTGCCGTCGTAAAACACCCATTCGCCCGCCAATTCCCCTGACGACCAATTGCCTTCACTCTTGCGGGTCCCATCCTCGTAGAAAGAAGTCCAAAAACCCGAAGGGACGCCGTCCACCAGCACACCTCGGCTGCTCACCTCACCATCCACAAAACGATACTCCACGAAAGAACTGTCCTGACCACACAACACAACACAGATTCCCTGGAACATCCAGAGCAGCAATCCATATTTCACCTTCCCAATCACACCGGCAAGTTCGCCCGCCACATCGAACCCCTTCATCTCGAAAATGGGTTTTTACCCCAACCATGTATTATTATTCTTTCTTTAGAAAAGAAGTAGTAGGTATAGTAGGTCTGTTGATAGGTCTGATAACTCCCTGTCGATTTCCTTGGAAGCAATCCTCATCAACAAGCTTTTCGATCTTATAAAGACTTATTGACTTCATGGAATCCATGAACATCAATGGTTTGAGCCGGTCATCCACAATTTGGATTGTATTGAGGACAAACCTCATTCAGGGGAATTGGTTCCAAAGAACGGTGTGTACATAAGGCCATTCTCTGTGCGCATTGTGGGCAGAAATTATACCCCCAAAAGCTTGGTTTATCCAGTGCGTTTGACAAGCCTCTAAGAGGACCACACCACCAAATTTTCTTGCTGTAGGGTTTCCAACAGCGAAAGGTGCGAATTCACATTTTCTTGTGGATGACACAAGGTGCACTAAAGTTGAACTTCGAACCATGAGGATTCACTTGGCAAATGATCATGCAGGAGGTGACTTGAGAACAACGCTCATGCACTGGCTCACTGATCGAGGCATAGACATTACCGACCACGGTACACCTGATGGAAACAGCGTGGACTACCCTGACCACGCCCATCCCTTGGCAGAGGCCGTGGCAAAAGAAGGGGTGTTGGGCATCTTGATTTGTGGTTCTGCAAACGGTGTAGCGATGACGGCAAACAAACACGCGGAAATCAGGGCGGCCATTGCCTGGCGGCCCGACATCGCGGCCCTTGCCCGCCAACACAACAACGCCAACGTTTTGTGTTTGCCTGCCCGGTTTATAGCCATTCCCGATGCCTTGGATTGTGTCCAGGCTTTTCTTGATACTCCTTTCGAAGGTGGCCGCCATGAACGTCGGGTCACTAAAATTGCTTGCTCATGATGTATCGCTTTTCCCTTGTTTCTGTGGCCCTTTGCCTTGGCTTCTTGCCATTGGCCCAGGCCCAAACTTTGCTGCACACCGATTCTGCTCAAGAATGGGCGAGCACCATAACGGCTGACGAGCTTTCAGACTTGTTGCACGTGCTGGCAGCAGACTCTATGGAAGGCCGCGAAACGGCCAAACCGGGTCAGCGAAAGGCCGCTGCATTTCTGGCAGAACAGTTTGAGCAGATGGGCCTCGAGCCGGTCAATGGCAGTTATTTTCAGCGGGTTCCGCTGACCGTGACCCAGTTGAAGGGGGGTGTGCTGACCCTTGGTTCTCAAAAGCTCATTTTCAAGAACGATTTCGTGCCCTACCCAGGCATTCAGGTCACGGACATCGTGTCGGAAGCAGTGTTTGTTGGATACGGCATCCAAGACGGGCTGTGGGATGATTATGCAGGTGTGAATGTTGCAGGCAAAACCGTCGTGATGATCGCTGGGGAGCCAGGAAGTGCCGAAAAGGGGTTTGAACTAACGGGCACAAAGTCGCCCAGCAAGTGGAGCCAAGACCCCTCAACGAAGCGCATGGTGGCCGACAGTTTGGGGGCGAAAGCGACCATTTTGGTGACCCCAGAGTTCGCAACGTTGAAGTCGCGCCTTGTGCCTTGGTTGAGCCGCGAGCGGATGAGGCTGGACGTGGAGCGCGAAGGCGAAGGAACAGACCTTCCCACGTTGCTGGTGTCCGAGGAGGTGCTGTTGCGTTCCTCAGGGTGGAAGTCAATGAAAGAGGTGCGAAAAAAGTGGCCAAAGCGCAAGCTGAAAGGCACCGACCTGGGGGTGATGGAGCTTCATTTGGCGCGCAAAGCAGAGAAAGTAGAAGCGACCAATGTGTGGGGCTTGTTGCCTGGAAACGACAGCCTGTTGGCTTCAGAAATTGTGGCCCTGACCAGCCATTACGATCACGTTGGAGTAGACAAAGAGGGCTTGGTGTACAACGGTGCAGATGACGATGGCAGTGGGACCGTCAGTTTATTGGAGAACGCAGAGGCTTGGATGTCGGCTGCAAAAGCGGGAAAAGGACCGAAACGCTCGGTGCTGTTTATGGCATTTGTAGGTGAAGAAAAGGGCCTGCTCGGGTCAGAGTGGTACAGCGACCATCCCGCGTTCCCATTGAGTCAGCACGTCTGCGACCTCAACATGGACATGGTCGGCCGCTTTGATGAGGCCCACAAGGATGACGACCGCTACGTCTATTTGATTGGCAGCGACAAACTGTCTACGGAACTGCACGAAATCAGTGAGGCGGTCAACGACGAACACATCGGAATTGCACTGGACTACACCTTCAATGCTCCTGACGACCCAAACCGCTTTTATTATAGAAGCGACCACTACAATTTTGCGAAGCACGACATTCCGGTGATCTTTTATTTCAGTGGCGTTCACGAGGATTACCACGGTCCTGGAGACACCCCAGATAAAATCAGGTACCCGAAGATGGCGGAGATTGGTCGGTTGGTGTTTTTGACCTCTTGGGAGGTGGCAAACCGGTCAAAAAAGCTGGTGGTGGACCAGGTCAATGACTTTCCTGCGAACCGCTGATAGCGGCAGAGAAACGGGTCCTTTCAAGGTCGTATTTAACCCCTGTCGCGGGGCCGTTGAAACCTGAGTGAATCCATGGCCCGTCGGCGCCGGGGTGCAGGACAACGCTCGTGGGAAAGCTGACGACTTTGTCTAGAAACGGAAGCAGTTCTTGGGCTTGCTTTTTGGAGGCTGGACCTACCAATGTGACGGTCCAACGGTCCGAAAAACCAGAAAGCCCCATGGACTTCGAGTACTGTTTGAGTCTGTTGAGGGCGGCGTTTTGGCCATTTTTCCGATCTAAACCCCGCTCAAAAGCAAGGGTATGCGCACGCATATTGGGGTTCGCGTCCATCAAACCGACGAGCAAACGGTGCTCGTCCATGCAGTTTGGGCACCAGGAGCCCATGATGCTGAGTACATGGACCACGCTGTCGGTATTGGCCCAGGCCCACCTTGTGGAGTCGCCGTTCAGGTCTACTCCAGCGTAGGTGATGGGCAGTTGGGTCCAAGCGGCTTGTTTCCCTGCGGCCAGAGGGGCGTCGGTGTCGTTTTTGAGGTGTGCGGTGAAGGTTGTGGCGTAGTGGCTCCCGCTTGAAAAAACACCTTCGAACAGGCTGTCTTTAATGCCCGTGTTGGCCCTGAAATGAAACAAATGAGCCCCGTCAAAAGTCTGCAGGTTGAGAACGTTGTCGTCGCTGTCGCCATGCAAAAACCGGAAGTCTCCCGTCGCGGTCTCAATCGTCCCTCGAAGTTGTCCTTGATGGGATCGCTTTAATACAAGGTCTCCGAACCAAGGGTTGTCAGTTCCAAAGGTCAAACGCCATGTCTCTTCTGTGTCCCAGCCCGGCCGGGCCGGGGTGTTTGGGGTGGTGTCAAACCACTGGACATCAATGGTATATGGGTCCTTCGACGGGCGCAAAACATCCGTCCACTCCCCTACCCCCTGGGCGTCAAGACAGAGGGTTCCATCAAACACCGGTACGAGATAGCAAGTGTCATTGAGGGACTGTAGCTCGATGCGTTCGTCGCCATTGTAGAGGCTCATTCCACGCTCATGGCGGAGACCTGGGACGCGCACTTCTGCGCTGTCAGACAGGTAGAAAACGAGGTGGCCATTGGTGGCCAGGGCATGGTCGGCATGGGGGCTTGGGTCAGCCTCTTGCGTGGAACCGCATTGGGTCAACCCAAGCCCGGAAGCCAGTAGAATAACAACTTGAATCAGGCCCGAGAGGCGCATCAAAAGTCGAATTTGATGCCTTGTGCCAAGGGCAATTCTGTGCTGTAGTTGATGGTGTTGGTTTGCCTGCGCATGTAACCTTTCCAAGCGTCACTTCCTGATTCACGGCCGCCTCCCGTTTCCTTTTCGCCGCCGAAAGCACCTCCAATTTCTGCGCCACTGGTGCCGATGTTGACGTTGGCGATGCCGCAGTCGCTGCCGTTGGCAGAAAGGAAGAGTTCTGCACTGCGCAGGTTGGTGGTCATGATGGCCGAAGAAAGCCCTTGAACCACGCCATTTTGCATGGCCATGGCTTCGTCTAGGGTGTCGTATTTCATGACATACAGGATGGGAGCAAAGGTCTCGTGTTGGACAATGGCCATGTCATTGGTGGCCTCAGCAATCGCTGGTTTGACATAACATCCGGATTCATATCCAGGGCCCTCCAGTACACCACCATCGACGAGAATGCGCCCACCTTGTTGCACGACATCCTCGAGGGCTTTGCTGTAAGCTGCAACGGCGTCATGGTCGATGAGGGGCCCCACATGATTGTTTTGGTCGAGAGGGTCGCCTATGCGCAGCTGACCGTAAGCGCTCTTGATGGCGTCTACAACCTTGTCGTAAATGCTGCTGTGGATGATGAGTCGACGGGTTGAAGTACAGCGTTGACCGCATGTTCCGACTGCACCGAAGACGGTGCCGGGCACCACCATTTTGAGTTCTGCGTCTGGTTCAACGATGATGGCATTGTTGCCACCAAGCTCGAGGAGGCTCTTACCAAGGCGCGCGGCGACTGCCTGTGCCACGATTTTACCCATGCGAATTGATCCCGTGGCAGACACCATGGCCACGCGCTTGTCGTGGGTCATCATTTCGCCGACTTTATAGTCTCCTTGAATGATACAAGAGAGGCCCTTGGGCACATAATCGAGGTCGGCGGTGACTTCATTCCATATGTTTTGGCATGCGACACCAGTCAGAGGGGTCTTCTCGGAAGGCTTCCAAATGCAAGCGTTTCCGCACACCCACGCGAGTGCTGTATTCCAGTTCCATACGGCTACTGGAAAGTTGAAGGCACTGATGATTCCTACAACCCCAAGCGGGTGCCATTGCTCGTACATTCTGTGTCCAGGACGCTCAGAATGCATGGTCAGGCCATACAGTTGACGTGAAAGACCAACGGCAAAGTCGCAGATGTCAATCATTTCTTGGACCTCGCCCAGGCCTTCTTGCAGGCTCTTGCCCATTTCGTAGGATACAAGTGCGCCCAAGGCGTCTTTATGGTGACGGAGGGCTTCGCCATAGAGCCTGACCACCTCGCCTCGCTGAGGAGCAGGAATGTTCCTCCATTCTTTGGCGGCTGCAGAAGCGGCTTGAATGGCTTCTTCATACAGGGACGCGTCGCAGACTCCGGTGCTTCCGATAGAAGCGCCGTCTACAGGACTGATGCTCGTAATGTCTTGTCCAACGTTGTGGTTGGCGTTTCCGATCTGGGTGCCGGGGTTGCGGTCGGATAGTCCGAGTTGCGCGAGGTGGGCCTTCATGTTCATGGTCTGCTCTTCTTGCGCGCGAAGGTACCGCCCGAGCGTTGTTGTACCTTGATTTTAAGTTAACCTATTGATTGTTAGGGGTTTGTGTTTTTGGGCTCTAACGAGAAATTGGACCTGGCGGTGCACTGACCACAGATAGTCCCACAGCGGGCTTAAAAGGGGCGTTAGGAATGTTCCACGTGGAACATTCAGCGCCCGAGGTAGACCATCAGCACCGATAGGTCAGAAGCAGAGACCCCGCTGATTTTGCCTGCCTCGCCTAAGGTCTGTGGTTTGGCCTCACTTAACTTTTGACGCGCCTCCATGCTGAGGGAGGTCAGGCGAGCATATTCCAGGTCTTGTGGAAGGTGAAGATCAAACAGTGTGCGCATGCGGTCTGCTTGGGCTTGCTCTTTTTCGATGTAGCCTTTGTACTTCACGCTGGTTTCAATGAAGTCTGCCCAGGCGACGGGCACTTCTTTGAATTCATGTTCGAGTTCAGGTGAAGTGGGGATGAGTTCAGAAAGTTTGATGTGCGGTCTCGAAATCAATTGGCTCCAGCGTGTCTTTTGTTTGATTGCAGCGCTCCCCTTGGATTGGAGGAAGGGGTTGATTTCATTGGGCACAGCATTGTTTTTGTGGATCCAGCTTTCGAGTTGGTCAAGACGGTTTTGTTTCGTGTTGAATTGTTTCCAGGCGTTATCGTCAATAAGCCCAAGGTCACGTCCTTTGGGGCTGAGCCTCAGGTCAGCGTTGTCCTGGCGCAAAAGGATCCTATACTCAGCCCTGCTCGTGAACATTCTATAGGGTTCATCGGTGCCTTTGGTGACAAGGTCATCGATCAGAACACCGATGTAGGCTTCATCTCGACCCAGCGTGAAGGGGGGTTGTCCCGTGCGCTTGAGGTGGCTGTTGATTCCTGACATCAAACCTTGGCACGCAGCTTCTTCATAGCCTGTGGTACCATTGATTTGTCCCGCGAAGTAAAGGTTCTGGAGGTTTTTTGTCTCCAGGGTGTGGTGAAGTTGTGTGGGTGGGAAGTAGTCATACTCTACAGCATATCCGGGGCGAAACATGCGCACGTTCTCGAGGCCTGGAATCAGGCGCATCGCGTCGAGCTGTACTTCTTTAGGAAGTGACGTAGAGAAACCGTTGACATAGGTTTCGATGGTGTGTCGTCCTTCGGGTTCAATGAAAATTTGGTGTCTGTCCTTATCTGCGAAGCGGTGGATCTTGTCTTCAATGCTCGGGCAATAGCGGGGGCCTTTGCTTTGTATCGCACCGTTGAACATCGGGCTTTGGTCGAGTGAGGCGGCCAGTTTTTCATGCACCTGTGCGTTGGTATAGGTGATGTGGCAGGGGACCTGGTTTTGAATGGGGTGGTCTGTGTAGTAGCTGAATGCTTCAGACGTAGGCTCCCCGGGTTGCTCTTCAGTTTGGGAGTAGTCAATGCTGCGTCCGTCCACGCGAGGAGGGGTTCCTGTTTTCATCCTGCCGGTCAGAAACCCGTGCTGAGCGAGTTGCTCGGTAATGCCTTCTGCAGCGCGCTCTCCTGAACGACCTCCTTTGAATTGTTGCAGGCCCAAGTGAATTTTGCCCTGAAGAAAGGTGCCGGATGTGAGGATGGTGGAGTGTCCATAGATGTTGATTCCGAGTTGGGTGGTTACACCACGAACGGTGCCTTTGTCGATGATCAGGGCCGTTACCATGTCCTGCCAGAGGTGGATGTTGGTGTTGGACTCCAGCGTGGTGCGCCAGGTTTGTGCAAAAAGGTGCCGGTCGTTTTGTGTTCTGGGGGACCACATGGCGGGGCCTTTGGAGCGGTTGAGCATTCTAAATTGAATGGCGCTGGCATCTGAGATGGCTCCGCTCATACCACCAAGGGCGTCTATTTCTCGAAGGATTTGGCCTTTGGCGACGCCTCCCATGGCGGGGTTGCAACTCATGGCGCCAACGGTGGCCAGGTTCATTGTAACGAGCAAGACTTTGCTGCCCATGGTCGCAGCAGCATGCGCGGCTTCGTTGCCAGCGTGTCCGGCACCGACAACAATCACGTCGTAGTGTTCAAGCATAAGAGTTGTTCCACGTGGAACATTTAGGTGGTTAGAATGTCCGTTGGGTCAACCAATGGTCTTCTTTAGACCGCATGGTGTGTTGGTCAGATGGGGTGTGATCATCAAACCCGAGCAGGTGTAGGACGCCATGAGATATGACGCGGTGAAGTTCATCCAAAGGGCTGGATTTCAGTGTTTTGGCGTTGTCGCGCGTTCTGTCAATGGAGATAAGAATGTCTCCGCAAATTCCTTTGGCGGAATGGTCGGGGAAAGTGAGAATATCCGTGAGGTAGTCGTGGTCCAGAAACTGGCGGTTGGCCTCAAGCATGTATGCGTCGTCGCAAAACAAAAAACGCAGGGAACCGATTTGGGCGCCCTCGTGTGCAACGCAATGATGAATCCAAGCACGGATTGCGCTGCGGTGGCGCAGGCGGAACGTAGGGTGCTGAAATTGGAAGGTGATGGCTTCCAGAGCCATCAGTTGGCGCTCTCCATCTGGGGTATGGCGCTGTCAAACCTCATGATGGCCACGCGGCCAAGGTCTTCGAACTCGCAGGAGTCTGCCAATTGGCGCATGAGAAAGACGCCTCTGCCGTTGGGCTTTTCAAGGTTTTCTGGCGCAGTCGGATCAGGGATGTTCTCGTGATCAAATCCTGGTCCCTCATCGGAAATTTTGAACTGAAGAACGGGGCCATCAACGGACACCTCTACGTCAACCATCTTGCTGGAGTCCAGTTTGTTGCCGTGGACAATGGCGTTGTTAACGGCCTCTGTCATGGCGATCAAGATCTCGCCATAATGGGTCTCATCTACGCCCAGTTCTTCGCTGAGTGTGTTGATGAGGCCTTCAACTTCGGTAATGCCTTCCATGCGGGAGGCTATTTGCAGGTGTCGCAGTACGGACATGATGTGGCTTCACTCCCTTTCCGGGGAGTCCAAAGTATTGAAATAATCGTTGACCTTTTGCTTGTAGTAGGGGGTAAGGTCTGCGGGAACGGTGCGCAAAAGTTCAATTTCTTGGGCTTTTCGGCGTTCGTAGTCCTCGAGGCTGGGGGGCGTTTCCCTTGGGTTTTCGCGTGCTGTCTTGGATTCTCGCTCCTCTTTTTCACCGCGAATACGTTCTGCATTCTCGGCCTGTAAAAGTCTTGTCAGAATATCCCGCTGTCGGTCCAGGGTGAGTTGATCGAGCTCACCGTTGACGATGTCCTTCTCGATTTCTTCCATCTCCTTGGCGATTTGCTCTACACCATTTCCTTGGCCAGAACCGTCTTCATTGAGCTGGTTACCAAGCTCTTCCGTCATTTTTCGGATGGCTGCTTGTTGGGCGGCCATTTGTGCAAGCCCCTTGCTCAGTTTTCGTTTTCCCTCTTTTCCCTCTCCTTGGTTGGAGCCCTTCATTTTTTTCTTCATCTCCTCCAATTGCTTGGTCAGGGATTGCTGCATGCCTTTGAGTTGTTTGGCGCTGGGTGACGGCTTGGATCCGCTTCCTCCGGGCTTTTCGCAATTGCCGGTCCCCGGTTTGTTGCAGCTGGATTGGTTTTGCATCTGCTGCAAAACTTCATCGAGCAGCAAGGCCAAATTGTTGAATGAAGTCATCACGTACTGCTGGTTCGTCGTGATGACCTGGGTCTCGCGGTCAGTAAATCCATCTAAGGCTTGGCCCATGTGAAGGTTGACGAGGTTGATTTCACGGTTGACGATGGATTGCAGTTGGGTGACACGTTTGCTGAGGGCAAACAAACTGTCTTTGACCATCTCTGCGTCGTCTTTGAGTTTCCGCTGGACCTGGCCGTGTTTGACGTACCGCGGGTCGTCTTTTTGGGTGGTGCCAACGAAGCCCATTAGGTCCTCCTCGTCAAATGACAAGGTGATGATGTTCTCCAGCAAGGCGCGCAGCGCTTCCATGTCTTCCTCCATGGACTCTTGCTCGCCCTGTTCCATAGAGCTTTCCATCTGCTGGGCCATCTGGCTCATTTTCCCGGCCGCGCTTTTTTGCTTTTCAGAAGCCTTTTTTTCTTTCCCGTTCTCGAGCTGCTCACTGGCGTCGTTCATCTCCTGCTCAATCTCCTCCTGCAGGTCTTCCATGGTGGGAACCTTGTTGGGGTTCTCCAGTTCCTTATTGAGCTTCTCAGCATCATCCAGGGCTTCTTTGACCTTGTCAAACTCCTTGTTGAGTGAATCTTGCTTTGCAGCCAGCTCTTCCTCAGGCGTTTCACCCTGTTCTGTCTCTTCTGCGAGGGCCTCTTGCTTCTCCGCCAATTTTTCGAGGTCAGAGATGGCCTCCTCCATCTTTTGCTCCCACTGCAGTTGTTTGAATTGCTCCAGTGCGCGGTCGAGCTCCTGCTCCAGTGACTCTTGGTCCAGGTCCATTTGGTCGAGCTGCTCTTCAATCTGTTCCTTGTCGCCTTCTTCGAGCTGTTCCATCAGCTCACGGAGCTCGTCGAACATCTGCTGGAGCTCGTCCGTCATGACCTCGTCCATCAGCTTTTGCAGCTCGTCCTGTTTCTTTTGAATCTCTTCATTGGGCGGGGAGAATTCTGCCTGCTGGTCGTTCTTTTCGCGGTTTTTCTCCTGCATCTCCTCGACCTGCTCCTTGAGCGCTTCCTGCTGTTTCAGCAGTTCTTCGAGGGCGGCCTTTTCTTCCCAACCCAGTTCGTCCTCCTCCATGAGTTCACGACGCAACTCCCGCATTTGCTCGCGAAGGCGTTTGGCTTCCTCTAAATTTTCTTCAAGTGCGGCGGTCAGCTCTGCATCGGCGCTGTCCAACCGTTGTGCCAACTCTTCCTCAGTCGGTGCGGCATAACGGAAAGTCCGAGAGCGCGTGACCTTGGCTCCGTTGACCCCGTCGTTGTCGCGGATCTCAAACCAATATTCGACCTCGTCGCCCAGGCCTACTCCGATGTCCGCCAGGTCCCAGAAGTGCAAAAAACTGTCTTCTCGTCCGCGCGGAGCATCGAGGGTGGTCATGTCCTGTTGGCCCCCCTTTGGCCGCCATACAAACCGGAGGCTGCTAAAACCGTAATCGTCTTGGACAATGCCGTTGAAGGTCAGCCGCGTCAGCGAGGTGCTGTCCGAAATTTCAGCAACCCGAATGGTGGGGGAGCGGTCTGCAATGCTCCGCAAACGATAGCCCACAGAGTCCAGAACGCCCACAGTTTCTGACTGGGGGTAGAGCACGTAAGTGAGGTCCTTCTCCGCAGTTTTAGAAAAACTAAAGCGGTTGCTCACATCGGGGTCCAGCTGTTCTATGGCGTCTCCCCAACGCAGGCCCAACGCCGTGGTGTTCCGCGTACCTAACTGAAAGGACAGTTCCGTACCCTCTGGCACATCGATGTCGCCTTCATTGCGCTGCTGATAGGGTGGAAGCCCGGTGTGCAGAGGGGGCTTGATCTCAATTCTGAGGTCCTGGAGCTCGGGCCTCGGAAGGACCGTTAAGCGGAGGTCAAGCGCAGGTGTAGCTGGCGCGGAAACCTCCAAGTTCATGGATTCACGAACGTTGCGAAACACGTAGCTCCAATCTCCTGAAGGGGTTCGCGTCATGCGGAACCGGCCTTCGCCAGCCTGCACCTCAACCTTGGTCGGCACCACAGTACCCTCTGTGCGGATGGTCAACGTGAAGTCCGATTGGGCAATGGCTTCAAGGTCTTGGTCACACACGAGCCTGAAGTCCGGGGGGATGACCAATTCGGTGCGGTGCCGGATCAAACGCTCCGTAGGCGCATCGACGGCCTCCGGAACCAAGATGTACAGGGCCGCAAACACCAGCATGGGGGGCAGGACGTACTTGACATAGCGGCGGTTCTCTCCAAAGTCTACCGCAGCGGTAAACCGGTAAGGACGCAATTGCTCGCTCCGCTGGTGAATGGAGGCCAACAGAAGCTCCTGCCCTTGGTTGGAAGGCGTGGCATCGGCCCGCTCTTGTAGCTGCAGCGTGTTGAGCAGGCGGTCCTCAATTTCAGGGAAATGTTGTCCAACGATGCGCGCAGCCTGTGCATGGTTTAATCCTCCTCTGAGCCGGAACAAGCGCAATGCTGGCCAGGCCAAGTAGCGCATTGCGACGGCTGAAATGCTGGTGACAAAGGCGTAAAAAAGAACGGTACGCGCATCCGTCCCGAATTGACCAAACGCTTCGAGGGCGAGTACCGTCAACCAGGCCACAGGGAAGGCCGCCAAAAGGAGCAGCAGCCCGCGCAGCATTTCATTCCTGTGGTACTTGCGGATAAAGGCATCCAGGTTCTGGCGCAAATCCTGATGTGGAGCGTTTGTCATGTAGAAATTCCTCAACGGGAAATCAGCACTTGAAGTTACAGCAGGAATACCCTACGAAATTCATGAACTGTTAAACTCTCCAAGAGTTCCGCTTCCTACTTTCGCCCTCCAATTCCAACGGACTGAATATGCGTTCCGTATCACCACCTCCCTTTTTCCGCGCGGCGCTGCTCGCACTGTTTTTGGCTGCTTCCGGCCTTTGTTTTTCTCAAGGAGTCTTCCTCAATGAGGTGGACAGCGACTCCAATACAGTCCCCGACAGCACTGAGTTTGTAGAGCTTTTTGGTGACCCCAATGCCTCCTTGGATGGCCACATCGTGGTGTTTTACAAGGGGGGCGGAAGCCCTGTAACGAGCAGTGTCTATGCCGCGTTTGATTTGGATGGGATGTCCACGGACTCTGCGGGCTTTTTTCTGCTGGCCAACCCTGCGGTAGAAGGCGCTGACGTTGTGTTTGAGCCTGGATTGCTTCGGGATGGCGGCGACGCCGTCGCCCTGTTTGAGGGAGACAGCGCCGACTTCCCGTTTGCCACCCCTTTGACCACCGCCGGTTTGCTCGATGCCATCGTGTACGGCACGGCCGACCAGACCAACCCCTTCTTGATTGATTCGCTGACTCCCGGCCAACCGCAACTGGACGAGTGGTTGTACGGCCCTCAAAACGGTGGAGCATTGGCCTGGTCGCGCTTGCCAGACGGTGGTCCGGCTTTTGCCTCAGACCAGATGGTCCTCCAGCAGCCCACACCGGGTTACACCAACCTTTTGGATTGTGACGGAGGGCTGATCAGCGCCCAAGGCGGTGAGAATGGAACGGCTCAAATTTGCGTGGACCTGCCCGGCGGGTTCCTGCCCATTACGGCGGAGAGCAATGCTTTGGAAAGCCAATATGGCTTGGTGATCACCGACCTCCAAGGAGAGGTCCTCGACGTAGTCCCGGGAGGTGAAGGCAACCTCGGATACAACTTTTCGGGCAGCCCTTCGGGTCCCTGTCTCGTGTGGGGGATGAGCTACGATGGCGACCTGGATCCGTCCAGCATTGTGGTGGGCGCCCCTTATGACAGCATCGCTGCCACAGGTTGCGTGGCCTTCAGTGCCCAACCTATTGAGGTTGAGCGCATTTTTTGCCTTCCCCCAAGTTGTGATGGCGGCTCTATTTCCACAGCGGCCGGGGCCGACCAGGCCATTGGCTGCCTTGGTTTTGCCAACACCTCGGTCTCCTTTGGTTATACTTCTGAGAGCCCTGAAGCGCCCTATTTGTTTGTCATTGCGACGGCTGACGGCGACATCTTGGACAGCACCTCCATCCCGGAATACGATTTCGAGCCCCTGGGCGTGGGTGAATATGAAGTCTATGGTTTTAGCTACCTCGGGGCGGTCGATTCGGCCTCTTTTCAAGCAGGTCTTCCTGTTACAGCCTTGGTGGCGGACTCTTGCAGTGCGCTGTCCTACAACCATGTGGACGTCTCTATTCAGCCGTGTGACCCCAGCGGCCTGTGCGAGGACCTCTTCTTTTCTGAATACCTCGATGGAACCGGATGGGACAAAGGCCTGGAGATTTACAACCCGAGTGCCACCGCCACCGCTGACCTCAGCGAATATGCGGTCAAGACTTACAACAATGGCAGCACCGTGGCCACCCACGAGGTGCAACTCAGCGGAACCGTGGGGCCCGGTGAGGTGTACACCATCGTGAACCCGTTGGCTCCACCGTTCCTGCTGGAGCTGGCGGACCTGATTGACGACGTCACCTTGTTCAACGGCAACGACGCCACCACGCTTGAGCGCAACGGCGTGGAAGTGGATGTCTTGGGAGAAGTCGGCGTCAACCCGGGAGCAGGGTGGCCGGTCAACGGTGTGACGATGCTGCACCACACCTTGGTGCGGAATTCGGACGTGACCGCCGGTTCGGATGACTGGGATGTGGTCCAGACCCAATGGCAGGATTATCCCGAAAACACCTATGACTATTTCGGGGACCACATTGCCAATCCCTGCGGCATCGACACCACGGCGACCCCCACGGTGGGTTTCGGCGTGTCTGAGATTGTGGCCTTCGAAGGCGATGTGTTGCAGATTGAATTGCCCATCGACCTGCCCATCGCGGAGGTCCAGGTGGAAGTGTCCGTCATGGAGGGTGGCACGGCCACTCCAGTTGCGGATTTCGGAACCCTCTTCCCACTGGACATCACGTTCCCGCAGGGATGGTTGGCGCCCCAATCCTTCACGGTGGGCATCGTGGACGACTTCGAGCCGGAAGGCGTGGAGACCTTCACTTTGTTGCTGACCGTGACCTCCGGCGAGGCAGAAGTGCTGGTGGACATGGTGACCGTGACCATTGCACCCAACGATTTGGGCTTCCCCCATTATCCCATCGCCGATGTGCGTGGCATTGACGTCAACGGCGTGTTGGACAGCTTGCTTATTCCCTGCGAATTGCGGGGCGTGGTTCACGGTTTCAACACCTATCCAAGCGGCCTTCGCTTCACCATCATCGATCCCACGGCGGGCATCGAGGTATACAGTCCGGTCGAGAACTTCAACTACCTCGTGGAGGAGGGAGACAGCGTCCGGGTACGCGGGTCGATTCAGCAATTCCAAGGCCTGGCGCAGATCGTGGTGGACACCTTGATTTTGGCCACCCAAGGCGAGCCGCTTCAGGAGCCTGAGCTGGTCAATGCACTGACCGAAGACACCGAGAGTGATTTGGTTCGGTTGAAGTGTGTTGAATTGGTGGATCCGTCCGCATGGACCAACCAGGCGCCCCAGTTCGAGGTGTATGTCTCCACAGGTGCGGCCTTGTATTTGATGGTGGTAGACGCCGATACAGACTTGTTTGGAACTGAAGCCCCGGATGGGGTGTTCGGCGTGACGGGCATTGGTGGACAGCGGGATTTGGAAGCCCCGTTTTTGAATGGCTATACCATCCTTCCACGCAGTGCAGACGACCTATCTGAACCTGTGCAGGCGGACTTCTTTGTAGAAGACACTTGGTATACAGAGGATGGGCCTGTGCCTTTCGAAAACCTCTCTTCAGGTGCCGGTGGGTACTTCTGGTCCTTTGGTGATGGCACGGCTCCGGACACCACAACTTCTCCGTTACACGAATACCCTACGGACAGCACATACACCGTAGTCTTGACGGCGCAGAGTGAGGATGGCGTGTGCTCGGACCAGGCGACCCAAGAGGTGACCGTGGTGTTCCCCGATACGAGCACCATTGGCGTGATCGAGCCCGATACGGACACTCCATTTCTTTTTGGGCCCAATCCACTCAGGCCGGCTGAAACCTTTGGGTTGACTTCTGAGGTGGGGTTGTCCCATTGGGTATTGCTGGACGGAACAGGCCGCCGCGTCCTGCAAGGGGGCACTGTCGCGCCGACGGACCGTCTGCTGATTGGCGCTGATGCGCTGCAACCAGGCTGGTACACCCTCCAGTTGAGTGGAGCAGATGGAAGGCGCTGGAGCCTGTCCCTCGTTCGCCGGTGAACACCCGTCGATGAAGCCCCTACACGCCCAAATTGTCCTTCACGTCACGGTGATGGTGTTCGGTTTTACGGGCGTTCTGGGCAAGTTGATTGCGCTTTCGGCCACACCGTTGGTGTTTTGGCGCACGCTCATTGGCGCGGGTGGATTGTACGTATGGATGTGGTTTCGGCGCACCCAACAGACGTCTATGCCGCCCAAAGTGAGGGCGGGCATCATGGGAACCGGCGTCTTGGTGGCGTTGCATTGGGTCACCTTTTTTGCGGCCATCAAAGCTTCAACCGTTTCATTGGCACTCGCGGTGATGGCTACCGTTCCTGTATTCGTTGCCTTGATTGAACCTGTGCTGCGGCGCCGACGGGTAGACCCTCGGGAACTTGTGTTGGGGTTTGTTGCGGTGCTGGGCTTGTGGTGGATGTATCGGGTGGACGTGAGTTATGGGCAAGGCATGCTGTTGGCCCTTGTGAGTGCTTTTTGTGCGGCCTTGTTTGGTACCCTCAATAGCGTCTGGGGAGAGCATGCCCCTTCGCTGACGGTGTCCAGGTTGGAACTGGCTTCAGCGTGTTTGGTCCTCGCTGTGTGGATGGCATTGACAGGAGGGTGGCAGGATGCCATGCCCTCTTCCGCAGATTGGCTCTGGCTGCTGTTGCTTGGCCTCGTAGCAACTTCTGTGGCGTTCGCTCTGACCGTCGAGGTCATGCGGGTAATGAGCCCCTTTTCGGTGGCCATGGCCATCAATTTAGAGCCGGTTTACGCCATCATTTTGGCCCTGGTCATCTTTGGAGAGGAAGAAGTGATGCCCCCCGGTTTTTATGGGGGCGCCTCGGTGCTACTGGCGACGGTGTTTGTCGATGCCATGCTCAAGCGCAGCAGGCGCTCACGTTGAACGCCCGATTTAATGCATCAACTCCAGGGTGATCGCATCGCCCATGGGCCAGCGGGGCTCCGGGATCCGCAGCCGTCCATTGTGCCATTCGCAGTCGCCCCTTTCAATGAGCGCCTCGAGCCCATCCTGTGCCAAGAGGTCGTGTCCGGTATCCTCCTTCAATGAGGCGGGCTGGACCCCTTCTGTGCGCCGCAAACCTGTGATGAGCGCCTCATTGTAGCGGTCTGTATTGCTGAGCTCCTCCGAAGACCGTTGTGCTGTGAATCCCTCCATGCCTCCTTCGGAAGCGCTCAAAAACGCGGCATTGGACCGGGCGTTCCACCACCGTTTGGTGCCGTTGAAGCTGTGCGCACCAGGCCCGACGCCGAGGTAGGGGGTGCCGTCCCAGTAGGCTGAGTTGTGTCGACTGCGGCCGCCAGGACGGGCGAAATTGGACACTTCGTAATGCTCAAACCCCGCCTTGGCAGTGGCCTTGCAAAGGGCATTGTATTCACGGACGACTTGCTCATCCAGAGGGGCGGTCAACTGGCCTTTCTCGAGTTGGTGGCCATAGAGCGTGCGGGGTTCGGCGGTGAGAATGTAGCAGCTCAAGTGGTCTGCCGGCAAGGCCAACGCCCGTTCGAGGTCATCCTCCCACCGGGTGTCTGGCCCCACGGGCAGTCCGTACATGAGGTCGAGGGAAATGTGGTCAAAACCCAACTCTGCGGCGCGGTGCACAGCCGATTCTGCCGTTTCTGCGCTGTGAATTCGACGCATCCAGGCGAGAACTTCGGGGTCAAAACTCTGTGTGCCCACGCTCAAGCGGCCCACTCCAATGTCTTTGAGCGCTTTTAACCCCGGAGTGTCCAAGTCTTCGGGGTTGGCCTCCACGGTCCATTCTTCCAACGCCCAGTCGGCGCTGTGAAATGCGGTTTCTGCGATGCGGCCAATGGCTTCTGCCCCTAAAAGACTCGGGGTGCCTCCTCCGAAATACAGCGTTTTGAAGGTGTGTCCAGACCATGCGGGCATGTGGGCCTTGATCTCCGAGATGATGGCTTCGACCATCCGGTTTCTATCGTCCAGGCGCGTGGTAAAGTGGAAGTCACAATACGAGCAGGCTTGCGCGCAAAAGGGAACGTGCACATACAATCCTGCCATGAGGCGCAATTTCGGTGCTGAACGGGGGTAAATTGCCGCCATGGCCGAATATCGCAATGCCCAGGGGCAGGAAATGCCTGGAAGCCCCGGCGAACATCGCTTACACAAAGATGACCGAGGTCGATGGTGGGTGCGCATCGGGCTCCGCAACCACCGTGTTTCCCTTCAATCCATAGAGGGGGGTGGATGGGACATCCGTTTGGACGGGGTGGGAGACCAATGGTTGGCCCACGGACTGCGCGAGAAGCTCATGGAGCGCATGGGGATAGAAGAGGGCGCGGGCTCTGCCTCGAAAGACCTGCGCGCGCCCATGCCGGGCAAGGTGTTGGAAGTCTTGGTCAAAGAAGGTCAAACGGTCGCAGAAGGGGAGGCCATGCTCGTCCTGGAAGCCATGAAAATGGAAAACGTGCTGCGCGCTGGAGCAGCAGGAGTGGTGTCTTCCATAGGCGTAGAAGCTGGCCATGCCGTTGAGAAAGAGGCCGTTTTGATCAGCATGGAAGACTGATCGAATCAGGCAACTTCCCTTAGTCACCTTTCGTTGTGGATAATACATGGCGGGGCCTCAGGCTGGCCCGTTGGCGCCACTACCTTCGATAATCCACACCCATGCGCGTATTCAGAATCGGGATTCCCCTGCTCCTCATGTCGTTGCTGACGTTCTCTGCACAGCTTTGTGCCCAGTCGTGCAGCAACCCTTTGACGGTTTGTCCAGAAGAGCCACAGTCGGTTTTCATCACCGAACCGGCTTTTTTGAATTTCGAATGCATCGATGCGACGCACGTCGCCGTGCTGAAGTTTCGGTCCAACCACAACTTCGCGAACCCCGGCAATGCCCGCATCCGGATCACGCAGGTCTCATGCGATGGGGCCAGTGCTCCTGACACCCTGTCGGCGGTGGTGGTTTCGGCTGCTGGAGACCCTTGTGATCCCGCGGGCCTCACAGCGATGGGTCCCTGTATCTCTGGGGTAGACGACCTGGTATGGGAGTCTTCCACACTGACCCACAACACCGAGTATTTCCTATTGATTGGAACCGAACACGACCCTTCAGATACCGTCTGCACCATGTTTGTGGAGCTCGAAGGGGATGGCGTGACCATGGACGCCTGCTGCAACCACACCTTGATTCCAGGGGAGTCTGCAGAGTTGGAGGTTGTTGGTGGCGACCCGGTCTACGGCTACACCTGGACCCCCGCGTTTTATTTGTCAGATCCAGAAATGGCGGTGACCACAGTCACACCGGTTGAGACGATCAGTTACCAGGTCGACGGTGTGATTGGCGACTGCCAAGTCAGCAGCTCTGTGACGGTCACCGTGGGGTCTCCTATTGGAGTGCCCAACAGCTTTACGCCCAACGGAGACGGCATCAATGACTTCTGGGGAATTGATGGAATTGGGGCTTTTCCCGGAACCAAAGTGGAGGTGTTCAACCGCTGGGGGCAGTTGGTGCACCGGTCACTGGGTTATACCCAGCCATGGGACGGCAATGGCCGCTCTGGCAAGCCCTTGACCCCAGGCACCTACTACTACGTCATCGAGCTCAACGACGAGTCCCTTCCCATCCCACCTGAAACGGGCCACGTAGCCATCATCCGATGAAGCAGAGAAGCCTATCTATTTCCATTGGGGCATTGTTGTTGACTGTCGGGTCAACACTGCAGGTTCAAGCGCAGCAGTTGCCCTTGCGCAGCAATTGGCAGTTCAATTATTTCCAAGAAAACCCAGCTTTTGCGGGCTTTACCGATTGCCTTGAGTTGAAAGCGGGTTTCCGCCAACAGTGGGCGGGTTTCGATGGCGCTCCCCAGACGGCCTTTGCCAATGTGCAGGGCGAACTCGGGCGAACCGCCGGAGGTGGCGTCCATGGTTTTGGCGGTCGGGTCACCGACGACTCCGCAGGGCCTTACGGGTTCACCCAATTGGACTTGGCCTATGCCTATCACATGAAAATGGCCCAAGGGTGGCGCTTGGCAGCAGGTGCGGCGGTCGGGTTTATGCAGTATCGGTTGTCCTTGGGCGAGATCGTCCTGCCGGACTTCCAGGCGGGCAATGACCCCGCCATAACATCCAACGCCAATCAGCTCTTGGCGCCCACCATGGACTTTGGCGTTTGGGCGTACAACAAGTACACGTTTTGGGGCCTGTCCATTCAGAACCTCATCGAACCTTCAGTGGACCAATGGGGCCTGGACACCCGCTTCCAACGCCATGTGAGCCTGACCGGAGGCTCCATGATCCGGTTGGACGGTCCATGGAGTTTCCACCCAGCGGGTTCCATCCGTTTTGCTGCGGGGGCGCCGGTTGCGGTCGATGTGCAGGCGATGTTCGATTATGACGAATCCGTCCGGTTCGGCCTGGGCTACCGGAATGAAACGGCATTGGCGGCTTTGATGACGCTGAACCTGATGGAAAACTTGACCATCGGCTATGCCTACGATTGGAACGTCGGCCCCTTGAGCCAAGCATCCGCCAACACACACGAAATCACGATTGGGGTGCTCGCTTGCCCCGTCAGATCCGGACACGTTCCGTGTGCCGCATTCCAATGATGGTGCCGCAACCCAAATTGGATTTGGCCGTATAGAACCTATCGCGCAAATGACACACCGCCCCCGAGCATACAGACCCCGTTTGACCTTTACCAAAGGGTGGGCTGTGGTCGGTGCAAAGTGGTGGATGATGTGTTGTCTTGCTGCACCCGCCCTGTCCCACGCACAGTCGGACTGTCCCGATGCCGTGGACGTCCTGCAGCCGATCACATGCAGCGGAGCCGATGACGGCGTGCTTTCTGTCGCCATTCCAGACGGCGTTGAATCCGGTGAAATCTACTGGCTTCAAAACAACGACACCCTGTTCGGGGCCACCCAGTCGGACTTGGGGCCCGGCAGTTATCTGGTCTTCATTCCAGGATGTCCGCCTCTGGGTGCGACCCTCAACGAGCCCTTTACATTTTTCATCAGCGCGGCCATCACGCGTCTGCCCACATGCGACGACCCATGCTCAGGTGAGATCACGGTCACGCCCAACTTTGGGCAGGGCAACATCACCTATTCCTGGTCCCACGATGCGGCGGAAACGGGGCCGGTCGGAGACAACGTTTGCGAGCAGGTGATTCTGGTTTCAGCAATGGACGAGAACGGTTGCTCCGATGATGACATCATTGTGGTTGAGATTCCCGATGTGGAAGTGCTCACGTTTGCGACGGACCCCAGCTGTTTCGGCTTCTCTGATGGCGCGGTGGCGGCCGTCGCTACAGGAGGTTTGGGAGGGGGCTTTGAATTTGAATGGGAAGACGCAGATGGCGAAGTGGTGGGAAGCCAGGCCGATGTGAACGGCTTGCCAGCAGGTGGATACCTGGTCACCGCCACCGATACAGGAGGCTGCGCTCAAACAGAAGCGGTGTTCCTCCAATCGCCACCTCCAGTAGATGTCGACATGTCGGCCACGGGTGTCAGTTGTTTCGGCGATGCCGACGGCACCGCTACGGCTTATTTCGACAATGCCGTCTCCTATGCGTGGACAGGCCCTGACGGCTTTACCACAACGGGCCCAGATGCCGATTCACTCGCGCTGTTGCTGCCCGGAACCTATGACGTTCAGGTGACGGCGTCGGATGGTTGTGTGGGTGCAGGCAGCATCGAGGTCACTGCGCCAGATCCGCTGTCGGCTGAACCATTCTTGTCTTCTCCGAGTTGCCCGGGCCTTTCCGATGGAACGGTGGGTGTTGTTGCAGAAGGCGGAACGCCCGAGTACAGCGTAGAATGGACCCTTGCAGATGGATCCGTTTCTGAGGGCACTTTTCTCAACGGGGTCACTGCGGGCACTTTCGCTTATGCCCTTGAAGACGCCAACGGCTGCGCCGCTTCAGGCACTGTTACTTTGGAAGACCCTGAGCCGCTTTCCGCATCCGTCTCCATCGAAATGCCGCTGTGCGCAGAAGGGCCGTTGAGTGAGACAGGCAGTGTGGAAGCCACGGTGAATGGAGGTCTTTCGCCATATAGTGCAGTGTGGGTCGACGCTGCTTCTGCGCAGGTTGTGGCGACGGGGCTCTCAGCAGCCAACCTCGT
This sequence comes from Crocinitomicaceae bacterium, assembly GCA_042095055.1. Classification (GTDB taxonomy): domain Bacteria; phylum Bacteroidota; class Bacteroidia; order Flavobacteriales_D; family Sanyastnellaceae; genus UBA8752. The sequence continues at coordinate 118,178 of JBELBZ010000003.1, read as the reverse complement.
CTCCGGCGCCTATGGATTGGGCGTCATGGACATGTTGGGTTGCATCTTGGACACCATTGTCGTGTTGGAGTCCCCTGGTCCGTTGCTGTTGGATGTTGCGGTGACTCCCCCGTTGTGTGCGGGAGAAAACAATGGAAGCGCCGCAGCCGCGGTCACCGGCGGAACGCCAGGTTACACGTTTGTGTGGTCAGGCGGTGCTGCACCGAGTTTAGGGCCGGACCTCGATGGCATGGCCCCAGGCCTTTACGCAGTGGAAGTCACGGATGAAAATGGCTGCCAGGCGTCTGAGGATGTCGTGGTTGAGGAGCCCGCACCTTTGGAATTGGAGCTGTCCGCGGACCCCGTAGGTTGCAACGGTGCCGATGGGGTTGCATCAGGCTCGGTTGTAGGGGGTACTGCCCCGTATGCTTGGAGCTGGACCGATGAGAACGGAGACCTGGTGTCTGCAACAGACTCGGCGACAGGGCTGGTTCCAGGAACCTACACTGCCGTTGTTTTGGATGACTTGGGATGTTTGGCAACGGCGTCCGTAACTGTGGGAGCCCTCCCTCCTTTAGAGGTCGATCTATCCGTGGGGCCAGTGGACTGTGCTACCGGTGAGGCGGCAGTCAATGCCACAGTCACCGGGGGTGCCGCCCCTGTTGAATGGACGCTCCTTTGGGACGGCACCCCTCTTGAATTTGAACCGGGAGCCCTGCTTTCTGCAGGTGCATATGCGCTGGTGGCTACCGATGACCGCGGGTGCACAGCCGACACCACGTGGGTGCTCCACCCCCCAATCTTGGCCACCACGAGTGTTGTGCCTTTTGGTTGCGAAGGAGGAGGGGTGATCCAATTGGAATATTCAGGCGGCGACTCCACTGGGCAGATCACGGTGGATGCAGGGATATTGGGGGCACCAACAACGTCGAATGCAAATGGCGCGACATGGGAATCTGTGCCTGAAGGCCAGTACTCCATCGACATAGAAGACGGCACCTGCAGCGTCATCGTGGAGGTCGAGATGACGGGCGTGAGCTTGTTTGAATGGAATGTTGATGTCCTTCCTTTTGCCTGCGATGAAGCGGCAGGAGGGGTCACCGTGAGCATTGACGGGGGCACCCTTCCTTTGGAGGCTACAGGCTCATCCTCTGACGGGCTCACCACTTGGTCTTCGTTGGACACATTGGGGCTGACGCCAGGGACTTATGTTTTGAGCGTCACAGACGGTGCAGGCTGCATGCGGGACACCGTATTGGAAGTGGACCTGGTACCCGCCCTCGAGCTGATGGCATCGGCCAGCAGCGTCCAATGTTCAGGTGGACAAGACGGGAGCATTGTGGCTGAAGCGGGTGGTGGAACCGCTCCTTTGACCTTGGGAGCCGTAGGAGAATCGGGACCCCTTGAGGCCCCGCTCGAAAACCTGGCACCAGGAACCTACACTGTGGGGGTCATTGATGCCCGCGGTTGTACCGCAGACACCTTGGTGGAGGTCCTGTCTCCCGCTCCTTTGGAGGTGACCACTGAAGTGCAGCCCGAGTCGTGCACAGGCGTCTCTGATGGCACAGTACAAGCCATTGTTTCTGGCGGTACAGCGCCCCTTTCCGTTCAATGGACAGGGGGGCCAGACACCGACACATGGACCGGTTTGACCGCTGGGGAATACACCTGGACTGCGGTGGATTTTTACGGATGCGACACCACGGGAACGCTGGAGGTAGTGACCGAGGGTGGCCTCACAGCAGTAGCTGAGGTGCTGCCTGTTTTTTGCGATGAAGGTGCGGTTTCGGGCGCGGTATCCATTGTCATCACAGGCAATGTGGAAGCGCTGGAGGTCGCGTTGGGAGGCCTCCCAGCCGATGAGGTTGCAGACAGCACGACTTCGGGTGTTTGGACCTGGTACAACTTGGCTGCGGGCACCTATGGTTGGAGCGCTTCTTTGGGCGAAGGGTGCTCTTCCCAAGGGCAGGTTGAGGTGGTGCTTCCGCTTCCATTGGTGTTTCAAGCCAGTGTCGTGCAGCCGCTCTGCGAAGGGGGAACGGGCAGCATTGAGGTGAACCCCAATGGTGGAGAATCCCCATGGGACGTGGTGTGGCAAGGCACCACCTTGAATGGGGATTCTGTCCAAGGAATGGGTGTGGGGCCCGCAGACCTTGAAGAGGGGCAGTACACTTGGAGCCTTGTGGATGCCGCCGGTTGCAGCCGGGATACCACCGTACAGTTGGCCGCCTTGTCCAGTGGATTGTCCTTGGATCAAGATTTGGTCCAGCCCACCTGCGGTGGTGCTTTGGTCGGAGAAGCCACTTTGACCTTGTTCGGCGGTTTACCCCCTTACGCTCTGGTGGTTCAGGGCGCAGCGGACAGTACATTTTTGCCATTCTTGATCCCAGGGTCCTATCCATTGACCCTCACCGACTCCGTCGGATGCACCTTCCTCGATACGGTATACATAGAACCGGCCAGCGACTTCGAATTGTTTGCAGAAGTGGACCCTGCCAGTTGCGCCAACAGTGAGGATGGACAGGTGGTCTTGACCACGGAAAATGGAACTGGCGCGGTGGACTTCACCTTTTCTGGACCCTTTGGTGCAGTGGCTGTGGGTGACACGGTGAGCGACGTGGGTGCTGGCGTTTATGAAGTCACAGCATTGGACAGTGCAGGTTGCCCTGCAGTCTTGCTGGTCGATGTACCGGCGCCTCCGCCCGTCGTGGTGGTGTTGGACAGTTTGGCCCGTCCGAGTTGCGCAGGGGACGAGGATGGACACTTGTCGGTTTCCGTCAATGGCGGTGCAGGCATGCCTTATTTGGTGAATTGGACATTAGACGGGATGCCGTGGGCCGAGGGGCCTGTTCAGGCCTCCATTGGCGAAGGGCTTTATGCGGTAGAAGCGGTGGACGCCCAAGGTTGCACAGGTGGCATTGAGGCCATCCCCGTTTTGGCGCAAGGCGACGTGTCCCTCACCGTTCCGTCGGATACCGCTTTGTGTGCGGGCACTCCGCTGGAACTGGAGGCCCTGTCAACAGGGGCCACCGAAGCATATTGGTCGGTTCAAAATGGGGCCAATGGCCTGGGGCTCAGCGCCTTTTCTAACGGCATCTTGGAGGGCGATCACTATTGGAATTTTACAGCGACCCGCCTCGGCTGCGTACAGGAAGATTCTGTGTTGGTGACCGGGTTTGTGCTGCCCACACCTGAGGCGGGGCAGGACGCGCTGATTGTTTCTGGAGCCGCGTCCAACTTGGGCGCAGGAGGGGCAGAAGAATCCTGGACTTATGCATGGAGCCCGGGTACTGAGGTGGCCTTCGAGGAATCCCCATCCACCCCGACCAACCCCTTGTTTGAGTCCACAACCTTCATCCTTCAGGCCACCACACTTGAAGGTTGCGTTGGCACCGACACCGTCCTCGTCGAAGTGCTTCAGACCCTGGACATTCCGTCTGGTTTTACCCCCAATGACGATGGCACCAACGACTTCTGGAACTTGAACGGTTTGGAGCAGTACCCCTCTGCAGAAATCACCGTATTCAACCGCTGGGGCGATGTGCTCTTTACCCAAGGAGCCAACGACGGCGCTTGGGACGGAAAAGTCAACGGCATTCTCGTTCCTGTGGGAACGTATTACTATCACATTCGGGTCAATGAGCCCGCGCTGCAGACCGAGTGGACCGGTCCCATTACCATCATGCGATGAGGTCAAATAGCAACACCAGCGCACAGATGAGGTGGCCATTGGCTGTGGTTTTGGTCACCGTGGTTTCGGGGTTGTTCGCCCAACAATTGCCGGTGACCACATTGCCACTCGACCATGCTTTTGATGCGCATCCTGCGGCCGCTGGTGCGGACACCTTGATCCATGTCAGTCTGTGGCAACGGAGCCCTTGGACGGGGGTTCCTTCGGCACCGAGAACCACTTCTTTGGCCTTGACTTCTCCAACGGGATCCTCTGCTTTGGGCTGGGGCGCTCGCGCTTGGAGCGACATAGCAGGGCCCACAAGAATGGCGGGGGTGCACATGGGACTGGCTTACACCTCCCGATGGACGGAACGTTGGCGCCTGTCCTTTGGCATGGGGCTGGGCTGGATGCAATATTCGGTCGACGGCAACCAAATCGAATTGGAAGTAGCTGGCGACCCTGTTTTGGGGGACACGTATCAAACCATTGGGGTACCCGATGCTTCTGCAGGCCTGTTGATTTCAGACGGAACGCTCATGCTGGCAGTGTCGGCTGGTCAAGTTTTGGGCGCTGCTTTGCCGGTGTTTGAAGGTTCCGGCAGGGAAGCTCGACTGGAATCTCACTTGCGCGCTATGCTGTCTTACCGCTTTGAAAAAGGCGGCTTGGGGTGGACGCCCATATTGCAGGTCCAGCACCTGAGGCCAATTCCGGCAGAATGGTCGGCCGCTCTGCGGGTAGATAAAAGCCAAGAGTTTTGGGCAATGGCGGGCTATCGGTCTGCTGGAGCGGGCCATATTGGAGCGGGCGTCAAGGTCAATGACCAGCTGTCATTCAGCTACAATCGAAACTGGGCAACGGGGGTGATGGCCCAAGTTCTGGGCGGCGGCCACGAGGTGGTACTCGGATTCACGGTGCCGCGTTGATGAAGGCCCAGACATGGGGTTTGGCCGACCGATTGCCCCGATAGCTTAGCGACATAAACGAGGAGCCAAGACAATGGCGGTATTCAAGAATTTGGAGGATCTGGTCGCTGACCTGAGTGATGGACTGCGCAAGCTGCGGGCGGGAGAGCTTGAACCCGAGGAGCTTACGCCCTTGGTAGAGGACGCGCGAGAGCTTTCAGACCGGCTGATTCTGCTGCGGTTTAAGGCACATGAATTCTCATACGAAGTGAGAAGAAAGGCTCCGGAAAGCGGAGTTGACCAGGGAGCAGCGGACCGACAACCGGTCCGTCCTTTCCGCATTGGCGCGGCCTATCAGACGTCATTGATTGATGCGATTGAGGAGGTCAGCCGGGAACAAGCCGAGCAGGCCGAAAAGGCGCGCCTCGATGCAGGAACGCCAGAGTTGTTTGATGCACCCGCACCTGCACCTGCATTGGAGCCCACCCCTCAGCCCGAGGCCGCTGAAGAACCCGCAGAGGAGCAACCCGCGGCTCCGGAGACCCTCGTGTTTGAGCCGGGGGCTGCCGTTTCCGTCGCTGCGGACGTGGATCCTATCAATGCGCCCGAGCCCCAAGGCGAGGAGGCCGCAGAGCCTTTAGCCGACGTTGTGGTCGAAGAACCAGAGGCCGAGCTGCCTGAAGTGGTCATCCCAGAGGTTGACAAAGGGCCAGTGGAAGCGAAGCCTGCAATGGAGCCAGAGGGGGCTCCCACTTTGGCGGAGCAAATGGAGCGACAGCCCATTTCAGACTTGCGCACGTCATTTAGCTTGGTGGAGAAGTACGAGTGCATCAAAATGCTGTTTTCAGACGATGCCGTGGAGTTCAACCGTGTGCTCGAGGCTTTGGAAGAGGCGGGGAATTTCGAATTGGCGCTGCACTGGTTGGACCAACAGGTTCCCGCTTTCCAAGATTGGGACAAGGAAGACCCCGTTGTCCTGCGGTTCCTGGACCGGGTAGAGCGCAGATACCATTGACATGCTGACCGTTGTGCCCACGCCGATTGGCAACCTTGGAGACTTTACGCCGCGGGCAGCAGAAGCGATAGAAGCGGCCGATATCGTGCTTGCAGAAGACACCCGGACAACCGGGTCACTGCTGCGGCTCAAGGGGCTTGAAGCGCGCCTGAGGGCCTTTCATGCGCACAACGAGCACAAGGTCTTGGAGCAGGTGGTTTCTGATCTTGCTGCAGGTGTCAACGCTTGTTTGTGCAGCGACGCGGGTACGCCTGCCATCAGTGACCCCGGATTTTTATTGGTCCGCGCCTGCATTGCAGCGGGAGTAGAGGTTCAGTGCTTGCCTGGAGCAACGGCATTTGTGCCCGCTTTGGTCGTCAGTGGCCTCCCCTGTGACCGTTTCGTTTTCGAGGGGTTTTTGCCGCACAAAAAAGGACGCCAAACCCGGTTGAAGGCATTGGCCCAGGAGGGCCGCACTACGGTGTTGTACGAATCGCCCCACCGCATCCCCAAACTCCTTGATGAACTGGCGGAATTCTGCGGTTCGGAGCGTCCGTTGAGCATCAGCCGGGAACTTTCCAAGAAGTTCGAGGAGACCGTCCGGGGCTCGGTGGCCGAGTTACAGGCCCATTTTGAAGCCCATCCGCCCAAAGGTGAGTTCGTGGTGGTGGTCGGTGGTGCAGAGGGCTGAGCCGCTTTAGAACAGCACTTTTTGGAGTTCTCCCACGCGGTTTACCCGCACGAGTTCGAGTCCCTTTGGTGGCTTGGGCCCTTTGGAGACGAGTCCGCTGACCACAATGCGTTTCATGCCGAGTTTGGCCGCCTCCATCATGCGCTGTTCCACGCGCGCTACAGGCCGCACTTCACCCGTCAGGCCGACTTCACCGCACAGCGCGGTGTTCGGGTCGAGCGTCAGGTCCAGTGTTGAACTCAAAATGGCGGCGACGACGGCAAGGTCGATGCCGGGATCACCCAATCGGATTCCGCCTGCGAGGTTCAAAAAGACATCTGAAGCCCCGAGCTTGAACCCACACCGCTTTTCGAGAACCGCCAAGAGCATGTTCAAGCGCTTGAGTTCATAGCCCGTTGCGGAGCGCTGTGGGGTCCCGTATACGGCGCTGCTGACCAAGGCTTGGATCTCCACCATCAGCGGGCGGGCCCCTTCAATGGCGACTGCAAGGGCGGTGCCGCTGAGCCTTGAATCGGCATTGCCGACAAGTGCACCAGAGGGGTCGGTTACGGGGTGGAGCCCGTCGCCGCGCATTTCGAAGATGCCGATCTCCTGTGTGGAGCCAAAGCGGTTTTTGACCGCGCGCAGGATCCGGTAGGCGTGGTGGCGGTCCCCCTCGAAGGTGAGCACGACGTCGACCATGTGCTCGAGGACTTTGGGACCGGCGATGGCCCCTTCCTTCGTGATGTGGCCAATCAGAACGACCGGCAGTTGAAGGGGCTTAGCGGCCAGGATGAGCTCTGCCGTGGATTCGCGCACTTGGGCCACGCTTCCCGGGGCGCTTTCGACGCGGGGGGTGTGCAGCGTTTGAATCGAGTCCACAAAGAGCAAGTCCGGCTTGTGCTCCTTGACGGCCCTCACAATCCCCTCGGTAGAGGTCTCGGGAAGGATGAGCAAATCTTGGCCCAGTACGCCGAGCCGGTCTGCCCGCAAACGCACCTGTTCAGGGCTTTCTTCGCCGCTCACATAGAGCACCTTGCCAGACGCTTTCATGGCCGTCTGTAGGCTCAACGTGGACTTTCCTATGCCGGGCTCTCCACCCAACAAAACCAGAGCGCCAGGCACCAGGCCACCGCCGAGAACGCGGTCGAATTCAGGCTCGCCGGTTCCAGCGCGGTCTGTTGTGTGCTCTGTGTAATCGACCAAGGGCCGCGCCTCAATCGCACCCGCAGCCACAGCGGCCCGTTCCATGCGCGGATTGGCCGACTCCTTGAATTCCGTAACCGTGTTCCAAGCTTTGCAGCTGGGGCATTTACCGACCCATTGGCCTGTAGCATGCCCGCAATCGCTGCAGACGAATTGGGTTCGCGTCTTGGCCACCCTTGGGCCTTAGCGTTGGATCATGACCGACCCGCTGAAATTCTTGCCGTTGGGCAAAGTCAGGAGGTAGTAATGCGTACCGGAGGAAGCATCGCGTGCATCCCACTCGTTGTCATAATTGTCACTCTCGAACACCAGGTTGCCCCAACGGTCGTAGACCATCAAGATGCTGCCGTCGTACTTCAAGAGGCCTTCGATTTCGAACGTGTCATTCTTGCCAATTGAACCTTCGGCGGTTCCTGGCGTGAAGATGTTGGGGATCTTCACTTCACAAGCATCGATTTGCACTTCCCATTGGTGACTGAGTCCCGCTGGCGTGCAAGGGTTCAAGGCTGTTCCGGTGAGCAAGAGGGGGGAATACCAATACGCTGTATCCAAAACCTGTGCAGAAGTGAAGGTCACTTCATCCGCTTGCAAGAAGTTCAAATTAGACGGGCTGGGCGCTCCAAACTGAAACTCCAACGACCAGTTCCAATCGACGGCAAAAGTGCTGTTGAGCTGGAAGGTATTGGGGATTTCCGGACACAAGAAGATGGGGGTGTTGTCTGCGGTTTGGTTGGGTTCAGCGTTGCCCAATTCGACAGGATATCCCATCCACACAAAGGTGCTGTCTTCGAAGTTGGAGCAACCCAACGGGTCTTCAAATGTCGCCGTCAACCAGTTGTCGTGGTGCGGATTAAATGTGGCCGTGTAGGTGTTGCCTACGGTACCGTCTTCCCAAGTCACCGTCCAATCGTTGTCCGTCAATGGGTCTATAAGGACGGTGTTTCCACCTTCACAATTCAAGCTGTAGTTGGGCAGGGGGCTGGGAATGGGCACGAAGATCTCCACTTCAGCGCAAGCCTCCACGGTGCCGCATTCATTGGTGGCTTCCACACAGTACTCACCAGCAGCATCAGCGAGGATGACAAACTCATCTTCATTGAGGTTGGCATTGTCCAAGGTCCACTCGATCTCAAGATCGCTGCTTGGATCCAGCCCTGGGTCCAGCACCACTTCCACGCCCTCTTCACAAACGATCACGTCCTCAAGCTCAGGGTCTGCAGACTCTGAGGTCACGATGGTAAAGGGCAGTTCGAGGGTTCCGCAGGCATTGGTGACTTCCACTGACAGGTCGTAGGTGTCGTTGTTGTTGAACTCATATTCTGCGAAGAATCCCTCGGAGTTTTGGGCTTGGGGCCACTCCAAGGGGTATACCGCACCTTCGTACAGCGTGTCCACTTGGAAGTTGGCGCTTTCTCCGTCGCAAAGGAGGTAGCTGCCGTCGGCCTGAAGGTTGTCATTGGGGCCTACGAGGTCGGCCACGGGCGTGGTGCTGACCTCCATGGGGTAACAAGCGGCATAGCCACAGTTGTCATCCGTAAAGCAAATTTCATAGACGCCGAATCCGCTGGTTGGCGTGAAGAAAGTGTTGAATTCGGTGGGTGCTGAAAAGAAGCCCGACCCTTCGGTCACGCCCCATGTTCCTCCAACGGGGTCCACCTCGCAATTCGCTGTGGCGGAATAGACCAGCCCCCCTCCGGCGGGAAGGTCATCCACAGGCTCTGGGTTGCCTGTGGTGCAGTTGTAAACCGTGAAGCTGAAGTCGTCGACGGGCGCATTGGCCCCTGTCACGAGCACAATTTCGACCAGATCATTGAGTGAAACCTCGATCTCGGTGTGGGCAGTAAACACATCGAAGCTGGTCAGGATATAGACCGTTTCACCGCCATCACCATCGGTCACGGTCACCTCCAAATAGTTATCGCCTCCCCAGCCTGAGGGGTCTGATGCGGTCATGTAAATCAAGAGGGGACCAGCATCTGGTGTGGTGTATCCGCCGCTGAATTGCACGCTGTACAAACTGTCACACACGGGAGGAATGGTGACCTCGGGAATGACTTGGGTCACTTGCTCTACGTTGAAAACGCGTTGGCCTTGGCATCCGGCATCATTGGTGATGAGAATCCGGTAGGACCCGGGAGTGACGCCAATGGCGGTATCCCCAAGTTCTGCAGCGGGGACTACAATTTCTCCCCCAGCGCCGTTCCAGTCGCCGTCCCATTGGTATTCTATGAACTCATCCATGTTTTCATCACAGACTGAGACAATGGCCGTGTCGTCTCCACAGATGGGGTTGGGTTCAATGCAAACGTCCGGCAGGAAGTACAAGCTCTGGTTGATGAAGAAATCTTGGGTCGCTGTGCACCCTTCGTCGATGGAGGCCGTCACTGAGAATGTGCCGCCAAAACCATAAGTACACTCAGCCTCAGTGCAGCCCAAGGACCAGAGGTAGCTGTCGAAGTCGTCGTTGCACGTGATCGTTGTCTCTTGGCCGGAACAGATATTGAAGTCTCCATCCACGGTCAATGTGGGAAGCTCGACGTCGATGACCGAAACCCAATAACTGAGGACGGTCGTTGCCTCGGGTGTACCGTCATCGGTGGCGGTAATTTCGAGGAGATAGGTGCCGACATTTTCGGGTGTTCCAGCCAGGAAGGCGTCCAAATAAGTGATGTCGTTCTCGGTGTAAGTGCCGTTGTTGGTGACGGCAGGAACATTGGACAAGGTGATGTCCACAGTCTGACCGTCTTCGGGGGCCAAGAAGCCGATGTTCAGGTCAAGCGTATCATTCAAGCAGACATAGAGGGTGTCAGCGCAACCGCTTCCAGGGGTTTCGGTTGGGATAGGGGCTTGGTTTGGATCAGCACCTGAGACGTTGAGACAGAAGTCTTTTCCGTCCAACCAAAAACAGCCATCCTGATCGGAAGGGCCTCCGCCATATGGACCGTTGTAGCTGTCGTCTTGAAAGTTGAAGCGTCCAAACTGCACGAAGTTGTCCGAGTTGTTCTGCACGTCGACGCCCACTGTGGCAGGGTCTGATCCGCAGCAGCCTCCCTGACCTCCAACATCTCCGTGTGCCCACTGCATGCTCTCGTAGCACAATTGGACGTTGTTTCCGTCACCGACGGAAATGGAACCATCTTCAGCAAACACCACCTGATAGCTCACGGTGCGGTCATCGTGGTTGTTGTAATAGCCCACATCGACCCAATTGACATACACCGCCTCTGGGGTAATGCGGTAGAAGATGTCTCCTGTCAACCTGTAGTCAGCATCGCCCCAAAAACCAGCGATGATGTTGTAGTTGGCGTCGGGAAGCTCTTCCGGTGTCCAATCAATGACAGGCTCGGTAAAGGAAATGAGGCCTTTGGAGTTGATGTAAAACTCCTCGTACTCCTGTCCGAAAAGGTTGAACGTGAAAGGCAGAGAAAGGGGTCCGTGGGCATAATCCACGTCGATTCCTGCTCCGCCGGTAAACTGCTGCATCTCCGGCGTGATTTCCGTGTAGGACTCTGTGGGTTCAATCCAACAGTCACACTCTCCAGAACGCATCATGCGCTGTTGTTTGCGCAACGCCTTCTTTTCCAAGTATTCAGGCGTGCTTTGATGCCTTTTGATGACCGCAATAACTGCAGGCTCATCGTAACCCTCCCAGTTGCGGTAAGTGTCCCACTCATCGCGGTCCATCATCATCACAGCATACTCGAAACCGCCGTATTTACTGTAAAGGCCAGAGATTTCTGCTGGCAACGTTTCCTGAGCATTGAAGGAAACGGGCAGGGCACAAAAAAGAAAGAGAAGTTGGAAAAATCTCATGGTGTAGGTTCTCGCGGGGGCGCAATATACCGAACAGAGTCCCCAATCGAACCACGAGACGGGGCCGTGGTTCCGGTATGCGGCTGAACGCATCTATTAAACACCTTTTGAAGGGTGCCAGTTGCACGTAGCCCGGAGTTCTGGGTCGTACTTTAGCCATGCGCATGGAAAACATCCGAAACTTCTGCATCATCGCCCACATCGACCATGGGAAGAGTACGCTTGCAGACCGTCTACTTCAGTTGACAGGTACCGTCGACGAAAGGCAGCTCCAAGAGCAGACGTTGGACGACATGGACATAGAGCGCGAGCGCGGCATCACCATCAAGAGCCACGCCATTCAAATGCGGTACTCGCGGGATGGCCAAGACTATGTGCTCAACTTGATTGATACCCCGGGACACGTGGACTTCAGCTACGAAGTCAGCCGTTCCATCGCGGCTTGCGAGGGGGCTTTGTTGATTGTGGATGCTACCCAGGGGATTGAAGCACAGACCATTTCCAACCTTTACCTCGCCATCGAGCACGACCTCGAAATCATTCCGGTTCTCAACAAAATGGACCTTCCGAGCGCCAACCCGGAAGAGGTGATCGACCAAATTGTGGACCTGATCGGATGCAGCACTGAGGATGTGCTTCCCGCCAGTGGAAAGACAGGCCTCGGGGTGGAAAACATCTTGGAGGCCATCGTGGAGCGGGTCCCCGCACCGAAAGGGGATGCCAATGCTCCTTTGCAGGCCATGGTGTTCGATTCGGTCTTCAACTCCTTTCGAGGCATCATCGCCTATTACAGGGTGCTCAACGGTGAGATCAAAAAAGGGGACCGCGTGCGGTTCTTCAATACCGGAAAAGAGTACAATGCCGATGAAATCGGGGTCCTCGGTATGGACCTGCAGCCTGAGAAAACGGTCAAGGCGGGAAACGTAGGCTACATCATTTCGGGCATTAAAAACGCCAAGGAGGTCAAAGTGGGGGACACCCTCACCCTCGCAAACAACCCCTGTGAGCAGGCGGTTAAGGGATTTGAAGATGTGAAGCCGATGGTATTCGCGGGCATTTATCCTGTCGACACCGAGGACTACGAAGAGTTGCGCTACAGCATGGAGAAGCTCCAGCTAAACGACGCTTCCCTGGTCTTTGAACCCGAAAGCTCCGCCGCCCTCGGGTTTGGATTCCGTTGTGGCTTCCTCGGCATGCTCCACATGGAGATTGTGCAGGAAAGGTTGGAACGGGAGTTCAACATGACGGTCATCACAACGGTGCCCAACGTGAGTTACATCTGCCACCCCAAGAAGGGAGAGCCCATCTTCATCAACAACCCGTCGGAGCTCCCAGATCCCAGCAAATTGGACCATGTGGAGGAGCCTTTCATCAAGGCTCAGGTCATCACAAAATCCGAATATGTAGGGGCCATCATGAACCTCTGCATCGAAAAACGCGGTGTGCTTGGAAATCAGGTCTACCTCACTTCGGACCGGGTCGAATTGACCTTTGCAATGCCCCTTGGTGAGATTGTCTTTGACTTTTATGACAAGCTCAAAAGCGTCTCTCGGGGTTACGCCTCCTTTGACTATTTCCCCGACGAATACAAGCCATCGAAGTTGGTCAAGTTGGACATCCTCATCAATGGGGACCAAGTGGATGCCTTGTCTGCTTTGGTGCACCAGTCCAACGCCTTTGATCTTGGAAAGCGCATTTGTGCGAAGCTGAAGGAGTTGATTCCGCGTCAGCAATTCATGATCGCGCTTCAGGCGGCCATCGGAGCCAAAATCATCGCCCGCGAAACCATCAAGCCCGTTCGAAAGGACGTGACCGCCAAGTGTTACGGAGGTGACATCACGCGGAAACGGAAGCTGCTCGAGAAGCAGAAGAAGGGCAAGAAGCGCATGCGCCAAGTGGGCTCAGTGGAAGTTCCTCAGGAAGCCTTTTTGGCCGTACTCAAGTTGGACTGACGCGTTGCGATTCGCCTGTTGAGCAGGCTCCCCAATGTGAAAATGCCTTGGCTGTCGCCATTCAGGCAACGCCCGAAGCCAGCTTGTTTTTATTGGCCAGCTGACCACACGCGGCATCGATGTCCTCGCCCCGCGAACGGCGGACATTCACGACCATGTTGAACTTTTCTTCGAGGAAAGAGCAGAAGGCATCTGTGCGCTCGGGGTCTGCCTTTTGAAATGTTCCACCATCAATGGGGTTGTACTCGATGAGGTTCACTTTGCAGGGCACGCAAGAAGCAAAGCGCGCGAGGTCCCGCGCGTCTTCAATGTCATCATTGAATCCTCCGAGCAGGATGTACTCAAAGGTGACGCGGCTTCCTGTCTTTTCATGGAAATACACCAACGCATCCCGCAGCGACGCGAGGTCATTGGTTTCGTTGATTTCCATGATTTGATTGCGCTTTTCGTCTTGGGCGGCATGCAGGCTCAGTGCGAGGTTGAAGCGGACTTCATCGTCACCCAGTTTCCGGATCATTTTGGAGATGCCCGCCGTTGAAATGGTGATGCGCTTTGGGCTCATTCCCAGGCCTGGGGTTCCCGTAATGAGGTCAACGGACTCCAATACATTGCGGTAATTCAGCAGGGGTTCTCCCATGCCCATGTAGACGATGTTCGTCAGCCTGTGGTCATGGTGACGCTCAGCCAGCTCGGCGATGTGACGGACTTGATCCACAATCTCACCTGCTGTGAGGTTCCGCATCAGCTTGAGTTTTCCGGTGGCACAGAATGCACAGGAGAGGCTGCACCCCACCTGGCTGCTGATGCAGGCCGTCATTCTGTCCTTTGCAGGAATCAACACGCCCTCGACCACCTTTCCGGTTTCGATGGGAAATGCACATTTGACGGTGCCGTCCCGGCTGACTTGTTCTTCTTCTGCCCGTATAGGGGCAAGCAGGTATTCTGCGGCAAGCGACGTTCTAAAGGCTTGCGGCAAGTTGGTCATGTCCTCAAACCGTGTGGCCCCTTTGGTCCAGAGCCATTCTGCGATTTGCTTTCCCCGAAAAGCAGGCTGGCCAAGTTGGACGGCCGCAGCTTTCAGGCCCTCGATGTCGAGGGTGCGAATGTCAGTTGGAGAAGAAGCCATGGTGGCGCAAAGGTAGCGGCCTGCCCATGCTTCGCTTCCGTTTTGTGGTCAGTCGTCGGTTTAAGCGACTGCGGCGCTGAATCCGCCATCGTTTTCGTTGGAAAGCAGCTCAGCCATTCTGCGGCGCAAATCCTCGCGTTTTCTGACCGCCAAAGCGATTTCTTTCCCGTTGACCAGCGTGATCGAGTTGGTGCGGTAGTTGCACTGGCGAATCTTGTTCAGGTGAACGAGTTGACTGTTGTGTACCCGAACAAACTTGCTGTTGTTGATCAGGCTTTCCACATACTTGAGGTTCTTGGACACCATCAATCGGCCACCATCGGTTTTGTAGATGCAGGCATAACTGCCGCTGGCTTCGACATGCAGAATTTCTGAGTGTCGGATGAAATGGCGCTGACCTGACGTGGTGATTTCGAGCTTGCGGTGAAAGTCACCGTTCTCCAGCATTTTGATTCGATAGTGCTCCCGAATGCGCTCGGCGCAGGCTTGAAGGTCTACGGGGTCAATGGGCTTCAACAAATAGTCAAAGGCTTGCCGGCGAATGGCATCAATGGCGTAGTCCTGGTAGGTGGTGTAAAAGACCACGTAGAAATCTCGATCATCAAAGCGGTCCACAAGATCAAGGCCTGACTCGAAGGGCATCCTGATGTCTACGAAGACAATGTGGGGGCGTCCACTTCGAATAGCGTCGTATCCGATTCGGGCATTGGGTGCTTGGTCTATGACTCGGATGAATGGACAGTGGCGTTCAAGCTGACTGTGCAGTACCTCACGAGCGGGCGCTTCATCATCAACGATGATGGCATCGAGCTGGGCATTCATTGGCGGACGATTTGGTTGTCGCATTGCGGGTGTTTCCTACAACGCTACAAAACCAAATATACGCATTCGACCTGCTAAAATGCAAATTCGCAGACGATAGAATTTAGTTTGTAACTGTAATCTACAGTGCTGCCGCGGCTTTGGCCATGTCGATTGTGCGGTAAACGTCCGCGTCAATTCCCCGGATCTTACCCTTTGGCCTGAAGAATCCGGTGCGCACCGCAATCAATTCCAGTTCAGGGACCGCGATGACATACTGCCCATGAAGCCCTTGCATGCTCTTGAAGGCCATTCCATCGTGGGTCCCCATCCATATTTGATAACCATAATGCTGGATGTCAGTCCCGTCATCAAGGGGGCCAATTGGGCGGGTCATCCTGTGCACGAAGTCACGTTCTAAAATGGCTGTTCCCGCTACCTGTCCTGAGTCGAGAACAAGTTGACCCAAACGTGCAAACTCAGAAGCAGTCGAATAGAAGCACGCATAGTTGCGCTCGTGACCGGCATTGTCCACGGCCCATTTTGCCTCGGATGTGGCTCCAATGGGTCCCCAAATCTTTTCGGAAAACCAGACCCCCAGCGGAACGTCGATGACCTGCAACAGGACCTCTTGAAGCAGCAGCGTATTGCCACCTTGGTATTTCCACGTCGCACCTGGGGAACCCTCGACCGTATAATCCCGAAGCCTCTCGAGGATATCGTCGCCGTAAGTGCACTTGGACATAAACCCAAAGGGGTTCTTGTAGCTCTCTCCAAATGGGATGCCCGATCGCATCTGAAGAATGTGCTCGATGGTCAATTCCGATGCGGGGCCTTGGGAAAACCGCGGCAGATACTGGGATACCCGGTCATTTACGTCGAGCAAGCCCTCTTTTTCAGCCGCTCCTATGGCCAGCGCTGTTAGGCTTTTGGCTATTGAAAAGGAGTTGGTCCGCATGGTGTCCGCCCCAGGGATACGGGCCGACTTCCAATCCAAGAGCAGGGAGTCTTTGTGAATGACAGTGAGCGCAGTGGTGTTCCATCGGTTTGTGGAGTCTATCAGCGATTCAGGCAAGTCAAACCCGTTGTACCTGCTGTGCAATGGCCAGGGTCGCGGCGATTCCGAAGCGGGTATGCTGCGCAATGACTGGAACCTCATGTCGTCGATTTGCGCGGTCTTGTATCCGCGCAAATAGCACTGCCTCAGGCCAGTCCACACGTGGTCGTTGTCGGTGAAGACGCTCAGCAAGTACAAGCCGATGCCCAAGGAGATCAGCCAAAAGAAAAAGCGTTTCATGGTCGTTGGGCTACAGAGTCTGCCCCAAGTACGTCCAAAAGATGGGATTCGAGTGCATCCTGAGCCTCACTTCTGTTGACCTTTCTGCTGGCCTCTATTTCAAGGCTGGTTACGCCCCGGTCTTGGATGCCACATGGAACGATGAGGTTAAAAAAATCAAGGTCTGTATTGAGGTTAAAGGCCAGTCCGTGCATGGTCACCCAACGGCTGCATTTGACCCCAATGGCGCAGATTTTTCGCGCAGCCATTCCCGCTGCAGGGTCTATCCAAACGCCCGTCAGCCCTTCGATGCGGCCGGATGAGACGCCCCAGTCAGAGCATGTCCGGATCACCGCCTCTTCCAGTTGCCGCAAGTACCATCCAATATCTGTGCGAAACTGGTCGAGGTCGAGGATGGGGTAGGCAACCAGCTGGCCCGGGCCGTGGTAAGTGATGTCGCCACCACGGTTGATTTCATGATACTCTACGCCGAGTGATTTCAGGCGCTCTGGGGAAGCCACAACGTGGTTGGCATCGCCGCTCTTGCCCAAGGTGAGGACGTGAGGGTGCTCGACAAACAACAAGTGGTGTTCCGGCCAAGGGTGCTCGGGATCGTGTCCTGAATCTGTCCTTGCCGTCTCACTCAGCCCCGCCTTTCTCCTCGCAATTTTGCGGTCCACAGCCGTCTTGAGCAGGCGCTCTTGAAGGTCCCAGGTCGGTTTGTAGGCCGCCTGTCCCAGGTCTTGGACATGCACTAAAGGCCTCATGCCATTTTGGCCAATTCCCCTTTGAGGTAATCAATGTGCCGGATGTCAACAGGGTCGACTCCGGTTTTTTCGGCCATCAGCAGTGACAGCCAGTCGCCCAGGTGAACCAGGTACATCCACCGCTGAAGCCGGGTCTGGCCCACTGCGTGGACTTCTTCCACGGAAGCACCGGCCTCTGAGAAAATGGCTTTGCAGAGCCGCATCCGTTCAGCAGTCCGCGGGTGATCTTCATGGGTGTGCAGGAACAACGCAGCAATGCTGTCATCGCCACTCTCCCAGCCCACAAGCTCGTTGTGGTTCATCTCTGGAAAGACATGGTGGTTGCACAGCCGTTTGGCATTTTCATTGAGCTGCTGGCGCCAGCGGATGAGCACGGGCTCCAAGGCGGCATCTCCGTAGAGCATAGGGGTTTTGTCTACCAATAGACCAGCCCATTTGTCGGCCAGAGCGACAACCGCTTCTCTGTTTGCGCGCAGGGCATCAGCAGATGCTTGCACGTCCGCGAGGACGTTGTGGGCGTCTGCAGGCGCATGCCCCAAAGCCGAGAAATGGTGCAGCAGACCCGTCACCGCCCACCCGAATTGCGAGCGCGGTGGGTGTCCACCGGGAACGGTCAAAACGGGCCAATTGTGTTCGGAAGCCATGGCCCCCAGCTGGCCCCCAGAAGTGAGCGCTCTGACCTGCGCTCCCTTTTGAATGGCCTGTGCCAGGGCGGCGAGGGTTTCCTCGGTATTTCCACTGTAGCTGCAAGCGATTACCACGGTCTTAGGGCTGACCCATGATGGAATCTGGTAGTCGTGGCAGGACGCCACGGGCACCTCGGCGGTGTCGGCCAGCAGCCCTGCTAGAAAGCGGCCACCGATGCCAGAACCCCCCATGCCCAAAACAAGCACATGGTCGTGTTCGGGCGGTGTTGCGGGCAAAGGCTGGGCAGCCATGGAAGTGGCCGCTGAGGAGAGCTGATCGGGAAAGGAATCAATGAGTGCGCGCATCGTGCTGACGTTCTCTGCTAATTTACTTCCTGCATGACGCCCCGCGACAACCTAATTTCGCTTTGAATCAAGTCACCATGATCCGATCCGAACAGGAGCGCGTCCGCTTGGACAGCCTACAGCAACTTCGCCAACTGGGCATTGACCCCTATCCGGCAGCGGCCTACCCCGTGGACGCCCATGCCGCGCCGCTTTCGGCCGACTTCAAAGAAGACGCGGAGGTCTGCCTCGCAGGGCGCATCCTCTCCCGCCGCATCATGGGCAAAGCTTCCTTTGCGGAGCTGCAAGACGCCACCGGCAAGATTCAGATTTACCTCAACCGCGACGAACTGTGCCCGGGAGAGGACAAGACCACTTACAACACGGTCTTCAAGAAACTGCTCGACCGCGGGGATGTGGTCGGAATCAAGGGCACGACGTTTACCACCCAGACTGGGGAGCCCAGTGTGTTGGTCAAGGAGCTCACCGTATTGAGCAAGTCCATCCGTCCACTGCCCTCCGTGAAGACCGATGAGGACGGCAACGTCCACGACGCCTTTACCGATCCCGAGCTGCGCTACCGCATGCGCTACGTGGACCTGCTCGTGAACCCCCAAGTCAAACAGACCTTTGAGGCGAGAAGCAAGGTGATTCAGGCCATTCGTGAGAGCTTCACAGCCAAGGGGTGGCTCGAGGTGGACACCCCTGTGTTGCAGGCCATCCCCGGCGGCGCCGCCGCGCGCCCTTTTGTCACCCACCACAATGCCTTGGACATCCCGCTGTATCTGCGGATCGCCAATGAGCTCTATCTCAAGCGGCTCATCGTAGGAGGCTTCGATGGGGTCTTCGAGTTTTCGCGGAATTTCCGAAACGAAGGCATGGACCGGACGCACAATCCGGAGTTCACCATCATGGAGCTGTACGTCGCTTACAAGGACTACCACTGGATGATGGAGACCATGGAGGAGCTGCTGGGCGAGGTGTGCACCGCAGTCCATGGGACCACCAAGACCACCTTGGCCGGCAAAGAAATCGACTTCACGCCACCGTACCGCAGGGTGACCATGCGCGACGCCATCCTCGAACATACCGGCGTGGACATCGACGGCATGGACGAGTCCGGTTTGCGGCAAGCCTGCGCCAACCTCGACATCGAGGTGGACGACACCATGGGCAAGGGCAAGTTGATCGACGAGATGTTTGGGGAGTGCTGCGAAGAGCACTACGTGCAGCCCACTTTCATCACAGATTACCCCGTCGAAATGTCGCCGCTCACCAAGGTGCACCGGGACAAGCCTGGCTACACAGAGCGTTTCGAGCTTTTCATCAATGGCACTGAGGTCGCCAATGCTTACTCTGAGCTCAATGACCCCATCGACCAGCGCGAGCGGTTTGAGGAGCAAGTGGAGCTCTCCAAGCGGGGCGATGACGAGGCCATGTTCATCGACCAGGACTTCCTCCGGGCTTTGGAATACGGCATGCCCCCCACCAGTGGTGTGGGCATCGGCATCGACCGGTTGGTCATGATGCTGACCGACCAAACGTCCATCCAAGAGGTGCTGTTCTTCCCGCAAATGCGGCCTGAGGTGTTCCGCACTGGACCAGACCTCGCTGCGCTGGAGGCCCTGGGCATTTCGAGCGATTGGGCGCCGCATGTGGCCGCCGCTGGCTTCGACACCGCTGAGGCCATCCGAGAGGCCAAGCCCAGCGCCTTGCGCGAGAAGCTCAACGGGTTCCGCAAAAAGAACAAGTTGGACCTGCCGGCATTGCAGATGGAGGAAGTTGAAGCTTGGCAAGGGTCATGAGTGGCGCTTTGCGTTTGGCGTTGGCCGCGTGTTGCGCCCTGGTCCTCGTTTGGACCGGTTGCACATCACCCGGCACGCCTGAAGCTGGACCTTCTGCACCCCCCGCATCAGCGGACAGCACAACGGTGGTCCTCTCCAAGTTTTACAGCAGCCAGAATTACCGCAAGTGGTTGGGCCGGTTGGCCGCTGAAGGGGGCACCGGGCCATTGAGGTTCGTCCAAGCTTATGGCACAGATTCAGCCACCTTCGAGCGTGAAATGTTGAAAGCACGCGCTGTAGTCTTGACAGGCGGAGAGGACATTCACCCAGCCCGCTATGGCCAGGCAGAAGACACCGTGAGGTGCGGGAAAATCGATACGGAGCGCGACCGCGTGGAGCACCTCTTGCTCGACCGCGTCTTGGAGCGGGGCTTGCCCTGTTTGGGTGTGTGCAGGGGCCTTCAAGTCATGAATGTGCATGGCGGTGGGAGTTTGCATCCCCACCTTCCAGATGCCGGCTATGAGGGCCACAGAGGGGGCACGCCCGGCCACACAAGCGACACCTTGCATGTGGTGCGGATCACGCAGCCTTGGTCAGCAGGTTCCGTTGAATTCGCACCGGGCCAGCCGGACACCTATGTGAGCCACCACCACCAAGGCATTGATCAATTGTCCGACCAATTCCTGTCGTGGGCCGAGGGCCCTGCGGGATTGACAGAAGGGATTCGCCACAAAGACACACTGAATTTGCCCTTCCTCGTGGGCGTGCAATGGCATCCCGAGCGGTCTCGTTCGGGGGCGGCGCTTTCGGATGGGTTGGGAATTTCCTTGCTCCAGGCGATTGAACCCTGAGCTCAGACGGGCTTATTGGTCCAAGGTGGCGAGGCGGGGACCATCGTCCGCTTCACGCTGGGCCATTTCGGCCAACAGGACACCACAGGCTTCTTGAAACGGCGCTTTCGCCTCCGCTTTGATGGGGGTGGATGGAGGAAAATCCTCTTTGAGGTGGTCCACCTGTTGCCCATTTTTCCAAAACCTGAAACAGACGTGGGGGCCTGTGGCCAATCCGGTGCTTCCGACATAGCCGATCACGTCGCCTTGGCGGACGGCCTGGCCTTCTTTCACGTTGCGCCGGCTCATGTGCAGGTACTGCGTCGTGTAGGTGCCGTTGTGGCGGATCTTGACGTATTTGCCGTTTCCCCTCGTGTAGCTCGCTTTTGTGACGACCCCATCACCGACGGCAACAATCTCTGTGCCCCGGGGCGCTGCATAGTCGGTGCCCAAGTGGGCCTTGACCTTTTTCAGCACGGGGTGAAAACGCCGCTTGTTGAAACGGCTTGAAATCCGGGAAAACGACACGGGAGCTTTGAGGAATGCCTTGCGCAAACTGGCACCGGTTTCATCGAAATAGTCCAGCCCTTCGCCTTGGTCAAAGGCGAAAGCGGGGAAGTTTCTTCCGCGGTGCATGAACTCAGAAGCGACGATGCGGGGCAGGCCAGCGGGCTTTTCATTGACCCAGTCGCGCTCATAGATGATGCGAAATTGGTCTCCGGGTTGGATGCGGCTGAAGTCGATGGTCCAAGCGTATACGTTGGACATGGCGTAGGCGAGTGTGGTCGTGTGCCCGGCGTCTTCCAAGCTTTGGTACAAACTGCCCATCACTTCACCTTGCACATAACTGCGGCGGGTTTCCGAAGGGTAACGTCCCCGGCGGACAGACTTCTCTCCTGTGAGCTCAAAGACCACGTACTCCCGGTCGTTAATGCCGTAAGCAAATTGGCGGGGAACGGAATCCTCCGCTGTACGGAACAACCACCAGTCTTTGCCTTGACGCATGCGCCGAACATCAAACACCTCCCGGTGCTCTGTAGCGATGTGGTGCAGGGTTGCACTGGACACACCAAAAGGGGACAAAATGTGGGAGAGGCTTTGGCCAGAGCGGACCTCGCCATACTCTGTGGTCCAGGCTACAGAGTCGCTGTACAAATCGAACTGCTCCGCGAGGCTCTCCTCTAATGTCAAAGGAGGCTTGGCTTCTACAGCCGATCTTCCAAAGGCCAGCAGGGGCGCATTTTCGCCCTCGGCCTGAGGGTCTCCGCAGCCCGCCAGCATGCCCGCCATCCAACAGAGGAGGGTGGCGCTGATCAAGATGCTGTATGGAGAGAGGGGCCGCATAGTTGTGAGCGCTGCAAACTTGACGTGCAGCAGTCCTTGAACGAAGGACATGAGAAAAAGTTTTGCCTTTGTCCGCTTTTAACGCTTCTGCAAATTCACTTGTGGCCGATGTTGTGCAACACCCATTTTTTGCCCCAATCCTCCTTTTCTTCTGTGCTCCAGAGTTCGGGAAAGAAGATGAGTTTTTGGAACCGAGGGGGCAGGTATTTCTGCCAGTTGGTCCCTCCTGTTGCCGCAATGTCGACCGGGTCTTTTTGCAGGTGTTTCACCGCACTTCGGTAGTGGGATAGGGGCCAATGCACATTGACCAACTCGTCGAGGGTGCGCAGCGCTTCGCGCAATTCTGGCGTCTGCTCTGTTTCAGAAAGCCCTTGCCATTGGCGGCGAACGTTCGAGTGAAAGCGTTCTTCGGCGAAAGCGATGATGCTGTCCCTGTATTTGGCCTCAAACTGCTTCAAGGTCAGCGTAGGTTGTCCCGTAGCCAGTTCCGTGGCGCCCCTGCGCCAATACAGCTCGTCGAACATGGACTCGACGTCATCGAAGCTGTGGCTCAGGCGGTTTGCCCGCAGCTCAATGTGGACCAGACAGTCCATGGTGGTGCACGCCAATTCCACCAATCGGTACTGAACACTCTGAAACCCACTTGAAGGCAGGAGGGACATGCGGAACTTCAGAAACTGCTTGTGGTCCAAACCATCCACCATCACATCAAAACTGTCCACAAGGACTTTGAAGTAGCGGTTCACGCGGCGGACCCGCTCCAGCATTTCAGGTCCAGACAGCGACTGTGCACTGTGCAGCTGGCGCAATTCGTGGAGGGAAAGTTTGAAGTAAAGCTCCGTCGTCTGGTGATAGATGATGAAGATTTCTTCGTCGGGAAAAGGCGTGACGGGGTGCTGCAGACTGAGCAGCGTATCGAGGTTGATGTAGTCCCAGTAAGTGGGAAAGTCTGCATGGAGCAGGCCGTCGAGGTAGGACACGAGGTCCTGCCCCATAGCGGCGTACTTGTCCCTCAATTGCTCGAGCCGGTCCAAAACGGCCGGGTCGAAGGTGTTGGCTTCGGGCATGGGCCGAATTTACTGCGGTATGGGGGCGGTTGGTGTCACATGGTGTTCGATCAGTTCCAACCGCACGGAACCGACGAGCAAATTGGATTTCACCAGGACGGGCATTCGGCGCGCATCGGCGCTCACATAGAGGGTCAAATCCTCCTCATCTTTCCAAATTCTACCCTTCTTGACAAGGGGCTGGAACACCCAGCATTGAAAGCTACCCGCCTTGACGTCGACCTGTTGTTCCCCCATTTTTCGGGCGCGCACCTGGTGAACCTTGCCGTCGACAAAAGTGGGGATCTCGACAATCCCTCCCAACCTGAGGGAATCCAGTGGCAGGTTGCGGGCGTAGTGAAATGCCGACACGAGGTCTTGGCAGTAGTCGGGTAAGACTTGGAACCGCTCTTCGCCCTTCTCTTGGGTGCATGCGCTGCGCCGCGCGGGGTCAAAGACAACTTTCCGGTCCATTTGATAGCCCCCTTCTTTCACCTTGCGAATGAAGCGGTGCGGAAACAGCCCCGATTTGTCGACATGAGACTCATAGTGGTCCCTGACTTTGAAGACCCAATCAAATGCCCCGGTGGTCCGGCCTGTTCCCACGACCTGCATGGTTGGCCTTCCACCATACGATGGGCCGGGTTGCGTGCTGAGGCGCGCTTCCCCTGCGGCGATGAATCCATAGCGCACGGTGTAGACCAGCTCTTCTTGGTGCGGAAGCCAAAAGGCATCGACGGCGCGCAAGGGCAGATGGGGAAGGGCCGCCGCAGAATCTGCTGAAATCAGTGCAGGCCGCCAGGGCCGGACCGCGGTCGGATCGGACTGAACGCTGGTCAAGGCCGGGAGCACGGCCATAGCAAGCCAAAGGGTGGACGTCAGCATACGCATGGTACGACAGAGGCAAAAACAGTGCCGAAACGCGAAAATCAGCGGGGACAGTGGGCCACGCACTTCAATTCCACGGCGATGGGTGTGGGCAAAGCACCTACTTCAACCGTGGTCCGGCAGGGTCGCATGGCGGCGTCCACCCCCTCGAAATGCTCGCGGTAAACGCGGTTGAAGGTGTGGAAGTCGCGCTGCATATCGGTGAGGAAAACCGTGATGTCGACCAGGTCTTCCCAGCGGGCGCCCTCCGCTTCGAGGATGGCGCGCACATTGGACAGCACACCCCGGGCTTGCGCTTCAAAATCGAAGGCGGTGAAGTTGCCGTTGTGGTCTTGCTGCAACCCCGGCACCCCTTCGTCATGGGCACCACTTCCCGGAATGCGCGGCCCGACGCCGCTCAAGAACAACAGGTCACCGACGCGGCGGGTGAGGGGGTAAAGGCCGACAGGCTTGGGGGCGTTGGACATGATGGGGTCTTTTGTGGTCAATGGGTTTAGCCGTGCATGGTTTCCCTGCGGCCATAATTCTGGATGACTTGTGCCTCGTGGGCGAGGAAGGCCTTCCAACGCGCATCCACATCTACCCGCCCTCCATATTGGCGGGCAAAACCGATAAAGCTGGTATAGTGTTGTGCTTCGCTCACCATGAGGTCGTGGTAGAATGTGCGCAGGTCCTCGTCCTCAATACGCTCAGAGAGCATGCGGAACCGCTCGCAGCTGCGGGCTTCAATCATGGCCGCAAGCAGCAGCCGATCGACCAACTGCTCTTCCCGACTGCCGCCTTTTTTGATGAACGCTGCGAGGTCGTGGATGTATGGGTCTTTGCGCTCGCGACCCAGGGTCCATCCGCGGGCCTTGATCTTTTCGACGACCATGCCGAAGTGTTCCATCTCCTCCATGGCGATGCGCGTCAACTCCTCTACCAGGTCTGTGAGCTCGGGATAGCGCACAATGGTAGAAATGGCGTTTGAAGCCGCCTTCTGCTCACACCAAGCGTGGTCCGTGAGCACTTCTGAGATGTTGGACTCCACCAAGGCCACCCAACGCGGGTCGGTAGGGAGCTGGAGTCCCAACATGACTTTTTCTGCCGCCTCTTTGCCCATGGCTCAGCTGTTCATGGCATCCTCGATGGCCTCAGCATCGACAGGAATGTCGCCCATGAGGTCGTCGAAACCGTTGTCGCGGATGACGATGTCGTTTTCGAGGCGGATGCCCAGGCCTTCCTCTTGGATATAAATGCCTGGCTCAACGGTGAAGATGTGGCCCGCTTGGATGGGCTCATGCCAGAGGCCCACGTCGTGCACGTCCAACCCAATGAAGTGAGACGTGCCGTGCATGAAGTACTTCTTGTAGGCGGGCCACGCGGGGTTTTGCTTGTCTACATCGTGCTTGTCAATCAGCCCCAACCCCAGCAGTTGGGCGGTCATGAGTTCCCCGACCTCCTTGTGGTATTCGTGCAAGCTCACCCCAGGGCGAAGCAACTTCATGGCATCGCGCATGACGCTGAGCACAGCATCGTACACCTTGCGCTGTCGGTCGGTAAACCGTCCAGACACCGGCAGGCAACGGGTCATGTCGCTGGCATAGTTTCCATACTCTGCGCCTACGTCCATCAGGAGGACATCCCCGGCTTTGCATTCTGCGCTGTTCTCGATGTAGTGCAGCACACAAGCGTTGGCGCCACTGGCCACGATGGGGGTATAGGCAAAACCACGGGACCCTTTGCGGATGAATTCGTGCAGGTATTCGGCCTCCACTTCAAATTCGGTGACGCCGGGCTTTACAAACTTCATCACGCGGTTGAATCCATCGCGGGTGATGTTGCAGGCGTGGCGCATCCGCTCGATTTCCTCTTCGGATTTGACGCTGCGCAAGCGGTGCAGGAGGGGCGCACTGCGCTCAATCCGCACATGGGGGTAAGTCTCGGTGAACCAATTGTTGAACCGCGCTTCGCGGGTCTCCACCACGACCTTGGCCCGGGTGTGCTCGTTCTGGTGCAAGTAGCAGCAGCTGCACTCGGTCACCAGCCTCTGAATCGTACGCTCCAGCGTGGACAACCACTGCACTTGCTTGACGCCAGTTTGGGCCGTGGCCTCTGCTTTGGTCAGCTTGGCGCCCTCCCAGATGGCGATCTCGGCGCTTGTTTCGGTGACAAACAGGATTTCGCGGTCGGCGGGGTTGTGGGCGTTCGGGAAAACGAGCAAGACGGTTTCTTCTTGATCGACCCCACACATGTGCAGCATGTTGGAGTCCTGCCGGAAGGGAAGTGTACCGTCTGCGCCTGAAGGGTAGGTGTCGTTGGAACTAAACAGAGCGAGGGCTCCGGGCGCAAGGGCATCGGCAAAAGCCTTGCGGTTTCGGATATAGTTCTCTGCGGAAAGGGGGGCGTAGCGCAACATGAGCCCCGAAGTTAAGAAGGCTTAAGGGCGCTCAAGCCTCAACAGCGAGCCGGTCGGCAGGACTTGCCCGGTTCCGCTGCGCAGACACAACTCGCCGGCCTCCATACTGGCGTCGGGAAGTACGGCCCGCCACATGTTTTCCAAAGCCGATGGGCTCACGCCGGAATAGGTGTTCATGATGACAGCCCCGCCAGGTGCGATGAGCTGGGCGGTGGCCGCAACGAGGCGGAGCACTTGCTCTTCCAGTTTCCACTTCTCCCCCTTCGGACCGAGGCCCCAAGCGGGAGGGTCCATGATGACCAGGTCGTACTGGTTGCCCCTTCTTCCTTCGCGCTCAGAGAATTTGAGGGCGTCTTCTACACACCAGCGGATGCCGTCCAATCCGCTCAACTCTTGGTTGGTGCGCGTCCATGAGACCACCTGTTTGATGGCGTCAACGTGGGTGACTTCGGCGCCCGCTGCGCGCCCGGCGAGGGACGCACCGCCGGTGTATGCAAACAGGTTGAGCAAGCGCTTACCGGGACCCATGCGTTGGGCGATCCAATCCCAATTGGCCCCTTGCTCCGGGAAGATGCCCACGTGTTTGAACCGGGTCATCTCCAGTGAGAAGTGCAAGTTGTTGCCAGTGTGAAGGGGGTATTGAATCTCCCAGGTGTCGGGCACGCTTTGGTGGGGAACCCACTGGCCTTTGGTGCGGCCGGTTGGAATGAATTCGGCCGCTGACAATTTGCGCCATTGGGATTCGTCCATCCCCCGTTCCCAAATCGCACGGGGTTCGGGCCGAATGAGCACCAGTTCGCCAAAACGCTCCAGACGGGCTCCGCCGCCGCAATCCAGCAGCTCATGGTCGCGCCAACGGTGAGGAAACCAACGGTGAAGTGGGGACGGACGGTCCTGGGACGAAAGGGGGGTGTCGGGTGACATTCGGGCGGGAAGTTCGCAACGGGAGCGTCACAACCTTTGCTTTGGGCCGTCGAATCGCAGTGGCAAGGTGCGACCTTGCGGTAAATCGAGCATCTGAGATGGCCGGCACCCGTAAATCAGGAGTAAAAAAAGGAGGCAAGCGCAAGCATGGCGCTGCGGGAAAGGGCCGCAAACAGCGTCCCAACAGCGGAGACATTGGGCCTGCGCTGGCAGGCGGTCAGAGGCTCAGCGGCGCCAGCAAGTACCTCGAGGATGTCATGGCGATATTTCAGGGGCTGCCCGGCCGCCCGATGAACGCCCGCCAGGTGGCCAGCACCATGGGCATTGCCGACAAAGACATCCAGGAAATGTTGCATGTATTGATGCGGCAAGAAGCGGGCAAAGGCCGGCTCAAAGAAGTGGGCAAAGGGCGCTTTATGATGCCCGAAGAGGGCGGCCGAAGGGACGACCGCCGGGGAAAACGCGGAAGAGATCAAGCCACGGGATCGGGCAACCGCAAGGCTCCGGTGCAGGGCACCATTCAAATCACGGCGTACGGGAAAGGCTTCGTCAGTGTACCCGGTGAGTCAGACGACATCATGGTTCCCAAAGGACAAACTGGAACCGCTTTTTGGGGAGATACGGTGGAGCTGGCTTGGATGCGCAGGGGCAGAAAAGAAGTGCCCTATGTCTCCGAAGTGGTCAAAAGGGCCCGGGATTTGTATGTGGTGACATTGGAACACGTCAAGGATTATGCATTTGGAATCCCCACCAACAAGCGCATGCACCGTGACTTTTTGGTGCCTGCGCGCTTCTTGAACGACGCGCCCCAAGATGTGAAAGTGGCGGTGCGTTTGGTCGATTGGGCATCCCCCGACGACCCTCCCATCGCGGAGGTGGTCGAAGTGCTCGGTGCCCCGGGAGTGCACGAGGCTGAGATGCACGCCATTTTGCTCGAATACGGGTTGCCCTACCATTTTCCGGAAGAGGTGGAGGCAGAGGCAGAGGCCATTCCCCAGGAACTGCCGGCAAAAGAGGTGGCGCGCCGCCGGGATTTTCGCGGGGTAACCACCTTTACGATTGACCCTGAGGACGCCAAGGATTTTGACGATGCCCTCAGTGTCCAGCGGCTCGAAAACGGCCACCTGGAAGTGGGCGTGCACATCGCAGATGTGAGCCATTATGTGAGACCGGGAAGCCTCATCGAAGAGGAGGCTGTGGAACGCGCCACCAGCGTTTACCTCGTTGACCGCACCATACCCATGCTGCCGGAGGTCCTGTCCAACAACCTGTGTTCATTGAGGCCCAACGAGGACCGTTTTGCCTTTAGTGCGGTGTTCGAGCTCGACGCGGAGGGCGAAGTGGTCAAAGAGTGGTTCGGCCGGACGGTCATCCATTCTGACCGCAGGTTCACCTATGCAGAGGCCCAAGAACGGCTGGAAACCGGCAAGGGTGACCTCGCAGATGAGGTCAAGCAGTTGCAAGCTTTGGCCCTGAAAATGCGGGCCCGACGATTCAAGGCGGGGGCCATAGATTTTGATACAGAGGAGGTTCGTTTCAGGCTGGACAAAGAGGGCAAGCCCATCGAGGTGCTGATCAAGCGCATGTTGGACGCCAACCGCCTCATCGAGGACTACATGCTGCTCGCCAATGTCAGGGTGGCCAAGTGGATCGCAAGCTGCAAAGGGAACCGACCACCCGGCGGCGTCTACCGCGTCCATGATTCTCCAGACCCCACGAAGCTGAAGTCGCTGCGGATGTTTGTGGCTCAATTCGGTTACAAGATGCCCGATACAGAGCCAGGCAATGCGCACAAAGCCATCAGTCAGCTCCTCAAAATGGCCGATGGCAAACCCGAGGAGCGCATCGTCAAACAAATGGCCATACGCTCCATGGCCAAGGCCGAATACAGCACCGACAACATTGGTCATTATGGCTTGGCCTTTGAGCATTACACACACTTCACGTCTCCAATTCGGCGCTATCCGGATTTGATGGTGCACCGGAGTTTACAGCACTATTTGGACGGGGGTGCGCCCATTGATACCGGCACCTTGGATGGGCCTTGCGCCCACAGCAGTGAGCGTGAGAAGCGCGCCGCTGAGGCGGAACGCGCGAGCATCAAGTACAAGCAGGTCGAGTTTATGGGGAGCCAGTTGGGGGCTGAGTTTACAGGCGTTGTCAATGGCCTTTCTTCCAAAGCCTTGTACATCGAACTGGACAACAAATGCGAGGGCTACGTGGACATCAAGGGCATTTCCACAGACCGGTTTTCGATCGACACTGAGCGGCAATGCCTGGTAGGTCTGCACACGGGGCAGGTCATCCAGATGGGCCAAGAAGTTCGAATTCAAGTGGTACGCGCCGACATGCAGCGCAGGGAACTTGAGTTTGATTGGCTGGGCACAGTATAAGACTTTGGCCAGCGGTCAATGCGTATTTTTGTACTGCTGCACAAGGCGGCATATGCGCTCTTAGCTCAGTTGGTTAGAGCAGGGGACTCATAATCCCTGGGTCGCGGGTTCAAGTCCTGCAGGGCGCACCAAGGGGTCAACTCAGAGCAGTTGGCTGAGCAAGATGATGAGGTCCGTCGTCGAAATGATGCCATCTCCATTGAGGTCGTACATGACGTTGTCCTTGGTCACGGGCTGCATGAAGTTGGCCAAAAGTTGAAGTAAGTCGCTCAGTGTCATGGCGTATAGGATTGCGCGTAGAGTGTCGTTGTGGGGTGAGGTCCTGTACCTCATCGCCCTTGAATTTCTTGGGGCAAAGATACAGATTATTAGACGAAACACATTAAAACGTGGTTAAAATAGTGTTTAGAGAAGGTAAACAGTGATTATCGGGCGGTCGGAACACACGGTAATTTGGCGTGTTCGAGCGAAAGACTTGTCTATCTTTGTCCCCCTGTTTTAGGGCAATTAGCTCAGTTGGTTCAGAGCGTTCGCCTCACACGCGAGAGGTCACTGGTTCGAGCCCAGTATTGCCCACCCCGCCCAAGGGGCCTTACCCCCAAGAAGGCCCCGGCCCCGCTCCTCACCGGACGCGGGGCTTTTTTCTGCAGCTTCGCAGTGGGCGATGTTTCTTTGTCAAACGGCCCCGTAGTTCAACGGATAGAATAAGCGTTTCCTAAACGTTTGATCCAGGTTCGATTCCTGGCGGGGCTGCCAAGGCATTGTGCCAAAGTGCCCACTTTAATGAGGCCCCATTGACGAACACCTCCAATCACTCCCAGCAACTCGATGGCTCTTGGCGGCGGTTGCTGAACGGTTCCGGTACGGTGCTGCTCATCAAAGTCTTGGGGGCCTTCGGTGGATTTCTGTTCTCATTGTTGGTGGCCCGTCAATTTGGTGATGCCGCGTTGGGCCGTGCAGAGTTGTTTGTGTTGGCGATCACCGTAGGGGCCACGTTTTTGCGTGGTGGATTGGAAGGGGCTGTGGTCAAACTGTTTGGCGGATGGTCGTCGGAGGGGGCACATGGCCGGATTTTGAGGCGCTTTCTCCAATGGACGAAGCCCTTGGTATTCATGGCAATAGCTGTGACCGCCGTGGGACTCCTTGTGTCTGGTTTGAAATGGCATGTTATTGCAGATGGGTGGTTGGGCCTCGCCATAGGATCATGGATTTTGATTGGTTGGGCCGGTGAAGCTCTCCGAGGCACCGGAAGGGTAGGATGGTATGCCCTCTTGCAACCGGGTTGGTGGATGCTGATGGGGGCCGTCTTGATTGTTTTGCTGGGCTGGACACCGACCACAGTGCTTTCCATTACCGCCCTGATTTTGGCGGTGTTTGGCATGGTCAGCACAGTGGCCTTGTTTAAGCGCACGGCCAAGCTGGATGACTCGGCTCCAGTCACAGACGAAAGAAAGAAGGACAGTGTGGTGTTGCGCGGGTTGGCGGCCCCCATTTGGCTCGGCAGCATGTTGCACCTCGTTTTGAGTTGGGCAGATACTGCCATGCTGGCGGCATGGATGGATGAGGCGGCTGTTGCGCATTACCGGGCGGCTTTTAGGTTGGCGGCATTGCTGACCTTCACACAATTTGCTGTCAATGCCCTCGGGGCACCCACGTTTGGAGCCCTCCACGCCTCAGGTGATCGAGCAGGCTTGCGGAGAACGGTCCACCGCATTGGCTGGATGAACACGGCCGTGGCCTTGCCTGGCTTGGTGTTTTTGGCCACGTTGGGGCCGTGGCTTTTGGGTTTTTGGGGCGATGCTTTTGCAGCACCTGATGTCTACAAAGCCCTGCTCATTTTGGCTGCGGGACAGTGCTTCAATGCGCTCTGCGGACCTGTGATGTACCTCCTCAACATGACGGGTGGTGAAAGGGCTGGCCTTGTGATTTTGGCCATTTCTGCAGCGGCACAGCTCGGGGCCGCGGTGTTTCTTGTTCCTGCATTCGGGATTGTAGGCGGAGCCGCATCGGCTGCGCTGGGGATGCTGTTTTGGAATGGGCTCGGCGTCTGGTACATCCGGCGCTCGCATGGGTTCTATATGGTTTCTTTGATCAGTGGATGGTGGAAGCGAAGCTGAACTTTTTTCTGATTGGTGCCCCAAAGGCGGGGACGACTTTGATTCATGGGCGGCTCTCGCGTCATGCTCAGGTTTATTTGAGTCCCATCAAGGAGCCCAACTACTTCTCGACAGACATCGATACAGATCGGTTTTCGACGGCTTTTAAAGCCAACACTCCAGATGACTTGGACCGGTATTTTGACCAAAAGCCACTGCAATCCCGACAGGTTGCTTTTGTGCGGAGCCCCGACCAATACGCAGCCCTTTTCGAGGGAGCGGGGCCGGAGCATAGGGTGGTGGGAGAGTGCAGCACTTCTTACCTGAACTCAATTCAGGCGCCAGAAAAGGTATCGGCTTCACACCCAGAAGCTGCGGTTCTCATTGCATTGAGAAACCCAGTAGAGCGGTTGTTCTCGCATTGGCAAATGGCACGGAAATACGGCTTCACAGACCTGCCTTTGATGGAGGCTGTTGCAGCAGATCAAGTGCACCCCAATCCAGGCTGGGGAAGCAGCGAACTTTTTGTGGAGTCCGGGCACTATGCCGAGGCCGTGCAACGCTGGCAGCAGCATTTTCCAGCACACCGCATCAAAGTTGTGCTCAACGAACACCTCAATGAAGCCCGCACCTGGGCGGACCTCGCGCAGTGGTTGGGACTGGATGGCGGTATTCCTGATGCGCCGCCCTCATCAGGAAACCCCGCAGGGCGCGCCCGGTTTGAAGGCATCAACCATTGGTTGACACACAGCGGCCTCAAGTCCGCTCTGGCGCAGCGGATGCCCGAGGGCCTGAAGAAGGCCGTTGGCCGTCGGTGGTATACCTCTGAAGGCCTGCCTCAAATGACGGAGGAGGACAGACAAGCCCTCTATCCGCTGTTTGCCGATGACATTGATGCATTGGAGGCTCTGCTCGGCGTCAATCTCGAGGGTTGGCGTTTGGGCAGATGAGGGTGGGCGGCTTTTTTTGGCCGCCGTTGTGAATTGAAGTCCGAGGCTATTGTGGCGAGAATTGGCGGTGACGTTTGACGCAACTGCATCGTATATTCGCCGTCCGATTCAGCAGAGGGTCATTAGCTCAGCTGGTTCAGAGCGCTGCCTTGACAGGGCAGAGGTCACTGGTTCGAGTCCAGTATGACCCACAGTAAAACCCGGCTTTTGAGCCGGGTTTTTTTATGCCGAGCATGGCGCATGCAAAATCCCCCCTTCAGGGGAGGGCCGCATTGACACACTTGAACGAGCTTGCAGTATGGACTTGAAGCGCCTCAGTCAACTTGAAGCCAGCGAACGCGGCACCCTCACAAGAATCGACGCCCCAGAAGGGATGTTGGCCCTGATGGAGATGGGGTGCACTGTGGGCGAAGACATCGAGGTGAGGCACATTGCACCGCTGGGAGACCCCATGGCAGTGTCCGCAGGAGGTCATGTGGTTGCACTGCGCAGAGAACAGGCTGAACAGATGTGGGTAAAGCCCATCAGCTGAGCGCAGCGTAAGTCAGCCAAGCGGCCAAATAAGCCACGAGGGTCATGCCCAAGGCTTGCAATGCCGCCATGTTCCAGCTTCCCAATTCTTGACGGACGATGGCGATGGTAGATATGCATTGCATGGCCAACATGTAGAATACGATGAGGGACATTGCAGTAGCGGCTCCGAGCACGGGTTGACCCGTTCTGGGGTTGATTTCTTGACCCAACCGCGCTTTCAATTGTCCTATCCCCTCGTCGCTGTCTGGTGCGGCATACAAGGTCGCCATGGTGCCGACAAAGACTTCCCGGGCAGCAAACGAAGCGATAAGGGCCACGCCCATTCTTCCGTCATAGCCCAATGGCGCGATGACCGGCTCGATGAAGTCACCCAGCCGTCCTGACCATGAAGCAGCCATGCGGTTGGACTGCCAGTCGAGCTCAGCCTGTTCCAACGCTTCGGGATTGGACCCCGCGGTCGCGATCAGGTTGACCCGCTCCTGGTGCGCGGCGTCGGCGATAGCGAACCCCCCTGGCGCCGTATTGGACAGCACCCACAAAATGATGGAAACCATCACGATGACCTTGCCAGCGCCCTCGACAAAAGCCCGGGCCTGCATCCACACTTGTTCTACGGTACGCTTGAGTGAAGGCACGCGGTAAGGCGGCCACTCTTGCAAGAACTGGGTGGGGGCCGCCTTGGGAATGCCCTTGTGCAGGATCCATGCGAGCAAGAGCCCTGCAAACAGTCCGGCAGCATAGATGCCAAAGAGGAAGACACCCTGCAGGTTGAGCAGGCCGCCAGGGCCCCAAGGTTGCGAAGGCACCACAAAGCCGATAAGGAAGAGGTACACCGGCAACCGCGCCGAGCAGGTCATCCAAGGGGTAATGAGGATGGTCAACAGGCGCTCTCGTTTGCCCGGAATGGTGCGGGCCCCGAGAATGGCAGGAATCGCACAAGCAAAACCGCCCAAAAGAGGAATGGCCGAACGCCCGTCCAGCCCAAGGCTCCGCAACCAGCGGTCGTTCATAAAGGCCACACGTGTCATGTACCCGCTCTCTTCCAGCGCGGCCACAGCTCCAAACAACAGGGCGATTTGGGGCACGAAAATCACCACGCCCCCAAGTCCAGCCAGGAGGCCATCAACGAGAAGGTCCGTCCACCACCCAGCGGGCAGTCCGGCGCGGCAGGCTGCCATGAGCCAACCCATCCCGGCATCGATGAGGTCCATGGGCCAGGTGGCCCAAGCATAAACAGCTTGGAAGATCAAAAAGAACACCCCGATTAAAATCAGGGGTCCGGCCAACTGATGGGTCAGTACGCGGTCGATGCGGGCACTGATGCTGCGGCTGGTCGGTGGGTTCTGACCGAGCGCCTTTGTGGCGATGTCGCGAACCTGACGGCTGCGGTGGGCGGCCTCTCCCAATTGCAGTTCCGCCGAGCCGCAACCGGTATCGGCGCGGATGGCGGCCAATGTGATTTTGGAGGCGGCGTCCAGCCAATCTGGGGTGTCGTCAGCCGTGACCAACAAATCAATCCCCGAGGGGCTGACGTCAGGCAAAGCAGCTTCCAACGCTGTGAGGTTCACACGTGACCGCCAGCCTTTGGCGCTGTCCAGCGCAGAGTGACTGCTCCTCGGCACCATACTGCCAGAGGACAGCATGTGCTTCAGGGCCTTGGTGCCTTTTCCATTCAAGGCGTGAACCGGGAGCACGGGGCATCCCAGTGCGGTTTCCAATGCGTCCTTGGACCAACTTGTGGGGGCTGTTTCATTGACCACCACCACCGACGGCAATCCCAGGTCGAGAACCTGAAGCGTGAGGTACAGGTTGCGCTTGAGGTTGGCGGCATCCATGACCACAATGAGGCCGTCGGGCCTGTAGGTGTGGTTTGGATCAAACAGCGCATCGCGCGTTACCGCCTCGTCGGGGGCTTTGGGGTGGAGGCTGTATGTACCCGGCAGGTCGATGAGGTCCACGGCCGAATCGACACCTCGGTTTGTGCGCAACCTCGCCATGATGGGGTCCACGGTTACGCCAGGGAGGTTGGCCACTTTGGCGCGGGAACCGGTGAGGGTGTTGAAGAGCGATGTCTTCCCGCAGTTGGGGTTTCCGACAAGAGCGTACTTCATCGTGCGATCCACAATTCGGGGTTGAGCGGAGCGCTTCCACCCGCATCCCAGACTTCAAAATGGGCGCGGTGGCCGGTACCCAAATCGAGCACCGTTCCAATGCGCTGCCCGGTCCGAATGTCTTGGCCATCCGAAACAGAAACCTGACTGAGGTTGGCGTACACCGTGCGGTGTGACCCATGGTCCACCATGACCGCCATGCCTCCTCCCGGAATGCCGATCACATTGGATACGCGCCCGCTGAATACAGCAGAAACGGCAGCGCCCGCCGAGGTGGCTATGTCGACACCGCGCCTTTCAATCTTGATGCCAGGGAGGGTCGGGTGGTTGTGTGTTCCAAACCGCCCCGTAATGACCCCTTCGGCCACGGGCCATGGCAACTTGCCTTTGTTGGCTTGAAATTCCGCGCCGATGATCTGTCCCTCTGGTGTTGCCGCAAACCCGGCCTCCGAGGAGGAGGAGCGGTTGGCTTCGGCGATCAGCCGGTCAATGGCCTTTCCGAGTTCAGCGCGCCGCGCCTCCTCTGTCGCGAGTTGGTCTTTGAGGCGGCGCTCCTGTGTCCGAAGCTCAGCAAGAAGGGACTCCTGCTGGCGGGCGCCACTTTTGGCCTCATCGCGTGCAGAACGCAGCTCAGTTTCTACGCCCACCAAGGCGGCGCGTTCTTGCCTGAGCGCGTTGAGCTCCTCTCGGAGCGATGCAGTAGAGGAGGCGATGCGCTCTGCTTGCTGCTTTCGGGAGCGGCCGTATTCTTCGATGAGGAGGAGCCTGCGGAAGGCCTGGGCGGTGTTTTCGGCATCGAGCAGCAATCCCCAGAGGGCATCTCCGCGTTCCAACCGCGCCGCCACCCGGATCATTTCGGCGTATTCTTCTTTCAAGGCGTCGAGCTGAGCGTCAGCTCCTTCGACGCTGGCCTTTCGGGCATCAAGCCGGCGCTCCGCTGCCCGGCGCTCCTTTCGCAGATTGGACAGCAACTGCTGGCGCAAATCGAGCTCTTCTTTGAGCAGGGAGAGCTCTTGGGTGGTGCGTTGTTGGTCGCTGCGGGCATCCTCAAGGAGGGCTTGGGTTGCCGCAATTCGGGCGGAAATGGCGCTGCGTTCGGCTTCCAACTCCGACTTCTTGCTGCCTTGGGCCGAGGCCGTTACACAAAGGACCAATGCGGCCCACAGCACAGCTGCGCGGGGCGCAAAATTATGGCGTTGCTCAAAGGCCATTCCTGCGCTCGACTTCTTCTGGAATGGAAAAGGGCATCGGATAAGGCTTCCCGTATCGGGCCCGTAAAATCTCGATTTTGATGCTGTGCGTCCCGTCTGGCGAAGCGATCGTGACCCCTGTCCGATGCGGGATCCATCCACCGGCTTCAGGCTCAAACCTGCCGTGGCTGATTTCAATGGAGCGCCCATTGTAGAGGTCGTCAAAACGCGTGCGGGTCAATTGATATCCAAAGCCATCAAACCAGTAGCGCTTCACAAGAAGGTCTTCGTCGTTGGACCGGCTAAGCACACGCTCTTGGACCTCAACGGACGCCTCAAATGACAAGCTGTCGTTGGGGTTGATTTCCTTTTCCTTCACCCCCACCAAACGCCTGACGCGGCGCTTGTATTTGTTGATCAACAGGTGCTCTCGTCCGTCCACTTTGGACACATATTTGCTTTCCTCGTCCACGAGGTTGATGCCCTCACCACACAGAATGTGCTGGGCCATGGCGTAAGTCAATTGGGTGCCTAACACGCTGTCAAAAGCGGCATATTCCCCGGTGTAGCCGAAGCGGTTTCCGGGCACTTTGGACAAGAAGAATACAGAGTCTTGGGTCAACAGAACGCGGGCAGCTTCTACGCCAAGCGCAGGGGTGATGCTGAGCCAAATGGCGGAGTCGCGGCGCATGCGGGCATTGACCTTGAAGCTGTTTCGCTCTCCATTGAGGTCTGCCTCAACCTGCAGTTTCATGCCGGCCCACTGAGGTTGGGCCAGCGTCGCCAAGTGCTTGCGCACAATTCCGGTCGCGCTCTCCGAGCGAATGGGCTTGCCCTTTTCCATCCGCCTCATGTTGGTGCACCCGGCGAGCAGCAGCACCGCAAAAAGGAACAGCACACTCCTCATTCGGCACTGAGTTTAGGATTGATCTTGGCGGGGTCTCCGCCCACGTCGATGGCAGCACGCCACCGATCACGGGCTTCATTCACGCGGTCCAAAGCCTTCAGAATGTCGCCAGCATGGTCGAGTACGGTGGCGGAAGGGCGCTCACCTTCGTGAAACAGGGCCAACTCGATCCAGGTCAGGGCCTCCTCGAATTCACCGGCAACATAGAGTGTCCAGGCATAGGTGTCTTCGAAATTCGCATCTCCTGGAGAAAGCGACACCACGCGGGCGGCCATCTCTATGGCTTGCTCGGGCTTGGCTTTGCGCAGGGCCAAGTAGTAGGCATAGTTGTTGAGGGCGAGGATGTTCTGCGGATTGGCTTCGATGGCCAAGTCGAACCAGCCGTCAGAAGCAACATGGTCACCCTTGTCGTGGGCGATTTGAGCGAGCATGACCAGCACATCTGACTCGAATTCTGGCCGGTCGACAATGAGGTTGCGAGCGACCTTGAGCTGGCGCTCTGCCGACTTGTCGTCACCGAGCTCCTTGAATGCCAGACCCCGGAAATAGGGGAATACCGGAAGGCTGGGAAAGAGGTTGCCCGCAGATTCGGCAAACCCGTCAAGCCGGGACCATTGTCCGGCAGTCATGGCCAGCTGACAGGCTTCGAGCCAGCGGTCCGCAGAGTTCGGGTTGCGGTCGAGCGCTTCACTCAAAGCTTCCAGCGCCTCTGTAGATCGGCCTTGAATGTCGAACAAGGCGGCTTGCAATTCAAAGGGGGCGGCGTCATTGGGATAAGCCTCGAGCAAAAGGTCGATCAGTTGCTGGGCCTCAGGTTGGAGCTCGGGCTGGAGCTCAGACAATTCAATGTAGGTCCAGGTGATTTCGGCTTTCTCTTCCAAAGGGACGTCCTCCGAAGCAAAAGCAGAGCGGACATGTTGGCGGGCCTCGTCGGTCTCGCCCTTGGCTGTGAGAAGCCGGGCCCACTCCAAGTGCAAGCGGCCATTTCCCGTTCGGTTA
Source organism: Crocinitomicaceae bacterium (assembly GCA_042095055.1). GTDB lineage: Bacteria > Bacteroidota > Bacteroidia > Flavobacteriales_D > Sanyastnellaceae > UBA8752. The sequence continues at coordinate 79,654 of JBELBZ010000003.1, read as the reverse complement.
AGTGCAATTCGAAGGACTTCTTCAGCTTCTGCATTGCGGCCCATTGAAGTCAGAATCCGCGCGCGCTGCAATGGTGCTTCTACGAGTTCTGGAAAGTCCCGCTCCAAATTCGCAAGGTCCTCAATCGCAGCTTCAATGTCACCGCTAGCGAGGTGAAGGCGGTGCCGCTCAGAGTGCCATTCAGGGTCGGGTCCCCACTCTTTTTCAAGCACGTCCACCACATCCAAAGCCTCATCGAACCGCCCTTCAGCACTGCGGAGGTCGAGCAGCATCATGGCGGCCACATCGTCCTCGGGTTTGTTGACGAGCAGCCATTCCAGCGCGGCATCAGCTTCACCATTTCTGCCCAATTCCAGCGCGATTTCAGCAAACTCCCGGTAATACCAAGGGTTCTCACCGTCCAGTTCAACAGCGCGCTCGATGGCGTTCATGGCGGCCGTCCATTGGGCTTCCTTCCGTTCGATGCGCGCGAGTTCAAAGTAGGCGACGGCCGATTCTGGTTCCGCATCGAGGCATGCGAGCAGGGCCTCTCGGGCACCGGACTGGTCCCCTTTCACCTTGGCCACTTGTGCCTTGTAATAGGACGAATGAAAAGCGCCGTCAACGGCACCGAGTCCTTCGGTGGCAGTGCTGCTGGTCTTTCCAAGCACCCCGCATCCTCCCAGGAAGGCAATCAGCACCATTCCCAGGCACCATTGGTATGGCGAAGGGTTCAACATGTGGATTCGGAGTAGTCCCCCAAGCTGATGTCCTCTGCTTTTCGGACAATGCGTGCGTGGTTGCCAACCATAGAGCCCGTCAAATGTGCCCCTTCGAGGTGGGTGTGACTCCCAACCAGACAATCGCTGAGTACACTGTTCACCACATGGGTTTTCGGTCCGATGGTTACACGGGGACCGATTACAGCATTGCGGATGATGGCACCTTCTTGGATGATGCACGGGGGAATGATCACGCTGTTTTCAACCGTGGCATCAGCTGCCGTGTTCGCTTGGTCTCCGAGAAATTCCAACATGCGGCCATTGGTCTCCACGGTGACGCGGCGGTTGCCACAATCCATCCAGTCGTCGACCTCACCCGGCATGAAACGCGCGCCTTGTTCCGTGAGCGCCCGAAAGGCATCAGGCAGCTGGAACTCGTCGCCTTTGCGCATGTCGTTGTCGATGAGGACGTCGATTTCACGGCGCAGTGCTGCGCCGTCCCGAAAGTGATAGATGCCGATCATGGCCAAGTCTGAAACGGGGGTTTCCGGCTTTTCTGCATATTCCACGATGGCGCCGGTATCATCCAGCACCACCACCCCGAATTGACGGGGGTCTTCGATCCGCTTCACAAAGAGGTGACCATCGGCACCGGCGTTGAGCTGGAAGTCCGCCCGAAACAAGGTGTCGGCAAAAGCAACCACGGTCTCGCCCTCGAGCAATTCCTTGGCGCACCAAACGGCATGGGCGGTCCCGAGGGGCTGGTCTTGATGGCGGATGTGGCCCTTGGCCCCGAGCTTTTCGGCGAGGGCGAGGAGGTCCGCCTCTACTTGATCTCCAAAGTCACCGATGACAAAGGCGATGTTGTCAAAAGGCCTCGGGCTCATCGCGGCCAGGTCCTCCACGAGGTGCTGGACAATGGGCTTTCCCGCCACGTGCACCAAAGGTTTAGGCACGGTCAGTGTATGGGGACGCAACCGGCTTCCCCGGCCAGCCATGGGTATGATGAGGTTCATGTGGTTCCTGTATGACCAAACCCACCCGCACCCCTTTCGGAGATGGCGAGTTCAGCGGTGTCTTCAACGGGTGCCCACTCTACACGGGAGTATGGGGCGACCACAAGTTGGGCGATGCGTTCGCCGGGTTCAATGGTAAAGGCAGCCTGACCAAGGTTGATGAGCAGCACCCCGATTTCACCGCGGTAGTCTGCGTCAATCGTCCCCGGTGCGTTGAGCACGGTCAACCCATGCTTGTAGGCCAAGCCGCTGCGCGGCCGCACTTGGGCCTCATGCCCTTCTGGAAGTTCGATGTGCAACCCGGTTGGCACCAACATTCGTGCACCCGGTTCTAGCACTTCTGGTGCATCCAACCGCGCGCGCAAGTCCAGTCCGGCACTCAGTGGAGTGGCATATTCGGGCAGCGCCGTGCTTCCTGTTTGGGCTACGCGAACCCGCAATGGTTTGGATGTGCTCATCGCCCTGGAAATTCTGGCTTTCGCTTCTCGAGAAATGCGGCCACACCCTCTTTGAAATCTTCATTGGAGAAGCAGCGACCAAATTGGTCGATCTCGACTTCATAGCCCTCAGGCGACCCACTGGCTTGCACCGCACGGATGGCAGCTTGAAGGGCCTTTGGACTGTTTGCGGCAAGACCGCCGGCCATGGCGAGCGCCTCTTCTGTGAGGTTTTCGCGCTCGACAACCTTGCTGACGAGACCGATGGTGAGTGCTTCTTCCGCTTTGATCATTCGGGCTGAGAGGATCATCTCCATGGCGCGACCCCGGCCGATGATGCGGGACAAGCGCTGGGTTCCACCATAGCCCGGGATGAGCCCGAGGGTCACTTCTGGCAGCCCCATGCGTGCATTTGCGGAGGCCAACCGCACGTGGCACGCGAGTGCCAGCTCCAATCCACCACCGAGCGCAAATCCGCCAATGGCGGCCACAAAAGGCTTGGCTGAGAGGGCGATGGCATCGAACAAAGTACGCTGCCCGCGTTCGGCAAGTTCCCGGCCTTCCGCGCTGTTGAAGTCGGCAAACTCTTTGATGTCTGCGCCCGCAACAAAGGCTTTTTCTCCTGAGCCGGTGAGGACAACGCAACGGACTTCGTCCCGCTGCTGCAGGTCTTCGACCATCTTACCCAAGGCCGAAATCAGCGCACCATTGAGCGCGTTCAGTTGCTTGGGTCGGTGGAGGGTCCAGCAGGCGACGTGGCCGTGCAAGACCTCTGTGACGAGGGCGGTTTCGGACATGGCCCGAAATTAGGCAATAGAACCCCCTCCGGCCGCCTGAAGTCTACGGGTTACTTCATGGTTCGGAGTGGACCACAAGACATCGGAAACACCGGACTCCACAACCCGGCCTTGATCCATGACAACGGTGTGGTCGCACAGGTAGCGTACCACCCCGAGATCGTGGCTGATGAACATCAGCGCCAAGCCCCTTTCTTCCTTGAGCTTGACCAACAAATTGAGCACTTGCGCCTGCACGCTGACGTCCAGAGCGGCGACGGCTTCATCGCAAATGAGCAGCTGAGGGTTGGCCGCCAGTGCACGTGCGATCACAATGCGCTGTCGTTGTCCGCCAGAAAAAGCATCGGGCCTGCGGTCCAGCGCGTCTTCATCTAAACCCACCGACTGGATAAGGTTGCGCGCTTCCTTCTCTGCGCTGGACTTGTCGTGCCCCCACCTTTCCAAGACTTCACGGATGGCAGCCCCCACTTTGCGGGTGGGGTTGAGGGCGGCACGCGGGTCTTGGAAGACCAGTCCAACGTTGGAACGGATGTGCTTGACTTGATCAGGAGCGAGGTCCTCGACAGCCTTGTTTGCAATCCTTATGGTGCCCCTGTCAAGGCGGTGCAGGCCGAGAATGGCACGCGCCAATGTGGTCTTGCCACAGCCGCTTCCTCCAACGACGCCCAATGTGCCTCCGCGAGCCAAACTCAGGCCCACGTCAGCCAATGCTGGCGATGCGTTGCCAGCGTATGTTTTCCATGCGCCTTGGACTTCCAGCAACACAGGTTGGTCGGCATCGGGCAAGGTGATTTCTCCTGCTTCTGCAGCGTGTGCATCGCCGCCGTCCAAGAAGTCGGACAGCACCGGCAATGGGCTGGGACGGCCCTGCTTGGGCACCCTGCAGGCCAGCAGTCCACGGGTGTACGGATGCTGGGGAGCCTCGAGCACTTGGCGCACCTTGCCTTGCTCAACCACACGGCCGTGGCGCAAGACAGCGACGTGATCTGCTGCCCGTTCTACCACCTCCATATCGTGGGTCACCAGCACCAATGCCAAGCCGCGTTTCCGTTGAATTTCCGAAAGCAGGTCCAGCAATTCAGCGCGCAGTGTGCTGTCCAAAGCGGTGGTGGGTTCATCGGCGAGGATGAGGTCCGGGTCGTTGGCGAGTGCCATGGCGATCAACACCCGCTGCTTTTGTCCGCCAGAGAGCGCATGAGGGTATGCGGACCAGGCGCGCACGGGGTCGGGCATCTGCACTTCTTCAAACAACGCCAACACCAGCCCTTTGGCGCGGGCGGCATCGGCCTGACTGTGCCTCCGGATGACTTCTGCAACCTGGGCGCCGCACCGCATGGTCGGGTCCAAACTCGTCATGGGCTCTTGGAACACCATGGTGACGCCGCTGCCGCGTGGGATGGTGCCGCTGGGAGCACGGCCACTTTGGGCCCAAATGCCGCGGGGCCCCGATATGGCGCCTTGGGTCAACCGGCCTCCTTCTGGCAGCAGGCCGAGGGCGGCCATGCAGCACATGGTCTTGCCTGAACCGCTTTCCCCCACCAAGGCGAGGGTGGCACCCGCAGCAACCTCCAAGTGGATGTCGTGCAGCACCGCTTTGTCTCCGATCGATACAGAGACACCGGCCCAACTCAGGGCTACTGAGGGCGGAGTTTTAGAGGGTTCCACGCAGGGACTGCTCCCGTTCAATGGCTTCGAACAGCGCTTTGAAGTTGCCCTTGCCAAAGCTCTGGGCGCCCTTCCGCTGGATGATCTCGAAGAACATCGTGGGGCGGTCTACAACGGGCTTCGTAAAAATCTGCAACAGATAGCCTTCGTCATCGCGGTCGATGAGGATGCCGAGGTTGCGCAATGGCGCGAGGTCCTCGTCGATTTCTCCCACACGATCGAGCACGGTGTCGTAGTACGTGCTGGGAACCTGCAGGAATTCAATGCCCCTGTGCTGCAACTCGGTGACGGTTTCGATGATGTTGTCTGTCGCCACCGCAATGTGCTGCACACCGGCACCTTGGTAGAAGTCGATGTACTCCTCGATTTGAGATTTCTTGCGGCCTTCGGCGGGCTCATTGATGGGAAACTTGATGCGGCCGTTTCCATTGCTCATCACCTTGGACATCAAGGCGGTGTACTCTGTGCTGATGTCTTTGTCGTCAAACGAAACCAGTTGAGCGAAGCCCATAACCTTGGCATAGAATTGGCACCAGGTGTTCATCTCCCCCCAACCCACGTTGCCCACCATGTGGTCAATGTATTTGAGGCCAACAGGTTCCGCTCCTCCTTTTTGTGTCCACGGCTGGTAGCCGGGCAGGAAAGTGCCGTTGTAATTCTTTCTTTCCACAAAGACGTGGATGGTGTCTCCATAGGTTTCAATGCCACTGAGGACAACCTTGCCATTGCCGTCTTCACGGGTCTCCGGTGGGAAGACGCTGACGGCACCGCGTGAGGTGGTTTCCTTCCAGCTTTTTTCGGCATCATCGACCCAAAGCGCTACAGCTTTGACCCCATCTCCATGGCGGTTGAGGTGATCGTTGAGGGGCCCATCGGCGACCAAAGGGGTGGTCAACACCAAGGTGATCTTGTCTTGGCGCAACACATAACTCACGCTGTCTGTGCAGCCGGTCTCGAGGCCTTTAAATGCGAGGGGCTTGAACCCCCAGGCTTGCATGTAGTAGTATGCGCTTTGCTTGGCGTTGCCCACGATCAATTCGATGTGGTCGGTGCCCAACAAGGGCAGAAAGTCCTCTGCATCGGGGACCACAATTTCAGGTTGGGGTGTTTGCTGTTCCATGGTCATTGCAGGGTTCAGTCGATTTTTTGTGGGGTGTAACCGAGCCAACTGGTGTGGTAGCCGTGGTCTTCGATGTCGATGGCCTGTTGGGTCAGGCGCAATGGGCGGAAGGTGTCCACCATGACGGCGAGTTCGGCCGTTCCCGTCTTGCCGATGGAGCCTTCATAAGTGCCTGGGTGGGGGCCGTGTGGAATGCCACCGGGATGCAATGTCAAGTCGCCCCGCGAAATCCCTTTGCGGCTCATGAAGTTGCCCTCGACGTAATACAGGACTTCATCCGAGTCGATGTTGCTGTGGTTGTAGGGGGCAGGAATGGACTTGGGGTGGTAGTCATAGAGCCTCGGGCAGAAGCTGCAAATGACAAAGGCGTTGGTTTCAAACGTTTGGTGAACCGGTGGGGGCTGGTGCACCCGGCCAGTGATGGGTTCGAAGTCGTGGATGGAAAAGGCGTAGGGAAAATGGTAGCCGTCCCAACCGACCACGTCAAACGGGTGCCGCTCATACGTCACCGTGTGGATCATGCCCTCCTTGCGGATGTCAATGGGAAACGCACCGGTTTGGTTGACCGGCTCTTGAAGTTCAGGCGAGCGGAAGTCCCGCTCGCAATAGGGGCTGTGCTCCAGCAGTTGACCAAAGTGATTCCTGTAGCGCTTGGGGGTCACGATGGGTTGGGCGCTTTCGATGACCAGCCAGCGCTGGTCTGACCCTTTCTCAGGAGACCAGCGGTGAATCACACCACGAGGCACAACGAGGTAGTCGCCCGGCTTGTAGGCGAGGTCGCCAAACATCGTGTGCAAGGTGCCGGTGCCGTCGTGGATGAAGACCACTTCATCTGAGTCCGCATTCTTGTAGAAACGCGCTTCAGGGTCGGCGGCATCTGGCCTTGCCACTGCGATGACGCAGTCCGCATTGAACATCAAGGGAACCCTCGATGCGAGCGCATTCCCTGAAGAGGGGGCATTGAAACCGGGCACCCGTCTGGAGGTGATGTGCTCCTTTACACCTTCGACGGGGCGCGCATTGCGGGGCGCTTCCACGGAGGTCACCATTGTAGGAGGGTAGAGGTGATAGAGCAGAGAACTCATCCCGTCAAAACCGATGGTTCCGAAGAGCTGCTCGTGGTGCAGGGTTCCGTCGGGCTTGGCGAACTGGGTGTGCCGCTTGTGCGGAAGCTGCCCTTTCTTCTGATAGAATGGCATACCTGCAAGTTAGCGTGTCCCGGGCTTTACCGACGTTCGCTTTTGCCGGCAAACCATGGCAGGGCTCCTTCATCGGTGGTGGCAAAACGCAGGGGGATGCGTTGCCCTTCTTTCAAAGGGGTGTCTGCTTGGAGCCCCGTCCTTTTCATCAAGACTTTGAGCTTCACCGCTTCAGCATCGCTGACCGTCTTCAACGTTTCACCTTGCTTGGCCACATGCCAGTTGCGCACACCACGCCTGCGCTTGGGCTGGGTGAACAGCATGCGGTCCTCATCAAACGCCGTTCTGCCATCAGCAGCCTCCAGGTCGTTGTACTTCTTGAGCTGCCATACGGCCATTTCGAGTTGATCCGCCACGGCCTTGAGGGTCTCGCCGGCGCTCACCTGCACCCAAGCCACGTCGTTCTCGGTGAAGCCGCTGTTGCGGCCCGAACCCATGCGTATGGTTTTGGTGGCGGGCTTCCCATCGCTGGCGCTTGCCGAAGGCCCAGAACCTTTGGGGTCAGCAACGTCGGCCAAATCAGCGTCTGGCCGCTCCGGCACTTCGCCACGCTTGAGCCAAGCCAGGCCTTCTTGATCGTATTGGTCCAGGCCATGCCGGTCCACCAATTCGATCAAGGCTTTGGCATAGGTGGGGCTTGTGGCATAGCCGCAGCGCTTGAGACCGCGCGCCCATCCTTTGTAGTCGTCGATCTTGAGCTCGAACAGCGAGGCGTAACGTTTGCGCAAGAGGAAGAGGCTGTGGTCTTCAAAACTGTCTCGGGCATCATCGTATACCCTAAAGCATTCTCCCTTGGCGTCGTCATCGTAATAGGTGCGCCCCCCTTCCCAGTCTTTGTGGCATTTGATGCCGAAATGGTTGTTGGACCGGCCGCTCAATTCGCTTTTTCCCGAACCGCTTTCGAGCAAACCTTGAGCGAGTGTGATGCTGGCAGGGATGCGGTGTAGCACCATTTGTCGGACAGCCTCATCCTTCCACTTGTTGATGTAGTTGCGCTGGTCTTCTTCACCGCCGGCATAGCAGGTCGCTACAAAAAAGGTGAGGAGCAAGGCGTGCGCCGCACGATGGACAAAAGAGGATGGGACCATGCATCAAATCAACGCCAAACGGGACACTGTTTGGTATGGCGCCCGCAAATTCAGCCCACAACAGCCGGTTCACTTCGGCGCGCCAAAGTCCTGGGTTTCGACCAAGTCCCCTTCAGTGCTATAAAAACGCCACTTGCCAGAAGGGGCGCCACCCGTGTGCTGTCCTTCAATGTGGGGTTTCCCGTCTACGTGCCAGGTCCGAAAAAGGCCCTCTTTTATTCCCGCCTTGTAGGTGACCCGGCTCCAAGGCAGGCCGTCTTCTCGGTAGGTGTTCCACACCCCTTGACGCAAGCCATTCAGCAGGGTTCCACGGGTTTGAATCCGGCCGTTTTCATGGAATTGTTGGACTTCCACCCCGAGTCCTTCGCCCAGTTCTACGCGGACCTCTTTGGGCGTGCCGTCGGTGGTCCAGTTGCTCACCACCTCTTCTTCGGTGCGCTCTGCGCAAGCCGTCAATGCCAATGCGAGGGCGGAAAGGAGCCACAACTTACCCGTCATTTCTTTCGCGATATGGTGAAGTCCACCAGCTCGATCAGCGCCGTTTTGGCGGCGCCGTCCTTCAGGGGCTCTAACAGCGCCACAGCGCGGTCGCGGTGGAATTTCATTTTCGATTCGGCATAGGCCATTCCCGGTCCTTCTAGGATGCGCTCCATGATGCGCTGTGCTTCGTTGGGGTTGTCCTTGCTTCGCTTGATCCCGCGCACCATGGACCGCCGCTGCAGGGTGCTGAGGGACTGCAAGGTGTGGATCAACGGAAGGGTCATCTTGCGCTCTTTCACGTCGCCACCTGAGGGTTTGCCTGTGACGGTTGACGGCGCAAAGTCGAGCAGGTCATCCTTGATTTGAAAGGCAATGCCCATTTCCTCGCCAAAAGACCGCATCAGCTCAACGCGATCGGGGTCCGCTCCAGCACTGGCCGCTCCAGCGGCGCAGCATGCGGCGATGAGCGAAGCTGTTTTACGCTGAATGATTTCAAAGTAGACCTCCTCCGTAATGTCAAGCCGGCGGGCCTTCTCGATTTGCAGCAACTCTCCTTCGCTCATGGCCTCCACAGCCTTAGAGGTGATCCGCAGAAGGTCAACACCATCGTTTTCCATGGAGATGAGCAGTCCACGGGAAAGCAGGTAGTCCCCCACCAAAACGGCCACTTTGGACTTCCACAATGCGCTGATCGACAAAAACCCTCGGCGGGTTTCGGCAGCGTCCACCACGTCGTCATGCACGAGGGTGGCGGTATGCAGGAGTTCTATCAAGGTGGCGGCAATGTGCGTCCGCTCTTGCGTGCCGCCGCTGGCAGAGGCCGACAAATAGACCAACAAAGGCCGCATTTGCTTGCCTTTGCTGCGCACGATGTACCGGGTGATGTGGTCCAAAAGCGGCACAGAAGTGCGCATGGCTTCCTTGAAGTGTCCCTGAAACTCGCGCATTTCGCGGGCCACGGGTTGTTGGATGGAGGCAAGGTTCGCCATAAAGCAAAGGTACTTCTATGGACGGGCTGAATGCCGGGTGGGGTCGCAGGTGTATTTTGCGGCATGATCCTATCCATGACGGGCTATGGCAAGGCCGAAGCTCACATCGGAACGCGCAAATACACGGTCGAAGTTCGATCGCTGAATGGAAAAGGCCTGGACCTTTCCGTGCGCATGCCGCCACAATTCCGCGAAAAGGAAATGAGCCTTCGCAAAGAGCTTGGAAAGGCCGTTGGGCGGGGCAAGGCGGATTTCTTTATCCACTTCGAGTCCGATGCGGCAGACGTCCGGCATCAGGTCAACGCCACATTGGTACAGCAATATGTGGAGCAACTGGATCCCGTATTTGAGGAGAATGGGGTGCCGGCCAGCCATGTAGATGGCCAGCTGCAGAAATTGCAGTCTGTGCTGCGTTTTCCCGATGCCATCAGCAATACCCGTGAAACCCTCGACGAGGATGAATGGAAAGGCATGATGGATTTGGTGCACAGCGCTTGTGACGGCTTTAAAGCATACCGGACCCAAGAAGGGGCCATCCTCGAAGCTGACTTTCGCCAGCGCATAGACCGAATTGAAGGGCTGCGACAAGAGCTTGCTCCATTGCTTGAGGCCCGCACAGCGCGCGTCAAGGGCCGCTTGCGGGAGCATCTTGAGGCCGACTTGCCACCAGACAGGATAGACGAGAACCGGTTTGAGCACGAGCTCATTTTCTATCTCGAAAAGTTGGACGTTACCGAGGAGCTGGTCAGGCTAGAGGCCAACTGTGCCTACTTCAAAGAGATGTTGGATGGAGATGCTGGACAGGGCAAAAAGTTGGGCTTTATCGGACAGGAGATTGGCCGGGAAATCAACACCTTGGGCAGCAAGAGTCAAGACGCAGCGATGCAGCGGCTGGTCGTTCAAATGAAAGACGAGCTGGAGAAAATCAAGGAGCAAGTGCTCAACATATTGTGATCGAAAACCCTACAACACAGGAAGCAGTGCCCACTGGGACCCCCATCACCGCAGGCTGCAAGGCCCTTGTTTTTTCCGCACCATCTGGGGCTGGAAAGACAACGCTGGTTCGCCAGTTGATGGCAGAGCGCGAGGACCTGGCCTTTAGCATCTCAGCGACCAACCGCGCTCCGCGGGGCGATGAGGTCCATGGCCACGACTACCATTTCTTTTCCACCGAGGGGTTCAAAGAGCGCATCGAAGCGGGAGATTTTCTCGAATGGGAAGAGGTCTATCCAGGCCGGTATTACGGGACCTTGAAGGCAGAAGTGGAGCGGCATTGGTCAGCGGGCAAGCACATCTTGTTTGACGTGGACGTGGAAGGCGGCTTGCGTCTGAAGTCCATATTGAAAGATGAAATTTTAGCGGTCTTTGTCCGCCCTCCTTCACTGGAGGTGCTGGAAGAGCGGCTTCGGAATCGGGGCACTGACAGTGAAGATGACATCGCCCGACGCCTCGCCAAAGCGGCAGCGGAAATGGAGAGGTCTCCTGGGTTCGATGTAGAATTGGTCAACGATGTGCTCGAAACGGCCACGCAAGAGTTGATCCAACGCACGGCCGATTTTTTGGGGCCAGCAGAACCGAAGTGAGCATGAAGGTCGGCCTGTATTTCGGCTCATTTAACCCCATCCATACGGGTCACCTCATCATCGGGCAACACATGGTGTCCCATCATGGGTTGGACGAGGTGTGGTTTGTGGTGACCCCGCACAACCCGATGAAGCAGGCGGCTGACTTGGCCCCGGAGTCCGACCGATTGGAGATGGTGCACAGGGTGGTGGCCGACAATCCCAGGCTCAAAGCTGAAGACGCAGAGTTTGGGTTGCCCAGACCGAATTACACGGCACACACCATGGACGTCTTGCGGCGTCGTCACCCGGGATGGGAATTCAAGATCATCATCGGGGAGGACAATTTGCGCACCCTGCAGCATTGGGCGCGGTGGCGTGAACTGGTCGATGGAACGGGTTTCTTGGTCTATCCCCGAGCGCGCGCCGAAGGCGAAGTCGGGTCTACGGACGGGACAGTAGCGCCAGATGGGGAGCGCATCGTTTTGAGTCCAGCGCCCATCATCAGCATATCCAGTACTTATCTGCGGACGGCCCTTGCCAATGGTGACTCGGCACGCTACCTCTTGCCCGATGCCGCGGCAGAGTACATCCGCGAAAAAGCGCTCTATGGCTTTAACACAGCCGACTGATCGCTGACCGAATCAAGTGTTGTTAAAGGTGTTCATCGTCCGCTGGAGGCCGATGAATGCAAAGGACTGCATGAGGGCATTGGTTTTCTTCAGCCGCTCTTCCAAGCCCTGCTCTTCCTCAGCAGAAAATGAACCCAAAACATGGTCCACCTGGCGTCCTGGCCCAAAATCTGCGCCCACACCGAACCTCAATCGGGGGTAGACGGGGGTTCCCAAGACCGCTTGAATGTCCTTGAGACCATTGTGCCCCCCATCGCTTCCCTTGGCCCGCACGCGCAAGGTGCCAAAAGGAAGGTTGATGTCGTCGGTGATCACCAACATTCGATCGGTGCTGATTTTCTCAGCATCTAACCAATAGCGCACGGCCTTTCCGCTCAGGTTCATGAACGTGGACGGCTTGACCAAGACCAATTGGCGGCCCTTGAACTTGCAACGCGCAACATCTCCAAGGCGGTCCGGGGCAAACGTTGCCCCAGACGCCTCGGCGAGGGCGTCCAGGGCCAAGAAGCCGATGTTGTGGCGCGTGCGCACATAATCAGCTCCAGGATTGCCCAGACCAACAAAGAGGAACTTCATCAGAAGATGAGGGGGTCTTGGAGATTACTCCTCACCTCCTTCTGGAGCGGCTTCGCCGCCCTCGACACCTTCGCCCTCGACTTCGCCTTCGGCATCAGCAGACATCGCAGCACGTGTGCGGCGAATTCCGAGCACAACAGCAGAGTCGTTCAGTACAACTTTGCAGCCTTCTACGCTGAGGTCCTCTACACGGAGGGAGTCACCAATGAGAAGTGGGGTGATGTCCAATGACACGTCCTCGGGAATTTGGTCCGCGAGACCGGAAACCGGCAAGCGGCGGTACACCACGTGGAGGCGACCTCCATTTCGAACACCTTCGCTGGTCCCTGTCGTGCGCACAGGCAACTTGACCCGGATGGGCTTGTCGGCGCTGATCTGAAGCAGATCGATGTGCACAATGCGGTCGGTTACCGGGTGGAATTGGATGTCCTGAACAATACAGTCGTAGGTCGTGTCCCCAACTTCAAAGTTCAACCGGTACGTTTCCGGGGTGAAGACCAGTTTATTCAACTGGATTTCGTTCACTTGGAAATGAACCTGCTCGGGGCCACCGTAGAGCACGCCGGGAACCAGTCCCTTGGCACGCAGTTCGGAAGCACCTTTTTTCCCTACGCCCTCTCTTGGAGAGCCGCTCAATGATGCAGTTTTCATGGTGTTGTATTAGGTAATAAGAAAATGCGAACTAATGGATTCGTTCTGGACGAGGCACCGGATGACTGTTGAGAACAGCTCCGAGCAATCGAGAACGGTAATTTTTTCTGTGGCCTTTCCGTCTTGCAGCGGAATGCTGTCCGTGACGACAAGCTCAGTCAACGAACTGGTTTCAATCCGCTCATAAGCGGGGCCGGACAAGACTGCGTGGGTGCATACGGCGCGAACGCTGTTGGCTCCATGCTCTTTCATCATGTCGGCTGCCTTGGTCAATGTCCCACCTGTATCGCAGATGTCATCGACCAGCACCACGTCCTTGCCTTCAACATCGCCGATGACACGCATGCTGTCGACTTGGTTGGCGACCTTGCGCTGCTTGTAGCAAATGGCCATGTCAACGCCGAGGTACTTGGCAAACGCATTGGCCCGTTTCGTACCCCCAGTATCCGGGGTGGCGATCAGCAGGTTGTCCAAATTCAAGCTCTCGAGATAGGGCAGGAAAATGGCCGAGCCGTACAAGTGATCCACGGGAACTTCAAAAAAGCCTTGGATTTGATCCGCGTGAAGGTCCATGGTGATGACCCTGTCAACACCAGCGGCAGTGAGCATATTGGCAATCAGCTTGGCGCCAATGGCAACCCGCGGGGCGTCCTTCCGATCTTGACGTGCAAAGCCGAAATAGGGAATGACAGCAACAATACGCTTGGCTGATGCACGCTTGGCTGCATCGACCAGCATCAGCAATTCCATCAGATTGTCAGAAGGCGGAAAAGTGCTTTGCACAATCACGACTTCCTTGCCACGCACTGTTTCCTCTATGCTCACCCGAAACTCTCCGTCGCTGAAAACGGTATGCTTGGTGGCACACAGTGATGTGCCGTACGCCATGGCGATACGTGCACCGAGCTCTTGGGATGCCGAACCGGCTAGAATGCGCATGGGATGGTCTTGCATGGCTTACTTAGAGGGCGCAAAGATAGTTAGGAGGCCAATGCGCCGGACACACCTGTAATTTTGGCATATGAAACAACGCCGCACCAATGTACTCGTTTTAGGCATGGGCATGCTTTTGCTCGGCTTGCTGGCGATGCAGTTTGGTTGGGTGAGGGCGCTGGTTGGGGCGCGGAGCGACCTGTTCGACGAGCAGGCCAGAACAGCATTGGTCGAGGTTCAGGACGTTTTGTCGAGGATGCCCATTGGTTTTCCGCCGCCTCCCGTGTCCGGCTGGTCGCCTTCAACTGGCGCTGCTGCTGACAGCTTGGCGGAAATTCGGGCTCAAGAGTCCGTCCAACGCGGTGCCGCGATGGCAATGGCGGACAGCATTCTCATGCTGGTCTTCGAGGGGAGGGGCATCAATATCGCGTTTCGTTCGGCACTGCTGGACCGCTATGGTCGGCCCATTTTCTTGCGTGACGACGATGTCGACCTCTTGGACAAGTTCTCAGAAGGGGGCTATCGCATCCCCGCTGGAAATACGCGGGTGCTGGAAGAGGTTCAATTGTACACGGTGTTCTTCCCAGCCAAGAAGTTTGCCCTTGCCGGTGAAATGTGGATTGAACTGTCAGCCAACCTCCTGCTCATGCTGGTATTGGTGGTGTTCACGGTGTATGCGGCCAATGGACTGCGCAAGGCCGAGCAGCTCAACCGGTTGAAGGGGGACCTCATCAACAACATGACCCACGAGCTCAAAACACCGATCTCTACAATAGGCCTGGCGGGTGAAGCGCTGTTGGATGATCAGATGTCCGCGGACCCTGAGAATTTGAGGTACTATGTCCAATTGATTCGGTCAGAAAACAAACGCTTGGGCCTGCTTGTGGAGAACGTATTGCGCGCTGCCATGCTCGACCAAGGCGAACTCGAACTCTTTCGTCAGCCCATCAATTTCCATGACCTTCTGAAAGAAGTGCTCCGGAACCAAGCCATTCACATCAAGAAGCAAAGCGGTTCAACTTCAGCCAAGCTGGAGGCAACAGACCCTGTAGTCAAGGGGGACCGCACCCACCTCACCAATGTGGTCTTTAACCTGGTAGACAACGCCATCAAGTATGGCGGAGATCAGCCAAAGTTGCTGGTTCGCTCATGGAACAACGGCGGTTTTCTGCATGTTGCTTTCGAAGACAAGGGAATTGGCATCCCACGGGAACACATTGGCAAGGTTTTTGACAAGCTCTATCGGGTGCCCACCGGAAATGTGCACGACGTGAAAGGATTTGGACTCGGTTTGAGCTATGTACAAGCTGTTATGCAACAACATGGAGCCGAAATCAACGTTGTGAGTACAGCTGGTGAGGGCAGCACATTCACTTTGGTCTTCCCACAACAGAAGAAAACAACATGAAACAACAGCTCGATATCCTGCTCTGCGAGGACGATCCCAACTTGGGAAAGCTGCTTCGCGACTTTTTAGACCGTAAAGGCTACAACACCACGTGGGCGCAAGACGGCGCCGAGGGGGTCCGCCAGTTCCGTGTAGGCTCCTATGACTTTGTGCTGCTGGATGTGATGATGCCGGTCAAAGACGGGTTTCAGGTGGCCGAAGAGATTCGCGGCCTGAACCGACACGTCCCCATCCTTTTTCTCACGGCCAAAAGCCAAAGGGAAGACACGCTTCAAGGCTTCAAAGTGGGCGCAGACGATTACATGACGAAGCCATTCTCTATGGACGAGTTGGAGGCGCGCATCGAAGCCATTCTGCGCCGTTCTGCAGCACTTCCAGAAGGAGAAGACGAGGTCGGTGAAATGACCATTGGACATTACATCTACGACTACAACCGCCAAGAATTGCGTTTTGGTGAGGATGCCCAGAGGCTGACCACCAAGGAGAATGAGTTGCTGTTTCTCCTGACCAAGTCGAAAAACGCCTTGCTCGAGAGGGAGTTCGCACTCAATGCCATTTGGGGCGATGCCAACTACTTCAACGGGCGCAGCATGGACGTCTACATTGCCAAATTGCGCAAGCATTTGAAAGAAGACACCAGGGTGGAGATCCTCAACGTGCATGGCAAAGGGTTCAAGCTGATTGCGGACTGACCGCCCCTTCTTTTGAGGGAAATTGACGGTCGGTTTCCATCCGCCCCTTGCGGGCTTTACCTTGGTTTCCCCGTTTAGGACTGCATGATTCCGAAGGATACCGTTGACGCCATATTGCAGGCCACCATCATTGAAGAGGTGGTGGGCGATTTTGTGCAGCTCAAAAAGAGCGGTACGAGCATGCGGGGAATGAGCCCGTTCACCAACGAAAAGACGCCGTCTTTTTATGTGGTGCCGGGCAAGGGAATCTTCAAGGATTTCAGTTCGGGAAAGGGCGGCAGTGCCGTCACCTTCCTGATGGAGCACGAAAAACTCTCCTATCCGGAGGCGTTGCGCTGGTTGGCCAGGAAGTACGGGATTGAGATAGAAGAGCGGCAACTCACACCGGAAGAGCTCGAAGAACAGACTGAGCGCGAAAGCCTGTCGAATTTGTCGGCGTGGGCCCAAAAATGGTACTCGGAACAACTGCTGGAAACGGGAGAGGGCAAAAGCGTAGGGCTTGGATATTTCCGCAGCCGCGGCTTTACCGACGAGACCATTGAAGGGTTTGCCTTGGGTTATTGTCCGGAACGTCCGTGGTCCGAAGAAGGGGCGTTGGCGGTAGCCGCTCGAAAGGCAGGTTACAAGGACAAGTGGCTCGTAGCCAGTGGCTTGTGCAAGGAGCGGGAGGACGGGACACTCTATGATTTTTACCGGGGACGCGTGATTTTCCCCATTCGGGATGTCACGGGAAGGTTCATCGGGTTTGGTGGCCGGACGCTCAAGTCGGACAAAAAAGTCCCGAAATACGTCAACAGCCCGGAGAGCCCTCTGTATGACAAGTCCCGCGCGCTCTATGGCATACACATGGCCCGGAACGCGATTGTGCGGGAGGATCAGTCCATTCTGGTGGAGGGCTACACCGATGTCATGGCCATGCGCCAAGCTGGGGTGGAGCATGTGGTGGCCAGCTCTGGCACAGCGCTCACGGTGGAGCAGGTGAGGCTTTTGCGCCGCTTTAGCAAGCGCATGACCATGCTGTTTGACGGCGACCCCGCTGGTTTGCGGGCAGCCATCCGAGGTGTGGACATTGTTCTGGGGGAAGGCCTTGACGTCAAAGTGGCTGTTCTGCCCGACGGGGAAGACCCTGACACTTTCGCCAAAAAGATGGGCAGGGAAGCCCTGATGGAATGGCTGTCAGAGCACAGCAGGGACTTTATCCGTTTCAAAATCGACCTGCTCGATGCGGAGGCTGCGGACGACCCCATCAAACGCACGGAGTTGGTGAGAAGCGTGGTGCAGAGCATTGCGCAGGTCCCCGACGAACTCAAGCGCACCGTATACATTCAGGAGAGTGCAGGCCGATTGGGCATGCAGTCTGACGACCTGTTGGCGGAGCTGTCGAGGCAGGCCCGCTCTCGGATGGAGCAAGAGGCCAAAACGTCGCTTCCCTCGCTCCAACCCCAGAATCAAGGGCCGATTGGGAAACCACAGTTGGTCGGGAAAGTGGGGCGGAAGGGCCGGGAACAGGATTTGCTGCGCTTGTTGCTGCAGTATGGCCGCCAGAAGCTGACTTTGGACTTGCCTGAAGACGTGGTGGAGGATGAAATCGGTGAGGAGACCCCTCAGATCGAAGTGACCTTGGCCGAGTTTTTGATGCACGAATTGGATACCCTCGGCATATCGATTCGCCATCCAGTGGTGGATGAAATCGTCCAGTCTTTCAGGGAGAGCATGGTGGCAGGACACATCCCTGGCCCCGAGACTTGGAGCAATGGAGGTCCGGAAGTGGCCGCCATTACAGCAGACTTGCTGGTCACCGAGTTCGCCCTGAGCGAGAACTGGCTGAACAAGCACAACATCGTTCCCGAAACCGAGGACAAGTTGTTGATGCAGGCCCTTCAAGGGGCCTTGTACAGGCTGATGCTCGACGAAGCCCGTGGCGATGGAGCGCGCATCACAGGCCGCCTCAAAGAGTTGGCTGACGATCCCGGGACCTCTGAAGATCCGCTCGCCGAGGAATTGGATTTGCTCAAGAAAAAAATGACAGTGTCGGAACGCGTTTCCCGATTGGCGGCGCACTTTGGCAGCACCATCTTGCACACCTTGAGTGAAGAGGACGCGGCCCGTTACAAGGGGTGAGGTCCCACATTCAGTGCCGCTCGGACCAGAAGTCGAGCAGGGTAATCCGCGGCTGCAGCACCCCTCGGTAGTTCTCCGTTTCTACTTTGAACACCACGTCCAAGCTCCCTGTTGAGGCCAGGGCTTCAAGTCGGTGTCCCAGGCCAAAGCCAACGGCGGTGATGTTTTGCGGGGCTCCGGGCACTTTGAGGGACACCCTGATGTGGCGCCCGTCTTTGCCCACCTTTTTAGGAGGGATGGCCAGTTTGACGTCCCGTGACAAAAACACAGGAGCCGGCGCGCCAGGCCCGTAGGGTTCGAATGCGCGCAGGTTGCGCAGCAATTCTGGGGTGCAATCCTGCAGTGGAATCTCCAGGTCGAAGTACCGCGGTTCCCGTTTGCTGATGGTGGCCAGTTTTTCGCCGACAGCCCGATCCAAAGCCTGCGCAAAAGCAGGGGCCTGGTCGGTCTTTACGGTGATGCCAGCGGCCATGGCGTGTCCGCCGAACTGCTCCAAATATTCACCGCAGTCTTTGATGAGTTCGTGGATGTCCAACCCGGGCGTAGAGCGCGCGCTTCCCACCATCACGCCATTGTCATCGCTGATCACAATACTCGGCCTGTAGCGGTGCTCGATGAGCCGGGTCGCGACAATGCCAATGACCCCCCTGTGCCACCCTTTGCCCCAAACAATGTTCACGTGCTTGAATTCCTCGCGTTCGGAAAGTTGGGCGATGGCATCCCGGGTGATTTGCTCATCGTAAGAACGCCGCACCTGATTGAGTCGGTCGAGGTTGCCCGCCAGTTCTGTCGCCCGGGCGTCACTTTTCTCTGTCAAAAGGTCCACAGCTTCTGTGGCAAGTGACATGCGTCCTGCGGCGTTGATCCTCGGGCTGATCCTCGATATGATGTCGCGGACGGTCAGGTAATCTGGTGAACACCGCACCACCTGCAGCAGGGCCCGAATGCCGGGACGGGCATTTTTTGAGATGGCCTTGAGACCGTGGTGGAGCAAAATCCTGTTTTCGCCGGTGACCTCGACGAGGTCTGAAGCAATGCTCAGTGCAACGAGGTCGAGGCCGTCGTATGCGCTCAATGGCGACAGGCCAATTCGTTCTGTGAGGGCCTGGGTCAGCTTAAAAGCCACACCACAACCGCTGAGTTCCTTGAACGGGTAATGGCAGTCGGGGTGTTTGGGGTTCAGGATCGCAAATGCCTCCGGCATCGATTCACCGGGCAAGTGGTGGTCGCAAATGATCACATCGATGCCCAATGCATTGGCCTCGGCCACGCGCTCCGTTGCACGGATCCCACAATCCAGTGTAATGATGATGGAGCAGCCTTTTTCAGCCGCCCACTGCACGCCCTTTGAGGAAAGGCCATATCCTTCGCTGTAGCGGTCGGGGATGTAGGGAAGAACGTCAAACCCGTTGTTGTGTAGGAAGTCGTGGATCAATGACACGGAAGTGGCCCCATCGACATCATAATCCCCGTAAGCCATGATGCACTCCCCTTCTCGCTGGGCTTGAATGATGCGGTCCACGGTGCGGTCCATGTCGCGCATTTCAGACGGGTCGTGCAGTTCCTCTAGGTCTGGATGAAAGAATGAGGGGGCCTGTTCCTCAGTAATTCCCCGCAGTTCGAGCAGCCGTGCAACCACCCCGTTTGTTGGGTTGTTCTCCTCTTGGAGCAGGTCCCGCGACGAGCGTGGAGACCAATCAGCAGGGGGTATGTGGGGTTGACGGGTCATTTCGCGGGGGCACCTTCGCAATGGAATGGACACGGATTGAGGGAAATACCGCGCTGAATCCGTCCTGACTCCCTTAAATTGCGCAGCCTGAAAGATACAACGATGACCTCGTTCCGCCTCCCTTCCTTCTCCCTGTTCCTCATGGCCGCCACGGTGCTGCTGTTTGGATCATCCTGTCTCAATGACGACAATCTGATCGGTCCCAATTGCTTTGATGGCATATTGAACAACGGTGAGGAGCTCGTGGATTGCGGCGGTTCGATTTGTCAACCTTGCGACCCCTGTGAGAACGGGGTGTGGGACCAAGTGCTCGGCGAGCAATGGGTCGATTGCGGCGGAGAGTGCGCTCCCTGCGATGTGAATTTCAACGGCCAGTTGGATCCAGGGGAAACAGGCATTGACTGCGGTGGTGATACCGGCATTGACTGCGGTGAACTTTGCGGTGATGGCTTGCTCAACGGCAACGAAATCGATGTGGATTGCGGAGGGCCCGATTGCGAAGTATGTCCCAGTTGTGAGGACGGTTTGTTGAATGGAGAAGAGTTGGGCATCGACTGCGGTGGACCTGACTGTGAGCCCTGTGCCACAGACGGAGATTGCACCAATGGCCTGTTGGATGGCGACGAGCTTTATATTGACTGTGGAGGCACCATTTGCCCTCCTTGCGATGGCAACATGACGTGGAAGGCCAATGGCAACGACCTGGTTGCTGATTTCGAAACGACCTGCAGCCTCGATGGGACAACGCTCAACATCGGTGGCGTTTCTGTCACGACAGATGGCATCGCAATGACCTTGCCAGAGCCCTCAGTTGGATGGTTGGATGGGGCCCAAGTTTCACTCAATGAGTCCAGCGCTCCAACAGGCGCATGCACTTACAACAGCCCCACGGGACAGACCTTTACTTCGACCTTGCCGGGGGCCAACTTTACCGTTGAAATCCTCTACATCCTTCCAGAGTCTGGAGGCATTGTGGTGGGCACCTTTGGTGGAAGCTTGATCGGTTCCGATGGGACAGGTGGCATCTCCATCACGCAGGGCACCTTCCTGCTTCCCATCAACTGATCACTCGTCGAGCAAGTCGTAGAGGCCACCCAATTTGGGGCTCAGTACGACTTCGATGCGGCGGTTGCGGTTGCGGTCCTCAGGATCGCGGGGGTGGTACTCGCTGCGTCCAGCAGCGGTGAGCAATGCTGGCTTGAGTGAACTTGAGGCGGTGAGCACCTGAACCACAGCAGTGGCACGCAACACGCTCAATTCCCAGTTGTTTTTCGGTGAGCTTGGAGCATTGAAGGCCACATCGTCGGTGTGTCCTTCGACCACCACTTCGAATCCTTCTTCGTCTTCTATCGCCTTGGCGAGGTCTGAAAGCGCTTGCCTTCCCTCGGGGTCAATGGCCGTACTGCCGGATGCAAACAACAGCTTGGAGGCCAAACGAACATACACCTTGCCGTCCCTTTCCTCCACTTCGAGGCCTTTATTGCGGAAGGCGAACAGGGCATTGGACAACCTCGCCCGAAGCGCTTCTCCCGCGGCTTTTTGTGACTCCAACATCCGGCTCAATTCCGACACTTTTGCTTCACGTGCACGCAGGTCTTGTTCCAGCGCATAAAGGCTGTCTTGTTGGAACTGTAAATCGGCCCGGATCCTCTGCAATTCTTCCAGCAGAGCGGCTTGCTCGCTGCCACTTGCAGAGCGGCTTTGGTTGAGTTCAGCCGTCAGCAGCGCATTCAGGTTTTCCAACTCACCGTTGCGCATTTGGCATTGCCTGAACTGGCTGCCCCGAGACGAAGTGTCCGCCCGGAGCGCTGCCATGCGGCGCTCATCTTCTCGCGCTTGGCCGTCTTTTTCGGAAACCGCCAGGCGCAATTCCTGTACCTGCTCCGTCAAAGTGGCAACGTCTTGATCAAGCAGGTCGCGGTCATCGCGCACTTCGGTGAACTGGCTCATGGGCACACATCCGCTGAGCAGCACGGTGGCCAGGGACATCGAAAAGAAAGAAACGCGGAAGGGACGAAACATACCTTCAAGTTGCCACGCACTCAGTGACCTACAGCCGAACCCCCCGCACGTACGCAACAAACCAATGTGGATTGTGAAGCACGGTCGGTTTACAGCTTGATGCACACGTTTTGTGGCTCTGTAAAAAACCGCATGCTGTTGTAGCCGCCTTCGCGGCCAACACCAGAATGGCGGGTGCCCCCAAACGGGGTCCGCAGGTCGCGCACAAGCCAGCAATTCAGCCACACCATTCCGGTATCAATGCCCGCCGCAACACGGTGGGCCCGCTTCAGGTCTTGCGTCCAGACAGAGGCAGAAAGGCCATACTTCGTCGCATTGACCAAGCCCAAGGCTTCTTGCTCATCCTTGAAAGGTTGCAGGGTCGCCACGGGACCAAAAATCTCTTCACGGTTGGTCACACACGTGTGATCCAGGCCTTCGATGAGGGTGGGTTGAACGAAAAAGCCACCTTTGAGTCTGGGCTCGCCAGGCTGGTGGCGCCCACCACCACACAGGATTCGCCCGCCCTCACCGCGGGCAGTGTCAATGGCGGCCAACACCTTGTCGCGGTGCCCCCGGGAGACCACAGCGCCCATTTTTGTGGCGGGATCCATAGGGTCGCCAATCCTCATCTTGGACACTTTGGCGACCATGGCATCCCTGAACCGATCGTACATCGATTCCTGAACCAGAATGCGCGATCCACAGAGGCAGATTTGACCTTGGTTGGAGAAAGCCGCGCGAACTGCGGTTGAAACGGCGTCATCAAAGTCACAGTCGTCAAACACGACCGTGGCGTTTTTTCCGCCCAATTCCAAAGAAAGCTTCTTGAACTTTGGAGCGGCAAGGGCAGAGATGGCCGCTCCTGTCGCCGTGCCACCGGTAAAGGAGACGGCCCGAACGTAATGGTGTTCCACCATGGCCTGTCCGACTTCAGGGCCCAGTCCATGCAAGATGTTGAGTACGCCGTCCGGAAGGCCCACTTCTTTCGCCCAAGTGCCGAGCAAGTAAGCCGTCATGGGCGTCACTTCGCTGGGCTTGGCCACCACACAGTTGCCGCTGGCCAGGGCAGGGGCAATTTTCCAAGTGAACAGGTACAACGGCAGGTTCCATGGACTGATGCAAGCCACCACCCCCAGGGGTTTCCTCAAGGTGTAGTTGACCGTACCGTCGCCCATGGTGTGGCTTTCGCTGGAAAACTGCTCCGCAGCCGAGGCATAAAAACGGAGGTTGTGCTCTGCACGCGGAATGTCCACGGTGCTGGCCACTGAAACGGGCTTGCCGTTGTCACGGGCTTCGGCCTCGGCGAGCATGCCTGCATGTTCTGCCACCTTGTCGGCCAAACGCATGAGCACGGCCCGTCGGTCGGCTGGGCTCCACGCCCGCCATGCGGGGAAAGCACGGCGCGCAGCAGCCACGGCTTCTTCCACGTCATCTGCACCCGATCGCGGGATGCGGCTGTAGTTCTGGCCAGTGGCCGGCTCCACGTTGTCGAGCCAGGCTCCGCCATGGGCGGGCTGAAGCTGGCCGTTGATCAAATTGAGGATGTCCTGTTCCATGGAATTCGCCTTGGGCGCACAAGGTGGGGACGAAAAAGAAAAAGACCGGTCACATCAGTGCCGGTCTTCGTGCGATTGCATTGACTTTCGTCTTGTACTTCGTGGTTGCCCCACAAGGACTCGAACCTTGACAAACGGTACCAAAAACCGGTGTGCTACCATTACACCATGGGGCATTCCTCGAAGAATGGACGGCGAAATTACGAAAAGCGTCTTTTCTGACCACATTCTTCGTGGCCTTCAGCGCGATCAATCTTCATCTAAGGGGTCAATGGCCTCGAGCAACGTCCCAATGAGCGCCTCCAGTTCGGTGATGCGTTCGTTCAAATTGGCAATGGTGTCTTGCAGGTTAATGCCAGCAAATTCTAGGTTTCCAGCCAGTTGAGCGTTGCCCATGTCATCCACAGAAAAGGCATCAGACCGGTTGTCTATGTCGGTTCCGTTTCCGACCGTAAACAGTGTGTTGGGCAAGGTCATTGCATTGTATTTACCCACCACAGTCTGGTAAGGTTGGTCAGCAACAGTGTAATATCCGGCGGCACTTGAGGCGTAACCACTCGCCAGCGTTTCATAGCCTTCCGCATGTCCGGAAAACCCTGAAGCAACGCTGTAGAAGCCTTCACTGTGGGACGCGTCAGCCGTGGCTTGCGTGCCTTCACCTTCGGCATGGGCACAGGTCGCACTGGCCACTGTGTTGCGGTTCGAGCTGTGGCTAAAGAATCCTGAAGCGGTGGTGTTGTAGCCTTCGGCGTGGGCTGCCGTGTTGGTGGCCTCAGATCCATAACCCTCGCTGTGGGCATAATTGGCCAATGCTTTGGTGTTGTAACCCTGAGCGTGAGCGGTCGTTCCGGTAGCATCGGTAAACATGCCCTGTGCATGCGATGCTGTCCCTGTGGCTTCGGTGCCCTCTCCCATGGCGCTGGAGCATGTTCCGCTTGCGGTGGTGTTCCTGTTGGTGGCATGGCTGTAGTTGCCATCGGCATCCGAGCCGTCTCCAAGCGCGGAAGCATAGGAGCCCGTGGCCGTGACATTGCGTCCTTGGGCCAATTGCTGGGTGATGCGCATGCGCCCTTCAGCCCAAGACCATGTGTAAGCGTTGATGCCAACGACCGTTGTCGAATCAGACAAGTAACTGATACCGAGTGCGATTCTTGCAGAGTCTGCAGAAGAGGCTCCGGTACCGCCGCTTTCAATGCCCAAAACGCCTTCATCTTCCCAGGGCAAACCAAACAGGGTCAGCAATTGCAGCACATCTCCAGTTCCGATCAGCGAGTCTCCGTCAGCATTGGGGTTGTAAGGCCATTGCGCGCTCAACATGCTTGGGACAGCTCCGACCATCAGGAAGGCAAGGAGCACTGTGGTCAATTTGGGGAAAGACTTGGACATGTAAAGGAAATTAGGGAAGAACAGAAATTGTTCGCGACAAAAAGGACACCGCTCGGTGAAAGCGGTGTCCAGATGGGTCAAAGAACAAGTTGCACTTTGGGGGTTTCTGTTGATGTGTAGGTCCTTCTGTATTACTCAGTGACCATGAATTGCTTCACGATGCTGCATTCATTGGAGATGATGCGCACCTGGTAAACACCGCTCTGCAGCTGGGCCGCATTGATGTCGAGCATGTACGTCTGGTCCTTTTCCACATGTCCGTTGAACAGGGGTGTGACCAGCATGCCAGCAGCATCGTAGAGGTTCACATCGATCCTCATGGGTTGCAACACATTGAATCCAATTTGAGCGAAGTCCTGTGTGGGGTTCGGAACAATGTTGGACACCTGGATGTCACCGCGGTTTTGAGCAGTTTCCATCGAAGGAGTGAAGCTGTCAGCGCTGGAGTTTCCTCCAGTTCCAACAAAGCCTGACTCGGGATCTTCGCACACCTCGCCCGTGACGTTGACCGTATATCCGAATTCGGCTTGGTTGCCGCTGCAATCTGTGGCAGTGTAGTCGTATTCGAACTGGTAAGGCAAGGTGCAGTCAAGGTCTCCAAAGAAGTCACCGGATCCCATCACCGGGGTGTTGGCGAACATGCCTGAATAGGTGAACCAACCGCTGTAACCGTAATGGGAGTTCATGTTGTTGGCGCCCAGTCCGACTTGGAAGCGGTAGAACTCGTTGGCAGGCTGGTGGGTGCACGTGAGGAAGTCGCCCTCATACTCACCCCAACCGGTCATGGTACCGTTGGACAGGAACCAATACATCCAGTCCTCATGGTTGTCCTCGAGGTCCTCGCAATCCAGCTTGTAGCTGGTGGGGAACGGTTGGTCTGACCATTCGTCATAGTCCATGCCGTCTTCCAATGTGATGGTGACGTTCCAACCCGCATCGGCGTTGTCGTTGGCCACAATCGTCTTCTCAATGACCCAGTCGCCATTGGACATCTGACTGACCGTGCCTTCGCCCATGGTGGAGTAGAACTCCGCACCAGCAAAGTTGAACAGGCGCACAGCGTGTACGTCGTATCCGTTGCAAGTCTCCTCAGAGCTGTACGCTTCTGGAGTGACGGTGGTGCAGTATTGAAG
>JBELBZ010000003.1:49477-53679 GCA_042095055.1 Crocinitomicaceae bacterium | reverse complement strand
GCATCGCAAGCGACGGTGGCATCCGCAGGACCGGCCACAAAGCCTGGGGCGGTGGTGTCCACAACAGTGATGACCTGCGTATGGCTGATGCCGTTTCCAGCACAGTCTTCCACAGACCAAGTCCGCGTGATGGTGTAATCCAATGGGCACAGGTCATCGTCCTCGAGCGTCTCCGTCATGGAAACGGTCAGGTCAGGATCGCAGTTGTCCATCGCGGTCAGGGTCGGTGCCATGGGCACGTCATCACAAGATGCTGTAGCGTCACCCGGCAACGTTTCATTGAACGTTGGATCGGTATCGTCCATCAAGGAGATGATCTGATCAACAGTCTTGTTGTTGCCACACTCATCGACAGCATTCCAAGTGCGCACCACAAGGGCCATTCCTGCGCAACCGTCAATCAAAGTGATGGAATCAGAGTAGGTGATTTCCACTTCGGAGTCGCAGTTGTCCGTGGCTTCGGCAGCCCCAAGGCTTCCAACGCTGTAGTCGTTGTCGCAAGACAGCGAGGTATCCTGTGGAATCACTGTGAATTCAGGCGCCTCTGTATCAATCAAATCAATAGACTGAATGAGCGTGTCGCTGTTTCCGCAGAGGTCCGTTGCCACATAGGTGCGCAGGTAACTTCCGGCGCAGGCACCGCTGAACTCCTCGTCGGAGAGGAGCTCCAGTTCTACCGTTGCGTCACAGTTGTCGCTGACCGTAGCATAGAGGGTGTCCATGCCCCAGTCGGTGCAGGGGATGTCCAACTCAAGCGGTCCAGAGATGACCGGAGCAGTGGTGTCGACCACGGTCACCACCTGAACGTGAGAGAGCTGGTTTCCAGCACAATCGCTCACACTCCAAGTGCGGGTGATGGTCATGTTTTGTGCACAGTCTCCACCTTCGCTCGCCTCAGCAAACGTCACTTCGAGGTTGTCGTCACAATTGTCCGTGGCCTCCAAAACCTCCGCTGCTGGCACTGACTCGCAGGACACCGTAGTGTCAGCAGGAGCAGCGGTCAACCACGTTGGTGCAAATTCATCGGTCACTGTGATGGTTTGCGAGAGGCTGGTAGCGTTGCCACAGGCATCCACCGCCGTCCAAGTGCGCACGAGCACCTGTGTGCCTGGGCATTCTTCTGCACCAAAGACTTCCTCCTCAAAACTCACAACAGGGCTTGCATCGCAACCGTCCACAGCGGTGAGATCCGCAACAGCAGGAATGTCGAAGCAAGGCACAGTGAGATCCTCAGGAAGGGGATCCACGAACTCAGGAGCCGTGATGTCTTCTTGTGCAATGGTCTGGTCGCAGCTAACCGTGCTCTCGTTTCCGCAGTTGTCCGTAGCCGTAGCTGTGAACGTCCGGATAAAGGAGAATGAGCCCGCGCACGCCACAGTCGTATCGTGGTCCGTCCACGTCAAGTCAACCGAGGGCGGTGTTCCACCACAGTTGTCCTCTGCCGCGATGGCAGGTAAACCAAGCGCCTCTGTAGACAGGTCAGCCATGCAATTGGCATCGGCAGAGACCGTCGTGTCCGCAGGGCAGTCGATGGATACCGTTGGAGGCGTCTCGTCATACAGTTGAATGAACTGCTCAAACATGTTGGCATTGCCACAGTCATCCTCGAAGGTGTAGGTGCGCATGTACATGCCCACGGGCTGCACACATCCCCCGCTGAACGGTGTGTCGAAGAAGGTCACCGTGACATCGCTTCCACACTCGTCGAGTACTTCGATCAAGACATTTTCGTCTGTATTCTCGTCGCTGTACTCCTCACATGAAATAGAGAGGGTGTTTTCGCCTGACACAAGGATGGGCGCGGTTTCGTCCACAACCGTGATGGTTTGGTGGGCGAGCGTGCTGTTTCCACAGTCGTCGACAAAGGTCCAGGTGCGGTCGACGCTGAAGCTGCCGATACACAATTGGGCATAGACACTGTCTTCCTCCCAAGAGTATGCCACATCAGTGTCGAAGTTGTCTTCAGCACCGAAAGATCCGTAGGTCATTTCAGCTTCGTAATCGAGGCAAGACACGGTGGTGTCCTCCACAAATACGACAGGTCCGAGCTCGTCGACCAGCGTGATGTGCTGCTCACAGCTGGAGCTGTTGTCACAGAAATCGGAAGCCGTGAACGTCCGGATGAACGACATGGTTCCTTCGGGTGTGCTGTCGTCGCCTTCGCAATCCACTTGGAAGCTGCCATCGGTGTAGGTGATGGCAATGTCCTCCCACCCGCTGCAGTTGTCCGTGGCCATGGCCATGCCCAAAGCAGTGGTCGTGGTGTCGTCCGCGATGTCCTGGTCCAGCATGACGATGGTGTCGGCTGGGCAGGTGATCAAGGGGTTCGTGTCGTCATACAATGCGATGTACTGCTCGGCGATGCCCACGTTTCCGCAGTCGTCCGTAGCCGTCCAGATCCGCATCCAGCTTCCGGGGCAGGACCCACTCAAAGGCCATGCTTCAATGCTGATGGTGAGGTCTCCGTCACAGTTGTCGAACACTTCCAATGGAGACTGTGAAGGGTCAAGTGGGTCGGTGAGGTCCTCACATGAGACGGGCTCATAGGGAGGGTATTCACCGAATTCAGGGGCAGACTGGTCGGCCGCCGTGATGACCTGAACACAACTGACCGTATCGCCCATGTTGCCACAAGCATCCGTCGCGTAAGCATAGAACGTGCGCTCAAATGAGTAGGTGCCGTCCGCACTTCCGTCGCTGTCGTCACATTCGAAGATGGGAGATCCGTCGGTATGGAACCAGGTGACCTCTGGATCTGCGTCACAGCCGTCTTCAGCGGTGATTTGGGGCATGCCCAGCAAGGTGTAGTCCACCTCAGCTGTGCAGTCCGCACCAAGGGCAACTGTAGTATCAGCAGGGCAATCCAACACGGTGATGACGGGAGCCGTGACGTCCACCACAGTCAGCAGCTGGGTGCAGCTCTCCATGGCGACATTGCCGCAATGGTCTTCTGATACAGCGTAGAACGTACGTGTGATCTCATAGGTGCCGTTGCCGTCTTCGCAGGTGTAGATGGGGTCGCTGTCCTCTACAGTGTAGCTCAGGGTTGGCGCAGCATCACAGTTGTCGGTGCTGAAGATCTCGACCTCGCCGCTTTGCGTGGGGTCAAGTTCTCCCATGCAGTCGGCATCGAGTTCCACCACCACGTCTTCCGGACAGGTGATGTCGATTGTAGGAGCTACGGTATCGATGAGCAAGATGAACTGGTGGGCGCTGGACATATTTCCACAAGCGTCAATGACGATATACTCCACATCCCATGTGGGCACAGGGCTCACACATCCACCGGACATGGGGTCACATTCGATGTAAGCGGTGTCAATGGCGCAATTGTCGGTCCAAGTGGCAAAGCCAAGTCCGGTCAGAACGTCCATATCACAGGCCCATTCGTCGCAGGACATGGAGACCTCCACTGCACTCAACTCAATCATGGGTGCGATTTGGTCGATGACCTCGATGGTCTGCACACCTGAGACACTGTCCGCGTTTCCGCAACCGTCCTCAGCACTGGCCGTCCAGGTCCTCAGAATGGTGTAGCAACCATCGCTGATGGCGTCGACAATTTCATCGGAGTAGGTGATGTCACCGGATACTGAGCTGCAGTCATCCGTGAAATCGGCAGAAGCCTCTCCTGTGAAATCTGTGCCCGTCTCCACAGAGCAGTCGCCCATGACGGATACAGCAAGGTCTCCGGGAAGTGTGAGGTCGATGGAAGGAGCAACGGTATCGACCACATGGATCAATTGCGTGCAAGTGCCCACGTTTCCGAAGAGGTCTTCGGCGCTCCAGGTGCGTTCGATGGTATAGCAACCCGCATCTGTTTGGTCGATGATGACGTCCGCGAGTATGCTGACAGGAATGCTGTCCAGGTCATCGCAGTTGTCGACAACGGTGACGGTGGCCACTTGAGGAATGTCCTCAGTGCAGGCCACGGTGGCTTCACCAGGACAACCGAGGAAGGTCGGAGCGATGGTGTCCACGCGGCAGATGTTTTGCTCGACGTTGTATGCACCGCAAGAATCCACAAAGGTGTAGACGTTGGTCGTGCACATTTCGTCGTAGTCGAAGTATTCTGTTTCGAGGCTGAGGTTGACGATCACATCGCCGAGGGCCCCGGATACGGGGACGCCAGAGATTTGGCCTTCCCAAGCATACCAACCTCCGAGTCCGAACTCGCAGTTGTGGTCATTGGCCGCTTCACC
>JBELBZ010000003.1:47053-49377 GCA_042095055.1 Crocinitomicaceae bacterium | reverse complement strand
CCGTAGATGCGCAATGCGCCGTCAGGGCCAACGCCCAAAGCCGTGTTGGCTTCACCTGAAACCAGGGAGTCCATGGCCGAGAGGGTGACACATGAGGAGGCTTCGGTGGTGACACCTGTGCAGGCGTTGTAGACAGAAGCATCTTCTACACATTCGATGGCAGCAAGGTCATCGAGGCATTGCACGGTGTAGTCCTGAAGGGACTCATCGATCACAAGACACAAGGGGTCGCAATCGTCGAGCTCAATGGG
Organism: Crocinitomicaceae bacterium; assembly: GCA_042095055.1. Taxonomy (GTDB): domain Bacteria; phylum Bacteroidota; class Bacteroidia; order Flavobacteriales_D; family Sanyastnellaceae; genus UBA8752. The sequence continues at coordinate 49,126 of JBELBZ010000003.1, read as the reverse complement.
GTCGCCATTGCAGTCAAAGCCAGGAAGCGCATAGTCACAGGAGCCATCTTCATCCGTGGCCGCCGCGTTGTAGTTACAGGCAAATTCATCGGTACAGCCCGCGACTTCCAGTGCATCACAGATGCCGTCTGCGTCTGCATCGCTGAGGCAGTTGCCATCACAATCGAGGTAATCTTCTGCTGGATAGGTGCAGAGGCTTTCATCGAGGTCGGTAGCGTCTTCATCGTAGTTGCAAGCCGTGGCATCTCCACAGCCGACCACTTCCTCCTCATCACAGATGCCGTCGCTGTCCGCGTCGTTCAGACAAGCGCAGTCACAGTCCACGAATTCAGCGTCGCAGTATTGCTCAGGGTACACACAAGCAATGCCATCGGTGGTGGCCAGTGGATTGTAGTTACAGGCTTCTTCGTCCAAACAACCTTCGATGGGGTCGCCTGAGCCAAATGGGAATTGCTGGGGGTCGTCAAAGGTTCCGAGCTCGTCACCTTCCTCTTCAGGCGTCAAGGTGAAGTCGAGTTCGTATTGCGCGCAAGCGTCCTCATCCCAGAGGATGAAGCTGATTTCATCGCCTTCTTCGGCGTAGATGTTCATGTTGATCCAGCTGCCGCCTTCGTAGTCAAAGGCCACGCTCAGACCGACGGTATTGCCGTCCACTTGGGCGATCACAGTGCCGCCGACAATGGGAGCACCGTTAAAGAACACTTCAGCAATGACCGTCGATGGAATCAAGGGGAGAACCTCCACTGAGGTGTCGGGTTCGTTGCACGGGTCTTCGAAGTCACAAATGCCGTCGTTGTCGGCGTCTTCCAGACAGTTTCCATCACAATCGTAGCCAGCATCTGGACCGGGGCCGTTGCACACGCCACACACATCGAGGGTTCCGACGCAGTCATCTTCGTCGTCGCAGATGTCATCGGCATCCGCATCGGCCAAACAGGTGCCACCACAGACACCCAAGGCGTCCAGAACGTTGCCATCACAATCACAGGCTCCATCGGCAATGCCGTCGCCACCACATTCGCCGCATTCGTCCAATGCTGCACAAGAGCCATCGTCAATCGTGGCGTCCCCGTCATAGTTGCAGGCCGCCGCATCGGTACAACCGGCGCAGCTGGTGAACTCACAAGAACCGTCTTCGTCCGTGGCCGCTGCGCTGTAGTTGCAGGCTGAGGCATCGGTACATCCGCCGATTTCGTCTTCATCGCATACACTGTCGCCATCCGCATCATTGAGGCATGCGCCGTCGCAATCAACGTAGTCAAAACCATAGAGGTCTGAGGGGTAAAGACAGGTGGAGTTGTCCGTGTCGGTATAGTCGCCCGTGTTACAGGCTTCAGGATCGGTACAGCCCGTTGTTTCCTCGTCGTCGCAGACGCCGTCGCTGTCCACATCGTTGATACAGTTGCCATCGCAATCCAGAAGTTCCGTGCCGAAGAGGTCGATGGGGTAGATGCATGAGCCGTCATCCAAGTCCGCGAGCAAGTTGTAGTTGCAGGCTTCGTCGTCGGTACAACCAGGAATGGCATCTCCACTCAAGAAGGGAAGAATGGCGGGGTCGTCAAATGTGGAAAGCTCCTCGCCGTCTTCACTCACGGTAAAGGAGAGGTCGATGTCATACAATGCGCAGGCTGCGGCATCGAAGAGTTGGAATTCGATCTCGTCACCCGTGGAGGCGTAAATCGTCATGCTCACCCAGCTGCTGCCCTCGTATTCAAAGGCTTCGTCCACACCTGCAGTTTCGCCATCGACGATCGCAATCAAGGTCATGCCGACAACGGGCTGGAAGTCGAGGGTCACTTCTGAAATGAAGGAAACCGGAACCGTAGGGATGACGACAGGCGTCAGGTCGGGTTCGTTGCAGGGGTCATCGCCGTCACAAATGCCATCGCCATCAGCGTCGGCGAGGCAGTTTCCATCGCAGTCCAGTCCGTCGGCTGCAAATGCGCAAGATCCGTCGTCGTCGGTGGCGGCAGGGTCAAAGTTGCAGGCCGTTTCGTCCTGACAACCGGCGACTTCATCGCCGTCACAAATTTCGTCGCCGTCAGCATCGGCGAGGCAGTTTCCATCGCAGTC
>JBELBZ010000003.1:0-46953 GCA_042095055.1 Crocinitomicaceae bacterium | reverse complement strand
CGCCGTCAGCATCGGCGAGGCAGTTTCCATCGCAGTCAAGTCCGTCGGCTGCAAACGTGCAAGATCCGTCGTCGTCGGTGGCGGCAGGGTCAAAGTTGCAGGCCGTTTCGTCCTGACAACCGGCGACTTCATCGCCGTCACAAATTTCGTCGCCGTCAGCATCGGCGAGGCAGTTTCCATCGCAGTCAAGCCCATCGTTTCCATAAAGGTCCAATGGGAATTCACATGAGCCGTCATCATCGGTGGCCAGCTCGTCGTAGTTACAGGCGGCGTCATCCGTGCATCCCAGTACAGGTCCCCCTGCACCGAAATAAAACGTATCACGGAATTCATTCATGCCGTCTCCATTGATGAAGACCTGGCAATAAATCTGGCCGCTCATGTCTCCATCTGTAGTGAACTGACCAATGAGCACCCGGAGGTCTTCACCAGCAATGCCGTTGGCGTCACCATTCAACGCATACCAAGCACCTCCAATCAGGTCGTCGATGGCGATGCTGGATCCAGGTTGTCCTGCTCCTGGATCGAAATTGGTGACCCAGGGGTTGTCCGTGGACTGCACCGTGCTCACATTGGCTTCTCCAAGCATGGCGTTGGGCACACCTTCGATGCCCACGGTCACCCAGCTGTCGTATGGCAGGTCTGGATACACCGCAAACAAAATCCCGTTGATGCCGTTGGGCGTTGCCGCGCCAAGGGTCGCATTGAAGAACTCAGTCGTGGTGTTGACATACGTGGGGTTCGTGAGGTCTCCAGAAACGGAGGACATAAAGTCGTCCTCGTTGTTCATGGAGATGTACAACCGTGTGCAGGAATAACCTGTGAGGTCGGTCACACCGAGAGGCCCCACCAAAAGACCAATGTTTTCGTTGACGACCTCGACTTCGAGGTCATACCCTTCTGGTGCAGGGGAGGAATTGGTGGGTTGTCCATTTGCAAGGCTGCAGGACAGGGCGAAGAAAAGCCCGAGAAGCAATCGGTATGGGTTCATGGCGCCGTGATAATAAGCTGATAGCATCAATGATAAGTTCCACAAAGATGCGAAAAAACCCGACTAATTGCAATTAAATCGTCATTCGTCGAAGAAATACCGAGATTCGCAGAAGAAAATTTGTGAGCGTCAACCCCCTGAAGGAGCGCAGTAAACGCCCCAAAATGAGTGCAATGGAGCCCCGTAGGACTTATCCGACGATGTTGATGATGCGCCCGGGAACCACGATAATTTTTCGGGGCTCGCGGCCATCCAGCTGCTTGGAAGTGCGGGGGTCAGCAAGCACAGCGGCTTCTACTTCCTTCGGGCCCAGGTCGGCGGAGACCTCAAATTGGAACCGCACCTTCCCATTGAATTGGACTGGATAGCGCATTTCGGATTCCACGAGTTTCTCTGGATCCCAGGCGGGCCATGGGGCGTCGACCACTGAGCCACCTCCCCCAGCACGAGACCAGAGTTCTTCGGCCAAATGTGGCGCGTAGGGACCCAATACAGCAGCCAACGGCGTCAAGATCTTGCGGTCGTGGCAACCTTGCTCTGTCAGCTCGTTTACCCCAATCATCAAGGCACTGACCACGGTATTCCAGCTCAGACGATCGAGGTCTTCGGTGACTTTTTTGATCGTTTTGTGCAAGGTGCGCTCAGCGTCAGCAGAAGGGGGGGTGTCGGTAACGATGTCGTTGCCCTCGCTGTCCATATACAGGCGGGTGAGCTTCCGTAAAAACCCGTGCACGCCGCTGATGCCCTGCGTGTCCCAAGGCTTGGCTTGCTCCAATGGACCGAGGAACATTTCGTAACAGCGCAAGGTGTCCGCGCCATAACGATCCACCAAATCATCGGGGTTTTCCACGTTGTATTTGGACTTGGACATTTTTTCGACTTCGCTGCCACAGCGGTATTCACCTTGTCCGTTGAGTTCGAAAGTGGCGTCTGCAAATTCGGGGCGCCATGCCTTGAAGGCCTCCGTATCCAAGACATCATTGCGCACGAGGGCGATGTCCACATGGAGGCGCTGCGTGCGTTGCTCCTTGCGGCGCTCGAAGGTGACAAATGTGTTGGTCCCTTCGATGCGGTATACGAAGCTGCTTCGGCCCAGGATCATCCCCTGGTTGACCATTTTGGCAAAGGGTTCATCAAAGCCAATGACGCCGAGGTCAGAGAGGAACTTGGTCCAGAATCTGCTGTACAGCAGGTGGCCTGTTCCGTGTTCTGCTCCCCCAACGTAGAGGTCAACTTGTCCCCAGTAGTCGCTCTTGGACCTGTCACACAGGCCGCTGTCGTTGTGAGGGTCCATGTACCTCAGGAAGTACCAGCTCGATCCAGCCCAGCCCGGCATGGTATTGAACTCCATGCGCTCACCCCTGGAGACATTCCAATGTTCAGCCCTCGCCAAAGGCGGGTCACCGTCCTCTGTGGGCAGGTAAGCATCCACCTCGGGCAGAAGCACTTGTTCGTCTTCAATCAGCTGAGGCACGCCCTGATCATAGAAGATGGGAAATGGCTCGCCCCAGTATCGTTGGCGGCTGAATACCGCGTCGCGCAACCGGTAGTTCACCTGTGGAACGGCAAATCCTGCAGCCTCTGATTCCTGTATCGCGATGGGCAATACAGCGGAGCAGCGTTGACCACTCCAAGCGCCGCTGTTGCACAGCACAGCATCCTTGTCGGTGCAAGCGCCCTGTTCGATATCGTGGCCCTCAAAGATGGGCGGGATGTCCAATCCAAAGGCACGGGCGAACTCCCAATCTCGCTGGTCTCCAGCAGGGACGGCCATCACGGCTCCGGTACCGTATCCGGCCAAGACGTAATCGGCGATCCAGATGGGCATCGCAGCTCCGCTGAGCGGATGCAAGGCAAAGGCCCCTGTGAAGCACCCCGTCATGCCCCGGTCTCCGGCCATCCTTTCGCGCTCGCTTCGTCCAGCGGTTTCTTTTTGGTAGGCCGCGACAGCGTCATGTTGCACTGCTGTGGTGATGTCCTGCACGAGCTCGTGTTCGGGAGCCAAAACGAGGAAGTTGGCCCCATAGAGGGTATCGGGACGCGTCGAAAACACCTCTATGGTCCGCCCTTCGTGGTGTTGGATGTCAAAACGCAGCTGCGCTCCGGTAGACTTTCCGATCCAATTGCGTTGTACCTCCTTGATGCTGTCGGACCAATCGATGCGGTCCAGCCCTTGCAGCAGGCGGTCAGCATAAGCGGTGATGCGCATCATCCACTGCCGCATTTTTTTGCGCACGACGGGATGCCCCCCGCGCTCGCTGAGTCCGCCAATCACCTCGTCATTGGCCAAGACAGTGCCCAGTGCCGGACACCAGTTCACTTCGCTGTCGGCGAGGTAGGCCAAACGGTAGGCCATCAGGACTGCCCCCTGTCCTTTGGGGTCAAGCGCATTCCACTGGTCAGCGGAGAAGGGACCTTCAAATTCATCGCCCCAGGCCAACTGAAGGGCTTCGTTCAATGTGTCCTCTCCGACCACCCAATCAACTTGGGCGTTGCCATGTTCGGAGAAATGTGCAGTGAGGGTTGCAATCGGCGAAGCTTTGTCAGCGGCCCGGTCATATCCGTGCTCAAAGAGGCGGGCAAAAATCCACTGGGTCCACCTGTAGTATTCTGGGCTGCTGGTGCGCACTTCCCGAGACCAATCGTAGCTGAAGCCCAATAGGTCGAGTTGCTCGCGGTACCGGGCAATGTTGCGCTCGGTGGTGACGGCGGGGTGCTGCCCCGTCTGTATAGCGTATTGCTCGGCCGGCAGACCAAAGCTGTCATACCCTTGTGGGTGGAGCACATTGAAACCTTGTTGTCGCTTGTACCGGGCAATGACATCCGAGGCGATGTAACCCAGGGGGTGGCCCACATGCAGTCCCGCGCCACTGGGGTAGGGGAACATGTCGAGCACATAGTACTTCTTCTTCGCAACGTCCTCAGAAACCTTGTAGGTCTCTTGCTCTTGCCAATGCTGGCGCCACTTGTTTTCGATGGCTTTGAAATCGTATTCCATACCCGCGGGATGTAGGTGCGAAGATACCTTGGCCTGCTGCGGTGAAGGCGTCCCTTTTTGCCGCTGCCTCGGCGTGCACAAATGGAAGGCTGGATTGGATTCAAAACCGATGTTATTCGACCGTTCTGCCTGAACTTGCCGCCGTGTACGCGACCCGCATACCCGAACCTGTTCCGTCTTTGTTTCCAGAGTTTCTCTGGTCGGGCGCTTCTGAGGGGCGAGCAGTGCACCTGACGTTTGATGATGGCCCCCATCCAGAATGGACCCCGCGCATCCTCGATATGCTGGGGTCGGCAGGACACAAAGCCACATTTTTCTGTGTCGGCGAAAACGTCGAGCGTCACCCTTCCGTATTTGAGCGCATCCAAAATGAAGGCCACAGTTGGGGAAACCATACCATGCGGCATGAATCTGGATGGTCCACGGATCAGTATGCCTACCTCAAGAGTTTTTTGCAGTGCGAGGCCCTGACGAATTCGGGCCTTTTCCGTCCTCCCTATGGCAGGATGACCAGAGGACAAGCCAAAGCCATCGCCAAACGCAGCCGCATAGTGATGTGGGATTTGCTGACAGGAGATTTTGACCAGAAGCGCACCGCTGAGCAATGTCTCAAGAGCACCCTCGGCCATTTGAGGCCCGGATCCATCGCCGTCATGCACGACAGCCAAAAGGCCTCTCCCCGCACTCCGGGACTGCTGGCGGGCATGTTGCGTGCACTGGATGAACACGGGTGGACTGGAACGGCATTGGAGATGCCTTTCCGCTCATAGCAAGAAGATTCCCACAACAAAGGCCTTGCAGGGCTTACAGGGCTTTTTGAAGTCCATGACCACCTTTGAGGCCTGATGACCAATGCAAGCAGACCCCTGCGCGTGCTCTACGTTGACGACGACGAGATGGCACTGACCTTGACGCAACTCCAATTGCTCAATGCGGGAATGGTGGCCGAAGCAACTTCAGATACGTTGGAGGCGGTGGGCATGCTGGCCACGGAGGAGCTTGATCTCATCCTGTTGGACTCGGTCATGCCGACGATTGATGGCGTGGAGTTTCTTCAACTGATGCGCTCCCTTCAGTTTCAATACCCTGTCGTGTTTCTCACAGGTTTTGGGGTCGAGGAACTGTGGGAAGTCGTCCAAGAGTTTGATGTGCTGGGCATCCTCGACAAGCAGAAAGACCGCATGGCGCTTCCCGAGCGCCTACAGGAGCTCTACGCACAGCATGAAAGAAGTCAGTTGAGCGTCAGCCCTCCTGTGAGCTTTGACGGGCCTCGCGCAGCATCTTGAGCTTGCGGCTGATTTCGCCCATTTCGCGTTGGTCTGACTCGATTTTTTTCTGAAAGTCGGCGACGATAGAGGCGGCCCCTTTTCCAGTAAAGATTCCCATGTTGTTCTCGTACTGGGTCACGCGCTTGCGGAGCCGGTCCATTTTGTCACGCAAAATGCGCTCCTCCTTGCGGGCCATGTGTTCGGAACCTTCCCCGGTCACCAGGCTTTCCACGCGCTGCTTGTATGCCTCCACCGAGCGCTCACTGCGCTTCTCGCCCAAAGCATCGAATTTCTTGTCCATGGCATTGCCATAGCGCTCTACAATTTGCTCGAACACCCGCCTTGGGACATGACCGCTTTCTGCCCAGCGCTTTGAAAACGCTTTCAACGTACCGAGGTCGTTGCCGTGGTTTCCAGTGAGCTCAAAGGCTTCGATTTCTTCAATAAGCGCCTCTTTCGCTTTCTGGTTGACCTTGTATTCTTTGTCGCGGTCGGCGAATTGGGCTTTTCTCGCCGTAAAGAACTGATCGCATGCTCCGCGGAACTTGCGCCACAAACGGTTTTCGTCCCGAGGACCGGCTGTCCCCAAGTCCTTCCATTCTTTTTGCAGGGCCATCAGCTGGTCTGCCGTCTGCTTCCATGCTGTGCTTTCGGCGAGACCGGCAGCCTCTTCCGCAATGGCTTGCTTGCGGTCGCGCACTTTGTTTTGAGCGGCACGCACATCTGCAAAAGCAGCGTCGCGCTTTTGGAAAAACAAGTCGCACAACGCACGGAAACTCTCCCAAGCTTCTTGGTCGTCTTTGCGCCCGGCAAAGCCCACAGTTTTCCAGCGCTTCTGCACTTCCTTGACTTTTTCGGCCTGTTCGGGCCACCCAGTAGGGCCTTCAATTTCGACCTCCAACAAGGCCCGGACTTCTTCTACAAGGGCTTGCTTGGCCTCGAGGTTTTTCTGGAATCCTTCGCGAATGCCATCGAAATGCGCTTTGATTTCGTCCAAGGCGCCGCGGGTATGGCCGAAAAAGGTGTCCGCCATTTCCTGATAAGTCTCGCGCGGACTTGGACCGATGTCGAACCAGGCCTTCATGTAGCTCCTTGCGAGCAGCTCTTTTTCCTTGAGGTCTGTGACAGAGACCAGTTGCGAGGCTTGCCCGATGAGGTCTTGTTTTTTCTTGAGGTTCACCTGCAAGTCGTGCTCCTGCAGCTGCTTGTAGATGTTGACGTTGTAGAAGAACTCGTCGCGTAGCCTGTGCCAAGCATCGTGGACTTCCTTGTATTGATCACCTGGAACATTTCCAATCGCATTCCACTGTTCGGTCAGGGTATTGAACGCATCGAACATCTTACCGATGTGTTCTTCATTGGCCACCAACTCCTTCATGGAGTTCAAGACCACCGTCTTCTGTTCGAGGTTGGCCCTTTGCTCGGCCGCTACTTTTTCCCGCCATGCTTTTTCCCTTTCGCGAAAAGCCGCGTACATCTCATTGTTGCGCGCATCTTCTTCGTCTGGCTCGTATGAAAAGCGGATGGGTTCCTCTCCCGGTTCCAACGCAGGATGTTCGGTTTCATCAAAAGCTGCGCGCTGGGCGGCGACATCTTTTTCGCGTGCATCCTTGTAGACTTCGAAGGCTGTGCGAACGTCGACGCGCACGGATTCGATTTCCGGGTTCTCCAGCAACGACGCGATGCGTTGATTGATCTCGGCTTTCATGGCATTGGGTAGGTTGGCTCCATCAGGCGTTCCCGATGGTTTGCAGTTGGCAAGTCCTTTGAGGGCTGTACTCCGTAGATTCAGCGCCGTGGACGTGAAAAAAGATGTTTCCTCGAAGATACGACATTGGTGCGCCCGCGCCGAGCGGTCACCCGCTCAGGTGCGCCGAAAACTCTACAATTGGGGGGAGAAAGACCATGCGGACGAACTCGTGGCTGCCCTGACCAAGGAAGGGTACCTCAATGCGGAACGGTTTGCGGAAGCATATGCGCTGGACCACGTGCGAATCAAGGGGTGGAGTCCTCGAAAAGTGGCTGCAGCACTGCGGTTTGAGCACGCTTTGGCAGACGGCGTGGTGGACCGTGCCCTGGATGCGCTCACCGCTGGTGATGTGCATGAGGCGGCCTGCCGAGCTGTGCGAAAGAGGAAGCTTCAGCACCCAGAAGAGGCTTCGGAAAAAACAATCGGCGGCCTCTTGCGCAAAGGCTTCACATTGGAAGTCGTGCGCGCAGCAATGGCCGCAGAGGATGTGCCCCCTAAATTTGGACCCTCATGCTAAATGCCGATCAAATCCAGTCCGCCCGGGTGCGCGTCAATGCGCTCATGGAATACCTCGCCATCGAGCAGAAGCGCATTGACATCTTAGAGGACGAAAAACTGTCGCAAGACCCCGAGTTCTGGAACGATGCCAAAGAAGCAGAGAAGGTCATGCGCCGGATCCGCGGAAAGAAAGTCTGGGTCGGAGAATTCGAGCGGGCCGAGTCGGCCATCGAAGACCTTCAGGTGCTGTTTGAGTTTTACAAGGAGGGTGAGAGCACCGAAGAAGAAGTGATGGCCCAGTATGGGGAACTGATCTCGTGCATCGAGGAGCTGGAGTTCAAACAAATGCTTTCTGATGAGGCCGATGGACTCAATGCGGTGGTGCAAATCACGGCGGGAGCGGGAGGAACCGAGTCCTGCGATTGGGCCGGCATGCTGACGCGCATGTACACCATGTACGCCGACAAGGCGGGCTTCAAGGTCAAGGAAATCGACCGGCAAGACGGCGATGTGGCCGGCATCAAGCAGGTCACGATGGAGGTCGACGGCGATTACGCTTTTGGCATGCTCAAGGGGGAAAATGGCGTGCACCGTTTGGTGCGGATCAGCCCTTATGACTCGCAGGCCCGGAGGCACACTTCGTTCGTTTCTGTTTACGTGTACCCCTTGGTGGACGACACCATAGAAATCGAGGTGAATCCCGGAGACTTGACCTGGGACACTTTCCGGTCTGGAGGAGCAGGAGGACAGAACGTCAACAAGGTTGAGACCGGTGTTCGACTCCGCCACAAGCCCACGGGCATCATCATTGACAATACCGAGACCCGCTCACAATTGGGCAACAAGGAAAAAGCCATCCAGCTGCTGAAGTCACAACTGTACGAAATGGAAATGGCCAAGCGGAGTGAGGCCAGGGCTGAAATCGAGGCGGGCAAAAAGAAAATCGAGTGGGGCTCTCAGATCCGCTCCTACGTGTTGCAGCCGTACAAAATGGTCAAAGACTTGCGTTCGAGCTATGAAACGTCCAATACCGACGCGGTGCTCAACGGGGAGATTGAGACCATGCTCAAGGCCAACCTGATGCATGCAGCTGCAGAGCGCTCCGCCGCCGAGCACTAAAGGCCACGGTCACATCACAGACACTTTCCAAGACATGAAAACCCGCATCGAAAAGGACACCCTGGGCGAAGTCGCTGTACCTGCTGACCAGTACTGGGGGGCGCAAACCGAGCGCAGCCGCCACAACTTCCCCATTGGTCCAGCTGGCACCATGCCCATCGAGGTGGTGCATGCTTTTGGCCACTTGAAAATGGCCGCAGCACGGGCCAACTGCGATTTGGGCGTTTTGGAAGCGGACAAGCGCGACCTCATTGTACAGGTCTGCCAAGAGATCATTGCGGGGGAGCTCGACGACTGTTTTCCGTTGGTCGTGTGGCAAACCGGTTCGGGGACCCAGTCCAACATGAACGTCAACGAGGTCATTGCCAACCGCGCGCATGTCCTGGCCGGAGGAACACTTGGCGAAGGAGAGCGGCCGGTGCACCCCAACGACGACGCCAACAAGTCGCAAAGCTCCAACGACACTTTCCCGACCGCGATGCACTTGGCGGCATTTGACCGCATTGTGGGCACCACCCTTCCGGGAGTGCAGCGGTTGAGGGACGCCTTGGCAACAAAGGCGGAGGAACTCAAGGGCGTGGTCAAAATCGGCCGGACCCACCTGATGGATGCGACACCGCTGACATTTGGCCAAGAGTTCGGCGGATATGTCGCCCAGCTCGATCATGGAATGAAGGCGCTGCGCAACACGTTGGACCACTTGGCCGAGCTCGCACTTGGTGGCACAGCCGTGGGAACTGGGCTCAACGCGCCCGAAGGCTACGCCGAAAAAGTAGCCGCTTACATGGCGGAGTCCATGGGACATCCCTTTGTCACCGCCCCCAACAAATTTGAGGCTTTGGCGGCGCACGATGCTGTGGTCGAGGCCCATGGAGCGCTCAAGCAATTGGCCGTCAGCTGCAACAAAATCGCACACGACATCCGCATGATGGGCAGCGGCCCGCGGAGTGGAATCGGTGAACTGGCCCTCCCCGCCAACGAGCCGGGATCCAGCATTATGCCGGGCAAGGTCAACCCTACCCAAGCCGAAGCCCTGACCATGGTGTGCGCCCAAGTGATGGGCAACGATGTCGCAGTGACCATTGGCGGGGCTCAAGGACATTTCGAACTCAATGTCTTCAAGCCGATGATGGCCCGAAACATTCTGGAATCTGCGCGGCTGATGGGTGAGGCGTGTGCCTCATTTGCGGACCGTTGTGTTGCCGGTATCCTTCCAAACCGGGCCAGGATTGACCAGCTTTTGGGGGACAGCCTGATGCTGGTCACGGCATTGAACCCACACATTGGCTACTATAAAGCCGCAGCCATCGCCCAGAAAGCCCACGAGGAAGGCACGACCCTGAAGGCGGCAGCTTTGGGGCTTGGACACCTTACCGAGGAGGAATACGACCGCTGGGTGGTGCCTGCCAACATGACCGGTTCAAGATGACCGCCCGCCGCATTCAAAACCTTGGACGGTGTTTGGCGGTGGTGCTGATGGCCCTTGTGTTGGTCGACTGTGGCCCTCCCCGGCATGTGCACCGCACCAAAAGGAAGCGAAAGCCAAAGTGCAAGACCTGTCCTTCCTTCTCTCACGCGCCCGGTCCTTTTGAGCAAGGGCTACCTTTGCACTCGGAATTTTCGACAGGAACAACGACATGGCCTTACACGACCACACATATGCCGTCATCATGGCGGGAGGCGTCGGCTCCCGCTTCTGGCCGATGAGCCGTTCGGGCAGTCCCAAGCAATTCCTCGACATCCTTGACCGCGGTCGGACCCTGATTCAAATGACGGCCGACAGGCTGGAGCCCATGCTCCCCTATGACCGCATGTATGTCGTCACCAACGTGCGGTACAAGGAAGAGGTCATGGCGCAACTCCCTCAACTTCCGGAGGACCAAATCCTGTGCGAACCGTTCATGCGCAATACGGCGCCATGCCTGGCCTATGCCCACCATCGGATCGCCCAAAAGGACCCTGAGGCCACCATCATTGTGGCTTCTGCGGACCACTTGATCGAAGACGAAGAGGGCTTTCGCGATGTCTTGGGGGTGGCGGTGCGCCAGGCTTCTGAGACGTCACAACTTCTGACTTTGGGCATCACCCCCACCCGCCCTGACACGGGATATGGTTACATCCAATATGAGGAGCTTCCCGGCGCATTTGATGAGCGGCTGCAGCAGGTCAAGACCTTCACGGAAAAGCCCAACAAAGAGCTTGCAGAGCAGTTTATCTCGTCTGGGGATTTTTGCTGGAATTCGGGCATTTTTATTTGGTCGCTGTCGACCATCCAAGACAGGTTTGCCGATCAACTGCCCGATTTGCACGCGCTGTTCTTGGAGCGGGCGTCTGACCTGGGAACGGACAAAGAGGCCGAAGCCGTGCTCTCCATTTTTGGAGCGGCAGAGAACATTTCCATCGATTACGGCATCATGGAGGGCGCGCCAAACGTGGGTGTTGTGCTCGGTGATTTCGGTTGGAGCGACCTCGGGACGTGGGGCTCACTTTATGAGAAGCTGGAAAAGGATGCCGATGGCAATGCGCTCAGTGGCGTGAATTTTATGGGCGACGGCGCATCGGGCTTGATGGTGGCCGCTGAAGGCGGAAAACTGGTCGTGGCCAAAGGGCTGCGCGACTTCATTGTCGTCGACACCCCAGATGCGCTGTTGTTGTGCCCCCGCAGCGAAGAACAGTGGGTCAAACAATTGGTCTCTCAGCTGAAGACCGACCACGGAGAGCCCCTCGTTTGATCGGGAGGAAATAACAAACCCTGTGGCGCCGCGGCGGTGGGTGTGTACCTTCGTTGGGAGGCATGGGACTGCTATTCCACATCGGCCGCTATTTCGCGTTCATGGCATCGGCGCTTCGGCGACCGCAAAAAGGCCGCGTCTTTGCACAGGCCACCATCATCGAATTGGAGGCCATCGGCGTCCAAAGCCTCGGCATCGTGGCATTGTTGAGCCTGTTCATGGGAGCGGTCATTGCCATCCAAACGGCGCACCAAGTGGGCGGATGGGTTCCAGCTTACACCATTGGTTTTACGGTGCGTCAAACCATGATCCTCGAATTCGCGCCCACCATCATCCCCGTGATCCTGTCCGGAAAGGTGGGTTCCAACATCGCATCGCAGATTGGGACGATGCAGGTCACCGAGCAAATTGACGCCTTAGAGGTCATGGGTGTGCGCAGTATTTCCCACCTGGTGCTCCCCAAGCTGCTTGCCGCTCTTGTCATTTTTCCATTCCTCGTGGTGATCGCCATGGTGCTCGGCATTGGCGCAGGAGCTTGGATTTGCAACGCAGCGGACCTCAGCAGCTTCGCAGATTACGAGTACGGGATTCAAGTCGACTTCAAAGCGTTTGATGTGGCCTATGCCCTGATCAAGACCTGTGTGTTTGCTTTGATCATCACGAGTGTGAGTGCCTACCATGGGTACCACACTTCTGGAGGGGCCAAAGAAGTCGGCCGGTCCAGCACCAAGGCCGTGGTTTACAGTGTCGTCATCGTCATGGTGGCCAACCTTGTGATCACACAATTGCTGCTCACATGATTCGGGTCCGCGGGGTAGACAAGGCTTTTGGTGACAAGACCGTGTTGCATGGCATAGATGCCGCTTTCGACGCAGGCCAGGTCAATTTCATCATTGGCCGAAGTGGTTCAGGAAAGTCGGTGCTCACCAAATGCATTGTCGGCTTGCTCGAAGTAGATGCAGGGAGCATCCATTACGCGGGAGCGGATTTCACCTTGCTGACCGCAAAGGAGCGGGAGGAGATCCGCCTGCAAATCGGGATGCTCTTCCAAGGCGGGGCGTTGTTTGATTCCTTGACCGTGCTGGAGAATGTTGAATTTCCGCTCAAGATGTTCACCTCCATGGGGCCAGAGGAGCGGATGGAGCGGGCGATGGAATGTCTCAAGCGGGTCCAGCTCGAAGGGGCGGAGCACCGGTACCCTGCTGAGGTTTCGGGCGGCATGCAGAAGCGCGTTGCCTTGGCCCGCGCGATTGTGGGACGGCCGCGTTACCTGTTTTGTGACGAGCCCAATTCGGGCTTGGACCCCCAAACGGCCATTGTCATCGACAACCTGATCCGCGACCTCACCCAAGAGTACAACACCACCACAGTGGTCATCTCGCACGACATGAACAGCGTGATCGAAATTGGAGACAACATCCACTTTTTGCACGAGGGAACGGTCGCATGGCGGGGCGACCGCAAGGGAATCTTGGACAGCGGGGTCCAAGAGCTGGATACGTTTGTCTACGCTTCTGACCTGATGCGGAACATCAAGGCGAAATTGCAGGGGCAATGACGTCCGAGGACCCTCCCCACATTCCCTATTCACTGCCGAGGTTGTCCCCTGAGGAAATGAGGCAGAAGATGGATGCCATGTATGCGCACCTGTCTGAACGGCGCAGCGTTCGAACTTTTAGTTCGGAGCCCATTCCACTGGATGTTTTGGAACGGGCCATTCAAATTGCAGGGACGGCGCCAAGCGGCGCACACAAACAGCCGTGGAGCTTTTGTATCGTGACAGACCCTGAATTGCGGGCGCGCATTCGGGTGGCGGTCGAAGAGGAAGAGCTGCGCAGCTATACCGAACGGATGTCAGACCGTTGGCTCCAGGACCTGGCCCCTTTGGCCACAGACCACGTGAAGCCGTTTATCGAGGAGGCACCTGCCTTGATTGTCGTGTTCAGAAAGGCCTACGAGACCGACCCTGAGTCTGGAGACCGGCACCCCAACTACTACGTTCAGGAGAGCTGCGGAATCGCGGTGGGTTTGCTGTTGGCCGCTTTGCACGAAGTCGGCATTGCGGCCCTCACCCATACCCCTTCCCCGATGAATTTTTTAGGGTCGCTGCTGGGCCGCCCTGAGAATGAGCGCGCTTTTCTCAATATTCCCGTCGGATGGCCCGCAAAAGGGACCACTGTGCCGCATCTTTCACGCAAAAGTTTGGACGAAATTTGTACCCACTATCCGACAGGGGATAAATAGTGGCTGAATCAAAGGACTGTATTTCAGTAAGTTGAGCTTGTTTTCAACTGAAAATCGGGGAACTTTGATGAATCGTTGTTTTTGAAGTCGGACACTTGAAATTGAGGCGTTTACTTTGCACCGCATTCGCAAAACTTTAATCATGTCTGATATCCGCGAAAAAGTGACCGCAATCATCGTCGACAAGCTCGGCGTAGAAGCTTCCGAAGTGAACGATGCGGCTGGATTCACCAACGACCTCGGAGCGGATTCGCTCGATACTGTCGAGTTGATCATGGAATTCGAAAAGGAATTCAACATCGCCATCCCCGATGACCAAGCTGAGAAGATCGGCACGGTCGGCCAAGCCATTGAGTACATCGAAAACGCGAAGTAAGCCCCGCCATGGAGCTTAACCGTGTCGTCATCACGGGAATGGGTTGCCTCACACCGTTGGGCAAGGACGTTCCCTCTTTCTTCGACGCATTGAAACGAGGGGTCAGCGGTGCTGGTCCCATCACCCGTTTCGACGCATCCAAGTTCAAGACGCAGTTTGCCTGCGAAATCAAGGACTGGGACCCCAGTGAACATTTTGACCGGAAAGAGGCGCGCAAGCTGGATCCCTATGCCCAATACGGCATCGTGGCGGCCAGACAAGCCGTCGCTCAGTCCGGTCTTGCCGAAGCCAACCCAGACCTGGATCGGGTAGGGGTCATCTTCGGGAGTGGCATTGGAGGGCTGTTCACGTTTCAGCAAGAAATCACGGCTTTTGCCCAGGGTGACGGAACCCCGCGTTTCAACCCCTTCTTTATTCCCAAGATGATCGGCGACATCTGCGCCGGGCACATCAGCATGGAATATGGATTTCGGGGCCCGAACTACGCCTGTGTTTCTGCTTGTGCCAGTGCGACCAACGCCATCATAGACGCGTTCAACGCCATCAGGTACGGCAAAGCCGACGCCATGATCAGCGGTGGAGCAGAAGCGGCCGTGGTTGAAGCTGGAATAGGTGGTTTTGGCGCCATGAAGGCGCTGTCGACCCGAAACGACGACCCTGGTGTGGCTTCGCGTCCGTTTGATGTCAACCGCGACGGTTTTGTGCTTGGAGAAGGCTCAGGCGCCTTGGTGCTGGAGTCCTTGGAGCACGCTCAAGCCCGTGGTGCCCACATCATCTGTGAGGTCATGGGCGGTGGCGCATCTGCCGATGCCCATCACATGACGGCACCCCATCCTGAGGGTTTGGGGGCACGCAATGTCATGCGCGCAGCCTTGAAGGATGCGGGAATGACACCAGAGGAGTTGGACTATGTCAATGTCCATGGCACATCGACCCCATTGGGTGATTTGGCAGAAGTCAAGGCCATTGAAGAGGTATTTGGTGACCACGCGCCTGCGTTGAGCATTTCGAGTACCAAGTCGATGACGGGCCATTTGTTGGGTGCTGCTGGTGCCATCGAAACCTTGGCCTGCATCATGGCGGTCACAGAGGATGTGGTGCCTCCCACCATCAACTCTACCGATCCTGATCCGGCCTTGAACCAAGCGTTGGATTACACCTTCAATGAGAAGCGCGAGCGCCCAGTAAGGGCAGCTTTGTCCAACACCTTTGGCTTCGGCGGCCACAACGCTTCGGTCATCGTCCGCAAGTTCTGATGGCGCTGGGGCGCACAGACAGCCGAGATCAACGCATACGCCGGTTTATACGCCGGCACTTTGGGGTCAGGCCCCGCAACCTAAAGCATTACCAAGAAGCCCTCAGGCACTCCAGTTCCGTGGACTGCCAGCGCGATGGACTGCCCAGCAATGAGCGCCTTGAATTCCTTGGGGATTCAGTCCTCGACATGATTGTGGTCGACATGCTCTTTGGGAAGTTTCCCAATGGCGACGAGGGCGAGATGACCCGCATGAAGGCGCGGCTGGTCAGCAGGGAGGCGCTGAATTTCCTCGGCGAGGAAATCGGTGTGGAGCACATGCTGGACGCTCAAACTGGAAAGAGTGCCGTACACGCCTCATTGAGGGGCAATGCCATGGAAGCCCTCGTGGGCGCCGTTTACTTGGACAGGGGCTTTAGAAAAACCCAACGGGGCGTGCTCAAACTCCTCCAGCGGTTCGACCTGGATACCCGCATTCAAGAGACCGTAGACTTTAAGAGCAAGTTGCATGAGTGGGGACAGAAGCGAAAGCGAAAAGTGCAGTTCAATGTTGTGCGTGAATTCAAGCGCGATGGGCAGCACTTGTACCAGATGCAAGTCTTGGTAGGAGGCAAGGTGATGGGCACTTCGGATGGCCCTTCCAAAAAGTCAGCGGAACAGGCTGCGGCCCGCGAGGCCTGTCGTCATATCTTCGGCAACGATTAGGACTCCAGTTAGAACGGGTCCCTGCCTATGCGCACCGTCCAACTCGACATCGGGGATGAAACCATTCCCTATGCCTTTCTGGGTGTCAGCTGCACTGATGCCGGGCACAAGTTTTGCTGGAACCTCAATCAAACACTCGGTACACACCTCGGGTATCACACTGAACTTGAGGTGATCCATAAAAAAAAGCGGCCCAAGACCCGGCACTGCGTGTGGCGTCACGAGGACGAAGAAGAAGGTTACACCTTTGACGTGATATGGAACCGCGTGCCGGAAGGGGCAATGATCCCCACCCTGGTTCATTTTGATTATCTCATCCGTGTAGAATCAATGATGGGCGAGCGGGCGGCAACATTGATGGAGGCATTGCGCTCCATGCGAAGGGTTGCAGCTTGCTTTCCCGTCGCAGCAACAGCAATCACCCAACCAGAAGTGCTGTATTACGAGTGAAGCTCGAAAAAGAAAACAGAACCATGCCATCGAAGTTTACCAAGATCATTGCCACTGTAGGTCCAGCGAGCATTTCGTCAGAAGTCCTCGAGGGCATGATCAAAGAGGGCGTCAATGTGATTCGCCTGAACTTTTCCCACGGCGACCACGCCACCCACGCTACAACTGTGGAGCGGGTCCGGGCTGTGGACGAAAAGCTCGGGACACATACAGCACTGCTCGCTGACATGCAGGGGCCCAAGCTTCGGGTGGGCCCTATGGCCGATGGTTCTGACCTCAAGTCCGGGAGTGAATTCACCATTCGCGTGGGCAATGAAGAGGGCAACAGCAAGGAAGCTTGGACCAACTACGCCCATTTTGCGGAGGACGTCAAGCCGGGAGAGCCGGTGTTGTTGGACGATGGCAAACTCAAATTGCGCGTGGAGGAAACCAATGGGAAGGACACCGTAAAGTGCACCGTAGAGCACGGTGGAATCCTCTCCTCGAGAAAAGGCCTCAACCTGCCTTCAACGGACATCAGCCTGCCCAGTTTGACTGAAAAGGACCGCGAAGACCTGCCGTTTGCCTTGAGCCTGGGGGTAGACTGGGTCGGCCTGAGTTTCGTCCGTACCGCAGCCGATGTGGTGGACCTCAAGCAGCGCATCGCGGCAGCGGACAGCCATGCAAGGGTGGTGGCCAAGGTGGAGAAGCCAGAGGCTGTGGACGATTTGGAAGGCATTGTGGAGGCCTCTGATGCGGTCATGATTGCCCGTGGTGACCTGGGGGTGGAAGTGCCCATGCAAAAGGTGCCCATGATCCAAAAGCGCATCATTGGGCTTTGTCAGCGCAGCGGAAAACCTGTCATCGTAGCGACACAGATGATGGAGTCCATGATTGAAAGCATTGCACCCACCCGCGCCGAGGTGACCGACGTTGCCAATGCCGTTCTGGACGGTGCAGACGCGGTCATGTTGAGCGGTGAAACTTCTGTGGGCGCCCATCCCATTGAGGTCATCAAGGCGATGTGTTCCATCGTGATGGAAATCGAAAAAGAGTCCCACATTTTCCACCGCAACATGGCCTTTGAGGACGATCGGCCGGAGCGTTTTGTGACCGATGCGATTTGCTACAATGCCTGCGATCTCGCCGAGCGCGTGCAGGCCTCGGCCATTGTGACGATGACGTTCTCAGGCTACACGGCTTACAAGGTCGCCAGTCAGCGCCCGAAGGCCCTGATTTATGTGTTTACGGGCAACCGCCAGATCATGGGTCAAATGGCCTTGTGCTGGGGGGTTGAATCGTTCCACTACGACAAGATGATTTCCACCGACCACACCATTTCTGATGTGAAGACCTTGTTGCAGCGCGCCGACAAAGTCAAGAGCGGGGATTACATCATCCACGTTGCCAGCATGCCCATCGCAGAAGCGGGCATGTCCAACATGTTAAAAATCAGCCGAATCTAAGGGGTCCTTGCCCTGCAGGTGCGGGTTATCTTCGCGCGACCAGACCAGATGCCATTGAGGCTCTGCATTGGATAGCCAGCACGATGACCCGACGATTTCCCGAAAGAGGCCCCCTCGACCTTCCTGGCATCGCACAGGAGGTGATGCAGCAATGGGAGGAAGGAGATGTATTCCGCCGGAGTGTGGAGTCACGTCCATCTGACCAAAGATTCGTCTTCTTTGAAGGGCCCCCTTCTGCCAATGGTAAGCCAGGCATTCACCATGTGATGGCCCGCGCCTTGAAGGATATTTTTTGCCGTTACCGCACGCTCAAAGGAGAGCGCGTGGAGCGCAAAGCCGGTTGGGATACGCACGGTCTTCCAGTGGAGCTTGGCGTCGAAAAGGCGCTGGGCATCACCAAGGAGGACATTGGCCGCCGCATTTCGGTGGAGGAATACAACAACGCGTGCCGCGAGTCCGTCATGCGGTATACCGAAGAATGGAACGACCTGACGCGCCGCATGGGCTATTGGGTGGATATGGAGGCCCCCTACGTCACCTACGAGCCCAAATACATGGAAAGCGTTTGGTGGCTGTTGTCACAGTTGCATTCCAAAGGGCTCATTTACAAGGGGTACACCATTCAGCCCTACAGCCCGAAAGCGGGAACTGGACTGAGCAGTCACGAGCTCAATCAACCGGGTGCCTACCGGGACGTGACCGATACAACCGTTGTGGCACAATTCCGGGTGACACCTGCAGGCACCGAGCGGTTTAGCGCATGGACCCGAGGGGCCACCGATGGAATGCCTGTGGACTTGTTGGCTTGGACCACGACGCCTTGGACCCTGCCGTCGAACACCGCCCTTACCGTCGGCGCCAACATTGATTACAACATCGTCCGCACTGCAAACCGGTACACCGGTGAGGAAGGTGTGGTGGTCTTGGCTGAAGCCTTGTTTGGCAAGCACTTCTCTGGCAAGAAAGCCCCTGAATCAGAGGTCTTGGCCACGGTGAAAGGTTCAGATTTGGTCGGCCTCAGCTACGAACAGCTGATCCCGTGGGCACAACCCATGAGCGATGCGGACCAGGCATTTCGTGTGATTTCGGGTGACTTTGTGACCACCGAGGACGGAACGGGCATCGTCCACACCGCTCCCACGTTTGGTGCGGATGACGCCAGGGTAGCCTCGGCAGCGGGTGTGCCTCCCTTGCTGGTTGATGACGGCAATGGTCAAGGCGTCCCTCTGGTGGACCTTCAAGGAAGGTTCCGTCCCGAATGTGGGCCCATGGCAGGGCGCTTTGTAAAGCAGGAATACCACGACGAAGACGCGCCAGAAAAGTCAGTAGACGTGGAGATTGCCATCGATTTGAAGACCCGCGGTCGCGCGTTCTTGGTCGAGAAGTACAAGCACAGCTATCCGCATTGCTGGCGCACGGACCGGCCCATCCTCTACTACCCGTTGGACAGCTGGTTCATCAAGGCCACAGAGGCCAAGGAGCGGATGCAAGCCCTCAATGAGACCATACAATGGAAGCCCGCAGCCACAGGTTCAGGGCGCTTCGGAAAGTGGCTCGAGAACCTCAACGACTGGAACCTCAGCCGCTCGCGATACTGGGGCATACCCATACCCATCTGGAGGACAGAAGACGGCAGCGAAGAGCGTTGCATCGGGTCGGTGGAAGAATTGCATACCGCTTGTACCGAAGCGGTGGCGGCCGGTTTGATGGCTGCCCATCCGTTTCCAGACTTCGTGCCGGGCGACATGTCGGAAGCCAACTATGCGCAGATCGACCTGCACAAGCACGTGGTGGACGGCATTGTGCTCAAAGCAGCCGATGGACGCCCCATGCACAGGGAGTCTGACTTGATTGACGTGTGGTTTGATTCGGGCAGTATGCCGTATGCCCAGTGGCATTATCCTTTCGAAAACAAGGACCGCGTGGACGGACCCGATGGTGGCTTGGCCTTCCCAGCGGACTTCATCGCGGAAGGTGTCGACCAAACCCGTGGCTGGTTTTACACGCTGCATGCGATTTCCACGATGGTCTTCGATCAGGTGGCTTACCGCACGGTGGTGTCCAATGGATTGGTGTTGGACAAGGCGGGTCAGAAAATGTCCAAGCGCTTGGGCAATGCAGTGGACCCTTTTGAGACCCTCGAGCAGTTTGGGCCGGACGCTACGCGCTGGTACATGATCACCAACGCGCAACCTTGGGACAACCTGCGCTTTGATACAGAGGGCATCGCCGAAGTACAGCGCAAGTTCTTTGGTACGCTGCACAACACCTACGCCTTCTTGGCCTTGTATGCTGGCATCGATGGATTCGACCCAGCTTCAGATGCACCAGCAGTGGAAACCCGTCCCGAATTGGACCGCTGGATTTTGAGCAGGTTGCACACGTGCATTGAGGAGGTACAAGCCTCTTTTGACGCTTTTGAGCCCACCCGTGCTGGCCGGACCATACAGTCGTTTGTGGTGGACGATTTGAGCAACTGGTACGTCCGATTGGGCCGGCGCCGGTTCTGGAAAAGCGATTCAGACGCCGACAAATCAGCGGCATATGCGACGTTGCACACCTGCCTTCACACCGTTTCGGTGCTGATGTCGCCCATTGCACCCTTTCACGCCGACCGCTTGTGGCAGGACCTCGGTGGATCGGATTCCGTGCATTTGGCCGATTGGCCTGCTGTAGACGTGCAGCTCCAAGACGCAGAATTGGAAGCGCGCATGGGCTTGGCCCAGAAGCTGAGTTCACTCACCCTGAGCCTGCGAAAGCGAGAAAAGATCAAGGTGCGCCAGCCCCTGAAGCGCATTTTGGTGCCCGTCCTGGACGCTGGCTTTGGGGACCGTCTTGCGGCGGTTTCTGAACTGGTGAAAGGAGAGGTCAATGTCAAGTCGATCGAACCGCTTGCAGAAGACAGTGGAATCCTGACCAAGAAGCTCAAGGCGGACTTCAAAAAGCTCGGCCCGCGCTTCGGCAAGCAGATGAAGCAAGTGGCTGCAGGGATTGCCGCGCTGGATCAGGATGACATCAGGGCCTTGGAGCAGAGCGGGTCCATCGCCTTGAATTTGGCGGATGGACCGGTGGAGGTGACGCTCGACGATGTGGAAGTATTGACAGAGGACATTCCGGGTTGGCTGGTGGCCGGCGAAGGCGGTCTGACGGTAGCGCTTGACATTGACATCACCCCTGAATTGCGCTCGGAAGGACTGGCCCGCGAGTTGGTCAACCGCATTCAACAACGCAGAAAAGACGCGGGATTGGAAGTCACAGACCGCATTGCATTGACCTTGGATGGCCCCACTGAATTGCAAGAATCTGTGGCCTCCAATTTGGACTATATTCGAACCGAAACTCTCGCAGAGCAATTGGAATGGGCCCCCATGGGACCCGAGGTGGAGCGCGAGGAACTGGAAGCACAAATGACCGTGGCCATCGCTATGGTCCCCATTCAATGAAACATGGCTGAAACGCGATTTTCGGACGCAGACCTTCAAGAGTTTGCAGACCTTATCAATGAGAAGTTGGAACAAGCAAGGTCGGACTACGACCAACTGCAGCGTTCGCTTTCTTACGAAGACGACAACCGCACGGAGGACACTGCCCCCACCTTCAAAATGATGGAGGACGGCAGCGAAACCATGAGCCGTGAAGAGACGGCCCAATTGGCTGCGCGCCAGCAGAAGTTCATCATGAACTTGGAAAATGCCTTGCTGCGGATCAAGAACAAAACCTATGGCGTGTGCCGGGTCACTGGAAAGTTGATCGCCAAAGAGCGCCTGAGGTTGGTCCCACACGCCACGATGTCCATTGAGGCCAAGAACCAGCAGGACAAGCGTTGAGCGCAGATCGACGTCCAGCTTACGTTGCCGGCATTGCCCTGGCTGTTTTGCTGTTGGACCAGGCCGTCAAGGTGTTCATCAAGTTGAGCTTCAGCTTGACAGAACGGGTGACCTGGATTCCGGGAGCTTTTGACATCCAATTCATAGAAAACGACGGCATGGCCTTTGGATGGGCGTTGCCCGGTGCCACGGGTAAATACCTGCTGACCGCGTTCAGGATTGTAGCGGTCGTTTTGCTTTCAGTGCATGTCGCCCGAGTGGCCAAGCAAGGCGCTCCCCGTGGGTTTCGCCAGGCCCTCGCTTTGATTCTTGCAGGCGCAGCGGGCAACATCGTGGACAGTGTCTGCTATGGCAGGCTGTTCAGCCGAAGCTCTTTTGGTCAGTCCGCCGACTGGTCTTGGCACAGCGAATGGGGCAGCTACGCCCCATGGTTTCGCGGAAATGTGGTGGACATGCTGCACATTACTGTGCAGTGGCCACACTGGTGGCCCATAGATGGTTGGGCAGGGCAAGAGGTCTTCCCGCCCATTTTCAACGTCGCTGACGTGGCCATCACATGCGGTGTCGCCTGGATTGTATTGCGACAGAAGAGCTGGTTGGGAAGCGATGCCCGGTGGGCTCAAAAGACGGATTCGGAATCCTCCAATGCCGATGAGGTGACCGCTGAAGGGAACCCAGACGTTGCGGTTTCTGAACGTTAAGCGCCTACGCTTTGGGTGCGCTCAACCCAATCTCCGTGGGTTTTGATGAGGTCGATGAGCGCGTCCACAGCGGCGTCTTCGGGGATGTTGCGTTCGACCACTTCTTTTTCCTTGTAAAGCGTGATTTTTCCCGGACCAGTGCCGACGTATCCGTAATCGGCATCGGCCATTTCACCCGGTCCATTTACAATGCAGCCCATGATGCCAATCTTGATGCCTTTCAGGTGGTCTGTGACGGCCCTGATGCGGGCGGTGGTTTCCTGGAGGTCAAAGAGGGTGCGGCCACAAGAAGGGCAACTGATGTATTCCGTGCGGCTGATGCGGGTCCTGGTGGCCTGAAGGATGCCAAAAGCGGTGCGGTTCAGAAACCGCAACCCCCCTTCGACTCCAACCGCGGCAGCAATGCCTACGCCATCTCCAAAGCCGTCGAGCAGCAGGCCGCCCATTTCTGTTGAAGCGCGCAACTGGATGCGCTCCGCAGGGGCCGTTCCGTATTCCTGGTGAACGATGACGGGCATGGTGCAACGGGCATTGTCAAGCAGGTGAAAAGCCGAACGCAGCGCAGCCAGCGCATCGGCCCGCGCCGCCGAGAGCATCAGTACTGTCGGGTCACCTTGCCAAGCTTGAAGGGCAGCAGCTCCTGCAGCATTCAGGGTGACGGCATCGCATCGCAATACATTAAACGTGCTGTCTAGTGCGTTGTCCTCCCGGGCGGCTGCATAGCCTTCCCAATCCCAAACGGGGTGGTGACGCTCGGGGCGCTCGGGGTTCAACTTCCAAGTTTCAGCGTCTTGGATGGCGCGGATCCAACCGGGCAGCGCAAAATCACAGGTCCGATTTCCAATGAGGATCAGATCACAAGCCGCATCGTCTGTTTCCCACTTGTCGAGTTCGGTCTGATAGCGGTGGCCCAGGCCATAAAGGCCCGCTGCGGTTAGAGGCCTCTCGGCCAAATCATGGCACACCACCGGGACCTGTCCTCCACCCACGGGGCCCACCGCATGGGCGGTCCTGCGTTGATAGGTATAACGGTCTTGGTCTGATTGGGCAGGCGTGAAATGGGGAAGGGGAGGCGCTTGGAGGGCTTCTTCTGCCAGCTCGGCCAACATCCGTGCTACGGGGATTTCCGCCTCAGGAGCCTCGGTGAGCGACACCCGGATGGTGTCACCAAGTCCTTCGGCCAGCAAGGTGCCAATGCCGACGGCGCTTTTGATGCGACCGTCTTCACCTTCACCGGCTTCCGTGACCCCGAGGTGCAAAGGGTAGGACATCCCTTCATCGGCCATGCGGTCGGCGAGCATGCGGTAAGCCTGCACCATGACCTGCGGGTTGCTGGCCTTCATGGACAATACGATGTCGTGGTAGTCCTCATCCCTGCAGATGTGCAGGAATTCCATGGCGCTTTCCACCATGCCGAGGGGGGTGTCTCCGTAATGGCTCAGGATGCGGTCCGACAAGGAGCCGTGATTGGTGCCGATGCGCATGGCCCGTCCCAGGGATTTGCATTTGCGCACCAAAGGCGTAAAACGCCCGCGAATGCGCTCCAATTCGGCCGCATAGGTTTCCGGGGTGTACTCGTGCGTCTCGAATTTTTTCTTGTCGGCGTAGTTGCCGGGGTTCACGCGGATTTTCTCTACGTGGTCCGCGGCGACTTCGGCCGCATTGGGCGTAAAGTGAATGTCGGCGACCAGAGGAATGCCCGGGTGCCCGGCGGCATCCAGTCGTGCCCTGATCTCTCCCAATGCCTCTGCCTCCTTTTTGCTCGGAGCGGTGATTCGAACAATTTGACAGCCCGCCTCAATCATACGCAGTGACTCCGCCACCGTAGCGTCGATGTCCATGGTGTCGGCGGTGGTCATGGACTGAAGAACGATGGCAGCATCGCCCCCCACTTGAACGGAACCGATGTGCACGGGCCGGGTCGCTTTTCGTCCGTTGGACTGAGGTTCGGTGGTTGATGTCATGTGGTCCGTCTCATCGGGTACAAGGTGGGAATTTTGGGCCACAAGGTTGATCCAAGACTTCCCGACGGAAAGTTAACAAGGCTCTGCCATGGCGGTTCAGGGCAGTTGGCAGTTTTTGTGTCTAAGCGCCCGTGAACCTGCCGGGCTTCCATCGGTTCCCTCTTAGCTTGGGGATGCAACCCCATGTTGACCCATGCTCGGATTTCAATTTCACGCTACCCGCCCGGACCAAGACCGCCGAACCCCTTTTCAAAGGCTGTTGGAGCTGTTTACGGAGGTGGTGACCCACACCAGTGGCGACGTCGAGGAGGCCATGGAATGGATGAAGGCCCTGGACGACCAGCATGGATTGACCGAGCCCGATTACACCATGGACGACTTCTTTGAGGAGCTCAAAGCCAAAGGCTACCTCAGGGAATCCAACGACGCAGAAGGGGGCAGCGTCCAGTTGGGGTCAAGGGGCGAGCAGCACATGCGTCGCCGTGCCTTGGATCAGATTTTTGGCAACCTGCGCAAGGGCAACCAAGGCAAGCACCGCACCCGGGAACGCGGCCAAGGAGACGAGCCTGCGGAGGACCGACGCCCCTACAGGTTTGGAGACAAGCTGGACCAAGTGGATTTCGGCGCCTCATTGCGCAATGCGCAGATCCACCATGGGCCTGGGGCGGCGAGTGGACGGGGAGGGTTCATGCTGACCGAAGACGACTTGGTGGTGGAAGACCGTGAGCACCGCAGCACCACAGCGACGGTGCTGATGATTGACATCAGCCACAGCATGATCCTCTATGGCGAAGACCGGATCACACCCGCCAAAAAGGTCGCCATGGCATTGGCTGAACTGGTCATGGTCAAATACCCCAAGGACACCCTCGATATTGTGGTTTTTGGCGATGATGCATGGGAAGTGAGCATTGGAGATTTGCCCTACTTACAAGTGGGGCCCTTTCACACCAATACAGTCGCAGGGCTGGAGCGGTCCATGGACATCCTGCGCCGGCGCAAAACCCCCAACCGACAGATCTTCATGATCACCGACGGCAAACCGAGCTGTCTGAAGGAGCCCGACGGTTACTACAAAAACAGCTTTGGGCTCGACCCTTACATCACCGGAAAATGCCACAACCTGGCACGGCAGTGCCGCAAGTTGGGCATCCCGATTACGACTTTCATGATCGCCACCGACCCGGCGCTCCAGCGCTTCGTTTCCGATTTCACGGAAGCCAATGGAGGGAGGGCGTTTTTCACCGGGCTGAAGGGCCTTGGCGACACCATTTTCTCTGATTTTGAACGGAACCGACGAGGTAAAGCCCGTTGAATACCCACCCTATTACATGAGCAATCCCCAACCTACAGTTGCTACCCTTGGCGCCCTGCGCGCGTCGGGCTACACCCCTCGTTCCATCGGAGAGGAGCTGCGTGCCAACCTCATTGATTTGCTGTCGTCGGGCGGTCCCATGTTTGAGGGCATCATCGGTTACGACGATACCGTCATCCCCGAAGTACAGCGGGCCATTTTGGCGGGCCACAGTATGAATCTGCTGGGTTTGCGTGGTCAAGCCAAGACGCGCATTGCACGCGGTTTGACGGGTTTGTTGGACGAATGGGTACCGGTACTGAAGGGCGCACCTCTGCCAGAGGACCCCATGGACCCCATCACGCCACAGGGCCGAGCCTTGGTCGAAAAACACGGCGATGAGGCACCTGTCGTTTGGATGCACAGAAGCGACCGTTATGTCGAGAAACTGGCCACGCCTGATGTGAGTGTGGCCGACCTGATTGGCGACATTGACCCCATCAAGGCGGCCAATGAGGGGCTCGACTACAGCGACCCGAGGGCCTTGCATTTTGGACTCATTCCACGCAGCCACCGCTGCATTTTTGCGATCAACGAATTGCCGGATTTGCAGCCGCGCATTCAAGTATCCCTCTTCAACATTTTGCAGGAAGGGGACATTCAAATTCGGGGGTTCCAAATGCGGCTGGCCCTGGACATTCAGTTCGTGTTCACAGCCAACCCGGAGGACTATACGAACCGAGGGGCCATCATCACGCCGCTCAAAGACCGGATCCAGAGCCAGATCCTGACGCATTATCCGGCTTCTCTGGAGGACTCCATGGCCATCACGGATCAAGAAGCCCAACTGGCAGAAGATCAGCGAGAACGGGTTGTTGTTCCTGGGCAAGTGCGCCGCATCTTGGAGCGTGTGGCTTTTGAAGCGCGCGAGAGTGAGCACATCGATGAGCGGAGCGGCGTTTCTGCAAGGTTGACCATCAGCGCGCTCGAGCACTTGGTCGCAGCGGGGGAGTTGCGCACCCTGCGCAATGGGACCCGCCGAACTGCGGCCCGGTTAACGGACCTGCTGTCGGTCATTCCGGCGGTCAACGGAAAGGTGGAGCTCGTGTATGAAGGAGAACAGGAAGGCGCAGCAGGAGTGGCCCTCGCGTTGGTGCGCCAGGCGATTCGGCGTGAGTTTCCCGCCGTATTCCCCGATCCAGAGTCCATCAAGAAAGGCAAGGTCGAGGACCCCTATCAGCCCATTGTGGCGTGGTTCAATCGCAATGAATTGGCCTTGCTCAAGGATCAGACAGACGGCGATTATGAGTCGGCGCTGTCTGAGGTCAATGGACTGGGTGAGGTGGTCGATAAATACTGCCCAAACCTGCCCTCCGAAGACCGTCCTGCAGCCATGGAATTCGTGTTGCACGGTTTGGCCGCTTTCAACGAGATTGGGCAATCGATTGTCGGCAGTGAGGTCACCTTTGGAGACCTGATCGGCAACCTGTTCGACCCGACGGAAGAAGATTGAGCCACAATACCCCGCCACAGCACCCGGCCATTGTCTTGACGACAGTGAGACACAAGGATGGCGTATCCATCGTTCGTGTGTTTTCGCGGGAGCATGGCATTGTGGGTTGCCTGGTGCGGGAAGGGGTCAAGGGTTCCAGGAGGTCCCGCAACCTCTATGCCCCGCTTTCTCTGCTCGACCTGGTCGGTTTAAGGCTCATCAAAGACGAACTGTTCAAGTTTGACCGGGCTGAGCGCATGTTGGCACAAGACCTCACCACGGGTGAAATTCCCCGGGGCGCCTTGGCCATGTTCTTGGCAGAGTTCATCCTGCGCACGTTGGACAGCGGCACGCCGCACAGCGACCTTTTTGATGCGCTGTGGAGGACGACCCACCGGATTGAGCATGTGCCTGTGATTGGCCGTTTACACCTTGCTTTTCTGGTGGAAGCGGTCGTGGTAACCGGGTTGATGCCAGACGCTCCTCAAGCCGCGCCAGCAGGCTTTGGGCGATTCAATTTGGCCACGGCGGAATGGGAGTCAGGGCCTCCATTGGGGGAGGATTACCTTTCGGTGGCTGAAGCGGAGCACTTCCTCAGAATTCAAGGCATGAATTTTGATGAGGTACAGGCTGAAACGCTGTCCCATGATGCCCGAAACTTGCTTGTACTGCAGCATGTACGCTATCTCCAGCTCCACCTTTCGACGCCTCGGCCCATCCGTTCGTGGGAAGTGCTCAGCACAGTTTTGGCGCCATAAAGCCCGGATGTGCTCTGGAACAGCGTTGGGCGTCCTCTTCTTTATGGGGACCATTGCGCCGCTGTTGGGTCAAGTCATCGAGGTTCGAGATGAATCTGGCCAACCCGTCCCTGCGGCGGTCATCCGAAACGAGAATGGTGAGGTGCGCATGACGGACATGGAGGGCCGCCTGCAGTTGGACAGCCTCATCCGCAAAGGCGACACATTGCAAGTCAGGAGCATGGGCTTCAGCACACAGTCGGTGGCCATGCCCGAGGCACAACTGGATGTGGAGGTGAACCTGGTTCCCGACCTCGTAAACCTGTCTGAGGTGGTGGTCGCCAGCGTAAGGCCATTCCGGGAGATGGCTTCAGCGGCAACGGTGAGCCGAATCTCAGCCAGTGAAGTGGCGCGTGAGGCTCCTTCCAATGCGGCGACCCTGCTCTGGCAATCTGGACAGGTGCATGTGCAACAGAGCCAGCAAGGCGGGGGATCTCCCGTGCTGAGGGGCTTCGAGGCCAACCGCATTTTACTCGTGGTGGACGGCGTGCGCATGAACAACGCCATTTACCGCAGCGGGCATTTACAGAATGCCATGACCGTGGACCCCTTTGTCTTGGCGTCGACGGAGGTGCACCACGGAGCCGGTTCGGTTCAATTTGGCAGCGATGCCTTGGGGGGGGTCATCCACTACCGAAGCCGCTCTCCTCGTTGGGAATTTGGATCTCGGGCGCGTGGTCAGTTGGCGTATTCAGGCGCTTCAAGCAGCCCCACCATTCACGCCGACGCCGAAGTCACACGGGGGCGTTTTGCCGCATTGACCAGCGTGACCCACCGGCGGTTTGGTGACCTGCGCATGGGGGCTTGGCGCCCCCACGGCTCGGAAACGTGGGGGCGGGTGCCCTGGCAGGTCAGTTCTGTCACCGAGGGGCTTGAAGTGACCGACAGCGCCGAAGCCAATCCCGACCCTGATGTTCAGCCCGGCACAGGGTTTGACCAAACAGACCTGCTTCAGAAGGTGCGCTATGGAGAGCGTGAGCGTTATGTAGAGCTCAACATTCAGCACAGCACAGGTTCCAATGTTCCGAGGTTTGACCGCCTGAACGACGCGACAAGCGATGGGGGTCCGAAATGGGCACAGTGGGATTATGGCCCGCAGAAGAGAACCTTGGTATCTGCTCAATTCGCGGGAAGGGTGAGGTCCGTAGGCATGGTCTCGTTGACGGCGGCTTGGCAGCAAATTGAGGAGTCGCGGCTCAAGGCGCGTTTTGGTGCGCAGGACCGGGAGGTCCAATTCGAACGCGTCGGGGTGCGCAGCATTTCGCTGGATGTAGACAGGATGTTGCGAAGTTGGCGGACTTCGGTGGGGGCATATTGGAGCATGGACAACGTCCAATCCGAAGCTTGGATGGAGCGCAGGGCGGATGGGATGAGGTTGGACACTCCTGCATTGACACGGTATCCCAATGGCGGCTCAGAAACGGGTTCACTGGCTGTGTACACTGGCCTTGAGCGGCGCTGGAACCGCTGGAAAATAGAGGCTGCAGCGCGGTACACCCGAGGCTGGTTGGAATCGAGGTTTGATGCACAGCCTGGGTTAGCATTGCCATTTCAACAGGTGTCCTACAACCGGGGAGCACTCACAGGCAGCGGAACCCTGCACTGGACCCCACGTCAGCGCACAGGCATACATGCCGTCCTTTCCACGGCCTTCCGCAACCCCAATGTGGACGATGTCGGCAAGGTGCGCGCCAAGGATGGGTTTGCCATTGTGCCGTCGGACCAGCTCAAGCCAGAGCGGCTCGCAGGACTGGAGATGGGAGGCTTCTGGAGGAGCAGGAACGGCCAAGTCAAGGCCGATGTTTCGGGCTTCTACACCCGATTGATGGATGCGATTGTACCGGTCGACACAGTGCTGTTTGGCGCCAATGGCGAGGCGGTGGAGACCATCGTGGTCGAAGGAGATACAAGTTTGATTCAGGTCAATGCCAACATTGGCCGTGCGGCCATCAGCGGCTCGCAATGGCGCTTGTATTTCTGGCCTGAATCGGGCTGGCGTTTCAAGGCCACAGCGAATTTTACACGGGGGGTAGACATGGACGAAGGGGGCCCATTGGCGCACATCCCCCCTGCATTTGGGCGCCTTTCCGGCCGCCGCTCTTGGGATTGGTTGTCCGCAGAGGCACATTGGATGTGGAGCGGGCGCAAAGCGCTGGACCGCTATGGCCCAGGCGCAACGGACAACCTCGCAGAGGCGCTCCCCGAGGGCAATCCCGGGTGGTGGACCTTGGGCGTTGATTTCGAAGGCCGTTTGACCGAACGCACCACCGTTTCAGCAGGCGTACACAACATCCTTGACCGGCATTACAAGGTCTTTGCTTCCGGCATCAGTGCGCCGGGGCGGGATGTGCGGGTCGGTTTCCGCTGGTCGCCGTCGAGCTGAACCCCGCTATCTTCGGGGCATGGAAGTGCACATGATCCGCGGGCCCATAGGCCAGGAAGCCCTGGCCGCTCGATTGGCGGACCGCGCCGACCGCGGAACGCTGGCCCATGCCATGTTGTTCACGGGCCCTGCAGGACGGGGAGGTTTGGCCTTGGCTTTGGCCCTTGCCCGGAGGCTCCATTGCACCTCAAAGGGGCCAGAGCGGCCCTGCGGCAGTTGCCCCGCTTGCCAACAGCATGATCAGCTGCAACACCCGGACCTTCACTTCACTTTCCCGGTGGTAAAACCGCCGGGCAAAGACAAGGCTTTGAGTGCCGATCAGCTGGGCACTTGGCGCACGCTGTTGATAGAACAAGGGCCCCACTTCGACATGGTGGACCTGCGCGACCGCATGGCCCTCGGCAACAAGCAGCCCTTCATTTCGGTGCACGAGGCTTCCGACATCTTGCGTCGGCTTTCCCTCACAGCGCACGCTGGAGGCTGGAAGGTGCAGGTCATTTGGGGCGCGCAATCGATGCGGACGGACACCGCCAATAAACTGCTCAAGGTCATCGAGGAGCCGCCGGCAAAAACCGTCTTCATCCTCTTGGCCGACAACACTGAGAACATCTTGGCCACCATTTTGAGCCGCACCCAGATTGTGCCTATTCCTCCTGTTGGGGATGAAGAAGTGGCACGTTGGTTAAAGGGGTCGGGGGCCGCAGGAGAGCAGGTTGAAGATGCCGTTGGGCTGTGTGAAGGAGACCTGGCGAGGGCGAGGAGGTTGGTGCGGGAAGATGCAGCAGGTGAGTTTGCCATGTACGTGGATTGGATGCGCACCACCTTTGCGAGGGATGGACGCAAATCCGCTGGTTTGGCCGATGCATTCCACGACCTGGGCAGGGAAAGCCAGAAGCAATTCCTTTTGTACGCCTTGCACATGGTTCGTCAGTGTATTGTGGGCAATTATGGAGCGGCTTCAGCTGTGCGGCTTCGTGCTTCGGAGCGCGGGTTCGCCGAGAAATTTGCCGCCTATATCCACCACGGAAATGTGGCCGACATGCAGGCAGAACTGGAAAAGGCACTGCGCGATATTTCGGGCAACGTATACGGGAGAACAGTTTTTCTGGATTTGAGCATGCGCATGATGGAACTTCTCCATCGGCCGCGATAGGCGCTCGCCGGAGCGCGTTATATTCGGGTCGAGCCCGGGATTGTTTTCGGGCATTGACGAACGAGAGAGAAGATGGGATGTGCCTCATGCAAGAAGGGACCGGACGGCAAGCCCATGGGCTGTCGATCCAATGGCAATTGTGGCAATTGTGGCTGCGATGTCATGACCGTATTCGATTGGCTCGAAGGCGTCCCCATTCCCGAAGGACAGCGCGCATTTGACATCGTGGAAGTGCGTTTCAAGCGCAACCGGAAGGGCTTTTTCCGCATCGGTCAGGGGAGAAGGGTCCAGACAGGGGATGTCGCCGTCGTCGATGCAGTGCCCGGTGAAGACATGGGCATCGTTTCATTGACCGGCGAACTTGTGCGGGCTCAGATGAAGGCCAAGCGGGTCAAAGACACGCACGAAATCCGAAAAGTGGTCCGCAAAGCGGACATGAATGACATCACAGCCTGGCAGGCCGCCCGCAACCGCGAGGATGAAACCTTGTCCCAAGCCCGGCTGATCGTGGCCGAGCACAAGTTGGATATGAAGCTCGGAGACGTTGAGTTTCAGGGAGACGGTACCAAATGCACGTTTTATTACACCGCAGAGCAGCGTGTGGACTTTAGGGAATTGGTGCGCGCTTTGGCTTCGGCCTTTAAAGTCCGCATCGAGATGCGCCAAATCGGGGCCCGACAGGAGTCGGCAAGGCTCGGGGGCATTGGGGTGTGTGGACGGGAGTTGTGTTGCTCTACCTGGCTGACAGACTTCCGGAGCGTGTCTACAGGGGCCGCCCGGTATCAGCAATTGTCGCTCAACCCTCAAAAACTGGCAGGCCAATGCGGCAAGCTGAAGTGCTGCTTGAATTTTGAGTTGGATCAGTACAAAGAGGCCGTTGCAAAGTTCCCTCCGCCCAGCACAAAATTGATGACGCGAAAGGGCAAGGCTGGCCACTTTAAGACCGACATTTTTGGTGGCCGGATGTGGTTCCAGTATTTCGATGACCCAAGTGCTTCTCCGGTGCCCATCGGGTTGGAGGATGTCCGCCACATCATGGAGATGAATGAGCGCGGAGAGAAGCCGGATGACCTCCAGAAATTCGCGATCCAAGAAGAGGCCAATCCAGAAGATGCACTTTACGGGGATGTCGTTGGTCAGGACGATTTAAAACGGTTTGACAACAAAGGAGGCCAGAGGAGAAAAGGCGGTCGGGGACGCGGCCGGAGAAGCGATTCACAGCCTCAAGGAGCTTCAAGCGGAAAGCCACAATCCAACCAAAGTGGAGGAGGGAAGCGCCGCAACAAGCGCCGCAAGGGCCGAGGCTCTGCGCCCAAGGGATGAGCAAGGTCCTGAACACGGCCGTCGGTGTCTTCACCGCGATGTTGGTGTGGTCCGGGTGTGGTCCGGGACCGGTGGCATCCGATGCAGCATTGGTCGATCCTGCGGGGTGGTCTGCTCAGGATACGGTGCAATTGACATTCGAAGTCAACGAACCTGAACACCGTCACGACCTCCAAATAGGACTTCGCCACAACCAGCAATACCCCTTCTCGAACCTCTATTTGTTCGTGCGCTTGACCTACCCCAATGGACGGACTTTGACGGACACATTGTCGTGCCCACTGGCGGGCCCCGATGGCCAATGGTATGGGACGGGGAGCGAATGGGTAGACCACCGCATTGGCTACAAAAAAGGCGTGGCTTTTCCTTTGGAAGGCCGCTACACCTTGGACATTGTGCACGCCATGCGGCGCGATCCTCTGCCCGGACTCAGCGACATCAGATTCGCCATGTTCGACCGCTCGCAGCCTTAAAAGGCGCCGTGCGCCTCACTCTTTTGTGGGCAAGGGAATTGGAGCTGCATTGGACACAGGCCGACCGGCATCTTCCCAGCCGTAAAAGCCATTGCGCAGATTGTAGATTTCTCCGAATCCGGCTTTTTCCAGCAGCTTCATGGCGTCTTCACTGCGTCCGCCGGCGGCACAATACACAGCGATGGGTCGGTTTTTGGGCAGGGCTTCTGCCCGCGGCTTGAAGTCGTCTTCGAGAAAGTCCAAGAAGCAGGCTCCTTCAATGTGGCCAGCATCCCATTCTTTGTCGGTACGTACATCAATGAGCAGCAGGTCGTTGCGCTGGGCGATCAGTCCGATGAGCTCAGTATCGCTGATGTCGCGGGCCACTTTTGCGCCTTGGTCCACCACAGAACTGGGGGGGTCTGTTGGGCTTTTGGCGGATGAGCAGCCAGCACCTTCGATGGAAATCAAGGCCAGAATGGCCGCCAAGAAGGTGCAATGGAGAGAAAATACGGGACGAAACTGGGCCATGCGCCAAAACTAACGTCTTGTGCGTTTATTCCCCGGAATCGTCGTGCAGCGGAAAGTTCTGCTCCAGCCGACTGTTCTTGGACTTAACTTGTCAAGCCTGCAAGCACATGATGAACTTCTTTTCCGCTGTTAAGCCTCTCGCGGCTTTGATGATGCTCACTTCGGTGGGTTTGATGGTAAACGCCCAAGAGCCGCTTCCCTGCGGTCAACCGGGGGCTCAGGCTGATTTTGATGCGGCCCATCCAGGTGCCGCAGCACAGCGTGAGGCAGACGAACAGTCCGCGCGGGCTTCGGCGCAAGCGGTACTCGAGAGGGGCGCCCAGGACAGCGACCTCTACATCATCCCCGTGGTGTTTCATGTGATCCATGACAACGGTGAAGAGAACATCAGCGATGCGCAGATTTTCGATGCCATGGAAATCCTGAATGCAGATTTTCGGAAGCTCAATGCCGACACGGGACAGATTGTCGCGGGTTTCGTGGACATCGCCGCGGACATTGATGTCGAGTTCAGGCTGGCCAAAAGGGACCCCCAAGGCAATTGCCATTCGGGAATCAACAGGCTGCAGGATGCACTGACCTATGAGGGCAACAATGAGATGAAGCAACTCATCCATTGGCCAAGAGACAGCTATATGAACGTTTACGTGGCAGCCAGTGCTGCAGGGGCGGCCGGTTACACCAACTACCCTTCAGATTGGGGGGCGAACACCGATGGCATCGTATTGAAGCACGATTATGTGGGCAGCATTGGCACCAGCAATGCCTACCGGAGCCGCACATTGACCCACGAATGTGGACATTGGCTCAACCTCCCCCATACTTGGGGAAGCTCCAACAATCCCAACGAAGAGGACAACTGTGAGGTGGATGACGGCGTGGAGGACACCCCGCTTTGCTTGGGCAGTCCCGTCGGTTTTTGCGACCCAGAGCGCACGACCTGTGGGTCGTTGGACAACGTACAGAATTACATGGAGTACAGCTACTGCAGCAGGATGTACACCTTGGGACAGCGCGCGAGAATGCGGGCAGCACTCAACAACAGCACCGCGGACCGCGATGAATTGTGGACGCCTCAGAACATGGAAGACACCGGTGTGCTCGAGGAGGAGCTGCTCTGCCGCGCAGAATTCACCGTGGACCGCAATGAGGTGTGTTTGGGCAATCCTGTGCAGTTTGTTGACGCCAGCTTCTTTGGTATCACAGGCTGGTCTTGGGACTTCGGAGATGGCACCACCCTTGAGGGCACCTCGGAGTTGGAGCAAAACCCTGCGCATGTTTTTTCAGAAGCAGGAGAATTTGAAGTGTATTTGACGGTCTCAAACGAGTCCGGGTCGGTGACTTCTCAAGACCCTGTTGTCATCCGGGTTTTGGATGATGGAATGCTGCCCTCTCCTCTGGTTGAGGGTTTCGAATCTGCAACAGGCCCATGGAGCGAAGGCCAATGGGAGGTGCAGACGCTGGATGGACAGGCATGGCAGATTCGAGAGACCACGGGCTACTCTGGTGCGCGGTCATTGTACGTGCGCAACCGCCAAAACGAAGGGGGAGAGATCACCCGCGTCACATCTACCACCTATGATGCCGCTGGTATGGCGAGCCTCTTCATCTCCTACAAATACGCATACAGCCACCGCACAACAGGTGAGACGGACGACAGGCTCAAGCTGCAGGTCAGCAAGGATTGCGGGGACACATGGAACACCCGCCAATTCCACCGCGGCATCATCGACCTGCCTACAGCCGAAGACCACGGCGGAAATTTCTATCCATCGGGTACAGACGAATGGACAGGGCACATTGAAGAGGTCACCAATGACATTTATAT
The DNA here is from genome assembly GCA_042095055.1 of Crocinitomicaceae bacterium. Classification (GTDB taxonomy): domain Bacteria; phylum Bacteroidota; class Bacteroidia; order Flavobacteriales_D; family Sanyastnellaceae; genus UBA8752. Next base: position 11,377 of record JBELBZ010000003.1, on the reverse strand, counting down.
GGTGCCCAATTTGAGGGTGCGCTTTGAGTTCGAGTCGAAGGGAGGCAACAATGTTTTCTTGGACGACATCAATGTCTACGGCGTGGATTCATTGGGCAATGTGCAGTCGTTGGATGAGGGCATTTCCTCAAGAGGCCTGTCCCTTGATGTGTTTCCAAACCCCAGCGAAGGCCAGGCTACCGTAGCGGCTTTCTGGCCCGGCAGCGACGCCGAACTGGAGGTCCGTGATGCTGCTGGAAGGCTGGTTTACCAGGAGAAGTTGCTTGGAAATGGCGGGCGTCAGGTCGCACTCAATGGCTTGGCACCAGGGGTGCACTTCATTGGTTTGATTTCTGAGAACCAGCGCACGGTCCAGCGACTCCTGGTGTTGCGTTGATCGCAGCCCTAAGTTCCTTTCTCGTTTATAGCGGGGCGTCGCAGCCCAAGTCTACGGAGGACTGTGCATCGTTGTTTGGGAAGCAGTTTCCGCTGAGCGTATTGCCCGGGGCATAGCGGTCCAGTGACGGATCGTACAATGCCCTTGCCAAGAAGCGGTGCAGGTTGTCGTGTTGTTCTTCGGTGATTTCAATGGCATCGAAGTCGTGAGACAAGTAGGGGGCGACTTCGGGCTTGTCCGACACACCCGCCAACTTGTAATCGATGACCTCTTCCAAAGTGTAGTATGTGCCTCCATGGCCATAGAAACGGCTGTCGAGGAGGTTGTAGAGCTGGGGGGTTTTGAAGGCATACTTGTCGCCTTCTGCTCCCGTGAAACCGCCACGGCCCAAAGCGGCATCTTCGCTGGACATGCCGTAATCGTCAACATTGGCATCGAGGACGCTGTTGCTGGGCATGTCGGACATTCCGATGGCATGAAATCCTCCGTCCGTAAGCGCCGGTCCGTTGTGGCAGGTCCCGCACTGGGCCGCTCCAAAGAACACCATAGCCCCGTCTTTTTGTTGCGGAGTCATGGCGGAGTGTTCGCCGTTTAACCACCGCTGAAATGGAGATTCATTGGACATGATCGTCCGTTCATAAGCGGCGATGGCAAGGCCTGCCATCTCTGTGCTGTAGCGGTTGTCCTCGGCCACTTCGGGAAAGGCAGCATCGAACAACGCGGTGTAGCCTGGCAGATGGTCGAAGAAGGCTGGGGTGGGGGCCATTCTGTGCACCGTCAGGCCTGCAATCGCCTGGGTCTCGAGCCCGAGGTAGCCCAAGGCGTTGATCGCAAGCGGAGTGCCTTCAGTCCAAAGTGATTCTGTACCCACATTGGGTCCATGGGCGCCGAATTGACCGTTCCAAAGCGTGACGGGAGTGAAAGCCCCATTCATGGCTGTGGGGGTCCTCATCGGCTGGCGATCGATGTCATCGGGGTCATAATCGGGGGAGATCTCCCGTCCTTCACCGCGGATGCCGAAGCCCACACCACCGTCGCCCAATCCTTGTTGTATGCCTGCTTGAAAGCCCGCAGAAGCATGGTGACAACTGGCGCAGCTGTAAGTGCCCATTCCGCTTTCCTCTTCTGCCCCCAAGCCCAGCGCCGTCTCGTGGAACAACATGCGCCCGAGTGACACTTTTTGAGAGGTCAAGGGATTGTTGGGGTCTTGAGGGATGGCGTCCAAATCATGGGGGTCGGGCATGTGAAGTTGACTGTACCCCTGCTGGCCGAGGGCGTCGATGATCGTGGCCAACATTTGGAAGTCTTTGTCTACCGGTGCGGGGTTAACCGCATTGCTTGGGTTGCAGGAGGTCAACAACACAACGGTGGAGACGACAAATGCGGTCGCGCTGAATACATGGGACGGATGGAAATGTGTCATAGCGGCAAGAACTTTGAGTACAGGCCAAAAGAGACCCCGTTCTTGCGTTTTGGAAATGACCATCGATTTGTGAAGCGATGACCCTTGTCATTTTGGGAAATACAGCGCGGAGAGCTGTGTTATTCCTCAGATACGGCTTGCAGCCAATTGCGGTAGGCGCCAAAAAGCTTGGATCTGCTCACGAACCCTACGTACCGTCCGGATTGGAGGACGGGCAAATTCCAAGCTTGTGTCCGGTCGAATTTGGACATGACCTGGTCCATGTGGTCAGAGAGGTCAAGGGTGGCTGCGGGAACGACCATCAGGTCCTGCACGGTAAAATCTAAGTACCGGTCGCGGTCAAACATGACCCCACGGATTTCTTCGAGTGGAACTATGCCCACGAGCCGGCCTTGCGGATCGAGCACGGGGTGGATGTTGCGCCGGCTTTTGGCCACCACCTCGACGAGTTCGCCCAGGCTCATCTCAGGGCGAACAGCATCGAAATCTTCCTCTACCTCATCGGCGAGTTTCATGAGCGTCAATACGGCTTTGTCTTTGTCGTGGGTGATCAGTTCCCCACGCTCCGCCAATTCCTCGGTATAGATGCTGTTGGGGCGCATCCAGCGTGCAGTTTGAAAAGCAATGGCACTGGTGACCATCAGCGGGATGAACAGGTCGTATCCGCCACTGGCCTCAGCGGCGAGAAAAATGGCGGTCAAGGGCGCCCTCAAAATCCCGGCCATCAGCCCCGCCATACCGGCGAGTACAAAGTGCCCACCAATCAGGTGCCAGCTTGGAAATACCAGATCAGTGACCCCCAAATACAGGGCGCCGAGAACCGCTCCGCTAAACAAGGCGGGCGCAAAGATCCCGCCAACACCTCCAGCTCCCACGGTAAGCCCTGTCAATGCGGGTTTGCACAGCCAGAGCACCCCCAAAACAGCCACCATTCTCAGGGTGTTGTCCGGAATAAAGTGCACGCGTTGAGTGGGATCAAGCCGGCCCATGCGGCCCCTGAGCAGGTCATTGATGATTTCAAACCCTTCGCCATAGAGGGAAGGAAAAGCCACCAGCACCGAGCCGATCAGCAAGCCAGCGACCAGAATGCGTGCGCCAGGGTGACGGAACCGGCGCATCGCCCTTCCCGCGCCCCGGTAAACCGCACTGAACCAAACAGAGGCCAGTCCGCAGAGTATGGCAAAGGGCACAAAAGCCATGAATGTCCCATCCCATTCTGGCAGGTTTCGGCCTGCCTGAACCAGTTCCTCGGGGTCGATAAACAAGGTGGTGGTCAACAGCGCCGAAAGGGAGGCAATGAGCAAGGGCACCAAGCTCGCAGTCGTCATGTCAATCATGATCACTTCAACTGCAAATACGATGGCGGCCAATGGTGCGCTGAACATGGCGGCGAGGGATGCTGTGGCAGCGCATCCAATCAGCACCAAGCGGTGTCGGTAATCGAGGTTGAACCGCTCAGCAGCTTCGCTGGCAAAGGCGGCGCTGCTTTGCACGGTCGGAGCCTCAAGCCCCGCACTTCCACCAAAACCCACCGTGATGAAAGACGCAGAAACGGGGCTGATCATGGACATGCGCGAAATCCTCGCTCGCATCCGTGAGATGGCGTGCAGAGTGGCTGGAATGCCCGGCCCTGGATGCCGGTCCGAAAAGACTTGCCGGACCAGTACATGGGTCAATACCAGGCCAATGGTGGGCAAAACAAAACGGATTTCCCAACCTTGGTCACCTCCTGAAATCCAGGGCAATTGTCGCAACCAGCCTATCCCATTTTTGAGAAATACCGCCAACAGTCCAGCGATGATTCCTATCAAAGCGGCCAAGAGGAAGACCACGTTGGATGGCCCCAGACCACCGCGCCAGATTTGTTGAATCCGCGGCCACTTCATCAGCCACAGTGCCCATTTCTTGAGCCAGTGCAAGGCGGGTTTTTGCATGGTCATCCGAGGCGAATGCGAACGCCACAAACGAGGATGTCATCCACCTGGTCTTCCTCGGCCTCGCGGCGCCAGTTTTCGATGCGGCTTTGCAATTGGTCTTCTTGCTCTTCTACGGGCATCACGGCCATTTCTGACAGCAAGCCGCGGAACCTTTTTCTCATGAATTTGCGGCCTTTTGGGCCGCCAAATTGGTCTGCATAACCGTCGGAAGCACAGTATACCATGTCCCCGTCGTGCAGCGGCACCTTGTGGGTGGTATAGGTGTGTGTCCCCGGCTCGAAACTGGCGATGGCGCGTTTGTCGGGCTTCAATTCGATGACGTCTCCATTGCGCACGATGTATGCCGGTGAATTCGCTCCGGCGTATTCCAAGGTCTCTTCTTCGAGGTTGATGGAGATCAATCCAATGTCCATGCCATCGGGGACCTGGTCTTCTGCGTCCAAGCCACTGCCTTCGCCGCGGTGGAGCACGGTTCGAGCGAGTTCGTTGAGCCGGTCCAAAATTTTACCGGGCTTGGTGTACACTTTGCCAATGTGTTGCAACGCATTGTGTCCGAGCAAACTCATAAACGCGCCAGGGACACCGTGGCCTGTGCAGTCTACTGCGGCGAACATCCGCCACGCATCGAGCTTGTGAAACCAGGGAAAATCGCCGCTGACTCCATCCCGAGGCATGTACAGCACGAAGTTCCGGTCAAAAATGAGCTTGCGGTTGGGCTCGCTCGGCAGAATGGCGCCTTGAATTCTTCGGGCATAGTCAATGCTTGAAGTCAAGTCATTGTAGAGCCGTCCGATCTCTTCACGTTGGACTTCCAACTGCGCGGTTTGCTTGGAAAGGATTTCTGTGCGCTCCTCCACTTTGGCCTCCATCTCTTTCTCGTAGCTCGCGAGGTCATCGCGCATGGCGAGGAGGGTTTTGCCCAACACGTCTTCTTCCGAGAGGGGGGTGTATGTGGCGTCAAACTGACCCTGACCTACCGCAGCACTGAACTCTCGGGTGCGCCGCAGGCCCTCAGCCAACCGGTCCAAAGCGCGGGCCATCTCTCCAATTTCATCCTTTCTATCTGGCATTGAGAAAGGGTGGTCAATGCCCCGGGACAGATAGAGCAACCGGGCACGGACCTTGAGCAGGGGTTGACGGATGGCGCGGGTGACCCCCCCGGCTATGCCGAGGCCTGCAAGCAGAACAAAAAGGGAGATCCAGCGGACGAGGGTGTCCAGCCGCTGTCCACTGGCCTGAACAGCTTCATCTGTGATGGCGGCAGATTGAGAGAAGTGCGCTTCCAAAATCACGAGGTCCGTTTCGAGCGAGTCGAGCCGCGATGTCAGGTCCGAACCCGGCGAAAATGGATTGTCCAAGAGTTCATCCACCTGCCACAAGCGGTCGAAATCAACCTCCAATTCCGCTTTCCGGGTTCCCGGAGGCACCAATCCTTGTAAGGCATCCAGCAAAGCGTCCGCGGCGATGTGATGCTTGAACAGCCGTTCATGGGTTTCCGACTGTTGGGGAGCCGCCTGGCGCAGGGCTTCCAATTTGCCGGCAAAGCCCGATTGCAGGCGGTCCAAAGACTGGTGGGCGTCCACGTGCAGGTGGCTGGGTTCGGGCAGTCTGGCGGCCAGGAGGGCGTAGGCACGCATGGCTTCCACCCGCTGCAACAGCTTGGAAACCTCACCCTTGGCTTGGTCCCATTTCAAACTTTGATCCAGCAGGTTGGCTTGGTCGCGCGTGGTGCGGGCAGTGAGGATGAAAAACACGGCCAGCGCGAGAATGAACAGGCCAAAACCTGCAAATATCCGAGCACCGATGGAGTGGAGCCACTGCCTCATGTTCAGCGTCCTTCCAATTCTCGGATGTGCTCCTTGCACCACTCGATCCGGTCTTGATTGAGCAGGGCTGTCGACACAATGGCCAGAGCTTCGAACCCTGCTGATTGTGTGTCGTCTTCAGCGATGGCTGACTCCAAGAGAACAGAGGCATTCAGCCAGTGGCGAGAGGCATTTTCGAGGGCGGTATCAATGGCATCGAGGTCATCTTCTGCCGCCTTGAATTCGCGCACTCCTTGGTTGTAGGTGTGCACGGCCAAGTTGAACAGCGAACGGTACTGATCGTGGTCCCGGGTCGCGGCCAGGGTATAGTGGTGTTGGCCCAACCCAAACCATGGACCAGCGCCTTGGCGCTCCAGCTCCTGGGCCTCAGTCATGGCGGTTTCGCCCAGTTGCTGTTGCATCAAGACCCATTCATCGGAAGTATCACTGCCGGGGTTCAATGCCTTTTGGATTTCGGAATACTGATTGAAGTATTCTTCGGCCTTGACCGGTTGTTGGGGGGCGAGGTTGCGAATTTCAAGCTGTACATCCGCCAGGTAACTCTCGCCCAAAAAGACCAACAGCGGGCGCCACCAGTCTTCGAGGCGGTTCGTTCTGTCTTGTCGAATACATTCCTGCACACTCGCCACAGCTTGAGGCCTTCTGGGGTCTTCGGGTTGCTTGCCGTCCACGACAAAGCGCTCCTTGAGCACATAGGCTTGGACATACCAGGTCATGGGGTCGTCGCTTTCCGGACCGGAAAGGGCCTCCTCCATTACAATTTCAGCTTCCGCCAGGCGGCCGGCATCAGATAAAGCAATGGCTTTGAGCGTCAGCGGGCCCTGTGCCAAAGCGGTGCACGCCGTCAAAAGACCAAACAGCAGCGCAGTGCAGGCCATGGCGCAAGGGCTGGCCGTTATGCGGGAATGGTGGAGCAATGAGAGAACCTTCATGGGCATCGGCGTTGCATGAAGTGAAGGGGGAGGTCCAAAGGCTTGGATGCCAACGCGGCTTCATCGGGGTCGACGCACAGGGACAAGGTCTCCCCTTGTTTGGTCCTGCAAAAGGCGACATCGTGGCCGGGAATGGCGCCACCGTCCGTCACGACCAGGGCATTCTTGCTCCCTTTCTTGAGCCATTTGGCGAGGCTTGTTTCCAACGAGGGCAACACTTGAGCATTGTTAGAACCACCCACAAAGAGCATGGTAAAGTCCCGTTTATCGCTGGCCAACGCTTTGGTATCAAGCGCAATGATGTCGACTTGCAGGCCTGCAATGGACCGGCCCTTCAGTTGTTTTCCGAGGTCCTCGGCGAGGTCGGGCCAGTTGACAATGGCGATGCGAAAGCGGTCCTGCTTTGCTATTTCTGGCCAGAACATTTCTCTGCCCAGCAGATAGATGTAGCGGCCATAAATCACAGCCCAAATGGGGGAACGGTCAATTTCTGGATCAGGCTGAACACCATAGACAATCCCGGCACCTGTGGGGCAGGGAGAAGCGGTCCATGCAAAACAGTGCGCAATCGGAGCATCCGCGAGCGGCAGCGCAGGCTTCGCTTCTGAGTGCTGGCCGAGGAACAGCAAGTGGGCCAAAATGGCCGCGTGAAGGATGTGGGTGAACCGAGACATGTTGAACCGCGCACTTGCAAAATACACCGCGCGCCCTGACTTAGGCGTCAGGCTGCAATTGTTCCAGGTCGCGGTCAAACAAATACAGTCCTCCTTTGTCCTGCCCAATCAGCGCGAGCTTGTCTAAGATGTTGCGGGCCAAGGCTTCCTCCTCAATTTGTTCGGCGACATACCACTGCATGAAATTGTGGGTGGTATAGTCTTTGCGCTGCAAACACAGGTCAACCACATCATTGATACTCGCGGAGACCTTGGTCTCGTGCTCCAAGAGTGTAGAGAAAATGGCGGGCAGGTCAGAAAATTCAGATTGAGGGGCATCCAAGGCAGGTATGTTGGACTTCCCTCCCCTTTCGTTGACAAAGCGCACCAACTTGAGCATGTGTTGGCGCTCTTCGTCGCTGTGTCGGTATAAAAATTCCGCCGTGCCATTCAGGCCTTGATTTTCAGCCCAGCTGGCCATGGCCAAATAGAAATGAGAGCTCAGGGCCTCCATCTCGATTTGTTCGTTGAGTGCTTTTTCAATGGTGGGGTCGATCATATTTTCAATTTATATTGAAGACGTTTGATTTAGATAAAGAGGTCTAAAGTATTGTAAACAAATGGTTCAAGAGAAAGTCAGAGTACAGTATTACTTCAATTGGGCAATGGCTGATTGCATCAGGCGAACGGTCCACTCTGGATCTTTGCTGGTGCAGACTTCGAACCATTGGTTCATCAAGTTGGACAAGGCTTGGAGTTGCCAAACGGTATTGAGCCATTGCACGTCGTCTTTCTGAGCAATGGAGGTAATCACGGGAGCCATGGTGTCCATGGCTTTAAATGCTTGCCGCCTTCGCGCTTCGGCCAAGGCTACAAAAATATGGGCTGGGTCGGAGATGGCGGCGTAATGGGCTTTCCGAACACCCATGATGCGCAGGCGCTCCACCATGCCCAACTCACTCAGCAGCCTCAGCTGGGTGCTGGCAGAACCGCTGCTCAATTCAAGCGCATCGATGATGTCATCCGCTGTGAGTGGGGATGGGGCAGAAAGGAGCAGGGCGTGAATTCTGGCTGCTGCTTTTGGCAGTGACCACGGTTTTAAGACATCTGGCCAGGTGTCGATGAAATGTAGCCGGGCAGGACTGAGTATTTGGATGGCCGATGGTGACACGTCCCAAAGTTAATTTCAAATTGAATTGAAATTAAGGGACATGTGGAATTAACCTGGAAGGTTGTGTTTCAATGGTTTGAGCAGACTCCTTGCTGATAATGCGCATGAGATGTTGTGCCCATCGGGGTCCAATAAGTACGCCTCGAGTGCCCAAACCATTCAAAACAAACCAGCCCGGAATTCCTGGATATGGACCTGCTGCGGGCCTGCGGTCTCGCGACACAGGCCGAAGCCCGACGAGGTGGTCGACAACCTCTATAGGCCCCAATCCAGGGACAGCTGCGGACAGCGAGGACAACAGGAAGTTCTGGGTTTCTTCGGTAGGATCGAGGTCGGTCCGGTTCCATTCATAGCTGGCGCCAAGTCGCCATTCTCCCAGAGCGGTGGGAATGGTCCATTTCCCAAAATTGAGGATATGGGATTCGGGGGGTGCGTCAGAAGCGGTGGTGCATTGGATGGTCAACAACTCCCCCCGGTTTGATCTGATATCGAGGTTGGGCAGGTCATTTGCCAAGCCGGCATGGATGCCGCGACAATCGATGACGGCATTCCAAGAACCCGCTTTGAGGCCTTGCATATCGTCATCTTGAAATGGCCGTTGCTCGAAGCGCTTTTCAGTGGCCAATCGTTTACGCCAGAGGTCGAGCAACAGCGGCAAATTGACCCAGCCTCCGCCTTCCACGACCCCTTCTGTGGGCCATGGTTGGGGTTGGGTTTCCAACCATTGAAGCTGGTGGGACTTGTCTTTCCACAAGCTGGCATAGTCGGAATTGGGGATCCTTTTGTGGATCGGCAATTCGTAGAGGAGTTTCGAACCCGTGATGGCCTCGAGATCTTGAAAGGTCTGTCGCATCACTGAGAGGTGTTGTTCAGCTTCCCACACCTCCACAACACGCCGAAACGACATGGGGTTGAACATCCCTGCAGCAACAGAAGACGCAGAGGGCAACCCCGCATCTATGACGTGCACGTCCCATCCCCTCTGAAGGCCAAAGTGGCTCACCAGCGTGCCGGCAAGTCCTTGTCCAATGACCAGTATGCGCATTGGACTCAGGCCATGGCCTTTGCGATGCCCATCTCGCGGCCGACCTTTTCGAATGCGGCGAGAGCATGGTCCAACTGCGCTTTCGTGTGTGCAGCACTCAATTGAACCCTGATGCGCGCCTGGCCTTTGGGGACCACGGGGTAGAAAAATCCAATGACATAAATGCCCTCTTGAAGCAAGGCGTCGGCCATGTCTTGGCTCAATTTGGCGTCGCCCAACATCACGGGAACAATGGCACTTTCACCATCCTTGAAGTCGAGGCCAATGCGGCGCAGTCCTTCTTTGAAATAGCGGGTGTTCTCTTCGAGTTGATCCCGCAGTGTTGTGGTTTCATCCAACATGCGAAAGACTTCGATGCTCGCACCTACAATGCTGGGCGCCAGAGAGTTTGAGAACAAGTACGGCCGGCTCTTTTGGCGCAGCATTTCAATGATTTCCGCACGTCCGGTTGTGAATCCCCCCATTGCTCCTCCCATGGCTTTTCCGAGGGTCCCGGTGATGATGTCGACCCTTCCCAGAGCATCCCTCAGTTCGATAGAGCCACGTCCTGTTTTACCAATGAATCCTGTCGCATGGCACTCATCCACCATGACGAGGGCGTCGTATTGGTCGGCCAGGTCACAAATGCGGCCGATTTGGGCCACATACCCATCCATGGAAAACACCCCGTCGGTGACGATGACCTTGAACCGATGGCCCGCCTCTGTTGCGGCTTGTAGCTGGGCCTCGAGGTCTGCCATGTCGTTGTTGGCATAACGGTAACGCGCCGCTTTGCACAGGCGCACGCCGTCAATGATGGACGCGTGGTTGAGCGCGTCAGATATGATGGCGTCTTCGGCAGTCAGCAAGGGTTCAAAAACCCCGCCATTCGCGTCGAAAGCGGCAGCGTAAAGAATGGTGTCTTCGGTATGGTGGAAGTCGGCGATCGCGCGTTCAAGTTCCTTGTGGATGTCTTGGGTACCGCAGATGAAACGGACCGACGACATGCCAAAACCGCGCTCATCGATGGCGCGTTTGGCAGCATCCACGACCCGCGGGTGCGAGGACAGGCCCAAGTAGTTGTTGGAACAGAAATTCAACACCTCACTTCCGTCGTCGAGGCGAATGGCAGCGTCTTGAACTGAAACAATGACGCGTTCTTTCTTGAACAGGCCTTCTTTCTCCAAAGAAGCAAGGCTACCAGCAAGGTGGGATTTCATGGAACCATACATGCCCACGAAGATAGCGGTGGACTTTCCTTATTGCCCTTGAGACAGGTCTTGCACGTCGTAGATGACGATGCGCTTGTCGGATTCCAATCGGGTCCGAACCAGCAATGCTTGGCCAAAGCGGGCTGTGCTTTCCGTATTGACCAACTGAATGATCCGGGCCCTTCGAGACCGCCTTGTTTCAGGAGAAGGGATGTCAGCCAACCCGATCAAGAGGTCGAGCTCCTCGCAGGTGAGTTTTTTCTTGGACTGCTTCAACAGCGTGAGCAGATGGTGCGAAAAAGGGCCACCCCCGTCTGCAGACATAGGAGGAAGGCGGTTGCGGTTTCTGGCACCCAGTCTCCTGAGGAGAAAAATGGCGGTACCGAATATCACGACAAGTACCAAGGGCTTGGGACTTGATATACTGCGCAATGTGCTCCAAAAGGACCCTGGCGGATGGGGTACAATCAGCGGAGACCATTCGGCGTCTTCTAACAATTTGGAGAAGTCTTCAGTGCATTTCCCTTCTGGCCCATAGAATTCTGCTGTATTGCCCTTCCATGCAAACCAAGTATTGGGCGATTTGTCCTTATGAACCGCATAACTGTTGGACCTGAACTGCGCCAGGGCAGATGGTGTTTCTGTCCAATGCAGGTCAGATTTTCGAATCACCAAATAGGCGCCCGCTGACATGATGATGATGTAGTCTTGAAGCGACATGCCATGCCCATGGCCTTTCACTCTTTGAATGCCCCTGTGAAGCAAACCAAGGTTTTGCCAATGGGACGACCTATGCGGCAGGCAGTGCACCTCAGGTTGCGCAG
>JBELBZ010000002.1:0-181840 GCA_042095055.1 Crocinitomicaceae bacterium | reverse complement strand
AACGGGTTCGGCCGGGGTTTTCGCGGACGAAGGCGGCCCAGCCGCCGCCCTTGCCGCCGAGGGTGGGGGTGCCCATTTCGTAGAGGTGGCAGAGGGCCACGGCGAGGCCGTCTGTGGCATCGAGGTCGCGCGGCATGTCGGCATCCGGTATGGACAAGGTGCGCTGCACCATCCCTGCGACCTGCTCCTTTGAAGCGGATCCAGAACCCGTGATGGCCTTTTTGACGCGGCGCGGCGCATATTCTGCCACCGGGACTTCCCGGACCAAAGCGGCGGCCAAGGCCACCCCTTGGGCGCGGCCCAGCTTGAGCATGGATTGTACATTCTTCCCAAAAAAAGGCGCCTCCACCGCAAAATGGTCGGGGGCATGGGCCTCGATCAATCCCGCACAACGGTCATGAATCCGGCGCAACTTCACCGCCGGGTCCTTGACCTTGGCAAGATGAAGCGCCCCCATCTCTAACAACTCCACTTTGTTGCGGGACCACGCCTTCACCACACCATACCCCATGATGGTGGTGCCGGGGTCGATGCCAAGTATGATGGTGGGGCCTTTCTGCACGACCACAAGGTGACACGCAACAGCCACAATCCGAGCAGCGAGAGGCACGAATTGAAGGAAAACCAAAAACAACAGGCCTGTAACCCAACTCGGTGTATAAAGAATGAGATGCGTCGATTATGTATGATAATTCAGTGATACATATAATTGGATGTCTTGGGGTTAGATCGTAAATTGCAACTGTGTCTTCGGCGACCAAATCAACAGCAGCATCCACCCACGCGGTTGGACCATCCAAAAGCAAGCCATGGCCGGCAAGCTTAGGTTTGCCCGCGCCCATCCAATGGGGCTTGCTCTTTTTTTGTCCGCTTTTGCTGTGCGGGTATTGGCTCTATTCGAAGCTGCACAGCTTGCCAGCGGAAGCTTGGCAATGGACCATATATACCGATGCCCTCGTTGTGGCCGTGGCCCTCGTTCCACTCAACTGGTGGCTTGAATCCCTCAAGTGGGCTGAATTGCTCCCTTGGGCGCGCATGCCTCGCCGGATCAGAGAAGTCCTCTACGGAACAGCTTGGAGCATGGTGGGTCCTTTTAGACTTGGAGCAGGAATAGGCAGGGTTGCTGCCGTGAAACCCCGAGAACGAAACATGGCCTTGCGGGCTTTTTCTTCATCGAGCGTTTCTCAATGGTGGTGCACCATCACAGGAACAGCCATTGCGCTCTTTTGCATCGGGCGCTTCCTTGCTGCTGCTGTGCTGCTGGTCATATCAGGCATCACACTGGCATTGTACATCGGTTGGAGCCCCGCATTTTGGCTCAGCTTGAAGAAGAGTGGTCTTTTGGGCCATTGGGGGCAAAGCAGAAAAATCCCCACGGTCAGAAGAATGCGCGCTTTGTCGCTCAGCATCTTTCGCTATTTCGTGATGCTCGCGCAATTTGTCCTGGTCTTAAACGCCTTTGGTCATTTGCATGCATGGCCCGACAACGCGGGAAAACTCTACATCCAAGGACAAGGCGCAGCCCTCACTTGGGGACTGACCAGCCTTGCGCCCATGCCCGCTTTTGGGGACTTGGGATTTCGCGAAGCTGCTGCCTTGCTGGTGCTGGACTCGCCCACATCCATTGACACCACTGCTGTTGTTGCCGCCATGCTCACTTTGTGGGTCATCAACCTTTTCATTCCTTCGATAGTGGGGTTGATCTGGCATGCGCGCCACCAGAGCAAGCGCAAATCAAGAAAGGCGAAATTGGGCATGTGATTGCCCCGCTGCTCTCCCTTTCGGCATTTCTCTTTTTACTGTGCCACCTGCTTCAGGTCCAACAGTGGTCGCGGGGTTTCCGCGGCGCATTTCTGCAAGACGGTTCAACGCCCAAGGCAGCGTCAGCAAGCCCAGCTGAGGTTTCCATTGTCTTGCCGGTGCGCAATGAAGCCGCAACACTCCCGCAGCTGCTCCATGACCTCGCTGCTGGCACCTCCATGCCAAAGGAAGTCATCGTCGTAGACGACGACTCAGTGGACGGTACACCCGAGGCCATCGCCGCCATGGGCAGCTTGCCTTTTCCCTTGCGCAGCATGTCCAATCCAGGAAAAGGCAAGAAGCCCGGCTTGTCTGCAGGCATCCGAGCAGCAGCGCACCCATGGGTGATTCAAGTCGATGCTGACGTTCGGGTCGGGCCTCACTTTGTCCAAAGCATTGCACAGCACCTCCACACCCATGGCCCTCAGACCGACATGTTGCTCCTGCCCTTGAGGCTGGCTTCCACATCCCACGGGGCACCGCAAAGCACCTTTGAACACCTGCAGGCGTTGGACTTCGCAGCGATGCAAGGTTGGGCTGTGGCTGCAGCCCGACGCCAACGGCCGGCCATGGCCAGCGGGGGAGCTTGGGTCTGGCGCAAAAGCGCATTTCCGCACGAGGGGCTGCGCCCCGATTTGGCAAGTGGAGACGATGTGTTTGCGCTGGCCAGCCTCATCCAACGGGGCGACGGCGCTCGGGTAGGTTGGTGCGGACAGCCTGATTCGATGGCGTCTGCCGCCCCGATGCCGGACTTCCAGACACTCCTCGACCAACGCATCCGATGGGGCGCCAAATCTGCAGCCTACCCCAAGGCGCTGTCCGAAGCACGCCGGGTCGCCACCATCATTGCTGGCGTGCATCTACTCGGCGCCGCCTTGCTGATCGTGAACCCCCTCGCGGGCGGTGGGTTTTGGCTGGCAAAAGCCGCCATCGACATGACCTACACTCACCTCGTCGGAAGGGCATACGGACTCTTTGACGGCATGGGAGCGGGCAGACGCTGGGGTACGCTCGCGCTCTTGGCTGCAGTCCACCCACTGTTCATCATCACCACCCTGCTTTTGATGCCGTTCCGAAAAGCCCCGTGGAAAGGCCGAACTGCCGCCTAATTTTCGAACGTGCAAGCGATCCGCGCCTTTTTCCGCAGCGAACCCACCGCCTTACTTGGGGCAGCGTGGATTCTGCTGTGGACCATCGTGGCCTCCACCGGTCACATGTGGCGGCCCGACCCGACCCAACACGCCAACGACCAACACCTCGAGTGGTCGATGCTGCCCCCAGGAGCATCGGTGCAAATGGCCCTTCCCGATGGTCAGAACACCCAGAGAACCTTTGTTCTTGGAACCGATCGCTTCGGTCGCGACTACTTCTCCCGCATCGCAGCAGGGTCTGGGCTCTCTCTTGCGGTTGGACTTGTGGCCGTGCTGTTGTCGTTGCTCATCGGCATCCCACTTGGGGCATTGGCTGGATACTTGGGCGGCGGTTTTGATGCTGCGGTGAGCTGGTTGCTGCAGGTCGTATGGAGCATCCCCACCCTCTTATTGGTGCTCGCCTTGACCTTGGCTTTTGGCAAAGGCTTTGAGCAAGTGTTCCTGGCCATAGGCCTCTCCATGTGGGTTGAGGTGGCGCGCGTTGTGCGCGGGCAAGTGATCGCTTTGCGCAACGTTGAGTGGGTCGAAGCGGGCAGGGTGCTGGGCCTGTCCACCCCCCGCATCGTATTCCTGCACATCCTGCCCAACCTCACCGGCCCCATCGCCGTCATCGCGTCGGCCAATTTTGCCGCCGCCATCCTCATCGAAGCCGGCCTGAGTTTTATGGGGGTGGGCGCGCAAATCCCCATGCCGAGCTGGGGCAACCTCATCCGCGACCATTACGGCGCCATCCTCACAGGGCATGCCCACCTCGCGCTCGTACCGGGGGCCTGCATCGTTTCTCTCGTTTTGGCCTTCAATGCCCTGTCCAATGCGTTTGCAAGGCATTCCGCGCAGCGTTAAATCCGTAACTTTAGAACTGTCATGAACGCCTCCTCTCGCATCTACGTAGCTGGACACCGTGGTATGGTCGGCAGCGCCATTTGTCGCGCCCTCCAGGCGGCCGGACTACCGGCCCCCATCACCTTTACCAGCGCAGAGCTCGACCTGAGGGACCAGTCCGCAGTCCAGGCGATGATGGCGCGCGAAAAGCCCACCCATGTCTTTCTCGCAGCGGCAAAAGTGGGCGGCATCCATGCCAACAACATCTACAGGGCCGACTTTCTCTACGACAACCTGATGATTGAGGCCAACCTCATTCACGCTGCCCATACTGTCGGCGTCGAGAAGCTCCTCTTCCTGGGTTCAAGTTGCATCTACCCCAAATTGGCGGCTCAGCCCCTCCGAGAAGACGCGCTGCTCACCGGAGCCCTGGAGCCCACAAACGAACCCTACGCCATCGCCAAAATCGCCGGCATCAAATTGTGTGAGTCCTACCGGGACCAATACGGCTCGAATTTCATTTCAGCCATGCCCACCAACCTCTATGGCCCGGGCGACAACTATGACTTGAACAACAGCCATGTGGTTCCAGCCTTGATCCGGAAATTCCACGAAGCGAAAGAGCGCGGTGACAGTGCGGTGCCCTGCTGGGGAACCGGTTCACCCCGACGCGAATTCTTGCACGTGGACGATCTGGCCGCAGCGTGTATGTTCCTGATGGAGCACTACAACGGAAAAGAACACGTCAACGTGGGAACCGGAGAGGACCTGCCGATCAAAGAACTCGCCGAAACCATCCGCGACATCGTGGGTTTCACGGGAGACATCGCCTGGGATACGGACAAGCCCGACGGGACGCCACGCAAACTCATGGACTGCAGCAGAATCCACAACCTCGGTTGGAAACACGCCATCGAATTGCAACAAGGGCTTTCCGAGGTATACAAGGAATTCAAGCAAGCACCTGACGCTGTGCGCGCCAAATGAGAAGGCCTGGTCTACAGCCTGGTCTTTCGCTTTTCTGGCGGGCGTTGCCTCCCGCGTTGTGTCTTCTTATTGCCACGCTCTACACCCCCATTTCTGCCCAAATCGCTGTTCCCGACCGGCTGCCTGATGGCCGGCGCATGACTGCCTTTACCACGCCAGCGGAATTCGGACACCTCCCTTTTGACTCGCTCCGGACCTTGCCCCCTTCCCAAGGCGGCCGGGATACCTGGTGGCACCGCCATGCCCTGTTCAGCGACGGCGCCCTCCAATTGGCCCTCGACCCCATTGTCGACATTTCATTGGACCGGAGGAGGCTAAATACAGGAGGGGCCGACCCCATCCAGCAAGGGTTTCGCAACATTCGTGGCGTCCGCTATTCCGGGAGCATCGACGGCCAAATTCGGTTTGGAGGCAGGGTGCTGGAGATGCAGAGGGTCCTGGTATCACCCGAGACGGAGGCCGTGCTCAATGCCCAGGCATACCCTGGAATGGGAACAGGGAAACTGAGGCCAACCGAAGGAGGTCTGTACACCCTCGACCACAGCCTCGCCGAAGTGTGGTTCGATGCCCAACCCCACCAAAACTTGCGCGTACAGTGGGGACTGGGAGCCACCGGTTTGGGGCCTGGCACGCGCAATATTTTATGGAATGGCGCCCGGGCACCTGCACCCTACCTGCTCGCCGAACTGCAATTGGGCAGAGGATGGGTCTACCGGTGGGCACAATCCCGCCAAAAAGGCCCAGAGCGGCTTCCTGCAAACGGTGCAAGAGAAGGACGCTACCGGCCTTTGGGGTTGGGCATCCGGAGCGCCACAAAATCTTTCAAGTGGAAGGGACAGTCTTTGGACATCACGTTCATGGTGGCGCGTTGGACGGACGTAGCAGACCGCTCGCAAGACGGCCGAGGCGCTGTAGAATGGATGCGCGCCCTCGCCCCTTGGGTCCTCCCCAATCCAAAGACAACAGCACCTTGGTACCTCACTGGCCACCAAGGCATAGACGTTCAATGGCGGCGGCCAAAGTCCACCTGGTACGGCCAACTTCGCCGCCACCCGTGGCGCGATTCCCGCTTTGAAGGCATGAGCGCTGACGGCGATGGCGCCGCATGGCAAGGCATGATTGGACATGTGAGGCACGGTGAAAGTTGGTCCTTCTGGACCGAGCTCGCCCCCGTCAACCGATCGGTACCACAAGGGCTCCATCCGGGAATTCCTGGAAGCAGTTTGGGCATTGACCGTTGGTCGAGCCTCACGCCCTATTGTGTGCAAGGTGTCGAATGGAGGATGGGTGGGGTCACATTGGCAGCCGAGGTCGGCTTGCCCCAAGCCGAGGGGAACAGCAGGGCTGTTTTGCCCGAACTCAGCCCCTCATGGAAAGGCACACTGAGCTTTCCCTCTGCTGCTGCAGACCCCGGATCAAATGGGGTTCGACGCCAAAACCTGCCCAGCCGGTGGTGGCCCCCACTGGTACCGTGGTCTCCTTTTGTCAGCTACATGCAATCCCCCGGATGGTATGGAGAAACTGCAGGATCCTGGTGGAGTTTTGGGGTCACAGCGCCCATTTTCAATTTTAGACGAAACCATTGATGGAAAAGCCACGTATAAATATTATCTTAAAAGGAATATAATTGGGCGTGAGGATTAGATACTCTGTCGGAGTTTGTCAGAAAATTCTTACCTTTAGCCTTAACCAAAACTGATGCTGTCATTTCTGCTCGCATTCGCTATTGTGATGCTCGGAATGCCTTCGCTTATTCAGCTCGCGCTGCAGAGAAATCTGCTCGATGAGCCGTCAGAGGACCGAAAGGTTCACAAGCGAAGCGTACCCAGATTGGGTGGTGTATTGGTTTTTATTGGAACGCTCTTCACCACATGCCTTTTGGTGCACCCAGAAGGAGAAGGTGCGGTTCCATTTTTAAGGCTGGCTGCAGGCTCGCTCATCCTCTTTTTTCTCGGTCTAAAGGACGACCTCACGGAGCTCGACCCCCTGAAAAAACTGTGGACCCAGATTGGTGTGGGATGCATCCTCATTCTCGGCGGAGGGTTTGCCATTACAGATTTCGGCAACCTGTTTGGATGGGGTGCCTTGTCTGGCTGGTTCGCCCCGCTCTTTTCCCTATTTGTGTACATCGTAGTGGTCAATGCTGTCAACCTGATCGACGGCATCGACACCTTGGCTGGCGGCTATGGCCTGCTCATTGCCATCGCGTGCACGCTGTGGTTTCAGGTCACCGGACAAAGTGATTATGCCATTCTCTGTCTGGCACTTGCCGGATCACTCACTGCGTTTTTGATCTTCAACATCACACCTGCCCGAATCTTTCTTGGGGACTGTGGTTCGCTCATACTCGGCATGTTCATCTATGTGATGGCCACGAGCATCATGCAAACCCCCGCCGAACAAGTGCCACAAATGTGGGGACACCGCTCATTGCCTGTTTTGGCCATGACCACGTTGAGCTATCCCCTGGTGGACACCCTGCGGATTTTCTCACTTCGGGTCATGCAGGGCAAATCGCCTTTCACAGCCGATCGCAACCACCTGCATCACCGGTTGCTCAAACTGGGCATGTCCCACTTGCAAGCCGCCCTTTTCATCCACGGCTACACGGCCATCATGATTTCTTTGGGCTTCAGCCTTCCACAAATGGAGCCAACAGCGGCATTCTTTGTGCTGCTGGGATGTGCTTTTACCCTGCCTCTGATCATCATTGGTCTGGAAAAGCTACAGGTTTTGGCCCGCGCTCTGCGCAGAAAGGAAAACGCCAAGACCCTGTAAAGTCTGGCCAGTTTCTGGTGCCCCCTCGGAATCTGGAATTCCAACACCCCTGTTTCATCGCCTACGTTTGCACCATGAGGTTTGTGCTGTTGATGTCAATGCTTTGGGCGGGCCCTTTCGGGCAGGGCACAGCCTATGCACAGGAAAACACCAACAATCCGAGCCTTACCGATACCGCGAAGACGCTGGCCATCCAACTTCATCCGCAAATGATCGGTGGAGCGGTTCCCATTGAAGGGCCGAACGGTGGCGTGGTCTTCCGAGCCTCTGCCGAGGTAGGCACCCGTGGTCCAAAACACCAATCCCACCTCAGCGTAGACCTCCTGAATTCGGCGGGCACGCCGCTCTTGCGGGCTGCCGAGGCCGGCTATGACCGACGCGGCAAATCGAGCCGCAACGCATACAGGCTTCGTGGGCGCTGGGATTGGATCCCACTGCCCTCCCTCAAGGTCAGCCTGGGCCGGGACACCCTTCACGACGGTTGGGGCAGGCGTTCGCTTTTCCGGGGCCGGCACTCCGCACCGGTGCCTTTTGTAGAAACCCGGCTGGATGCCGGTGGCCGCCTGCGCTACCGTCACCGGATCGAGGCTTTACAAGGTGCGGCGAGCATTCATTGCGCGCCAAACGCTGCAGGAGACCCCCGGTTCTGGGTTCCAGAGACAGGCCCACTCCGCACCAACATCGAACGCATGGTCATCAGCCACAGGCTCGAGGTGGATATGGGCAAACGCATCACCGCAGCGTTGTGGGGCGCTGTCGTTTGGAATACAGAAGATGGCGAGCGCCTGTTCGAACCCCATTACCTGCTTCCCTTGACAAGCCTGCGGCCCACCGAGTATGCCCAAGGGAGCTCCGACAACGCCTTGGTCGGCCTCGAAGGGCGATGGCGGCTCGGTCCTCCTGACCAAAGCCAGCGCTTTTTGTACGGCCAACTGCTGCTCGACGAACTCATCGTTTCAGAAATACTCGGCTCCACCGGTTGGTGGGGCAACAAGTACGGCTTGCTTGGCGGCATGCATTGGGGCTACCCCAGGGGAGCGTGGCGGGTTGAAGCCGCTGGCGTGAGGCCCTGGACTTACAGCCATTTCACCCCGACCAGCGCTTACATCAATGGCCTGACACCCCTGGCACATCCCCTGGGGGCCAACTTCCTTGAAGGCAGCATTGAAGGCCATATGAACCGAAAGAAGTGGACCTTACACGGACGTTGCACCGTTTCAAGTCGGGGAGACGATCCCGAGGGAGAGGACCCCACGGGCTCCTTGCCTCAAATTGGTGACATCGACCGTACCGCCGAATCTTACCTCTGGCTCGGAGGGACATTGCGGCGGTTCGCACTGCTGCAAATTGACGTGTCACGCACATTGGATTTGGGCGAGGCCAGCCCCGTTCAATGCTTCGTGCGCTGGGAGGGACAGCGCACCACCACAGGCGCGTTGGAAGCGACCAACATGTGGCTGATTTTCGGCCTGCGTACCACAGGCCCCTTTTTGGGCGCCGATTGGTAGGGCCGCCCTAATTTCGCCTCCCGCCCATGACGGCCACTCCCGAGCCCACCCCTACCTTGATGAAGGACATTGCCGTCCTGTTCAAATTGCGCCTTGGCACTTTTGTCGTCTTGAGCGCCGTGCTCGGCTGGTTTATGGGCGCCGACACGATTGCCTTGGTGCCCTTTCTGAAGCTCACCATTGGGGGGTATTTGCTCACAGGGGCATCCAATGGCTTCAATCAAATCATCGAAAAATCCAACGACGCCAAAATGGGGCGGACCGCAAACCGGCCGCTCCCCACGGGGCGCATGTCCGTCAAAACTGCGGCCATTTGGTCCACAGCAGCAGGGATTTTGGGGCTCGCGGCTTTGTTTGACCTTGGTGTCCGTGCGGGCCTGCTCGGCCTCCTGGCCCTGCTCAGTTATGTCCTCGCCTACACGCCGCTCAAGGCGCGCACAGGTTTCAGTGTGCTGGTGGGGGCCATTCCAGGTGCCATTCCACCCATGCTCGGCTATGTGGCGGCCACACACCGTTTCGGCATAGAGCCAGGAACCCTGTTCGCCGTCCAATTCATGTGGCAATTCCCCCATTTCTGGGCGATCGCTTGGGTGGCGCACGAAGACTACCTAAAAGCAGGATACCGCATGCTGCCTTTCAAAGAAGGCCGCAGTGCCGCCAGCGCCCGACAAATCCTGCTTTACACCATGCTCTGCATCCCTGCGAGCTTGCTGCCCTGGGCACTGCCCGGAGGCGAGGCCATGGTAGGAGACACAGCACTGATTGTGGCCATCATCGCAGGACTGGGTTTTTGCGTGCCCGCTTACCGCCTTTGGCGCAACCTCGAGGTCGACAATGCCAGAAAATTGATGTTCGCGAGCTTCTTGTACCTCCCTATCGTGCAACTCACGTACGTCCTCGACAAGTTGCCCTGAACCCAAGAGCCTTCCATCGGTTCTCACCATGTCATACGATGCCATGAACACCAACGACACCACTTCAGAAGCACCACAGCGGAAAATCGACGTCTTTGAGGGGTTGGACCCCGCTGTACGCGACCGCACCAAAAAGATGCTGATGTATTTCATCGTCTTCGCCGTGGTGATGCTCTTTGCCGGATTTACATCGGCCTACATTGTATCCAACGTGGGTCAATTCTGGGTGCACATCGAGCCCGTGCAAGACCTCTGGACCAGCAACGTATTGATCGCCTTGAGCTCCCTGCCCATGTGGCTGAGCCTGCGGGCCATGAAGCAAGGAAAGCCCCAGGCCAGCTTCATTTTTCTGGCCATCACTTTTGGACTCGGCGTCGCCTTTACCGTGCTGCAATTGAACGGTTGGGGACAACTGCAGGACAAAGGCATGGGGTGGACCGTGGACGAATTGGCTTCCGGTGCCAAAGCCTACCGTTGGAACAGCATCAATCAACTGCTGGAGGGGCCCGCAGAATGGGGCGTTGACTATACCGTCGTCCAAGACGGAACAGCCCTGAACTACCGTCCTGAAACCAAGCAGTTGTTTGCCTCAGATGACGTCTTGATGGCGCGCGACATCACCCTTGACGTCGTCCGCACTTCCAATTCCTCAGCGGGTTACCTGTTTATCCTGATCCTCATCCACCTGTTTCACCTGGCCCTTGGCTTGGCCTATCTCGTGGTCAATGGAATTCGGATCCTCCGAGGCAAAATCACCCCTGATGATACCATCAGATTGCACACCGGTGGTGTCTACTGGCACTTCTTAGGCCTGCTGTGGGTATACCTGTTCGCTTTCCTCTTCCTCATCCATTGAGGATGACGTAATATTGCGGCGCAAATCAGCGTCATGTCCGGAGAGGCAAAAGCAGCAATTTCTAAAGAGGTCCTCTGGGGAGGAGGACGCTCGCCGTTCAGCGTGAGCTACGGCAAAATGATGATGTGGTATTTCCTCGTTTCAGACGCTTTGACGTTTGGAGGATTGTTGATCGCCTATGCCTTCTGGCGTGCGAGCTCAGTGGACCCATGGCCCATCGGAGAACAAGCTTTCCGAGCCCTTCCAGGCCTCGAAGGTGAATACCCACTCGCATACGTCGCGCTCATGACGTTTATCCTCATCGTGAGCTCGGTCACCATGGTATTGGCAGTAGAAGCCGGACACAGAAATGACCGCTCTGGGGTATTGAAGTGGATGGGACTGACCGTCATTGGCGGCATTTTCTTCCTCAGCTCTCAGGCTTGGGAATGGAGCCACTTCATTCACGGAAGCGGTGGCTGTTTCAACCTGGCCAAAGAGGTGACGGTGACCACCCCTGATGGAGATGCCTTGACCCTTGCCGCAGGAGAACGGGTCTACATGGACCACCACTTTGGGCACCTGATGGAGATGCACCTCCAAGACCCATTGACCGTGCCCCTCTCAGAAGACGGAGGCCATGTGGTACTCACGGAGCTCGGTGACCATCCCCACGAAGCGCATTTGCACAGCCTGCGCATCAACAAGTACATCGAAGACGAGACTCAGCTGGAAGGAGATGCCATGATGGCCCTGTGGAACGCCAGGTCAGAGAACTTCTCCTTCGGTGCTCCCATTCCCGGATTGGGCGCTGATTGGGGGGGCATCAACCACAGCGAATACGCCACCCAGCAAGGCTACAGCAACTTCTTCTTTTTCATCACCGGATTCCATGGTTTCCACGTGTTCTCCGGTGTGATCATCAACTTGGTGGTGTTCTTGATGGTGCTCAACCGTGTCATGGAACGCCGCAAGCACTACGAAATGGTGGAAAAAGTCGGCCTCTATTGGCACTTTGTCGACCTGGTTTGGGTGTTTGTATTCACCTTCTTCTACCTCATCTGACATGGAGCGCGACGACCTCATCGTAAACGACAGTTACGCCCTCAACGCTCACCACAGCGAAGAGGAAGGCGTGGCCATTCGCAAAAAGATTTACCTCGTGACCGTCATCCTCTCGGTCATTACGGCCATTGAGGTAGGCATGGGTGTCATGTTCAAGCGGTCTGAGACCTACACTTGGTCAGCCATCAAATGGACCTTCATCATCCTGACCCTTTTAAAAGCGGGGTACATCGTGATGTCCTTCATGCACCTCGGCGATGAGCGCAAGAATTTGCGCAACGCCGTCATCATCCCCTATTTCGTGTTCATCCTCTACCTGATCTTCATTGCGATCACAGAAGGGTTGGCCCATTATGGGATGGACCTCATGTTCCACTAATCCGCTGCTGTAACCATGGGTGAGCGCCATTCCACTCCGCGCCGACCCTTGCGCCGCTTCTTTCTTGTGGTCGCCCTTCCGGGCTTACCTCTCCTGCTGCTGCTGCTGTTGGGAAAGGGCATGCGGCACGAGTTCAGCGATCTCGACTATTTCAACCAAGCTGGCGAGCGGATCACCTCCGCTCAGGGAGCACGTCGCTTGCCTGAATTTGCACTCCAAGACCAATTGGGCAGGGCTGTTGACCGGAGCGCATTGGAAGGCACTTTTTGGCTGGTGGCGTTTATGACCACGGACACCTCCACTTCCCCGCAACTGGCCGCCTTTACGCAGCAGCTTTTGTGGGCCAACTGGAGGTACCGAGACGAGCCGGATGTGGGGCTGCTCTGCTTCACGCTCGATGCTGAACACGACACGCCCAAAAAGCTGCAGGAATACGTTCAACGCAACGAGAGGTACAACCGTTATCCTGACAAGTGGCGCTTTCTCACGGGGGACCAAGCCGACATCGACCACATCATAGATGAAGGTCTGGGCATCCCCAGAGACACCGCTGACCCTTTCAACGTTGCGACCCTGCTCTTGGTGGACGACAAAGGCTTTGTGAGGCAGAAATACCTCGCTTCAAGCGAGCATGAAATTGGCGATGCCGTGGAGGACATCGCCCTGCTGAAAAAGCGCAAAAAAGAGCGGGAAAAAAGAGCCCGTGATTGGGCAGAAGCCCCACCGCTCCCCTTCCTTGGACCACAGCTCGGAGAAGGCCCCTTTACAGTGCCCAAATTTTCCCTCACCGACCAAAACGGTGCCGAGTATAGCCACCGTGACTTGGTTGGAAAAGTGAGGTTGGTCGACGCTTTCTTTACCTCGTGTCCTACGATCTGCCCTGTGATCAGCTCACAGCTCGCCCGCGTGCACGACCAACTTTGGGCAGCGGGATTGCAAGACGAGGTGCGCATCATCAGCCACACCGTGGACCCCAAAAACGATTCACCCGAACGCATGAAGGCATATGGTGAACGTTTGGGGGCGGACTCCAGCGTTTGGAAATTTCTGACCGGCCCCGAAGAAGAACTCTACCCTTTGTTGCAGGAAGGCTATCTGCTCACCGCCCTCGCCAGCGATACCGCAGCAGGAGGTTTCTTTCACAGCGACCAGGTCCTTCTTGTGGATGCCGATGGACATCTGCGCGGCTCTTATGACGGCACGAGAACTTCAGACATCGACCAAATGTTTGAACATCTGATGCAGGTCTTGGCACAGCACAAGGCCGCCACCGCCGATCAAGTTCAACCATGAGCCTCCAAGCCCCTCCCCAACGCGCCGTCCAAAGGTTTGTATGGATCATCTCCATCGCTGTCCCGCTCATCGTCACGGGACTGTACCTCATCCCCCCTGCTGAGGGCCTCTCAGAGGAAACCCTGCGTCAGGTGTATTGGCTGCCCCGTCTCAATGCCCTGCTCAACGCCACTGCGTTTTGCTGTCTCGCTGCTTCCTTGATGGCCATTCGCCGCGGAAAGGTGGCACGGCACAAAGCACTCAACACAGCAGCCTTGGCCTTATCTGCGCTGTTCCTGATCAGTTATGTGGCCTTTCACTTGCTGACCGAATCCACCAAGTTCGGAGGCGAGGGCGCCATCCGAACCGTCTATTTCGTCATTCTGGTCAGCCACATCCTCTTGTCGGCGGCCATTGTACCCTTGGCATTGTTCAGCTACGCGCGTGGTCTGGCAGGAGACATTAAACGGCACCGGCGCATAGCCAAAATCACGATGCCCCTTTGGCTGTATGTCACGGCAACAGGCGTTGTTGTGTTCTGGATGATCTCGCCCTATTACCCCTACTGATGCGCTCCCCGTCGCCGCTGATATTGCTCTTGGCACTTCTGGTGCTCACCGATGTGGCGCTGGGACAATGTGTGATGTGCAAAGCGGTCGCCGAAGACAGCGCAGCAGAAGGCGCAGTGGGCCGTGGCATCAACCAGGGCATCCTCTACATCATGGCTGTCCCATACCTCCTCCTCGGAGTATTTGGATATTTCGTCTATAAAAATAGGAGTTTGGTCGAATAATGTGTAAATTAAAGGCATGCTTAACCAGCTTGTCAAAAGAGAACAATGGCGTGAATTCGCCTTGGTCTTGCTCGCCCTGTCTTTGATCCTGTTGTCTGCCCTGCCCTCCTCGGCACAATTCCATGCAGAAAGGGCCATCGCTCCCAACGAAACCGTCTTAGAATATGGCAGCTACAGGTTGTCCGTCTCCTCAGACGGAACCCCCGATGCGTGCGATGTCGTCCTCTTTGGCTTTCACAGCCGCCGCCCAGGACGGTGGTCTCAACTCAGCGACACCGTGCTCAGGGTCGTCCCACACCGCCGGCATACCCTCATCGGCAACAAGCCCGGGTACATGTTTCACACAGAAACCTTTTTTCCCGATTTACTTCATGGGCCCAACATCAAGGTGAACCTCCGGACCATTGAAGTGGGGCAGCGGACCGACATCCTCGGCATACACTTCTTGGGAAATCAAAACCGCCTTCACCCCAAATCGCAGGGTGTCGCAGCAGAACTGCTCAAATGGATGCAAGACAATCCAACCGTCAACTTGAACATCATCGGTCACGTCAATGGCGCTGATGGAAAACGGTCCAGAAACTTTTACCGCAAAGCGAGCGCGCTGCGCGCTGCCGTCATGGTAGACTGGCTTGTAGACCATGGGGTCGCACCGACAAGACTGACAGCCAGGGGAGGCGGTGCAGATGCGCTGCTCTTTCCTGACCCCATTTATGCTTGGCAACACGCAGCCAACAGAAGGGTCGAAATCGAGGTCACCCAATACTGACCTCTACCCGCCTCGTGCGCACCATGCGCACAAGACGTACTTTCGCAGGGAAATGCCCACAGCACCCTGCTTTCCCGCGATGATGGCCCTCCAGAGTCCCCTTCGTTTCACCACCGCCCTCTTCCTTCTCCTCGCCGCACTGACCGGCACGGCCCAGACTTCGAACTGGACCTTGGACCGCGCTGTCGCACACGCGCAGCAAAACAACCTGTTGATCAGGCAAGGAACCATTGGAATGGAACTGAACGATGTCGATGTCGACGAAGCCAAGGCCGCCTTCCTGCCTTCCCTCAATGGCAGCGCGTCCCACGGATACAATTGGGGCCAGACCATCGACCCTTTTACCAACTCGTTTGCCACTTCTCGCATACGGTCCAACAGTGTGGGCATCGGAACCGGAATCACACTCTACAATGGCATGTCCAACCACCTGAGGCTGGATCAAGCTGAAGAGCGGCGCATTGCTGCTGAGTTCGACCTCGATAAAACCCGCAATGACATCGCGCTGCAAGTCGCCAGCGCCTTTCTCTCTTTGATGTTTGCAGAGGACGCACTGGAAATCGCAGATCTCAACGTCAAAACAACGGAGACTCAAGTACAACGCATTCGCGCCTTCGTGGACGCAGGCGCAGCCCCCGAGGCCGACCTCCTCGACCTGCAGGCCCAGCTCGCCTCCGACCAAAGCGCGCGGACATCCTCAGAAGGAGAAGTCGCCCTGGCCAAGTTGCAGTTGGCCCAAACCATGCGGCTGAGTCCAACAGATGCAGAAAACCTGAGCATCACTCGCCCCGACCTCAGCAACGTGGGCACCGTGCACATCCTCCCGTCCATCGACAACATCTTGGAAACGGCCCTCACCAACTTCCCAGAAGTGAAAGCTGGAGAATCCCGTGTGCGCCAGCAACACATCAATGAAGATCTGGCCAAGACCGTCGGCCTGCCGAGGCTCAGCACGAGCTGGAGCTATGGATCGGGTTTTTCGGGGGCTGCCCAAGAGCCCATTGGCGACCCTACCCTTGAGGTATTCACCATCGGGGTCACAGAAAATTCATTGGAGCCCGTGCTTTCCAGCGCCTTGTCTTACAACGAATTTCGGACGCGGCCTTTTGCCGATCAGATCACCCAAAACGTCAACCAGAGCCTGTTCTTTAGTCTGTCTGTGCCCATTTTCAATGGCTGGTCTGTGCGCAATGGAATCCGCAGAAGCCAAGTCGGTATAGAACAAGCCAAACTGCAACTGGAGCAGACCCAGCAGGGGCTGCAGCAATCGGTCGAACGCGCTCACAGGGATGCGCGCAACGCCATTGAAACCCTCGCCGCAGCTTCGCGATCTGAAACCGCAGCCAAACTCGCCTTTGACAATGCCCAGCTGCGCTTCGAACAAGGCGCCTCCACCCAGGTGGAATACACCCAGGCTCGCAACCGCTATGATTCAGCCCGACTGACCGCATTGCGCTCCAGTTACGACCTCGTATTCCGCATCGCGATTCTCGACTTTTATGCAGGCAGGGGTTTGCGCTTCGATATTTTCTAAAGAATGAAGAAACGCACGTATTACATTCTCGGCGGAGCCGTCCTCTTCATGATTGTGCTCGCTGCCATCATGGGCGGCGGACCAGAAGTACCCGCTGTGGAAACCGATACCGTCGGGCGTCACCGCATCGTCGAAACCGTCATCGCCTCAGGGCGCATCCAGCCCGAAGTCGAAGTCAAGGTCTCCGCGGAAGTCAGCGGCCAACTCATTGAACTTCCTGTGCGCGAAGGCGACCGGGTGGCCACTGGAGACTTGCTGGCCCGGATCAACCCCGATATCTACGAGAGCCGCTTGAGCCAAGCCAAAGCGGCACTGGACAATGCCCGTGCCAACCTCGCCACTTCCGAGGCGCGCCTCACCCAATCCAGGGCGGCCTTTGCCGCTGCCGAACTCGCATACAAGCGCAACACAGACCTGCGTGAAAAAGGCGTGCTCAGTCAAGCGGATTTCGAGCAGGCAGAAGTGAGTTTTCGAAGTGCGGAGGCCGATCTTGAAGCGTCACAGCAAGGGGTACGGTCTGCCGGTTTTACCATCCGCAGCGCGGAAGCGACCGTCAACGAGGCCGAAGACAACCTGCGCCGAACCGTATTGCGCGCCACCCAAGCCGGCACTGTTACGGCGCTCGTCAAGGAGGAAGGTGAAGGGGTCCAAGGCATTGGCTCCTTCCAAGGTGAGGTCATCATGAAAATTTCAGAGTTGGGCGCCATGGAAGTTGACGTCGAGGTCAACGAGTCAGACATCGTCAAGGTTTCCTTGGGCGATACAACGCGGATCGAAGTCGACGCTTACACCGAGCGGAACTTCTACGGAATGGTCACTGAAATCGGGAACACTGCACTGAACGCCACTGGCGCAGCAAGGCTCAGCTTGGAAAGCGTCACGAATTTCAGCGTCAAGATTCGCATCCTCCCCGAGAGCTATGCCGACCTGCGCGATGGCCGGGACAGCAACTGGACCCCCTTCCGGCCCGGCATGTCCGCCACTGTGGAAATCGAAACAGAGGTGAAACCCAACGTGCTCGCCGTGCCCATCAAAGCGGTCACCACCCGGGCCGACTCGGCTTCAGCAGCTGGGGCTCCATCGGCATTGTGCGTCTTCCTCCTCGAAGAAGGCAAAGCTGCGCAGCACAACATTGTGACCGGCATCCAAGACAACAACGTCATCGAACTGCTCACGGAATTGCCTGTGGGGGCAACGGTCATCACGGGACCTTATGATCTGCTGAGCCGAAAGCTCAATGACGGCGATGGTGTCCAAGCCAAGGAAGGCAAGACCGAGGGCGCTGCCCAAAGCGGGGTGTCCATTTCTTTTTCTGCGGAGTAAGTCCATGATTCTTTTGCTCGAGACCTCCACGCTCAATTGTTCCGTGGCACTCGGTCAACCAGACGGCACCCACATCAAGACCCGTGAGGTCTCCGACGGCCAGTATCTGCACGCCGAAAAGTTGCACGTCATCATCGACGAATTGCTCCGAGAAGAAGGGATTCAACCCCGCGATCTGTCGGCAGTAGCGGTCGGCAAAGGACCTGGCTCATTTACAGGGTTGCGCATCGGAACATCAGCGGCCAAAGGAATGTGCACAGCCCTGAACATTCCCCTGCTGGCCCCCTGCCCCTTAAAGGGTCTGCAGCGCCAAGGCGCACTGAAACATCCGCAGTTGGCCGATCACCCCACCCGCATCATCCCCGCCATCGATGCGCGGCGCCTGGAAATCTATACCCTCTCAGCAGCTGACCAACCCACAGCCACCATTGTAGACGAAAAGTTTAGATCGGAGCTCGGAGCTGGCCCCGCCTTGCTCGTGGGAGATGGTGCCGAAAAATGCAAGGATGTCCTGTCGGGTCTGACCACCGAATGGCAATTCTTGCAGACCTTTCCGACAGCCACTGACTTGCTGCCCGAAGCCGCTGAACGGCTCGCCGCAGGCCTCACCGAAAATGTCGCGGACTTTGAGCCGTTTTACCTCAAAGATTTTGTCCCCGGCAGACCCAAGGATCCCTTGGGTCTGCGATCCAAAACCACTTGAAGCATGCGCTTAATCTGGACCATTCTGTTGTTGGCCTGCCTGCCGCTGAGCAGTTGCCGCGACACCCCCGGCGTCATTCCATATGTGGACGTCAACGTTGACCTCAACCTGGGTTTGCCCGCCTACAACAGCCTGAATTTCCCCGGGAACTGGCTCTATATATCCGGAGGCAGCAGGGGCCTCATTGTATACCGCTACACCTTGGATGAATTTGTGGTGTTGGACCGCCACGCCACCTTTGATGTTGGGGCAGGATGCCAATGCACCCTTTCTGAGGACGGTTACACCATCCTGGACCCCTGCAGCGACTCGCAGTGGTACATCTTTGATGGCTCCATCATTCAAGGTCCAACCACCGCCCCATTGGAGCGGTATACCACGACCTGGATCCCCCCCGTGCTGTCCATCCAAAATTGACCCCACGAAAAAGCCCCGGGTTGAACCGGGGCTTTTCGCAAAAAGGGGATCCCTTTTCAATCAATAGCGGTAAGCATCTGACTTGAACGGTCCGTGCTGGGGAACACCGATGTAATCGGCTTGCTCCTTGCTCATGATCTCCAGTTCAACCCCAATCTTCTCGAGGTGCAAACGCGCCACCTCTTCATCGAGGTGCTTGGGCAAGGTGTACACCTTGTTCTCATAGTTGGCCGCATTCTTCCAGAGCTCGATTTGGGCAATCGTCTGATTCGTGAAGCTGGCACTCATCACAAACGAAGGGTGACCGGTGGCACAACCGAGGTTCACCAAACGACCTTCGGCCAACAAAATGATGTCCTTGCCGTCAATGGTGTACTTGTCGACTTGAGGCTTGATGTTGTCGTGGCTCGAACCGTGGTTCTCCTTGAGCCAAGCGACGTCAATCTCATTGTCGAAGTGGCCAATGTTGCACACAATGGCCTTGTCCTTCATGGCCTGAAAGTGCTCAGCGGTCACAATGTCCTTGTTGCCTGTGGCGGTCACGACGATATCGGACTCTGCGCACGCGTCTAAGAACTTCTTGACTTCATAGCCCTCCATGGCAGCTTGCAAGGCACAAATCGGATCGACTTCGCTCACAATCACGCGGCAACCTGCGTTGCGGAGGCTGTCAGCAGAACCCTTGCCCACGTCACCGAACCCGGCAACACAAGCCACCTTGCCTGCCATCATGATGTCGGTGGCACGGCGGATCGCGTCCACACAGGATTCGCGGCAACCGTACTTGTTGTCAAACTTGCTCTTGGTGACGCTGTCGTTGACGTTGATCGCTGGCATCGGCAAGGTGCCGTTCTTTTCGCGGTCATACAGGCGCAAGACCCCCGTCGTCGTCTCCTCGGAAATGCCCTTGATTCCTCCGGCCAACTCAGGGTGCTGATCGAGAATAACGTTGGTGAGGTCACCTCCGTCGTCCAGAATCATGTTCAACGGTTGGCGGTCTTCTCCAAAGAACAGGGTTTGCTCGATGCACCACTCATACTCTTCTTCAGTCATGCCCTTCCAAGCATAAACAGGAATGCCCGCGGCCGCAATCGCAGCTGCGGCATGGTCCTGCGTAGAGAAGATGTTGCAGCTGGACCAAGTCACATCTGCGCCGAGCTCCACGAGGGTCTCAATCAACACAGCAGTCTGAATGGTCATGTGCAAGCAACCGGCTACACGGGCTCCGGCCAAAGGCTTCTCATTGCGATAGCGGTCGCGCAAGGCCATCAGGCCTGGCATTTCAGCTTCCGCAAGCTGGATTTCCTTTCGGCCCCACTCGGCCAAATTGATGTCCTTAACCTTGTAAGGCAATGCGGTGGTAGTATTGGAGACGCTCATGCGTTCTGATGGATATTTGGTGCAAAGATAGCCGCCACGTAACAGGCTGAAAAACAGGATTAACACCGGTTTGCCATCGCATCAACCTCCTTTTTTCATGCCCGAAAAGCCCCTGTCCATGACCCTTGCAGACCATGCCGCGCTGATTGGAGAACCTTGCGAAGGTCCCATTTCGGACCAACGGGCCACCATGGACGCCCTCTTGCAGCGGTCCGGGTGGCCAAAACCGTCACGTTTGCACAATGGCAAGCCCGTTTTGGACCAGGGCCATTGCAGTTTGTCACACGGGGGCGGTTGGGTCTTTGCCGCACAATCCCCTGTGCCCATTGGCATCGATGTAGAAGCGGTGGCTCCGCGGCTTCAAAAAGCCCGCCGCCGTTTCGTTGGATCTGCGGACCAACCCGTGCTTGACGCTTTTGGGGACAACCTCGACACATTGTGCCTTTTGTGGACGGCCAAAGAGGCGGCCTTCAAGGTGTTCGGAAGCGGGCTTGATTTCCTGACTGGACTCCAGTGGAGCGACATTCATGGTCATTCTGCGCGGGCAAAGGCGACCGTTCAAGGGGTCACCTTGGACATCTCGTGGCAACAGCTGGAAAACCCCAACGCTTGGCTCGCTGTGGCCATGAACAACGAACAGACTTAAAAAACGGCGCAAAAAAAGGACGCCACGTGGGCGTCCTGTCAATGTCTGGAAGTTCAGCGCCTTAGCGCTCGATGCCTTTGTGGCGGCGGTCGTCAGATACCGACAACTTCTTGCGTCCCTTGCGGCGGCGCGCTGAAAGCACAGCACGACCGGCGGCCGAGGACATGCGCTCGCGGAAGCCATGCTTGTTGCGACGCTTGCGAACGGAGGGTTGAAATGTCCTTTTCATAACACAGGGGTATTCAAAATCGGGAGCGCAAAGATAGGCAACGAAACGAGAAAACCGCAGTTCCCACCGCCTGTGTTCTAATGCCCCTTTTGCGCAGGGTGCAAGGTCGGACATCTTAGCTTTGGCCCTACACCGGAATTTCCCTCCACAAAGTGGCCCGACGCGCATCCAATCTTCCAGAGGATCCCAATGCACCGCCCCCTAAAAAGGGCAAGTTGAACCGGGACGGGTTTCGCCAATTCGGGCGGATTGCACCCTACCTGCGCCCCCACCGCATCAAATTTGCTTTCGGCATCGTACTCATTACGTTGTCAGGGGTGCTCACGCTCGTCGTCACCAGACTGTGGGGACAACTGGGTGGCGTTGGCGTGGATGCCCAAGCAGGCGGGACCGGGTTTGAATTGCCCTTGCCCATCGATGCCGGTGACCTCAAGAGCATTGGCACCGCCATTTTTGCCGTGCTCATCCTACAATCTGCACTGAGCTTCATCCGAATCTGGCTCTTTGGTGAAATCACAACGCGCATGCTCAAGGCGCTGCGCGAAGATGCCTTCGCAGGCATGATCACCCAGCCGATGGCCTTCTTTGATACCCGAAGGGTGGGCGACCTCGGAAGCCGCATCGCCGCCGACATCGAAGCCATCCGGGACACCTTTACGACGGTCTTGGCAGAGCTGGTGCGCCAGACCATCATCATCGGAGGCGGGCTGCTCGCCCTGATGACCTTTAGCTGGCAACTCACGCTGTGGATGCTGGGCTCCTTGCCTGTGGCCATTCTGGCAGCCATGTTCTTCGGAAGGTTCATTCGGACCATGTCCAAGCAGACACAACAGGCCGTGGCCGAGTCCAACACCATCGTTTCGGAGACCCTCACAGGCATTGTGAGCGTCAAGGCTTTTGCACGCGAAGCCTATGAGCTCACGCGTTACCGCCACCGTGTGGAAGCGGTCCGAGGGATTGCGCTCAAAACAGCGCTGTGGCGCGGCGCTTTTGCCAGCTTCATCATCGTGATGATTTTCGGGGCGATCACCCTGGTGCTGTTCCAAGGCGCTTCCATGCTGCAGTCCGGTGAATTGAGTTCTGAGCAGTTCTTTAGCTTCCTGCTGATGACGGGGCTTGTGGCAGGCAGCATCGGTGGACTCGCCAACATCTTTGGCGACCTGCAACGTGGATTCGGTGCCATAGAAGAGGTCATGGACCTGGTGGAGGCCGAACGGGAGGCCATCTCCCTGGACGACGAACGCGACGAACAGACTGGCGAGCAGCGTCTGTCGGTGCGCTTCGACAAAGTCGGTTTCCACTATCCCAACCGCTCCGATGTGGAGGTACTTCAGGGCATCGACTTGGAACTCCATGCGGGAGAGACGCTCGCTCTGGTGGGGGGGTCTGGCGCTGGAAAGTCGACCATTGCCACGCTGCTCACTGGATTCCGGTGGCCCACCTCGGGGCAACTCAGCATTGACGGTAAGCCGATTCAAGACCATGACTTGACTCCGCTGCGCCGCCGCATGGCCTTGGTCCCCCAAGAAGTCATCCTCTTTGGTGGCACCATCGAAGAAAACATCCGTTACGGCAGGCCCAATGCTTCGGAAAGCGATGTCAAACAGGCCGCCACTGACGCCCTGGCCCTCGACTTTATAAAAGGCTTCCCCGACGGGTTCGATACCCTGGTGGGCGAACGGGGCGTGCAATTGTCTGGCGGACAGCGCCAACGCATCGCCCTGGCGCGCGCCTTCCTGCGCGATCCCGACCTGCTCATCCTCGATGAGGCCACGAGCGCCTTGGACGCCTCCAGCGAAAAGTCCATCCAAATCGCTTTGGACCGGCTCATGAAAGGGCGCACCTCCTTGGTGATCGCCCACCGGCTCTCCACCGTGCGTTCAGCCGATCGCATTGCGGTATTGGAGGCTGGACAAATCGCCGAAATCGGCACCCACGAAGACCTGATGGCCCGCAACGGCCGCTACCGCGAACTCGTCGAACACCAACTCGACAATTACGGTCCCAAAACCGACGGCGTAGTCGGCTGAAGTCCCGCCGTATCGGTGTAAATTTGAGCATGGCCTCTACACGACGCGCGCTCATCACCGGCATTACCGGGCAAGACGGCGCCTACCTGACAGAATTGCTGCTTTCAAAAGGCTACGAGGTCCACGGGATCAAGCGGCGCGCTTCGCTGTTCAACACCGATAGAATCGACCACCTCTATCAGGATCCGCACGAAAAGAACGTCAGGCTCAAGCTGCACTACGGGGACCTCACGGATTCCACCAACCTCATCCGCATCGTGCAGGAGGTCAAGCCGCATGAGATTTACAACCTCGCGGCCATGAGCCACGTCAAAGTCAGCTTCGATACCCCAGAGTATACCGCCAACGCAGATGGCCTGGGCACCCTAAGGCTGCTGGAAGCCATCCGCATCCTCGGCATGGAACAGGACGTGCGCTTCTACCAAGCCTCGACCTCTGAGTTGTACGGTCTCGTGCAAGAAGTGCCGCAGTCTGAAACAACGCCGTTTTACCCCCGAAGCCCTTATGGGGTGGCCAAGCTGTACAGCTTCTGGATCGTCAAGAACTACCGTGAAGCCTATGGCATTCACGCATCGAACGGAATCTTGTTTAACCACGAGAGTCCATTGCGGGGGGAGACTTTTGTGACCCGGAAAATCACCCGGGCCGTGGCCAAGATTTCACTGGGCCTCCAAGAAAACATCCACTTGGGCAACCTCGATGCGCAGCGGGATTGGGGCCACGCCAAAGACTACGTGGAAGGCATGTGGCGCATGCTGCAGCAAAGCGAGTCCGACGACTATGTGTTGGCCACAGGGCGCACCGTCACCATCCGCTCGTTTGTGGACATGGCCTTTGCACAAGTCGGCATCGACATCGAATGGAAGGGCAAAGGCGTCGAAGAAGTGGGCATCGACAAAAAGACCGGCAAGACCTTGGTCGCTGTTGACCCGCGCTACTTCCGCCCCACTGAGGTCGAGTTGTTGGTGGGAGATGCCACCAAAGCCAAAGAGAAACTGGGCTGGACACCTTCACATACCCTCGAGCAGCTCTGCTCAGAAATGGTGGCTTCGGACCTCGCCTTGTTCAAGCGGGACAAGTACCTCCTCGATGGAGGCCACGACATCCTCAACCAGCACGAAGCCTGACCTCTAAAGGGCTTCGATTTCTACCAGTTCGTTCGGTACAACATAGTAAACGAGTCCCCGGACCCTCGGACCGTCCCGGCGCTGTAAAGCCTGCATGTAAGCCCGAACCTGCTTGGCGTGGTCCTTCCGTTTTTTCTCGTCAGACTCCTCCGCCGTTTTGAAATCGATCACTGCGATTTCATCGCCGCGGTCCACGACACGGTCGGGGCGCGCCATCTTTCCATCTGCTCCGACAAGGTCCCGCTCGAGGTACACTTTGCCCCGGCCATCAAACCACGGCGCCATGGCTTCAGAAGCCAACACACTGCGCGCAGCACGCACCACCTTGTCCCAATCCTCCTCGGCGCACTTGAGCCAAGGCCAACGGCGTTGGAAAACCCGCTCTGCGTCGTCTGTAGTGCGAATCCGAGCCAAAACCGCGTGCACCGCGTTTCCAAATTCCCGCCGGTCCATGGCGCCCAAAACCGGCAAATCGCGGTCTTCTCGCCGCCCTGCCAGCACGCCATCGGGAATGCCATGAAACACAAATCCAGAAATCGCATGGGACACCACATCCCGCACCTTGTCCTCCTCCGGCAACGGCGCTGCTCCGGTCATATCTCCCGTAAACCAAGGGCCTGAAGTCAGGTCGCACGTGAACGCGTCTTCAATGCCTCGGGCGACCAAACGCCCCAGTTTACCCGGCGCTTCATCCTTGCGCCATTCCATCTTTTTGACATCGATGATGACGTGCAAACGGACCTCAGCACGGGTGGTACAGACATACGCCACATTGGTAGAGTCAAACCGTTGGCGCGCATGTTCGAGGTCCCACACTTCGTGCGCGGCAGTCTCTGCCAGCACATGCTGGGGCACCACCACACCGGGAACGCCATAGACTTCGGCATCCAATAGGGCCGGCATCAGCGTGTCGGTATTGTGGACATCCGAGTCTCCGAAACGGGTGATGACCACAGGGTACTGCAGCCCCTTGCTCTTGTGCACCGTCAAAATCCGAACCGCATCAGGTCCAGGCAAAACCCGAATCGATTGCTGGGCACCCTTGCGCTGCCAATGGGACAAAAAGCCGGCAATGCCGTGGTCCATCGCGGCCCGCTCCGAGGTCAATTCCATCAGCGCTTCGGCGTGCGCCGGATATCGCGTATCCACATCGAGGCTCCTCAAAACACGGCCCATGCACTCTCCAAGCGGCAAGGCCGACCACTGCGCCCGGTCGAAATCGGGCACCAGATCCTGGACCAGTTCTTCGGCACTCAGGGTTCCATACTTCCCTTTTGTTCCGTTGCTCCGGGTGTAATCCTTCCACTTGTGGTGCTTGGCCAAATGGGCCGATTCACTCCAAGGCCGACCGGCCTCGACTTCCATCGCACCCCATGCCTGCACAAACTTCAGCAAGGGGCCCGGGGCTTCTGGGTCCACCACAAGCTCCAGCA
The DNA here is from genome assembly GCA_042095055.1 of Crocinitomicaceae bacterium. Classification (GTDB taxonomy): domain Bacteria; phylum Bacteroidota; class Bacteroidia; order Flavobacteriales_D; family Sanyastnellaceae; genus UBA8752. Next base: position 155,945 of record JBELBZ010000002.1, on the reverse strand, counting down.
ACTGCACCACAGCCAAAGCTGCCGGATGCCGGCCCAAAGCCAAGCTCTCATCCGTAAAGGGCACAATGGTTGGGGTACATCCCAACAGGAACTCAGCGAGCTGCTTGGCTTCCTTGTTGGTGCGCACCAGCAGTGCGATGTCCCCGTGTGAAAACCCGTCCTCCAAGGCCCTGCGAATGCGGCCTTCCATCCACAAGCACACCGCTTCAAACCGCTCGTCCGCCGTCTCCCCTTGAACCACCTCAACCTCCACTGCTCCGGGAAACTCCTTGCGGGGCTCCTGGGCAGACCCCGTGTACACGGCACTCAAATCTGCCCCCAAGCCTTCGCCCAAGGTGGCGTAGAGCGCATTGTTGAAACGCACGATTTCTGGTGCACTTCGCCAATTGTCGGTGATGGGTTCATCCTCAAAGGCCACCGCCATTTGCCCAGCAGCATCACTCAAAGCTGGGGGCAATCCACCGGGAGCATCGCTCACCAAGTCGGGCAACGACAAGAGCTGTCGGTGATCTCCATTGCGCCAGCGGTAGATGGCCTGTTTGGCATCGCCCACCACCAATGACAGGTAACCCTGAGCGAGCGTCTCCCCAACGGCGACGGCAAGGTTGTGCCATTGGGTGACCGAGGTGTCTTGGAACTCATCGATAAAAATGTGATCGTAGCGCTCGCCCGTCCTTTCGAAGATGAACGGCGCAGGGTTGTCCGCCACCACATCGGCGATCATGGCATTCAAACCACCCAGGGTGCGCACATTTTCTTCGGCCTGCACCTCCAAACTCGCACGACGCAGCGCGGTTAAGGTTCCAATCAATGGCAGGCGCTCAGCCAGCAAACGCCGCGTTCTGAAATCCCGACCCGACGCACATTTGGCCTGCTCCAATTCCAACCGGGCCACAGTTTCGAGCTGTTCCTGAAAAGGGGCGATGGCTGCAGCGCCTTCCGAGTCGGTTTTCTTCGCCCACTGGCCGTTTTCCGTCCCTTTGGTGAGGGTGCTGCCCCGCTCCTCCGCCTTTCCCGCTATGATGCTGGGGAGCCATTTGGTGGTGACCCATTTGCTGGTAAAAACGTCGTCCAAACCGGCGGCCGAAAGGGCCTCAGCGAGTTCGCGCGCCGCTTTCCGCAGGGCCGCGCGCTTTTGGCTGACCTCCTGGCGCATGCCGTCTTGGACTTCCAAAAATTCTGCAGGCGTCCACGCTGCAAAGGCCCGCAAAAGAGGCTGCATTTGCTCTTGCTCGATGGCCTCCCCAATGTCGATGAGCTGCCGCCGCACCTTGGCGTCGCGGTCATCTTCCACCGCCTGCTCGACGAACCGACCCAACAACTCCGTCAAATCCCCATCGCGTCCCATGCGGTCGAGCACCCGGTCCACTGCGGTTTCCAGCAACCGTTCCGTATCCAGCTCGATCGAAAAGTCGTGCTCCAACTGCAAATCCGTAGCAAAGCCCCGAACCAACCCGCCCACAAACTTATCGAGCGTCATCACCGACAACTCCCCATAGTGGCGCTGTAAAGTCCGCCGCAGCTGAGCCGCGCGCTGGGCAAGCTCCGATTCGTCCAACCCCGTCGCCTGAAGCAGTCCACTGAGGTGCTTGCTGCGGGCGACGTCTACCGCCAAAATGTCCAGTTCAGAAATGACGCGGTCCTTCATCTCTTGGGCCGCCTTGTTGGTAAAGGTCAAGGCCAAAATGCGCCGAAAGCGCAGCGGCTCCTTTGATCCCAAGCAACAAGCCAGGTAAGCCTCGACCAATCGAAACGTTTTACCGCTGCCCGCCGAGGCCCGCATCACACGGAAACCACCCGTCTCCTCCATCCCACCGTTCTGAGGGGTTTCGCCTTGCGCAGCTTGCTTCATGGCCTCCAAGGTCGCCCAAGCTTAGAAGTCACCCAAGCCCCTTCACACGCTTTTGGTGAATCATTTGCAACCTGTACCTCCCCACATCCGTTCAATATGGAGGAAATTCACATCATGAACGCCACATCATCGACCGTCCGCGTCTTTTTTGCAGCCACCCTCTTGATCGGCGTCATGGCCACAGGGTGCAAGCCGGAACCCATGCACGGTGGTCCAGGCACATTGACCTTGAGCGCCAATTTTAGCTTTGACGGAGACTCCGTTTTGGTGGGACGAACAGCATTGGATGCAGCAGGGAACCACCTGCGGCTCGAGACTTTTTCCATCTACCTCGGTGGCATTGAACTCCTCAACGACACGGGGGCCGTTCGGCTGTCTGTCGCTGAAAGGTGGGATGCTGGGGCACCCAATGCCTGGAGCTATATCGTTACCCCGGGCACCTATTCAGGGTTTCGCGTGCACCTCGGTGTTCCGACAGAATACAATACCGATACCGACCCGACCATTTGGCCCAACGACCATCCCTTGGGGGTCAATGGCAGCGCAGGCATGTTCTGGAGCTGGAACACCGGATACATCTTCAGCAAATTCGATGGCAAGGCTGACACCACCGGAGGAGAGAATTTCATCCATCCGTATGCCTTTCACATTGGCGGAGACGCCCAACTTCTGGAGGTCAAATACAGCGAGCCTTGGACGGTTGCAGATTGCAGCACCCACGAATTCAGCCTGGAAGGCGAGTTGCTGGACTTTCTGGTCCATGGAAACGACACCATCGATGTCCGGGAGGACAACGTGACCCATACTGGCGACAACCTCGGACTCGCGGAGCGATACGTGGCGGGTCAGCAGGCAGCTGTGACCCTGGTCAAGAACTGATGCTGCACTCCGCTTTATCTTGAAGGCCATGACGCTTCGCTCGCTCACCCCACACATAAACCGCTCTGCGGTGTGGCTTTTGGCGTGCGGGGTGTTGGCAGCATCCGGGTGTCGGCCAGACGAAACGGCCACGTGCAAGACTCCACCGGGAACCACTGCTTACGAAATCGAAATTCCGCCGTTTTTCCCCCCCATGGACATCCCGCCGGACAACCCCATGACCGTGGAAGGCGTGGAGTTGGGGCGGTTGCTTTTCTGGGAAACGGGGCTCAGCTCCGACAGCACCATGAGCTGCGGAAGTTGCCATTTGCCCTCTTTCGCATTTGCCGATCCCAATCCTGTTTCCACCGGAGTGACAGGAGCCCAAGGCACCCGCAATGCCATGGCCTTGGTCAACATGGGCTGGGCCCAACATTTCTTCTGGGACGGCAGGGCAGCAACCTTGGAGGAACAGATACTGGATCCCATTCCCCACCCGGACGAAATGAACCTGCCGTGGGCAGAGGCAGAAGCAAGACTGGCAGCCGACCCCGAATATGCGGAGCGCTTCCTCACAGCCTTTGGGGAAGCCGGCGTCTCCTCAGAAAAAGTGAGCAAAGCCGTTGCACAATTCTTGCGCACCATGATTTCTGCCGACAGCAAATTTGACCGGTGGCGCAGGGGATTGACACAGCTTTCGGAACTGGAATTTCAAGGCTACGAGATCTTCAACCGCGAAGGGGGTGATCCAGAAGTGGTCAGCGGCGGTCAATTCGGCGGCGATTGCTTCCATTGTCACGGTGAAGCTGGATTGCAATTCTCCGACTACCTCTTCCACAACAATGGGTTAGACGCCACGTTTGGCGCCGACCCCGGGCTCGCTGGCATTACCGGAGTGGCCTTGGACAGTGGCCGTTTCCGAACACCCACACTGCGCAACGTAGCGCTGTCGCCGCCCTACATGCACGATGGCCGCTTCCAGACATTGGAAGAGGTGTTGGATCACTACAACTCTGGAGGGCAACCCTCGCAGACCATCGACCCATTCATGAAGTACAGTTCTGGCGGGCTGATGCTGCAACCCCAGCAAAAAGAAGCGCTCATCGCCTTCCTTCATACTTTGACCGACACGGCGTTTGCTTCCAACCCCGCGTTCGCTGACCCACACTGACCCGTCAATTGCCGCCGACCCCAGCCCACGCTCGGACCCGGCATTGTATTCGAGAAGTGACCAGAAGTGACCAACCCAAGGTGAACAAGTCCGCCATGCCTCGGCATATGGACAAAAGCTCTCAGGTAATTTCCTTCCGTGCAATCTGTATGCCGTAACAATTGGGGTTTCCACCCCGTATAGAACACTACATGGCGCTCCACCGTTGGCTCATATTCGCGCTGTTGTGCGCTGCCCTCAACTCCATCACGGTGAAGTTGACGGCGCAATGCCCTGTATTTCTTGGCACAGAGAGCATCGCCGCACTGCCTGCCACAACCAGCACACCCCACTGGTTTCAGTGCATTGGCAGTGTTACTGCAGACCCCGGCCCCTTCACTTTTGAACTGACAGCAGTACCGGCAAACCACACCGGAGTGGTCGTCGATTGGGGAGATGGCACTGCCCCTGAGGCCATCGGGAATTGGAACGGCAGCACGCCTTTGTCCCATACCTATGCCCCTGATGAGTGGCAAACCTTTAACATCACCGTCACCACCAATGCTTGCTCAGGAGGTCAAGCAGGCGTTCTCGTTTATGAGCCCGAAAACCCAGGAGCGGTGCTGGTCTATGGCGACAACAACGCCGGTTGCGCGCCTTTTGACGCCTTTCCCAAGGTCGACATCAACTTGGCATTTAGCCCCACCTGGAGCTTCAGCTTGGATTGGGGGGACGGTTCTGCGCCCGACAACTTCACCATGGAAGAGGTGCTTTCTGATCCCGCCTACGACACCCTGAAGTTCTCGTCGAGCGTGGGAGATGAGATCTACCGCATCCTGGGGGCATCGCACACATATGACGCCCAAAATTGTGCCTCGGGCGAATGCGACCATACGCTCACATTGATCTATTCCAACTTCTGCTCCGTCCGAGGGGCAAACTCGCCTTTTGTTCCTGGCGGCAGCATTGTGGGAACCGGATACAAAGAAGCCACCCTCGGCAACGCATTCCTGACCTGGGACATCGATGAAGCAGAGGTTGAAGTCGCAGACCAAGTCCTCTGCTGGCCTGAAGATGAAACCACAGTGAGCAATGGGTCTTGCCCCAATTGCTGTGGCGCATCTGAAGGCAACAACATTGGGGGAAACGGCACGGTCAGGACCGAAAAGTGGGACTTTGGAGCGGCGACTTACATCGGCGCTGGACCGGATCCCACCAACTGGATTGATTGGGGCGCGGATTGTGCCAGTCAACAGAATCACTTGCTCTCCTTTCCCGGACCGGGCACCTACACCGTCACCCTTTACACGCAGAACCACTGTGGCATCGATACCGCCACCCAAGAAATCATGGTCACTCCACCTCCGACGGTGGAGGTCACTTCCGATGTCACCACACTCTGCCCTGGTGAACCCTTCCAGTTTAGCGACGTCAGTTGGGAGGCTTCAGCTCCGCTGACAGCCGAAGATTTGAGTTTCTCATTTACCTATGGCAATGGCGCCTACTCCATGACCATCGCCATGGTGGACGGCCTCATTCCATTTGAAGGCATTCCCTCACAACCCGGCTTTGTGTACGACGCTTCCGGTGTATACAATGCGGCTGTATTGGTCTTTCCTACCCTGGCCAGCGGGTGCCTGGGCAGCGATGCCATTCCCGTCACGGTGTTGGCCCCACCCAACGCCGACTTCCAATTGCCGGCGGACACCTGCGCCACCACGTTGGAGGTGCAACCCATCGATGCCTCGCAAGACGCCATTGGCTATACCTGGAGCCTCGATGGCACAGGCGTCATTGGCACGGGCCCGACACCCCCCACCGTCACGGTGAATGGGCCGGGCAACTTCACATTTGGTCTCGAAGTCTCCTCGTCCAACGGCTGCACAGATTCCCAAAGCCAGACGCTTGTTTTGGCATCCCTTCCGCAGGCCAACTTCACCGCTGAGCCCGCCTGTCTCGGCAGCCCCGTGACGCTCGACGCGGGAACATCCACAACAGATGCAAGCCAAGGTGGGCCCATCACATCCTTTGAATGGTCGGCCAACGGAAACGCACTCAGTGGGGAAACCGCATCTTTCAATACTGACGAAACGGGCACTTTTCCCGTGACACTTGTCGTCACAACGGCCACCGGTTGCGTGGACACCGTTTCATCAACGGCCGAAGTTCTCCCCTCTCCTTCCATTGCATGGGCCTCCACAGACACCATCGGTTGCAGCCCGTTGACCCTGCCATTGTCAGCCACTGACACGACAGGGACCATCTCGAACAATGCCCTGAATTGGGATTTCGGCCATGGATCATCCAACCAATTGGATGCCGGTGGCACGCACACCTGGCCCCCCAACAATGGAGAAGACACCGTGCACTACACCCTCATTGTAGAAGCGGGCCTCGGCAATTGCACAGACACCGAGACCGTGACCGTATCGGTCGCTCCGTCGCCGTTTGTCCAAACTGCAGGAGGAGAAGTGTGCAGCGGAACAGCTTTCAACTTTCAAGGCAGCGCTTTCAACCTTGGCACGGAGGGCGAGTGGTTCTGGGAAGTGGACCATGTTTGGTCTGGGGCTGCCCAAGACTACGGCACCATTACCAGTGATTTCGAAGGATTCTCCTACACGTTCGAGAATCCGGACTTCCTGACCGATACTGTGACCATCGACCTCGAGGTCAGCAGATTGAATGGGTGTTATGCCGCCACTTCCGCAACGCTATTGGTCAGGCCGGAATTCGAGCCCGAAATCAACGACGCATCGGGTTGCGCTCCCTTTGCATTCACCGTGCCCAATCAAAACGCCCTTTCCGTCGATTGGGATTTTGGTGACCCTGCAAACCCGGGACCAGAAGGGGCCAGCGGCCACCTCTACCCCACGGCGGGCAACTACCTTGTAACTGGACAAGGGGTCAGCGTTTTTGGCTGCAACGGAAGCGCTACAGCTGCCATTGAGGTCTTTGATGCACCAGCGCCAACACTGTCAGCAGAAAACGCGGTGTGCGCTCCTGAGCCTGTGAATCCGCAGCGTTCCGATGCTCCAGAAGATGGAGCGACTTCCTGGACGCTCCAGGTTGATTTGGGCACGACTTATCCTTGGAATGGAAGTCCAGACACCCTGTTGTCCTTGACCCCTGGAACACATTTGCTCACGCTGCTGGCCACGAATGACGAGGGGTGTTCAGCGCAAACCTCAACCACAGTCACCGTGCAAGAAGAGGTGGAAGCTGGTTTTTCCCTGCCAGCAGGAGGCTGTGAACCCATCGCCTTTGGGGTCAACGATGTTGAGGTCTCCAACGGGACCATTGCCACGTGGACCATCGATACGCCTTTTGGCACTGAAACCCTCACCGGCAGCGCACCCAACGCACCCCAGTGGACCGCAGCACCAGGCGGACCAGGGTCCAACGGAACAGCGGCCACCTATCACGTGGAGCTCAGTGTTACGGACCCGCTCACGGGCTGCACGGCAGCAGCGTCCGACTCCATCACCGTCGAACCCCAGCCGCAAGGACAATTGGTCATCGAAGGTCTGAGCGGGTGTGATGTGCAGGCCACCTTTAGCTACACCGGAACTGCAGACTCCCTCATTTGGGATTTTGGCGATCCCTTCTCTCCCGCATCGGAGGTCACCAACGTCAACGTCATTTCCCACGCTTACCCCAACCCCCTGGGTACAGGGTATGTCACGGTAGCCTCCGTCACAGCCATCTCTGGAGGTTGCAGCGATTATGATGCGCTGGACTTGTCGGTACCCGCTTTGCCCCTGGCAGACTTCACGATCCCCGACACCCTCTGTTTGGGTGAGGCCGTGACCCTCGAAAACATGTCCACTGGTATTCCCCTGGACATCGGTGCGGCTGGAGGCGCTTGGACCTGGGTGGTTGGAGAAGACACCCTTGTCGGGTTCGAACCTACGGGCCCGGTGGCCGATACCCTGTTGCTCAACTCTGGCCCACTGAGCAATGCCCTGTTGCCTGTGAGCTTGACCGTGGTGCACCCAGAAAATGGGTGCAGCGATGCTGTTTCCACCCAAATTGTCGTCTTGGGACAACCCGAAGCCAGCTTCATCCTGACGCCAGATGTGGTGTTTGACGCGCCGTATGTCACCAACGTTATCGACATGAACCAAGGTCCAGCGGGCACCACGACAACCTGGGACATCGAAGCAGGTGGCAGCTATGACGCCAGCGGCGGCAGCATGACTTGGGACGATGATGCCTATGGCACCCACATGGTTCGGGTCACCCTGGACAACTTTGGCTGTACCGACTCGCTGTCCGCAGCCATCACACTGGTTCCCCCGCCACCCTTGGTGAGTTTCACGGGCGATACCACCAGCTGTGCTCCGCTGCAAGCCGTGTTCTATCCATCCACCGAAAGTGCGGTGGACAGCCTGGTGTGGTCCTTTGGACAAGGGGCGACGAGGACCATTACAGAACTGCTTGGTGAACCCGTGGGCTTCAGCTATTTCGAGCCCGGTGTCTACACCGTTTGGGTCACCGCATTTGGACCCGGAGGAAGCACCGTTTCAGCGTCGCAAACGGTCACCGTTCTCGAGCAGGTCAACGCCGGATTCAGCATCTTCCCGAACGAGTGTGTGGAAGTGGGCGATGTGATAGAACTGACCCCCAACTTCAACTACGGAGACGCCAGCTACACGTGGCATTTAGGCGATGGAACGGTGATTGAATCTCCGGACGGCAGCATCGTCACCCATACCTACAACGCTTCGGGAGATCCCAACATCACACTGACCATTCAAAACGAGCTTTGCACGGACAGCACTGACCGCAACACTTGCGTCATTGAATTCCAAGGCGGAAGTGTCGGTGTTCCCTCTGCATTCACCCCCACTTTCGGTGGCGATGGAAGCGGCGCACAGGCCTATGGAGACGATGACTTGAGGGACAACGACGTCTTCTTTCCGCAACTGCGTGGCAACCCCATTGCTTACAGCTTCACGGTGTACAACCGCTGGGGTGAGCAAATCTTTAGCACCTCCGACCCCAACGTCGGATGGAATGGATACTTCCAAGGCAAACTCTGCAAGCAAGACGTTTATGTGTGGCGTGTGGCAGCCGTCTTTTTGGATGGAACCACTGCGGAGCAAGCTGGTGACGTGACCCTGATCAGACGATGACTGCAATTCGAAATACAACATGGACCTCCGTCGCGCTCGGCCTGGTCTTGATCGCCTCCAGCGGTCAGAAAGCGCATGCACAGGATTCGCAGCTCACGCAATTCTATGCTGCGGCCACGCACCTCAATCCGGCCTTTGCGGGCGGAACGTTGGAGAACCGATTCAGCTTCCATTACCGAAACCAATGGCCCGGTATTCCAGGTCGTTTCGTGTCTTACGGAGCCTCTTACGATGTCTTCATTCCCAAAATCAACAGCGGCATCGGCATCGTCTTTTCCTCCGATGAGGCGGGAACGGGAGGACTGGGCACCAGCTCCTTTGGCTTCCAATACAGCTACGAAGTGCCCCTCGGCGAAAGGCTGTCCTTTAGACCGGGACTGCAGCTGGGCTGGAGCAGCCGCGGATTGCTGAACTGGAACGACCTGGTCTTTGGAGACCAGATTAACCGGGGCACTGCGGGTTCCGGCGCCACCGGGTCTCTGGAAGGCCTGCAGAATTTCCAACTGGTACGCAACTACTTCGACGTCGCCGCTGGCGGGGTCATTTACAGCAAACGGTTCTGGCTGGGCATGAGCAGCCGCCACCTGAACAGCCCGTCGGAAAGCTTGACCGATGCCACCACAGCGCCCGTTCCGATTTGGTTCAGCGCCCACACCGGGGTGCGCATTCCTTACGTGAGCGGACCCACTGGAGCGGACCAAGATTTCTTGGTGGTCGCCTCATACCGCTCTCAAGGGGCATTCGACCAAATGGATTTTGGGTTGAGCATAGACAGCCCTTTCCTCACTTATGGCGTTTCCTATCGCCAGATTTTGATGAAGTCAGCACCTGATGGTGCACCAAACCACGATGCCATTTCACTGCTGCTCGGACTGACCGAAGAAAACTTCCGCGTCGGGTACAGCTATGACATCACAGTGTCTACGCTGGGATGGGGCATTTCAGACGGCGCCCATGAAATCACCTTGAGCTACGTGTGGCGCACCCCGAGTCATTTGCGCACGAGGCCACACCGCATTCTGCCCTGCGCAGAATTCTAAGCCGACCGGAGGTCAAAACTCCGGGTTGGGAAGCACATTGACCTCGCGTTCAAGGTGCACCCCAAAGCGTTTCAATACGTCTTGCTGAACATCCTCAGCGAGTTTCAACAGGTCCGCGCCCGTCGCGCCGCCCTTGTTGACCAACACGAGCGCTTGACGGTCGTGAACACCATGTGTGCCGCGGTCGTGGCCCTTCCAACCCGCTTGATCAATCAGCCAGCCTGCTGCCAGTTTGATGCCGCCGGCAGTGGGGTATTGCGGCATCTGCGGAAATTGTTTGGCCAGAGCAAGGTGGCGTTCTTCATCGACCACGGGGTTCTTGAAAAAACTGCCCGCATTGCCGAGTACGGCAGGATCAGGCAGTTTGCTCCTCCGAATGGCGATCACCGCATCTGACACCGCCTTAGGGGTGGGGTCGGTCACCCCGGCGGCCTCCAATGCCGACTTGATCGCGCCGTATTTGAGCCTCAGTTCTGGGGTTTTGAGCAGTTCAAAGGTCACAGCCGTAATGACGTATTGTCCTCTGAGGACGCGCTTAAACACACTCTCGCGGTAACCAAAGGCACAATCCGAATGCGTGAAGTGGTGCGTCTCTCCGGTGGCAACCTCCACCGCCTCCAAAGCGTGAAACCGCTCTTCCAGCTCCACACCGTAGGCCCCGATGTTTTGCATAGGCCCTGCCCCAGTGCTTCCAGGAATCAGGGACAGGTTCTCCAAACCATACCAACCCCGGTCCAGTGCATCCATCACGAAGTTGTGCCACCCCACGCCCGCACCAACCTTGACCAAAACACCCTGCTCTGTGCTCCCCACTTCGGTGACCCCACCGATGGCCATGTGCAGCACCAAACCGGACAGGTCACCGGCGAGCAGCACATTGCTGCCACCCCCCAAGACATGAAGCGCCCCCTGGTGTTCGCGGTGCCAGGCCAAGGCCTCCTTGACCTCTTCTTCCGAAGTACAAGAAGCGAAATGCTCGGCCTGCGCCGGCAATCCAAATGTGGTCAGATCCCCGAGGGATGCTTGAGTTAGAATACGCACCCAGCGAAGAAACGGCGCGCATCAGTGCTTATTGGGGCCCCGGACCCAAGCGTTCCAACCGCTCGATGTTGCTTACCCTCTTGCGGTATTCTTCCCCGGTCAATGACAACAAAGACCCCTCCTCTACAGCTTTCAATAAACCCGAGATATGCAGGCGGTCTGGATAGGTTTTTACAACCAATACATGCACCATATAGCGCGCGCCCATTTGCTGGTGCTCTACCAGCCGTTCTGGAGTCTCAAGTGCATACATGGACCTCCCGTCGGGCGTCGTGAACCACTGCGGTGAAAATGCGGAATCCATTGGTGAAAATTAGCGCTTTGAACACCGTCGATTTTCGGAACTTCCATCCATGACCACAGCCCTTCGCCATTTCGCCTTTTGGCCTTCAATCTTGCTCCTGTTGTGCGGTGTTTTCGGAAGCAGTGGTCTGCACGAGATCGCCGCCCAAGGCAACGACCGCGGTTACAAAGTCCAAGTTGGCGACCCCGTTCCCGACTTTTCTCTGACCGACCTCGCTGGCAAGACGTGGTCCAAAGCATCCCTCATGGGCTCGGTCTACATCTTGCAGTTCACCGCATCATGGTGTGGCGTGTGCCGCAAGGAAATGCCCCATTTGGAAGAGCGGGTGTGGCAAACATTCAAAGACAAAGGCGTCGTGTTGTTGGGAGTGGACCTCGACGAGCCCGCTCCAAAAGTCCAAGGTCTTGTAGAGGACACCGGGGTCACATATCCGATTTGCCTCGATCCGGGGGGCGCTCTGTTTGCAGCGATTACACTTCCCAAAGCCGGGGTCACCCGCAATGTGGTGGTCAACCGGGATGGCCGCATAGCCTTCCTCACCCGCCTTTTCGACGAAGAAGAGTTCGAATCGATGGTATCTGCCATCGAAAACCTAACAACCCAAGCGAAGTGAGCGAGGATTTCAACCGCAGGAGAAAGGAAGCAGAGTCGCTGTACGCCGACAAGCAGTGGGCGGAGGCGGAGCTCATTTTCGCTGCCCTCATGGCCGAAAAGGAAAGCGCGGGGATACCAGCCGATGGCGACATCATCCACGACCACGCCGTCTGCGTATTCCAACAGGGACGCACCAAAGAAGCCCTACAGGCCTTTGACCGCGCCGTGGCTTTGGAGCCCCATCACGCCTACCGCTACGCCTCAAGGGCTTGGATCAAGGCGGCCATGAAAGACGTGGACGGCGCCATAGCCGATTACAAGAAGGCGTTGGAACTCGATCCCGAAGACGCCATCACGCTCAACAACCTTGGACTCCTCGAAGAGCAGTATGGCCTGCGCAAATCAGCGCAAGAAAAATTCCGCCGCGCCGATACCCTCATGGGCATCTTGAAAGATGCAGGGGTCGATCCTCCGGCTCCCGCCGAACAAAGCGTTGAACCCGAGGCAGCGGAAGAACCCGAAGCGCCTTCGACCCTGTGGCGTGAAATGACAGCAGTGTGGACCAATCCGGGTCAGCGAAAAGCATTCTGGACCTTTGTCAAAAAAGGGTTCCGCTCATGATCAGGTCCGGCGATTTCCTGGACCGCATCGTCGCCAAGCTCAACGCATTGGATAAGCACTCCTGGGGGGACATCACCATCCTTCTGCCCGGGCGACGGGCCGGCCGCAAACTCCAAGAAGCGCTCGTCAAAGAAGCCGGACCCGGCCATTGGCTGCCACACATCACCACGCTGGGAGAATGGAGCGCAGAGCAGCTCGGTTTGACCGTGCCCAACAAGATGGAGCTGCTCGTGGAGTTGCAACACGTTGCCGAAGGCATGCGGCTTCAGCACACCCTGCCTGAATGGGGGTCTTTTGACCGTTTTCAGCCGTGGGGAATGGCCGCCATGGCCGACTTCAATGCTGTGGACCATCACCTGCTGGACCCCCGGCAGGTTTTTCGCGACCTCCGCAACATCAAAGACATCGAAGCATGGAGTTTCGGACGGCCTGATTTGACCGCTGGTCAGCAGGCCTTTCTGGCCCAGTGGAACACCTTGCACCCCCTACACACCGCCTTCCATGAACACCTCCAAGCGCATGGCTCGTGTACATCGGGCATGCTCGCCCGGCGCATGGCCACTGAAGAAGGCGCTTTGAGGCACGTCGACGGCCCCGTATGGATGTCGGGGGCCAATGCCCTCACCCCGGCCGAACACAAAACCGTAGACCGCCTGATTCAGTCAGGGTATGGCGAATGGATCTGGGACACCGACCGCAGTTACGTCCGCGAAGGATTGGAGGCGGGAAGGTTTGTACGTGAAATCGTGAGCAAAGAGCGACAATCGGACCTACCCGACCCCATGGCTGAGGTGACCGGGCATGGGAAAGACAAGGTCCGCGATTGGAACATGGTGACGTGCAGCTCGCGCACCATGCAAACCCAATACGTTCGCCAACACCTGGCATCCATTGGCAAAGAAGAGCTGGACCGCGTGGCGGTCATTTTGCCTTCTGCCGACCTCGCGCCCTTGGTCCTCTCTTCCATTCCACCCAGCGTTGACAAGGTCAACCTCACCATGGGCGTTCCCTTGGACCGGACCCCCTTGCGCAGCTTCCTCCACCTGCTCTTCGGACTGCACGGAGACAAAGGGCGCTTGCACCACAGCAGGGTACGCGGCCTTCTGGCCCATCCTCTGACCCGCGCACTTCACCCGCAAGCAGCGGAGCAATTGGGCGCCCTGACGCGCCTTTGCACCCAAAACACCCTCATCCGCTTGACCCGCAAGGACCTCGCGGATTTTCCAATGGTCGAAGCCCTGTTCGGTCCTTGGTGGGCCGGCCAAGAGGCGGCATTGTCCGGCAAAGACGATGGAACCACCACCGTGCTTTCGCAAACAGCGCGGTGGACCAACCGCACGGGCATGCCCAAGGACCCCTGGCTCAGCGCCACCTGGATGGGCTTTCGAGACGTGGTCGCCCTGCATGAGCGCAGCATCGAAAAAACAGGCACACCGCCCAACCTCTCAGAAACGCGGAACCGCGTCCAACGGTGGATGGCACAGCATGCCGTCGACCTGGCCGGGGAACCGCTGGAGGGCCTGCAGGTCATGGGGCTGCTCGAAAGCAGGGGGCTCGATTTCGACGAGGTCTTTGTTTTGGATGTCAACGAAGGCACCCTCCCCGACGGTTCGCCACCACCTTCATTTATGCCACTGGACCTCCAGCGCTCGATCGGCTTGCCAGGCAGGCCCGAACGCGACGGGATTTTTGCCGCTTACCTACACCGCCTCCTACACCGCTCCCGCAAAGTCCACTTGCTGTGTGTCGGAGCCGACCTCGGCGACAGTGGCACCGAGCCCAGTCGGTTCTTGGGCCAACTCGAAGCCTGGGCCGAATCTTCCCTTTCTGGCGTGGCCATCAACAAGTCTCTCTGGTCCACTCCTTTGCCGGAACCAGCGCCGCCTGTACCCGAATTGGGTTGGAGTCCAGAGGCCCAACAGTCTATGGATGAAATGCTCACAAGGGGTGTCAGTCCATCGGCATTGAACCAAGCCCTCACCTGTGAGCGGCAGTTCCATTACCGCTATGTCTTGGGACTCGGAGAAACAGACACCGTGGAGGAACACCTCGAAGCCAGTACCATTGGCACGATCATCCACAAAGCGGTAGAAGAAGGCCTGCAATCCACCGTAGGAAAGGTGCTGCAGAAACAAGACCTGAAGGCCTTGGCCCGCGAGGTAAAACCCAGGCTTGTCGCCGCCCTTACCGCCACCAAAAAAGGCGCACAAGCCGATACCGGTGAGAACGTCCTGGTCCTCCGCATGGCCGCCGCCATGATCGGAAGGTGGGTCCGAGATGAGTTAAGGGAGTGGTCAGATGGTACAGAAGTGACCATTGTAGGCTTGGAAGAAGACCTCTTTAGGACTTTTACCCTCGAAGGTGGCCGCACCATCGCCTTCAAGGGGGTGGCAGATCGTGTTGAAGTCCACAAAAACCCCCGAGGTGAAGTTTGGCAGGTCGTCGACTACAAAACTGGAGCTGTCGAAGGCCGGGAGTTGCGGCTAAAGGGGAATTGGGAAGAGACCCTGCGCAAAGGCAAGCACGGCAAGGCCCTTCAATTGCTCCTCTATGCAGCCATGCTGCGCGAAAAACATCCAGAAGCCCAAGCCGTTCGTTCCGCCATTCGAGCGGGGCGCAAAGGTGCCGGTGACGCCACGAGTCTGCTCACCCTCGAATGGGACGGAACAACGCTGCTCAACCACGAACACGACGACACCCTCAAAACCTGGCTCGGCGAGGTCGTCTCTGCGCTCCTTCCAACCAACGATGAAGACACCGTTGCGCACAACGCAGACAGCAAGTGGTGTGCCGATTGCCTGACCCTGGAGTAGATTCACCCCATGCAGGTCGGCCCCAATTCCAACGATGCCAATGCCTTGAAGAAGGTCCTCATCATCGCTTATTACTGGCCACCAGCTGGAGGACCTGGGGTCCAACGCTGGCTGAAATTTTCCAAGTACTTGCCAGAAAACGGATGGGAACCCACGCTTCTGGTGCCAGATGGGGCGGCCTACCCCGTTTTGGATGCCTCTTTGGCAGACGAGATACCCAGTGGCATTGAGGTCGTCAAAGTCCCCATTTTTGAGCCTTACGATGCGGCCATCGGCTTGTTCCAAGGCAAAAAAAGCACCGAGCGGCTTGGATCCATTTCCTCTACCAGGAAAAGGTCCCTCAGTCAAACCCTCATGCTGTGGGCACGTGGAAATTTGCTCATCCCCGATCCCCGCATTTTGTGGCGCCGCCGCGCGCGCAAAGCAGGGGAACGCATCTGGAAAAAAGCCCAAGCAGAGGGCCGCCCTTTCCAAGCATTGGTGACCACTGGGCCTCCACACAGCGTCCACCTCATCGGCCTCGACCTCAAGAAGCGGCTGGGTATGCCTTGGCTCGCTGACTTCAGGGACATCTGGAGGGAAATGGACTATTTGGAGGATTTCCTGCCTACGAAGAGGACCAAAAAACGGCACCTCACAATGGAACAGGCCGTGGTGCACCAGGCCGATCACATCACGGTACCTGCTCCTGGCGCACAGATTTCACTGCAGCACCAAAACGATGCCGTCGCCCACAAATTCAGCCTCATCCACAATGGGTGGGACCCCAGCGACATCGAAAACGAAAGCCCGGTGATGCAGGCGCCACCTGAAAAATCCAGCGGCACTTTCCACTTGGGACATTTTGGATCACTCTTCCCTACACGGAACATTCCAGGACTCTGGAAAGCGATCAGACAGTGGAACGAACAAGTCCCAGAAGGGCGTCAACCCCTCCATTTGGACCTCGCAGGCAACATCAATCCCTCCGTTCGAGCTTCAATCACCTCCACGCTCATTGATTCAGATTGGACGGACCACGGATACATGTCCCACGGAAAAGCCATAGAAAAAATGATGGCCATGGACGCGTTGCTGTTGGTGCAGAACGACAACCAAACGGGACAATGGGCCATACCAGGAAAGGCCTTTGAATACCTTGCCACAGGCATCCCCATTGGAGTAGTCTGCCCCATGCCCAGCGACATTGGCGACCTCACCACAGAATGGGGTTTTACCCCCACGCACCACGAAGACGTTGAGGGCTGCACCAAAATGCTCCATGCCCTCTTCGCGCCATACACATCGAACCGTGCGTTGGCCTTGAACTTTTCGAGAAGGACCCTGACCACAAAGATGGCCAGCTGCCTCAACGACATATCCGACAACCAAGTCTGATGGCACGCTACCGAGTTCCAACCCAAGCCTTTCGCAACTTCCTCAGCATACTGCTGGGGTTTGTGCTCGGCGCGGTCAACAACTTGGTCATCCTCCCTTGGGCATTTTCGGAAGATCTGGGAGAATGGGGGTTGGTTCGCTTGGTCATGGCATGGGCTTCATTGATTGCTCCCATCCTCCTCTTTGGTGCCCCAGCAGCCATGAACAGGTATACGGGAGTCATCGGGCGCGCCCATCAAATCCCCAAGCTGATCGGGACATTGATTTGGCCTCCCTTGGTGCTCTTTGCTGCGTTCGTCGCCCTTCCCGCCTTGGTCTTCCCCGATGGCGTGAGCAACATGCTTGGTTTGAGCGACGTCCATCGAAAAGCGGTACAGCCCATCGCCATCCTCTCGGCCATCTTGACTGCTCAGCTTTTCTTGGCCGGTTACCTCTCTACCAAATTGAAAACCACACTGGCCACATTTGCTCAGGAAACGGTATTCAAGCTGGGCTATGCGGGTTTGGCACTGTGCTTGGGCTTAGGCTGGTTGGGAAAATCGGCCTTTTTGCCCGCCTATCTCTTTCTCAATGTCCTGGTGCTCTTGATCCTCTTGGCACAGTCCCTCGCCAACCAATTCAAAATCGACCTTGGCGGTTTAGGGCCTTCGAAAATCCGAAAGGAGATCCGGCAATATGGCGGTGCACTGGTTATGGGCAGCGGTGCGTGGGTCATCCTCAGTCAACTCGACATCATCATGGTCGGGAGCCTGATGGGCCTCGACAAGGTGCCGGTTTTTACCGTCGCCGCCTTTGTCGCGACAGTCTCCACTTTACCGCAACGCGCCTCACAACGCCTCTTCCAGCCCCTCATCTCCCGCGGCTTAGACAGCGATGACGGAACAGAGGTGGACAGATTAATCCGTTTGAGTCACCGTCTTCTTTTGCTCAGCAGCGGTTGGATCCTCACCTGCATATGGGTGGCGACACCACAAATCGACCATCTGCTTCAGCCCGAATTCAAAGGGGTCTCCATGGTCATATTGGCTTTGGGATTGGCAAAAGTCGTGCGTGCCTCTGCTTCTGGGTCAGCCATCTTGCTCTCACAGTCCAACCATTTCAAAAAGATGGTCGCCATCAATTGGACCATGGTGGCCATCGCCATCCCATTGAACATGCTGTTCATTCCCGAATCAGGACTGGGTATGGGACTGACGGGTGCAGCACTCGCCACCCTGCTGTCCGTTGGGATCTCCACATTGGGACGACAAGTCTTGCTCTGGAGAATCTGGAAGCGGCTGGTTCTCAGCAAGCAATCCTTCTTGATCTGCGGGATACTGCTGTTGCCGGCCTTGGTCCTGGTTCAATGGGATCCAGGTTGGCCTCATGTGGTCACCCTGTTGACGAAAAGCGCCATCGTCACTGGCTGGACGGCCTGGGCCACCATCAAACTCAACCTCGCGCCTGAAGGGGTCGAATTCGCCACAACCAGAGCCCCAAGGCTGGCCAAGTGGCTGAAGCCCTGATCACTGGCGCAGCCACTCCTGGGTGCGGTACACAAAGCCCCAGTATCCGCGAACTTTGAGGACGTCGGGTTCGCCTTCTTCGAACCACATCTTACAATCGTACACGCGGCCGTTCTTAGGGTCGCAAATGGAGCCCTCGCTCCACTCTCCATCACCGGCTTCCATGCCGCGGACAATCTGCATGCCCAAAACCCGCTGGTCCTTGCGGTCATCGCTGCATTTTTCGCAATGGGGGTCTTGGTCCTCATCGGGCAAGCGAAACAGCTCGACCACCGTTCCATAGTATTTGCCCGCATCCTCTGTGATTTCTACAATGCTCTTGACCCGGCCAGCGTTGTCATCGTCAATGGTTTTCCACTGACCAGTCAGGGTTTGGGCAGAAAGACAGGATGCCCCACAGAGCAGGGCGAGGGTAAAGGCGATGTGTTGCATGAAGCCAAATTAATCGGTGGTCAGCAAAGAAGGCCCCTCGCTCGGCCATCGTTTCAGGAAATGCCTTTCCGAGCCTTATTCAAAGCCGTATTCAAGTCAAACCCAATGATGAGCAGAAAGCAATTCACATTGAGCCAAACGAGCAACAGCAACAGCGTACCCAAAGAGCCATAGAGCCGGTTGTAACCCGACAGCGAGGTGGCGAACCACGCAAAGGCAATGGAGGTCACAACAATGAGGGCGGTTGTGGTTACAGCACCAGGGGTAATAAACCGCCAACGGTCCTTCGAAAAGTCAGCCGCATTGTACAAAGCCGTGATGGTGGTAAACAGCAGTGCCAACGTGACCAGCCACCGTACCGCTTGTATGAGCGGCAAATCTTCCAGGGCCAACAATCCGTGGCCGGTGAGCCAATCCAACACAGATCCCGAAAACACAATCAACAGGACGGCCACAATCAAAAACAACGAAAAGACCACCATCAACACGATGGACATGGCCCGGAGCAAAAGCCAGTTCCCCTTGCGCTCCAGGTGGTGGGCTTCATTGAGTCCCGATAAAATACCGTTGATGGAGCTCGAGGCATAAAACAGCATCAGCACGAATCCAAGGCTGGCAATCTCGGGGTGCACACCAGTCTCCAGCAAGTCTGCGACCGTCCTTTCAACCAGCAGAAAAGTGTCGCCAGGGAAGTAAGTGCGGAGCGCCTCAAACAAACTGTCTTGGAAGTCGGCCACAGGAACCAATGGCAACAAACTCAGCAGCACCAAGATGACGGGGAAAATCGACAAGAACACCTGAAAAGCGATGGCTGCTGCGCGAATGCCCAGCGCCCCCTCGGCCACACCCACCACAAAAAACCGAAAGACGTCCCAAGCGCTCATGCCCTGAAAACCCCACGGGTGCAACCGCTCCAAAGGCGCGATCAGCACCCTTTTCAAAGGCGTGCCCCGCATCCAACGTTCCCACGATTGCTCACCCATTTGGTCCGGGTTTGATGCCCTCCAAAGAAGCCGCGCTTTTCAAGCTGATGTCCAAGGGCATCGGACTGTGCGTCAACCATCCCAGCGACACAAAGTCCACTCCCGCCTCGCCGTAGGCGCGCACATTCTCGGGATTGAGGCCTCCGCTGGCCTCTGTCTGGACCTGCCCCCCCACAAAGTCAACCGCCACAGCCGCTTGGTCAGGGGTGAAATTGTCCAACAACAAACGGTCCACGCCGCCAACAGACAAGGCCTCCTTCAATTCCTTCAAGTCGCGGACTTCCACCACCACGGGAACCCTTCGTCCCTCCTTCTCGAGGTGGTCCAAAGCACCTTGCACCGCTGCACCCATGCTGCCCGCATAGTCGACATGGTTGTCTTTGATCAAGATCTGATCGTACAGCCCCATTCTGTGGTTCACTCCTCCTCCGATCTGCACTGCAGCCTTCTCAAAAACCCGCAGACCTGGCGTGGTTTTGCGCGTATCCAGCACACGCGTACCCGTGCCTTTCAACAAGGACACCACCCGGCGCGTTCCCGTCGCAATGCCGCTCATGCGCTGCATGAAATTCAAAGCCAGCCTTTCCGCTGTCAAAATTTGTCGGGCAGGGCCAGACGCCCAAGCCACCACATCACCAGGTTCGACCAGGTCTCCATCCGAAGCCACTGGGTTGAAATTCACCTCTGGAGCGCCGTATGCAAAGACCCTCCCTGCCACCTCCAAACCGGCAATCACACCGCTTCCTTTGACCAAGAATCCCGCCTTCTCTCTGGCTTCAAAAGGGATGCACGCGGCCGAAGTCACATCGCCTGAACCAATGTCTTCCTGCCAAGCCATGGCAATGGCGGCTTCCATTTGTTCCTCTGACGTGGGTATATTTTCGTTTGACACGAGACCTTCAGATATGGACGGCAAGTTAATTCGACAGACCTTCGGACATGCGCATTTCCTTGATCGTCATCGGCAAGACCTCTGCTCCATGGCTGCGGCAAGGCATCGACGAATACGTCAAACGCCTGTCGCGCTATGCCCCTTTCCAATACACAGAGCTTCCCGACGCCAAACTCAGGACCTCCAAACCCACGCCTGACCAGCTGAAACAGGCAGAAGCGCCCATTCTTTTGAAGGCCCTTGACGGCGCAGACCACATCGTTCTTCTGGACGAACATGGGAAACAACCCCGCAGCATTGAGCTGGCACAATGGATGGAAGTGCGGCACCACAGGGGAATACGGCACCTCGCATTGGTCATTGGCGGTGCCTATGGGTTTGCCCCTGAAGTCAAAGCCAAGGCGAACGAAAAACTGGCACTCAGCGCATTGACCTTTAGCCACCAGATGATCCGGCTCTTGGCCGTTGAACAACTGTATCGGGCGCAGACCATCCTCAAAGGAGAGCCCTACCACCACGAATAAGGAAGGTCAGCTGGCGAGGATGAGGACCTTGTTGTCCAACACCTCGACTGTTCCACCATTCAAGTCAAAAACCTGCTCACCATCCGCAGTGTCCACTTTCACCGTGCCCTTTGTGAGGGTTGTGATCATGGCCGCATGGCGGTCAAGAACCCCCAACGCACCATCTGAACCGGGGAGGTACACGTGGCGTGCATCCCCGTCAAACAAAATGGCGTCAGGAGTGAGAATTTCAACCTTCATCAGGCAGCACTTTCGGCGAGCATCTTCTCTCCGGCCTCGATCACCTCATCGATGTTGCCTTTCAAGTTGAAAGCCGCCTCAGGGTATTGATCGAGCTCTCCGTTCAAGATCATGTTGAAGCCCTTGATGGTGTCCTCAATGGAAACGAGCACACCGGGAATTCCAGTGAACTGCTCGGCAACGTGGAATGGCTGAGAAAGGAAGCGCTGCACACGGCGGGCACGGTGCACCACCTGCTTGTCCTCTTCACTCAACTCGTCCATACCGAGAATGGCGATGATGTCCTGCAGCTCAACGTAGCGCTGGAGGGTCTCTTTTACACGCTCAGAAGTGCGGTAGTGCTCGTCACCTACGATCTCCGGAGTGAGGATGCGCGACGTAGAGTCGAGCGGGTCCACAGCGGGGTAGATGCCCAAAGAAGCGATCTTCCGGGACAATACCGTCGTCGCATCGAGGTGGGCAAACGTGGTGGCTGGAGCTGGGTCAGTGAGGTCGTCCGCAGGGACGTATACCGCCTGAACCGAGGTGATGGAACCTTTTTTGGTAGAAGTAATCCGCTCCTGCATCGCTCCCATTTCTGTAGCGAGTGTCGGCTGGTATCCCACAGCAGAAGGCATACGGCCCAAGAGGGCAGACACCTCGGATCCCGCCTGCGTGAAGCGGAAGATGTTGTCGATAAAGAACAGAATGTCACGGCCAGCGCCCTCGCCACCACCATCGCGGAAATACTCCGCCACAGAGAGGCCGCTCAATGCCACACGGGCACGGGCTCCAGGAGGCTCGTTCATCTGACCAAACACGAGGGTCGCTTGGCTCGTTGCCAATTCCTCCATGTCCACTGTGGACAGGTCCCAACCGCCTTCTTCCATGCTCTTCTCAAAAGCCTCACCATACTTGATGACGCCAGATTCGATCATCTCACGGAGGAGGTCGTTTCCTTCACGTGTGCGCTCTCCGACACCGGCAAACACAGACAATCCGTCGTGGCCCTTGGCGATGTTGTTGATGAGCTCCATGATGAGGACCGTCTTGCCCACACCAGCGCCACCGAACAGACCGATTTTACCTCCCTTGGAGTAAGGCTCAATCAAGTCAATCACCTTGATGCCTGTTGTCAAAATCTCCGTGCTCGTGCTCAACTCCTCAAACTTGGGAGCTGCCTGGTGGATTTCTCGTGGACCATCACTGTCGACCTTGCCTCCGTCGATGCCGTCGATGGCTGTTCCGGTGACGTTGAACAGGCGGCCTTTGATTGCCTCTCCAGTGGGCATGCTCATGGCACGGCCCATCAGACGGGCTGACATTCCGCGGCGCAGGCCTTCTGTTCCATCCATCGCGATGGCACGAATGGTGTCTTCTCCGATGTGCTTTTGGCACTCGAGAACGAGTGGAGGTTGGCCTTCCCGTTCGACCTCAAGGGCCTCGAGAATCTTGGGCAATGCCATGTCAGCTGGGAAACTAATGTCCACAACCGGACCGATGACTTGGGTGATGGAACCGACGTTTTGGCTCATTTGGAGCGAGGATTAACGCTTGATACAGTGGGCCTTTCAACCCTTGATTTCGGCGCAAAATTAACCCAAACGGACGACCTCCTGACATCTCTATGCCCTTCTCCCTGTAAACGAGTTTTCAACGCCTGAAAATTCACGCCAAAAAGGACCGTTTTAGATGCACCCAAGCTGGTCCATCCTAACTTAGCAGCAGTGCGCATTCACCGAGGACTTCCCCACTTTCCGCCCGGCCAACGGCGCATTGTGACCACAGGCACCTTCGACGGCGTGCACTTGGGCCACAGAGCGCTGCTGGATTGGATGGTAGAAAAAGCGCGCGAGGAGCAGTCCGAAACCGTCGTACTGACCTTTGACCCCCACCCCCGCCAAGTGCTGTTTGGCGATGCCAGCGGGCTTGAGTTGATCCAATCCATGGACCAGCGGGCAGCCTGTTTGGCAGAAACCGGGCTTGACCACCTGGTCATTCAACCCTTCAGCCGGGCGTTTTCGAGGCTCAAGCCTGAAGAGTTTGTGCGTGACGTTTTGGTAGAAGGACTGGGGACCACCACCATTGTTGTGGGACACGACCACCGATTCGGTGCAGGACGTGAGGGCGACGTGGAGCTGCTGCGGGCCTGCGGTGAGACTTTTGGTTTCAACGTCCAGCACATTCCCGCCCACATCGAAGGCGAACTCACAGTATCCAGCACCAAAGTCCGGCAGCGGCTGCGCGATGGAGACCTGACCGCAGCGCAGGCCTTGCTCGGTCGCCGGCACGCTTGGCGCGGAGAGGTCGTGGCTGGAGACGGAAGGGGACGAACGTTGGGTTTCCGAACCGCCAACCTCGAAGCCATTGAACCTCACCAGCTCCTGCCCGCTGAAGGCGTGTATGCGGCGCAAGTGGCCCTGGTCACCGATCCGCATTCCCCCCACGCCAGTTCATTCGGGCCTCAAACTTGGGGTGGCATGGTCAACATTGGACCCCGTCCCACATTTGACAGCCCAAGCAGCAGGCCCACTGTGGAAGTGCATTTGTTTACGGCGGAGACACCCGACCTCTATGGTGCCCAATTGGAGGTGACTTTTGTGGAACGCATGCGGGACATCCAAAAGTTTGATGGCTCTCAGGCACTCATTGACCAGCTCACACTGGATGCGGCCCAAGCGCACCGCATCTTAGGGCAAGAAGGCAACCATGGCGCCCGTTAACCTCCAGATGACCCGGCTCCTTACTTCCGCTTTGGGAATGGCCTGCGCAGTGGTGTGCCTCTTCCTGAGCCCACACCATGTATCGGCGCAATCCAGCACCCCGTGGGATACAGCGCGGGTATGGACCGATTATGAAGCCGCACTGCAACGTCCGGAAAGGGTCTGGCGACTGGACCTCACCAAACAGAAATGGAAAGAGGTAGATGTGAGGCTCAGAAGGTTCAGACAGTTGCGAGAAATCGTGCTCGACAAAAACAAAATTGACAGCCTTCCACCTTGGATTGGAGGGTTCGAACATTTAGAACGTCTCAGCATACGCAGCAACCGACTCACCCGCATTCCAGAGGGGGTCTTGGAACTCTCCAATTTGAAGGAGTTGGACCTTTCCGACAACGAAATCGAAGGGATTCCTGAGGACATTGACGCCTTGACCAAACTGGAACGCCTGCTGCTCTGGTCCAATGTCATTGGGCATTTCCCCCCTTCCCTGAGCCAACTCCCGTTTTTGGAAGAGCTCGACCTGCTCAACAACGAAATGTCGGTCGATGAGCAGATCTGGGTCAGGGAATTGCTGCCCGGATGCCGGTTGTCATTCAGTCCCCCCTGCCAATGTCAGTTCGACGACTGAGCCCCGTTCCGGTAGTGATCGTCACGGGCGTCGAAAATGCTGGCAAAACGACTTTGTCAGAGGACTTGGCGGCCGCTTTACAATGGGACTTGCTGCCAGAAGCGGCGCGCACCGATCGGCAGGTGATCGAAGGAGACGCCGACCACAAGCACCTCCAGCACATGCTTGGGCAATTCAACCTCCGCCTCTCGGAACTGTCGACCACCGCCCAAAACGGCGTCATTTGCGACACCGGTGGCTTGGTGCTCGACATCTGGTCCAAGCATGTTTTTGGAAGGGGCCTCATCGGAGCCGAAAGCGCCATGGACAGGGCCCAACTGCACCTGTTGTGCCACACCTTGCCCGTCTGGGAACCCGATCCGCTCCGGAGCATGCCCAAGCATACAGACAGGGTGCGGCTCGAATCAGAATACCGCAACCGGCTCACGCGCTCGGAAGCCCCCTTCTGCGAGCTTGCGCCTCTTGACCCTTCCGCGCGCCTCCAGCAGGCCATTGACTGCATTCGCAAACACTGCCCATTGTGAAGTCCGCCACGTCCAAACAGCGGTGGATGGAAGCCGTTGCCGTCGTCCTCAGCCTCGCCTATACATGGGGCTATCTCCAAGGGTGGACCCCGTGGTGTTTTGCACCAGCAGCCATAGGGTCAGGACTGCTGGCTTGGCTCTGTTGGCAACGCAACATCCAAGCTGAAGCGGCCTTACAGGGCTTCTATGTGGCCTTTGCTTTTTATGGCGCCTGGCTATCGGGCGGGGCCCAAGATTGGACCCCCAAAGAGGCCACAGTAGGATTCCACATCGCGGCAACCGCAGCCGCCACAGCCGCCACCTTGTGGCTTGCCAGAACCCTGCGCAAGCGCACCACAAGTGCAATGCCAGGCTGGGATGCCTTTACCACGGTTTTTAGCCTTTGGGCCACGTGGCTGATGGTCAACAACCACCACGCCAACTGGGCGTACTGGATCGCCATCGACGCCGTGGCCATTTACCTCTATGCAAAACGCGGCCTCCCAATGGGGGCCGCGCTTTACGCCATTTATTTGGTGATGGCCATCATGGGGTGGTTCGGGCTCTAAACCCTCTCCATCAGCGGATGATGAACTTTACCGGGATGGTGTACTGGACACTCACCGGTTTGCCCTGCTGTCGTCCTGGCTCAAAGTCCGGCAATGAACTGACCACCCGGAGGGCTTCAGCATCCAAACGGGGGTCTACAGGGCGAAGAACCCGCCCCTCTCTGACCTTACCGTCCTTGCCTACAACGAAGTAAACAAACACCGTACCCTGAATACCCGCGTCTTTGGCGATGGGAGGGTACTTGGTGTTGGAGCTCACGTACTTGATGATCTCGAGCTGTGTGCACTGGTCACGCTCTTGTCCGGTCTTGCTTTTGCAAGGGCCAAAACCCGGCATGTCCTCCACAATCATAAAAGGAATGTCTTCTTCCTCCACTTCCTCTTCCTCGACCTCGATGATTTCGATTTCGGTATCCTCATCGATTTCGATGTCCTCAATGACCAGCTCCTCTTCAATTTCTTCCTCGTCGTCGACAATTTCAATCACCGTTGTCTGCTGCGGAGGAGGGGGCGGAGGAGGAGGAGGAATCACATTCACTGGGATGACCTCGTCTTCGAGAAGGTCGACCTCAAAATCGAGGGCCCGAATGATGTTTACATCGTAGCTGGTCCAAGCCAATGCGGCGAGGAGCAGGGAGAGCACAGAAACAAATCCGATGGACCTCCAGGTCCCCCGTTTGTTTTCGAGATCAGCTTGTGGTGTCTTGCGTGGCTGCATAAAAGGAGGTGTTGCTGGGCCTTGCTTTTCGAAGGGCCAAATTAATCAAAGGGGTTTCTTACCCATAGGCCACATCAAATACAATGCCCGAAATGCGAAACCGGAGATGCACAGCCCCATGAAATCTGCTGCTAAATCCCAAGGATCACTGCCCCTACCGGGGAAAACAAGGCCTTGAGCAGATTCTAAAATTCCCGCCAAAATCATGCCTCCAGCGATGACCCACCACCATGCATGACGGCAAGCTGGACTCCCTTCACCTCCCTTTCGGAGTGCAATGAGCGCAGAAGTTCCAAAAACGGCGAAAAGTCCCGCATGCAATACAGTGTCCAAACGCCAATTCATCCACCAGTCGTGCGCGCCCAATTCACCCCCGGGCATCGCGTGCAAAGCCACGACCGCTAAACCCAAGCAAACTGTGGGAAAAGCGCGGCGCCATTTGGCTTGGCTTCGGGTTTCAGCCGACCTCCGCGGCATAAGCCTCGGCCGTCATCAAATGGGCCACATTAGGTTCCCCTTCAAGCTTGATCTTCACGACCCAACCGGCGCCATAAGGATCTTCATTGATGAGGGCAGGGTTGTCCTCGAGCTCAGCGTTCACCTCCATCACCGTTCCCGCGATGGGCATGAACATGTCGCTCACGGTCTTCACGGCTTCTATGGTGCCGAACACAGCATCCACGTCCAAGGTTTCATCCTCAGTTTCAACCTCGACAAAGACGATGTCACCCAATTCTGATTGCGCAAAATCAGTGATGCCCACGATGGCAACGTCACCCTCGACGCGCACCCATTCGTGGTCCTTGGAATAGCGGAGTTCCTGCGGGATGTTCATGGCTGCAATGTAAAACAGCCGCGCATCTCTTGCCGGATTTATTGCGTGAGATTGAAGCGCAGCGCAATGCCGCTTTTCACGTTGGTTGTAGCAAAGCTGGTCGACACCTTGGGCCGGGTCAACTGCTCATCAAAGAAGGCCTGCAGGATCAATTTCCGCGAAATCTCCAAGTCTGCACTGAATTTGATGCTGGCGACCTTTTGACCCGCCGTGACCTGGTTCTCACGGTTGTCTGTGCCTGCAGGACCGCCGACCGTCTGAGCCAACGGGTCCAACTTTCGAATGATGGTGGCGTTGTCCCTCACCGTGATGTCGAGCCTGAGCACCACATCGGTTTCCTTCAACATTTGAATGGGAAGCTTGCCCCGGGTGCGCAAGAATGGATTGGGCACATTGGCAATGCGGTAGCCCGTTCCAATCACAAGGGCACTGCTCTTGGTCTCGGTAATCTGGTTGTTGGTCAAACCAAAATTAATCGTCCGATCGCGCCGCATTTCCACCTTGATTTGAGGCTCGTTCTTGCCGCGGGCCTTCAAGGTCACATCCACACCAATCAACGGGGACATCTGCTCCGAAATGGTCACCTGGTTGTATTGACGCTCATTGACCCAGTTCCCCACCACATCGCCCGACGAAGGCAATCCAAGGTCGTTCTGCTCGTAGCTGAGGTTGGTTACGTACGAGGTGGACATCGTGGACCTGTAGCTGTGGTTCAAGGTGAAGCGCTTCACCCGGTTCTTGAACAGGTTTCCTTTGGACAAGCCGTCATAGCTCACCCTCCAGTTCGGCGCAAGCTTGGTCTTAAACGGATCCAAGGCCACCTGGTCCGATTCCTGTCCTGTGTAAGCTGCTATGAATGCAGGAATGGTCACCGAGGGGTTCGTAGGGCCCCATCCAGAATAGTAGCCCGTTGGCTCACTGTCGGGCAGGTTGTAATTCGCCGCGTTGAGCCGTTCACTCATGTCGAGCCTGGCCAATTTGAACTGCCTCCACGTTTCGCTGTCGAACGTCTCATCGTCCTCCACAAAGGCCGTTCCCCACGTCATAATGGTCGATGTGAAATTGCCGCCGTCTTGCGGGGATTCGAATTGCCAGTCGCCCAGCGCATCATCAAACCTGAAGAAGCTCTGTTGGTTGCGGCTTTCTGTTCTGCTCGCATCCAAATCGATTTTCAAATCGTCAATCGGCTCAAGTTGAGCGCGCAAATTGAGGCTGGCCGTATAGTTCTCCTGATAGGTCTGGTTCTGGTTGGGGTTTGCGGACAACCAACCTCGGTCGGCCGCATCCAGGGCGAAATCTCCAGTCCGGTTGCCTTGTAAGTCGGTGTTTTGGTGCCCCACCAAGAAGGGGAGTCCGGGTGACTCGAGCGCCTCATCAAAACCAGCATAGCGCGCCTTGCGGCTTACGGCAAGTCCTGGCAAGAGCAAGCCTTCGTTCCGAGAATAACTCATGTTGACGCTCTTCACTGACATCATGGCCTTGAGCACAAAAGAGATGGGGTCGATGTACAATGGCGGCTTCTCGTCGTCATCGAAATTGCCAAAACCGTCGCGGTCCTCATTCTCGATCTCCTTCTTTTTCTTCTCCAACTCCTTCATGGCTTCTCGCTTGCGCTTGCCTGAATTGATGTCCTTGAGGAAGGGCACCTTGTCGTAGAGCGTTTTCAAGCTGGCCTGGGCGTTGAGCGTAATGTCCCGGCTGTTCTGAATGGTGTGGCCCAAGGAATCCTGCGAGAAGGGTGCACGGTCCCAGCGGTATGTCCCTTTGTACCGGATGTCCGCTGACGTGAAGTTGAGCAAGGGGAACTTGTCCAAGGGCAATTTGTAACTCGCCGTGACCGTGTGGTCATAAGCCGTCACCTCGCCAAAGTTTTCGATGTTGGTCAGCACTGTATCGCGGTACTGTGCATAGCTCTCGGCGTTGTTCCGGTCAATCACACCAATGGGTTCACCCACCAAAGCGGTCGCCCGACCATTGTAGTCCAATCGCAAGCTCTTCGTAGGGTCCCATTTGACCACATAATCGCGGTTCCAATTCCATTGCTTCAGCACCTGCGTGCTCACAAGGACGCCAGTTTCAATGCCCAGGAGCTCGGCGGTGTTGTTGCGCACCCTGCTCGCCTCGTAGGTCCTGTCCATGGACATGTTGACCGATACCTGCTTTAATCCTGTGTAGAAATTGAAGTCTGTCAACCACCGGATCGCCTTGGAACGGCCCATCCAAGCAAAGGGCTTCACTTCCTTAGGGCGGTTGGTAAAGTCGTACCGAATTCCCCCCCTGTAATTCCGGCGAAGGTTGAATTCCGTATTGATGTCGCGCTGGTAGTTTTCGGTGTAGGCAAAATTGGCACTCAGGTTCCCCGGGTCGAGGAATCCAAAGAAACCACTGCTCTTGTTGCCCCCTGCACCCCCGCGCGCAGCAATGTCCGCGGCACCCCGCTGTGCAGCGAGCTCCCGCTGTTTCGTGACGTCATCTGCCCCTTCCAGCCGCTTCGCAGTTTCGGCCTCTTTCTCCTTGTTGGACTTCTTGTCCTTCTTTTTATCCCTTCCTCCGAGCTGAGGGTCAATCTTGATGTTGGAGAAGTTGATGCTTCGAATGCGGTTGATCTGCTGGGATTTTTTCTGTCGCGACGGAGACAAGCCGGCATCCGCGATCTCTACGTCAGGTGAAAGCGGGTCGAATTGAGGCGTGGACACCGTTTCACTGTAACCCAAATACAGCGGCAGCTGAACGCCGAGGAAGTCCGGCAGGAACTTGCCCAACTGCAAGGTTGTATTGGCATCGACACCTTGGATGGTTTCCCGCTGTCGCTCCTGCACCCTTTGTTCCAGTCCTCCCCACCCTGGCGTGGACATGTTGGCCGCCACACTCAGGTTTCCGAGGTCACTCAAAGTGGCCTGCAACTGTGCCGTCGCGGCCCAACCTCCTTCTTCGTTGAACTCCGACAACCGCAACTCGTTGGCCCAAACAATGGCGCATTTCTCCTGCCCATCATCATCGGCAGCAAACGGATTGGTGTCCTTGTCCGAATTGCGAATGCCAATCATGACCGTGACCACATTGGCCAAGTTGGGGTTTCCGCGCACCGCGTAACGGACGTTGCCCTCCAAGCGCTCGTACTCCTGGAACAAGGGGTAACCCACTGGCCTCGAAATCTTCAGGGTCTGCAGGTCTTGAAACCTCAGGTCGATTTCATTGGCTTGCGGCCAAATTTCAGTCTTCTCAGAAGTGCCCCAAGGGGTCACTTGCAATGGAATCTCATACTCGTAGTAGTTGTCCACGAAGTCAGATCCCAAGCGAATGAAACAGGTCAGGTCATCCGACTCCAGCGGCTCATCGGCCCGCGCGGCCTCAGCGTGCACAAACATGCGGAGCCGTTTGTACATCCGCATGTCGAAGTTGATGTTGCGGTAAGCTGCCCGCGCATCTCCATCTTCCAAGCCACACACCTCCAACTGCAGCGATTGCTCGTTCAGTTGGGCCTGGTTCGCTGTCGCCACATTGATCTCACGCAAGATGCCTGGAGGCGTCACGTAATTGATGGGCTGGCGGTAGCCATTCTCTTCGATGTTGACCGCACTGATCGCAAACTGGGTATCCGAAGGGTCATCCGGTTCGACCTCTTGAGGGCCGGCCAGGCTCTCTTCAAACTTTCTCCATTCACCACGGATCAATTCCAAGCGCGCAAACCTCAGCGTCACAGGCTGCCTCCAACCCTTCATGAAAATCCGCATAAACCGGATGCTCCTGAAGTCGCTGATGCCTCCTACCCGCGCCTCGAAGTCCCGAATGGGCACTTTGAACTGCAGCCACTTCACCTGACGTGTATCACCGTTGGGCATCGTCTTGTCTGCCACCAAAACGTCAGACAGGTAATTCCGTCCGATGTTGGCCTCATTCAATTCGCCAGGGCGCAACGGAACCTTGTACTGGAAATAACTCTCAATAGAACTCAGGGTCAAGTCCTCATTGAGGTCCTCCGTGTTGGGCAGGGTCGTGGAAGCAATGGGATAACCCGAAGGCTGTGCCGTGCTGCTGTTGCCTTCATAACCGTTGAAGAAGCGGTAGCGCTCGAGTACATTCTCGTCATTGGCCTGCGCTACAGGGTCCCGGAAATAACGGAAATCGTCGGCAGAAGGGTCTTGTGCGATTTGAGCGTAAGCATCGGGATCGAGCGCAGTCTGCAAACCCGACAACCAATCCGAGAAAAACGCCTGCTCCTCTTCGGAGTTCAACCCGTCGAGGCCCACATCCTGCTGGCTGTAATCTCCCGTGGAGTTGTCAAAGGCATTGACCACATTGAAGGTGGATGGATCGGCCACCACCCCCCAATTCGACTCGACCACTGGAGCGGGCTGGTTGGCCGAAGGAAGGCCATTTTCGAAGGCCAATTGGCCGTCATTGAGCAAGTCCTCACTCACTGACCCCAGGTTCATGTAAAGCTCTCCCCCCGTATTGTTGGGGCTGTCATCATTGAAAGGATCCATCACCCAAAACTGGATGTACTCCACGTTGGAGAGCTCGAAGTCCGTAGTCAACAGCGCCCTTTGGATGCCCCCCCAACGCTCTTCGGGCGCCTGCAATGAACCATCTTGGTTCAAGCCGGGAACAGGTCCTAAGCCCTCGGCGGGCACATAGTTGTAAGGGCCCCTTACGGTAGGGTCAAAGGACAGGTCGAACGTAGGCAGGTTCTCTGGCGTACCCAACGGCAGCTGACGGTTGGGGAACACCTCCTTGTTTTCGACCAAGCGCATCAGGTGGTTGGAGCGCACGTCCAAATCCACCTGCCCGTCTTGCAAGCCTCCACCGAAGAAACTGGGATCAATGGTGTACCAGTTCAATCGGGCGCGGTTGTAGTTGAACAGCAGGCTGTCCTCTACATCTGCTTCCGGAAAGAGGTTGGGCTGAAGTTTTGGCGTACTCGCCAGGCTCCACTGCGTCCAAGAACGGATGTCGATGGCACTTTGCGAGCCTTCAAAATCATCGATGTAGGCATTGCCCTCCTTGCCCACAGCCCTGCTGTGTCCAGGAATCAAGTAGGCCGCCTCCGCACTGAGGTTGATGCTGGACGGCGCCGATGCCTTGATAAAAGGCAACTTGTCAATCATGTCCGTCAGAAACTGACTGGAGCGGGAATAGGTGAAGTCCGCCCCCATGATGGTGTTGTTGACGGGCTCATCGCCAATGTTGACCTTTTGGGTCAATGGCCGCTCTCTCAAGTTCAAGAACGTCGCCC
This sequence comes from Crocinitomicaceae bacterium, assembly GCA_042095055.1. Classification (GTDB taxonomy): domain Bacteria; phylum Bacteroidota; class Bacteroidia; order Flavobacteriales_D; family Sanyastnellaceae; genus UBA8752. The sequence goes on along the minus strand of JBELBZ010000002.1, from coordinate 123,393 downwards.
CCATCGCCAGGTCCTCACTCGGCGAGTAATCGAAACGCGTTCCGATCATCGTCTTGGTCTGGATGTTGAAGAGGCTGTTGCTTTCCAAGGAGACCCTGATGGGCTGGCCGCTTTCCAGCAATCCGTCGTTGATGATGCGCACCCTTCCGAGGTTGTAGTCCACGGTGTAGTCTTGGTTTTCTATCAACCGCGCACCCCCAGAAGTCACCGTCACCGAGCCTTCGGGAATGTTCAGCGCATTCAACATAATCTCCGAACTCACCTGGCTTTGGTACTGTCCCTTGATTCTAAATCGGTTCAGCGAAGGAATCTGTTGTGCCGCCGTTTTCGTGCTGTCATACAGGGGCTGAAAGACGATCGTTTGAATCAACGACTGGGCCAGATCAGGGTCAGTGACCCTGGATTCAATCTGATCGCGCAAAGACTTTCCGAAGGGCTCAACTGAGGGCAAAAACACCCTTCCATTTTGGCTGTTCATCGTGCCGCCTTGGGTGGCCGCATTGTCCACAAAGTCATAGACACCGTCAGGTTGCAGCTGTCCATTGATGTCGATGCGGTCCATGCCGAGGACCTGAATCAACAGCTCCCCTTCCAACGGGGCACGGGGAATGTAATTGAGGTCCACTCCAGTAGAGGGGTCGTTGTACCAAATGCCGATCCGAAAATCCTCGGAACTCAATCCAAAGGCCCCCAAGGAATAGACGTTTTTCATCATCAGGTCCCACAATGGGGCCACATCGCCATTCTCTAAGCTGACACGCGTCACGGAACTCTTGAGCATTTTGAGCACCAAAGCCCCCGGCGCAGAATAACCGTCTTGGCTCAGGGTACCCACTTGATAGGTCTCCCCATTCAAGGTGTACTCATACGCGACAGCCAAAACCTCCGCATTGTTGAGGGATTGCCTGAGGCTGATAAAGCCCAAACGGTCGTTGTATGTGAATTCCGTTGGGGCCAAACGGCGGGCATTTCCGACGCGCTCGTAGTGGATGCCTTGGTCGTAAATCGGACTCCCGTCCGCGCCTGTGTAAGAGGCAATGGCGGCACCCGCGCCGCTGAACCCCATGACATTCGGATCGCCCGTCATGTCAAAGAAGATGTCGTTGTTTCCGTTGTTGGGGGCTCGGTTCAGATTGATGCCAATGTTGGGGTCATTGGTGATGTCCGCAATGGGCAAGTCTGAAGAAATGTAATCGGGGTGCTCACCAATGTCTGTAAAGGCGAGCACGTTCCGAACGTCCTGGGTGTTTGCTTGCGTGTTGACGGCGTAGACCTCAATCCGGGTGATCCGCGCGCCCGAGTTGACCACCGGCAAACTCTGGAGGGCATTGTCGTACTCGTTCCTGAAATACTGGGACAGAAAATAGTGGCGGTTGGCCTCATAATCGTCCGCCCGTATGTCAAACTCCTGGGTCTGGGCACCCCCTTCCACTTCAATTTCTTTGCGTTCACCCTTCTGCTGGCTGAACACCGTGGTGTTGTAGACCTTGCCCCATTGCGTTTCCAACTTGGTGCCAAACAGGGACTGGCTGCCTTGGATCAATGTGCTCTGCAAGGGCATGCTGATGTTGCCCGCTTCGATGTTCTTGAGGATGTCGTCTTCTTCGCCTTGGAAACCGATGTTCATCTGGTTTTCAAAGTCAAACGTGGCTTCCGTATTGTAGTTGGTTCCAAGGTTGATTTTGTCGCCAATGCTGCCGTCGATGGACAGCTGTATGCGCTGGTCAAAGTCAAACGTCGTGATCGCGCGGTCCCGTTCTGCGAGGCGCGGATTTTCCGTTCTGCTGTAGCGCACCCCAAAGTTCAATTCGGCCGAACCCTGTGGTTTGATTTCAATCTCATTTGAACCAAAAATGGTCTCGAAAAGCTCGGAGTCAATGGTCAATTTGGGAGCAAACCCCCGCTCCTCATCGTCCAGCTCCTGTTGCATCTCCGTCCAGAACTCACTCAGGTTCTCATCGATGTTGTACTCCAAAAATTCATCCAGCGTCAGGAACGTCGGGTTCCGAAAATCCAGGGTGTCGCCCAGGCGCTGCCGCACGACATATTGACCGCTGTTCTCGTCGTAATCCACCCCGTACTCGATGACGTCAGGGAAGTCCAAACTCACGCCACCAGGCGTTTCCACAGGGTTGGGCAGGTCTTCGCCATGTGGCAAAGGAAGTTCAAGCGAGTCCGATTGAGCTTGGGTTGCCACGGGCACCGCACCCAAAACAAAAAGCAGCACCAAGCACGGCCCCCACGAGGTATGGTACAGCCTGCGGAAGGCCTGAATCGCAACGTCGTTGCAAATGGTCATGCTCAAGTGGGTCAAAGTCTTTTCAATGCAGTCCGAACGAATTCCTCCACGGTGTCCACTCCTTCAGCGGCCAGCTGATCGAGCACCGTCTCCACCCTTTTCCTGTCAAATCCGAGGTTGCACAATGCGCCCAACGCATCAGAACGCTTTGTATTGTTTGCGCCCGCAAATTCCTTCTGACCCACCGGAGTTTGGACGCTCCCACTGGACGCCTCAAAGGCCGGGTCCTTGCCCATCTTGTCCTGCAGGTCCACCAGAATACGCTGGGCGGTCTTGGCTCCGATGCCCTTCACAGCTTTCAAAGCAGCCACATCCCCGCGGCTGATGACTTCAACCAGTTCAGCGGGTCCCAAGCCACTCAAAATCATGCGCGCTGTCTGGGCCCCGACACCACTCACGCTGGTCAGCATGACAAACAAACTGCGCTCGGTGGCTTCCGAAAAGCCAAACAGCAATTGGGCGTCCTCCCGATAAACGGCATGAATCAACACCTTGCCTTCCACCTGGCCCGCCAGTGCGGACGAAGTGTGCAAGCTGATGTGTACCATGTAGCCCACGCCTGCGCACTCCACAATCACATAAGTGGGCGTGAGCTCGGTGAATTGTCCGGTGAGGTGATGGATCATGGGGTCGTATGTGCATCTACAGCCGCAATGCGGACCATGTTGACAATCTCGCGCACACTTGACCCCATTTGAAGGATGTGGAAAGGCTTCCGCAAGCCCAGCAAAATGGGGCCTACCACTTCAAAACCGCCCATTTCCTGTATCAGCTTGTAGGCAATGTTGCCCGCCGCCAGGTTGGGGAAGATCAAGGTGTTCACACGCCTGCCGCGCAGGTTGCTAAAGGGAAACAGCTCTCCTGCCAACTCTTCATTCAGCGCCACATTGGCCTGCATCTCACCGTCTACAATCAGATCGGGGTGTTCCTCGTGAAGAATGGCGACCGCCTCGCGCACCTTTTCGGCATCGCGTCCATCCGCTGAACCAAAATTGGAATAGCTCAACATGGCGATCCTCGGGACGATGCGCATGGACCTCACGGCCTCGGCGGTCAACAACGTGATGTCCACCAGTTCTCGAGCAGTCGGATCGCGGTTCACTGTCGTATCCGCAAAAAACATGGGGCCAGACTTCGCCTGGACGATGTACATCCCCGCTACTTTTTTGACGCCCTCAGCCAGGCCAAGCGTATGCAAAGCCGGCAGCAAGCTCTCCCGATAATTCCGGGTGAGTCCACTGATCACCGCATCGGCTTCACCAGTCTCTACAAGCATGGAACCGAAATAGGTTCTCCGCTTCATCAGGCCCAATGCTTCTGAATGGGTCAATCCCTTGCGCTTGCGCTTGCCCAAAAGGTATCCGGCGAAAGTCTCCACCCGTGGCCCCTCCATGGGGTCTGCCGGGTCAATGATTTCTACTTCGGGCAACTCAATGCGGTGCTCCTCAATTAAAGCGGCAATGCGCTCCCTGGAACCGAGCAATACAGGTTCTACAATGCCCTCATCGCGGGCCGTTTCTACCGCCTTGAGGACCTTGTAGTGATCGGCCTCCGCAAACACGATGCGCTTGGGATGACGCCGCGCACGGCCGCTCAAGTTCCGCACCAACGTATTGTCTTGGCCCAACCTCTCAGCCAACACCCGTTTGTAGTCGTCCCAATCCCGGATGGGCTCTTGGGCCACACCGCTTTCCATGGCCGCCAAAGCCACAGCGGGCGCCACAGTTGTGATCAAACGGGGGTCCATCGGCTTGGGAATGATGAAGTCCACACCAAATCCGAGCCCGCGCTCTTCATAGGCCTCGTTGACTTCGTCGGGCACGTTCTCCTTTGCGAGGGCGGCAATGGCATGTACCGCAGCCATTTTCATCTCGTCGTTGATGGCCGTGGCCCGGACATCCATGGCCCCCCTAAAAATGAAGGGAAAGCCCAAAACGTTGTTGACTTGGTTGGGGTGATCGCTGCGGCCTGTGGCCATGATCACATCGGGCCGGGCACGCTTGGCCTCTTCGTAAGGAATTTCCGGGTCCGGATTGGCCAAAGCGAAGACAATGGGATTGTCGGCCATGGCCGCGACCATGTCTGCACTTACAAGGTTTCCGCGGCTCAAACCGATAAAGACATCTGCCCCCTGCATGGCCGCCCCAAGCGAAGGAATCTCTACATCGGAATGGGCCAGATTTTGCTTGCGCTCACCGAGGCCTTCTCGTCCCTTATGCAGGTGTCCCTTGCTGTCAAAAACAGCGATGTTTTCGCGCTTGACACCCAACTGCATGTAGAGGTCCGTGCACGCCATCGCCGACGCACCCGCACCACTCACCACCATCTTGATGGCTTCGGCCTGTTTGCCTGCCAACTCCAACGCATTGATCAAGGCCGCACCACTGATGATGGCTGTTCCGTGCTGGTCATCGTGCATGACCGGGATGTCCAACTCTTCTTTGAGCCGACGTTCAATTTCAAAGGCCTCCGGGGCCTTGATGTCCTCCAAGTTGATGCCACCAAAAGTGGGCGCAATGGCCTTGACGGTCTGCACGAACGTATCTACATCCTGCGCATCGACTTCGATGTCAAAGCAATCGAGGTCCGCAAAGACTTTGAACAAGACCCCTTTGCCTTCCATCACAGGCTTGGAGGCTTCTGGACCGATGTTGCCCAGCCCCAAAACGGCCGTTCCATTGGAGATCACCGCCACCAAGTTGCCCTTGGCCGTGTAGCGGTATACATCGTTTGGATTTTGTGCAATCTCCAAGCACGGCTCTGCGACACCTGGCGAATAGGCCAGACTCAAATCGCGTTGTGAACTGTAGGGCTTGGATGGAATGACCTCCACCTTACCACGCCGACCACGGCTGTGGTAATCCAGCGCCTCTTTCCTGCGGATGCTGCTCATTGAATGGGTGGTGTCTTAAAACGCGAAGATGGTCCCAACACCGACGCAGACCAAACCGCCAAGCGGCGATTTCTCCTCAACGAGCGACGCTGAACTTGCGCGTTTGCAAAATCCGGCCGCCCATCTCAAAAGCATGGAGGTAAACGCCAGGCTCAAAGTCCTGTGCATCAATCCAAACGGTTCCCCGGCCTGGTGCCAACGGCACCCGCTTCATTTCACGCCCTGTCAAGTCCAAAATCAACAGTTGACCTCCCTCAGGGGCCAAATAAGAGAGCGCGGAATGACCGACCACTGGGTTCGGAGCCAATGTCTCAAATCCAAAAGACGCCTCGCTTTCCACGGAAAGAACACACTCCCCTTCTTCTGTTCCTGCACAAAACAAAACGGTATGGCACACCTCAGGCACCCCCTGCTCAGTAGCTTTGAAACAATATTCCAGCGCCGTGACTCCCGCCACACCATTGGGGTAGTAATCGGAAATCAACCAATCTTCCGCCCCGAAAGCATTGATGCCGGTCGTGTCGGACGGCTCCAGCGTAATGGCCAAAGACAATGCGCTGGAAGAAGCTCCGTAGGGGTAGCAGGTACCCGCCCAGCAAAAGCGCTCATAGGCACCGTCATTGCCTGGGGTGTAGGGCAAATTCATGGGGTCAACCACCTGCAACACATTGCGCTCCACATATAAAGTCATGGGGTTTTCCGATGCGTTGGTCACAAACCACTCTGCGACCATCACGGTATCAGAGGGGCTTCCTTCGACAACTTCAACAGGGTCAATCAAAGTGGGACCTTGGGCAGAACCGATCACCGAGAAGGCCAAGATGGCTGAGAACATTCCCCAGCGCTGGAACAGGACGAAATTTGGACGCATGGCGCAAAGATAGCCTGCAAAAAAGACCAAAATGACGCCCTCCCAAACGGCTTTACACCATGATGAGGGCCTCTAAAACCTTGAGAACCCTGCTCCAACCGCCTAAAAACCCTGCCACAGGCAAAATATTGCCCTGCACCGCTATATTTACGTCCCCTGAAAGGATTAAGGAATCAAACAACTCAAAACCCTGCTCAATGAAGCACATTTACATCGCGCTGCTTGCGCTCTTTATCAGTTTGAACGTTTCGGCTCAATTGCCCGACGGCAGCATCGCCCCGGACTGGACCGCTGAGGACCTCAACGGAGTAGAGCACAACCTTTACAGCCTGCTCGACGAAGGGAAGAAAGTCATCATCGACTTCTCCGCCACATGGTGCGGACCTTGCTGGAGCTATCACAACACCGGTGCCCTCGAAGACATCTGGGAGACTTATGGTCCTGATGGAACCGACGAGGTGTATGTCTTCTTCATCGAAGCTGACGATACCACAACGCCTGAGGACCTCGAAGGAACTGGCACTGCAACCCAAGGAAACTGGATCGAAGGAACGGGTTACCCCATCATCGACAACGGCGGTAGCATTTTTGATGATTACGCTGGTGCTTACTACCCCACCATCTACACCATCTGCCCCAACCGCATGCTCATGGAAAGCAGCCAAGTCAGCGCTGATGACCACGCGTCCATTTTGTTTGCCAATGACTGCGCTGCAGCCACCATGGCCAACGATGCGGCAGTGTTGAGCTACACCGGTGAGACCATCACTTGCAGCAACAGCCCATCCGCGGTGAGCGCTCAGTTGATGAACCTCGGATTGGACAACCTGACCAGCGCTACGCTCGAGTTGTTCATCGACGGTTCTAGCGTGATGTCTTACGATTGGAACGGCGACCTCAATACCTACGAGATTGAAGACGTTCAAATGGGATCATACCAGTTTAATGGCAGCACCGACTTCAGCATCCGCATCACCAGCGGAGACATGAACGAAGCCAATGACGTGTTGTTCGGCAGTGTTGACGGCGCAACGGAAGCCACTACCCTTTTCTACATCTACATCGAAACCGATGGCTGGGGTGCAGAGACCGGTTGGGAGATTGCTGACGCTGACGGCGACGTTGTAGCCTCTGTTTCTCCAAACACATATGCCAACACCACAACCTATGAGGAGTACGTGGGTGTGCCTTCCACAGGTTGCTACACTTTCACCCTCACGGACGATTACGGTGACGGCCTCTTCGGAAGCCAGTGGGGCAGCGTTGACGGAGCTTGCTACGTGTACACCCTCAATGATGATCTGTCTAACTACAGCATGGTCTACGGATACAACGGAAGCTATGGTTTCGATTCAGAGACCCGCGCAGCTGACGTGCAAACTGTAGTCGGCCTCGAAGAGGAGGTGGCTGAAACTTCTTTCAATGTTTACCCCAACCCCGTTGAGAATGTGGCTTGGGTTGACTTGAACCTCACGGGTTCAGAAGAAGTGCGCTTGGACGTCGTCAACTTGCTCGGTCAGCGCGTCATGTCTCAGGACATGGGCACCATGTCTGCCGGCAACAGCCGCTTGCAGCTCGACCTCGCTGGTGTTGAGTCCGGAATCTACCTGGTCACTTTGACCGCTGGTGAGACCACCTCAACCCTGCGCGTGACCAAGAAGTAATACTTCAGATATCGATTTTTTGGAAGACCGATGGGGCATTGCCTCGTCGGTCTTTCTTTTCTTGCAGATTCTGCAACATGATGATTCGAAACCTCCTCCTTCTTCTGGCCTGTGGTTGTGCCGTTGTGCATGCACAAGAAGTGCCATCGATTGAATTGAAAGACCTCGGTGACCTGACGGTTGATACCCGCTCCCTTGTCGAGGAGGCCGATGGGCCCGTGCTCTTTTGTTTTTGGGCCACCTGGTGCAGCCCTTGCAAACGCGAGCTCAACAACTACGCTGACCTCTACCCAGATTGGCAAGAAGAAACGGGCGTAGAACTGGTCGCGGTCTCCATTGACGATCCACGCAGCATGATGCGGGTCAAGCCCTATGTCAACAGCGTCGGATGGGACTACAAGGTGCTGCTCGACCCCAACAAGGCTTTTGCGCGGGCGATGCAGGTCAACAACGTCCCCCACACATTTTTGGTCAATGCCGAGGGCCAAGTGGTCTGGCAGCACAACAACTACGCCGACGGCGACGAAGAAGAACTGTACGAGGAACTGATGAAGCTCGCTGGCGAATGAAGCACATGCTGAAACTGGCCTGGACGCTGGCCATCATTTGCCCTTGGATGGCCCTGGCCCAGGACGAACCAGCCACCGGCCAAATCACGGGCAATGTGCAAATGCTCTTCCAGACGTACCAAGAGGACACCCTCATTGGTGCGCAGGTACCCCCGGGCAAAACCGGCTTCAACGCCTTTGGCAACCTCATCTACACCCGCGGCGACTTCTCCGCAGGCATGCGTTATGAGAGCTACCTCGACCCCATCCTCGGATATCCCGGGCGCTTCAGAGGCTCTGGCATAGGTTATCGCTACGCCAACTATTCCAAGGAACACTTCGAAGTCACCATTGGAAACTTCTACGAGCAATTCGGTTCCGGGCTGGTCCTGCGCTCCTATGAAGAGCGCAACTTGGGCATCGACAACGCCATGGATGGGTTCCGCCTCATTCTGCGGCCTGCCAATGGCGTCACCCTCAAAAGCCTCGTCGGAAAACAGCGTTTTGATTTCGACTCTAGGCTGATCAACAGCCCCGGCATCATCCGTGCATTTGATGGGGAAATCAACCTCAACGACGCCTTCGAACGCTGGGCATCGGCCGGCACCCGCGTAACCCTAGGTGCCAGCTTTGTCTCCCGCTTCCAAGAAGGCAGCACCATCTCCAAAGACACCCTCATTCTGGAGCTCCCCCAAAACGTCGGTTCTTGGGGGTACCGGGCACAGGTCCAAAAAGGCGGGTTCCAATTCATGGGTGAATACGTCCGAAAGATCAACGACCCCAATGCGGACAACGGCTACACCTATCGAGGTGGTGAAGGCATCTTGCTCAACGCAGGTTGGTCCACAAAAGGGCTGGGCATCAACCTCGGTTTCAAAGGCGTCGACAACATGCAGTTCCGCTCTGACCGGAACCTCCAGCTCTTCGATCTCCCGGTCAACTACATCCCTGCCATCACCAAGCAGCACACCTACAACCTCGCTGCAACGCTGTATCCTTATGCGACCGTGGTCCAAGGTGAAGTCGGATGGTCTGCAGAAGTATTCTATACCATCCCCAGAAAGAGCAAGCTTGGCGGCAAGTACGGCACCAAAATCAGTTTCCAATACGCCACCGCCAGCTGCCTTGACACCACAAACTTGACAGGGACAGACGGAGCCGTATACGGGTATGAACGCAACAGCTGGAAGGCCGGAGAAGACCTGTACATCCGCGACATCAACTTCGACATCAGCCGGAAATTCTCGAAGGGCTTTAAGGCCAAGTACGCGTTCTTCCACTTTGACTTCAATACCCTCGCTACCCCCGTCACCACAGACTACAAGGGCATTGTCAACGCCAACGTCCACGTGGTGGAAACGCAAATCCGCATCAAAAAAGGGCACAGCCTCCGCACAGAACTGCAAGCCCTGTTCACCGGCACCGACATGAAGGAGGTCGACGGAGAAATGAAGCCGGTCAAACAGGACAAGGGAGACTGGGCTACGGTTCTCGCGGAATACTCCGTGAGCCCCCATTGGTTCTTCTCCGTGCTGGACCAGTACAACTTCGGCAACCCTAACCCCGAACAACGCGTTCACTATTTGTATGGCACTGTCGGCCGCATCGAAGGCGCCCACCGCCTCTCGGTTGGCTACGGAAAACGGCGCGAAGGGATCTTCTGCATTGGTGGCGTCTGCCGAGCAGTGCCTGCGTCCAACGGTTTCGAAATCACCTTTACAAGCAGTTTCTGATGATCTCCACCTCTACAAGATTGGCCACAGTGATGGCCGTTGCTGCCTTGTTGGTCACAGGGTGCGACACCATCGACGACCCCATTGTTCCGCTCACCATCAACTACAACGGTGAAGCCCCTGCGCCCGAGTTCGAGGCCATGACGACAGGTCCCCAGCACGTGCTCCTCGAAGACTTCACGGCCCACCAATGCGGAAACTGTCCCCCAGCTGGAGAGCTGGCCACACAACTTGCCGAAGAACACGACGGTCTGGTTCACTTGCTGGCCATCCATGCCGGCTCGTTGGCCGCTGTCAGCAATGCCCCTTTTGACACGGACTGGACCAACCCAGAGTCCAACTTCTACTGGGACCAACTCGACGTTCAGGCCAACCCCATGGGCCGCGTCAACCGCCGCGGAGGACCTGGAGCTGTGGTTTCTCCCAACAATTGGACCAACACAGTCAATGCCGAGCTTGCTCTGACACCTCCCGCCCATCTGCAAGGTGCTGCCATACCCGATCCATCAGCCGCAGACAATGTGCACCTCCATGTGCACGCCACGTTTGCAGAAGCCATACAAGGTGATGTGCGATTGGCGTTGCTCATCTCCGAGAACAACCTCATCGCGGCCCAATTGGATTACGGAAACGATCCGGAGGTCATCCCTGATTTCGAGCACAACCACCTGTTGCGTGGCAGCTTGAGCGGAGCCGACGGTTTGGTGGTGACCACCAATCCCACGGCTGGGAGCACCATTCAGGAAGATTACACCATCCAATGGGACCCCGAATGGGTCCAAGAAAACAGCCACGTGCTGGCGGTCCTCACCAATGCCAATGGTGAGGTTTTGAACTGTCTTGACCTCCCTTGGACGCCATGAGGTTTGCAGCGCTCCTCCTTGGTCTCGCCATGATGACCAGTCTTTCCGGGCAAGTCCTCCGTTTCGATGGAGGCCCGGTGGCGGGCATCAACGCCTCTCAAGTACAGGGCGACGACTTCACGGGATTCAACAAGCTGGGTCTTTCAGGCGGTGCCTTCATTGACATCCGCAATCCTGAGAAGTACTGGGGCATCCGACTCGAGATGCACTACGCCGAAAAAGGCAGCCGCCGTGGCGGTGACCCTGAAGTTGGCACCACCACCATAGAGTTGAGGATGAACTACATCGACATCCCCATTCTGCTCGACATCAATCTGGGAGATTATCAGCTGGGCTTTGGCCCTTACCTCGGACGCATGATCAAGGCCGAAAAATGGCAGCGCGTCTCTGACACTTCGAGCAGTCTTGAAGAGGACCTCAACACTTGGGATATAGGCGGTCAAGCATACGCCCGGGCACCCCTTGGCGAATCCACCTTTTTTCAAGCCCGCATCTCAGGCAGTGCCTTGAGTTTGAAGAAAGATGGCCCTGCCCTGGGCGGCACTCCATTTGGGCCCCGCGTCCGCAATGTTTCCCTCCACTTCGGCATTGGCTGGAGCATCCGAGGCAACGGGTAATCAGCGCACTGTTTTCAGGCTTGTTCCACCTTGTGCGGACAGGACAACCACAAAAAGTCATCGGTTTCGATGACTTTTATCAGTCATTATACCCTGATTTTCAAGTTATTGCGAGAATGCGCCAAATCATTCTCCTCTCCTTTGCCCTGTTTTGGGCCCTCCCTTCATTGTTTACCCAAGGCAGCTTTGACGGCTGTAATCCCGATGTACTGTTGGCCGTGGACGACCACTACATCATCCAAGAAGAGGACCTGCCTTCCTTCACAGCCAACCTGCTCAGCAACGACATCATCGGCATGGATGCCTTCGTTTCCATCGAAGGTTTCCCTCCCTGTTTCCAGGCTGAGCAAGGCACCGGTTACATTTTCTACACGGGCAATGCCGATGGCAGCAGTTGTTGCGGGACCTTCAACTTCTTTTACACCCTGCAAACCGGAACAGACCTCTTTTGCACAGCAGAAGTGACCATCACCGTAGAATGCGGCACAGAAAAAGGTGACTGTTCTGTGATTGTGCTCGAACCGGGGGGTACCGATCAAATCCTCGATGACAGCGGTACCATAGAAGACAGCACCGCATCATGCGTGTATGTCTGCGAGAACAGCATCACAACGATTTTGGCGCCGTATTCTGACCAGAATACCTACGACTGGACCATCACCGGAGGCACCCTGATTGGGCCTCTTCAAGACCCCGCAAGTGTGGAAGTACAGTGGACCACAGTAGGAGAAGGGAGCATTACCGTCACCATCACCGGTCCAGCAGGAACCACCGTCATCCAACAGTGCGTCATCGTGGGCGAAGCCCCCACTGCCGGATTCACCGCTCCCTCCCCTGTCTGTCTGGAAACCGACGTCCAGTTCTTGAGCACATCGACACCAGGCGCCGATCATTTCTGGGACTTTGGAGACAGCAACCACTCCGGTGAAGTCAATCCCATCCATTCGTACAACACACCGGGAACCTACACGGTCATATTGACGGTGACCACTCCCCTTCTCAACGCGGAGGGCGACACCGTATGCTGCTGCCAGGATACGTTCGCCATGGACATCGAAGTCTTGGATGAGAAGGGGCCGGATATCGAATGCATCTCCACACTCTGCGAAGGTGACAGCGCATGTTACTGGACCACTTCCGGATGCCCAGGCGCGACATACAACTGGACCGTCACCGATGCCAATGGCAACAACGTCAACATCACAGGCCAGGGCACCCCTGAAATCTGCCTCCAATGGGACCAAGGTCCGTATGGCGAAGTCAGCCTACAAATTCAGGGTTGCGGCGGCATATGCGATCAACCTACCACGGTCCAGGTCCCCATCATCTCGTCCACCGCCCTCATCTCCGGACCAGAGATTGTCTGCCCCGGTGAAGCCGCCATCTATACCGTCCCAAAATGGATGGATGTGGTGTACGATTGGGACGTAACCGGTGGTACCGTGGTCAACGAAGACGGCAACCAGATCAGCATCATTTGGGGCCCTGCTGGAGTGGGCACCATACACGTCGAATATGAGAGCCCCTTCCTCGGTGGCCTCCAAGGTCATGCATACCCCGATTGCTCCGGAGCAGGGGACCTCACCGTTGAAATCCTGCCCGAATTGGAGTTTCTCTCCGCTCCCAACCAAGCTTGCGTGGACCAATCCCTCACTTTCCAAGTGAACGATCCCGCCGTCACCTGGTCGGTCAACGCCCCCGCCACAGGTGCTTCATCAGGCGCCCAGTATACCGTCGACTTCCCCAGCGCGGGCGTCTACACGGTCACCGCAACCGGCACTCCGGGCATATTCTGCAACCCTGAAGTGTCCGTCACTGTGCTCATTTCAGACGCGCCCAACCCCGTCATCATCGGACCGCTCGAAGGCTGCACCGGCGAAGACCTCCTCTACACCATCGACAGTCCTGAGCCAGGAATCAACTACTTCTGGAGCGTCCCAACCGGCCAAGGCGCCCTGTCCAGCTTCTTCGGAACCAACACCACCGTCAACTGGTCCAGCACTTCTGCTACGCACCAGTTGACCGTCAATGCCTCCTCCTCTTCAGCGCCGATCTGCAACGCCACGGCCTCATTGAATTTCACGGCAAAATTCCCGGTGACCCCCACGGGCTTGAACGACTACGTGTCCTGTGCCAACCAAATTGAGGCCTACACGCTCAGCACCTCTGGCGCACCAGACGGGGAGACCTTTACCTGGACCATTGTCCCTGCCACGGCAGGAAGTGTCGTAGACGGCCAGGGTACAGACCAAGTGGAAATCCAATGGAACGACTACACTGGAAATGCCACCGTCGAAGTGACTTCTTCCCTTTGCGGCGTCCATGAGGTCGGGACTTTCACTGTCAACGTCAACCCGCAACCCGAGCCGGTCATTTCACAAAGCGGCTACCTCTGCCCTGGCGCCATCAGCCCCGCCACCTTGTCCACCACAACGGCTTACAACACGTATGCCTGGACATCGCCCAGCAGTCCACCAACTACCCCTGGGTCACCCTTCGCCGTCACCACAGGTGGACAACACAGCGTGTTGGTCACGGATTTCAACGGTTGTGAAGGCACCGCTTATTTCACCGTCGACGCCGCCCCTGTTCCAGTGGCCCTCATCTCTTCGCCTGACCCCCAGACCATCTGCTTGCCCCATTCGTCAAGTACCGTATCCATGTACACCCCAAGTGCAGCAGGATGGACCCACCTCTGGAATACGGGAGGCACCGGCAGCAGCGAGACCCACACCGTGCAGAGTTCCCCGGGATTGTATACGTACAACGTCACCACCACCATAGCGGCCACGGGGTGCCAGGCCACGGACAGCTACACGCTGCAAGAAGAAAACTGTGTGGGGCCCGGACCCTGCACACCCGCTGACCAATTGGACCCCACCGCCACGGTAAACTGCAACAGCGTTACCGTGGATGACGGCTCCGTCATCGCCACCGGCACCACCTGGGACTACGATGACGGCACACCCCCGACATCATCCAACACGCACATCTATACCGAAGCCAAGTGCTACACCATCTGGGCTACATCACAAGTGCCGGATTTGGGCAACGTCGGGTCGTTCTGCTACGTCACGGATTACGTGGGGGTCTGCATTCCGTTGGCCGCCGATTTCAGCTATGAAATCAACGGCTGCACCGATGTAGCCTTCACCGACCTCGCTTCCTTCATTGACGAGGCTGGAATGGGCAACGACATCGTCAGCTGGGACTGGAACTTTGGCGACAGCAACGGCGTCACAGGGGATCTTGTGAATTTTCCGGGCAACATCAGTCCTTCCCACAACTACTCCGGTGGAGGATCATACACCGTCACCCTCACGGTCACGGCCGCCAACGGCTGCACCGCGACGGCCACCCAAACGGTGACCATCGGGTCGGTGGGCGTGCCCAGCATCACCATTGAGACACCTCTGTGTGTGGGGCAACCCGGCACCCACTCGGCATCCGCCACCAATGCCGTCAACTACACATGGGCGTTCCCGGATGGCGTGGCATTCCAAGGCGATACCATCGAACACACCTTCACTTCTGTACCGGCCAACAACGTCATCACGGTCACCGCTGAAGACGCGCAAGGGTGCACCCAATCGGCCACAGCGACCGTCACCGTCCATCCCGAACCCGCCGATCCGTTTGCCGCCACATTGGATGAAATCGTGTGTTCCGATCCGGGCACCGCACTCCTGCAAGCCATGCCAGGGTTTGACACCTATCAATGGTCGGATGAGAACGGGGCCGACATCCTGGGTGCCACCATGGACAACTACACGGCTGGACCCGGAGAATACTACGTCTCCATCACCGATGCCAACGGGTGCCCCCGAACCAGCGGCCCCATCTCCGTCCAGGTATTGCCCGACCTCAGTCCCACCATCATCGGGCCTTCGGTCGTTTGCGGAACCGATAACGCTTTCTTCCAGACCGCCGGCAGTTTCAACACCTACAAGTGGCTGGTGGGAGGCACCTTGTATTCCACCGCATCCACCCTCACGCTTTCCGGCGCACCCGGCACCGTGCACAACATCGAACTGGTGGTCACGGACGCGAACAACTGTCCGCATTCTTCCGGCGTGCACAACGTGCAATGGGTCGATGATGTGCTGTTCACGCTCACCTCGCCCAATGTGCCACCCTGCGCAGGAGACGATGTGCTGATCGAGGTCGATCCCGTCCAACCCGGCGTAAACTACTCATGGAATATCGGTGCCACAGGCGCGAGCATTACCGTGCAAAATGCAGGTGTCTATACCGCCACCGGCGTCAATGCGAACGGATGCTACCACAGTGCCTCGTTTGAAGTGCTCCCGGTTCCCGACCTCTGCGCGGTACCGACAGGGTGCTACGAGAACTGCGGGCCCGATACACTCTGCGCACCTGAAGGCTATGCGGCATACCAGTGGTTCCTCAACCAAACCGCCATTGCCGGGGCCAACGAGCCTTGCCTGGTCGTGAATGCTTCGGGCATCTACAACGTGATGGCCACCAACGCCAATGGGTGCAGCGCCATGTCGGGGGACCTCGAGTTCACCCTCCTCGACTGCAGCTGCAACATCGAGCCGTTGTACACCATCACCGATGACTGCTGCGTGTCCCTGTCCTTTGACAACCAAAGCACCATCGACCTGACCCACCTCAGTGTCCACACCCACGGCGAGCCTGCCCTTTTCTCTCCTTCGGCGGACTTCAACATTTTGAACCTCGGATCTGACGAGGTGGACCTCAGCTACATCGCGGGCCCACTTCCCCAAGGGGTCATCAACGATGCCGTTGTGGTCTGCTTCGACGAGCCTGGCGCCCACGTCATTGGGTGGTCCTGGTTTGGACCCGACAGCCTGTTTTGCGGGGATGAATTTGGATTCGAATGCCCGGGGGATACCGTCCCAAGTGACAGCACGTGCATCACCATGATCAGCGGCGACATCGATTGCCTCGAAGATGGCAGCGGTTGGGATTACAACTTCACGCTGTGCAACGGAGCGAGCAACCCCTACAATGTGGGCTACTTCACCCTGTCCACCCTGCTTCCTCCAGGCCTCAGCATCGATCAAACGGTCTTCGACCTCGGCACGGGCATTGCCCCTGGCGACTGCATGGACTTCTCCGTGACCTTGACCGGCAACACCAATGTGTCAGATGCGTGTTTCATGGTTTCCGCACACGAATCCGATCCAGCCCTAGACCCCAATACAGCCTGCTGCTATCTCGAGCACTGCGTTGAATTGCCCCCGTGTGATACTGATTGTGCGACGATGGTCCTGTTTGACAGCTCGAATTGCGATGCCGATGGATACCACCTGGAGTTTGGCGTTTCCAACAACTCAAGCTACACCTTAGGTCAGCTGCAGATGAGCTACCCCGGCCAATCCGGAACCATCGTTCAATGGGTCACAGGCATCAGCATCGTTCCCATGACGTCGGACATTCTGAATGTGGATCTGGACCCCAATACCTTGGGCGAAAGTCCCTTCTGCATTGACCTCGTGTTCTATGAGGCGGGTGCTGCCGGTGAATGGTTGGAGTGCTGCCACGTAGAATGGTGCATCGATTTGCCGCCCTGCGATGGGGAGGTATTCGGCTGTACAGACCCAACAGCCATCAATTACAACCCGAACGCCACCATCGACGACGGGTCCTGCATTTTCGAAGGCGACTGCTATGGCCCAAGCGACCCCACTTACCCCTGCCCTGAAGTGTACGACCCCGTATGCGGGTGTGATGGGGTAACCTACACCAACTCTTGCTTTGCAGAGATGGTCCACGGCATCCTGTATTGGACACCAGGGCCTTGCGGTTCAACGGAAGTGGAAGGGTGCACCAACCCCAGTGCGGTCAACTATGACCCCGACGCCACAGCAGACGATGGGTCCTGCATTTGGGACACCTGCGTCTTGCCCACTTTGATCAACCCTTACTACCCCTGTACGGAGGAATACGACCCCGTGTGCGGGTGCGATGGCATGACCTATGCCAATGCGTGTTACGCCATGTATTTCGGAGGCTTGATCAGCTGGACCCAAGGCGCATGTGAAGGCGGCGGTGGAGGTCCATTAGAGCCGGACACCTGTCCCACCGACATCAATGGCGATGGCGGCACAACGGTAGCCGACCTGCTGCTCGTACTGGGCGAGTTCGCCAACGAATGTGACTGAGCGACATCCGGCCCCCGATGATCTGTCGGGGGCCGGCGTCCTCATTCTTCGAATTCTCCGAAAACGGGCCAGTCGGTGGATTCCACCGCGGTGCGCCAGTCGGCAAATACACCACCCCGAATGCGCTCGAGGTGTTTCTCTGCCGCAATGACAGCGCGGTCCAATGCTTTCAGTGCGTCCTGTGCATTGGCTCCGGGAGCTTCCATGCCGCCATCGGCATAGCTCATGGCGTGCCACACGCGGTCCTGGATCCGAACCTCGGCATCGTACCCATTGAACCCCTCAGGTGTGAAGTAACGCTCATCCAGCGCGGTCCACTCGCCATCCAGAGAATCGGCCAGGGTCTTAACCGGCTTGTAAGTGGTGTCTCCCTTGGCCAGCGCGCGCTTGGCGTGGCTCATGCGGTCTGAAACGGCATTTCCAGCGCGGCGCATGCGCTTCAATTCCTCAAAGACCGCATCTGCGCGGTTGACCACTCCATAGACCTCTTCCATGTGGGCGCGCTGGGCATCCCGCACGTCGGAAGCCGCCGAGCGACGGGGGTCGGCCATGACCTCCACATTGGCCTCTCCCCAAATGGCCGAGGTCGAATCGCCTTTCAATTCCAAGACCATGCGGTAGGTGCCCGGCTCCACGGGGAATCCCCCACCGGGGCGGGCATCCTTGTCACGCTTGCGGCGAGAAGGCCAGAATGTGCCCGTTCCACGCATGTCCCAGCGCATCCAATCCATGCCCGCTTCAGGCTCGGGTTCCATGGTGCGCACGGTATCGCCACCGGCATCGAGCACATGCAACAAGAAAGCTTCACCCTTGGCCACAGCCTCAAGGCTGTCCGCATTGAAGTAGCAGTGCACCCGCGCTCCACGACCCTTGTTGTCGGCGGACCAATACCCATCAGCAGGGAAACGTTCTCCAGCCGGGCGGCGCCACTCCGCCATCACCCCAGGATCGGGGGGGAACATGGTGCAAGCCGCACCACCAAAAGTCTCATCGGCTCCCGCCGCGACGTAGGCGCGGACCACCTCCAATCCATCGATCACGTAAACGCCACGTCCAAACGTGCCGAGCACGAGGTCGGACTCGCGCTCCTGCAACACGATGTCCCGCACCGGAACCGCAGGAACACCATCGGTCCAACGCTGCCAGCTGTCTCCGCCATTGTAGCTCCACCACAACCCCTGCTCCGTGCCGCACCACAGCAGGTTCGGCTCTACAGGGTCTTGAAGGACGCTTTGGGCGTGGCCCAATACATCGTCCCCGTCAATGATGCGCTCCCACTTTGCCCCGCCATCGCGGGTGCGGTAGAGGTAAGGTGCCCAATCGTTGCGGCGGTAGTTGTTGGCCACCACGTACACCTCATCGGGGTTGTGCGGAGAAATCCGCACTTGCGGAATCCAACTGCCTTCTGGCAAACCCTTCAAGCGGCTGCCCAAAGACTCCCATGCGCCGCCACCATTGACTGTACGGTGGAGCATGCCGTCGTCTGAGGAGGCCCAGATTTCCTGAGCGCGCTCTGGATGGGGGGTGATGCACAAAAGCGTGGTATGGTTCTCTGCGTTGGTAGCGTCTGTGGTCAGTCCGCCGCTCTCGGTCTGCTTTTGCTTCTCAGGATCGTTGGTCGTCAAATCGGGCGACAGAATGGTCCAAGATTGGCCCCGGTCCGTGCTGTGGTGCACGAACTGGCTCCCGAAATACAGTCCCTCCGCGTTGAATGGATCTGCGGCAACAGCCGCGTTCCAATTGTAGCGCAGCTCGATGCTGTCAGGGTGGTTCGGCTGGATGTAGGTCATGGCCCCGGTGGGAATGTGAATCCGGTACACGTTGCCGCCTTGGGACATGGCGTAACACATGTCGGGGTCACCCGGCATGGGCACCACGTCAAATCCGTCGCCAAAGCTGATCTCCTGCCAGTCCTCATTGCGGATGCCGTCGCCGTGCCACACGTAGGCCGGCGCCTTCCAAGAACCGTTGTCCTGCAAGCCTCCGTAGACATTGTAGGGCATGTCATTGTCGACGTTGATGTGGTAGAACTGGCCCACGGGGAGGTTGCGCACAAAGCTCCAGGTCTCTCCGCCATCGCGGCTGATGTTGATCCCCCCGTCATTGCCGTTGAGGATGAAATCGGAATCCTCAGGGTCTTGGTACCACGCGTGGTGGTCCGGATGGGCCCCACTGTAGGGCAGAATGACATCAAATGTGCGGCCCCCATCGGTGCTTTCGCTCACCATGCTGTAGAGGTTAAACAGCCGGTCGGGATCTTGTGGATCCGCGTGGATTTCCGCATAATAGAAGGGGCGGTTGCCAATGTTTTTGGTGGAAACGAGGTCGAAATACTCCCCGCCGTCCGTGCTCTTGTACAAACCCGTCTTCTTGGACTCCACCAAGGCGTAGACAATGTCCGGATCAGCAGGGCTCATGGTCAAGCCCATGCGGCCGAGCGTGCCATCGGGCAAGCCCTCATCCTCTCCAAGGCGCTTCCAGTTATCGCCTCCGTCATGGGTGACATACAACCCGCTGCCTTCACCACCCGAGGTAAAGAACCAAGGCTCGCGGTGGAAGCTCCACATCGCCGCAAAAATCTTATCGGGGTTGGACGGGTCCATGATCATTTCGGCACAACCTGTGGTGTCGTCGATGGACAGCACGTGGTCCCAGGTCTCGCCCCCATCGCGGGTGCGGAACACCCCGCGTTCGGGATTGGATCCCCACGCCGATCCCATGGCCGCCACAAAGACAGTCTTGGGGTCGTTGGGATGAATGCGAATGCGGTGAATGGTGCGCGTATCCTCCAGCCCCATCATGGACCAAGTGGAGCCGCCATCGATTGAACGGTAAATGCCGCGGCCAGAGGTATGGCTGTTTCGGGGGTTGCCCTCACCCGTACCCGCCCAAATGACATCGGGGTTGGATGGCGCCACCGCCACGGAACCGATGCTCAAGATGTCCTGATCGTCAAACAAGGGCTCCCAGTCCACACCGCTTGAGGTGCTGCGCCACAATCCCCCGCTGGCCGTTCCGGCGTAAATAATGTCGCGGTCATTCGGTGCCACAGTCAATGCGGTCACCCGGCCACTCATCGTACCCGGACCAATGTGACGGACAGGGTGGTCCTCAAAGATTTCCTGGGCCACAGACTGCGGGCCACAAACAGACAAAAGACAGAAGGCGACAAAGGCCACCATGCACGTGATTCGGTTCATGGTGGTCAAGATACCCAACGGGCCCGGGCCATGTATGCCCAAGTCCATGCGCCGCAAAGAGAAGCAACCCGTCGCATGACAAAAGTCAATCCGCAGCGGTGGCGTCGGTCACTCCTGAGGCCCTTCCCCCCTCCCATGTTTGCTCTGTCAACAGACCACAACACAAAACCCCAACGCCATGAACAACGTATCCTCCACCCTTTTCGCTGCAGCCATGATCATGATCGCCAGCGTTTCATTCGCCAACACCAACACCAACGCCGCCTTGAGCGCAGTGGACCAGGAAATCCAGCTGGAAAACGTGACAGGAAATGCCTACTCGCTGAGTGTATTGGCCATTTATCCCGATGGGAATCGGGCCTACATGTCTGGGAACTACTCGGCTTTCCACATGGCTTACATGGCCTACCAAGCCTTCTCCTTTGACCTCCCTGAACGGGCTGAAGTGGTGTACGCCCAAATTGTAGACAGAGACGGGAATGTGATCTTCTCTTTGAACTGAGGTCCCGTAACCCAGAGGTTAGGGGCAAGGCGTCCCAAACACCCCGAGCAAGACCAACAGGTCCGAAGTCGCAACAAGCCCATCTCCATCGAGGTCGACAGGGCACAAGGGCGTTTCAGGTACACAAGACCCGGCATACACGTCCCACATCAAACCGTCACCACAATAGGGAGGCGGGCCATTGTAAGCCCCAATATTGGGCGGTTGCAAAGGAGAAACAGGCAGGCCGAAATAGTCCCTGCCCCCATTGTGGTTCAAGTAATCAGAGGCATCTGTGCTGCCCGCAATCAAGCGCCCCGCTCCTACTGCTGGACTCTCATTTTCGAGACGGTACAGCGTGGCGTCTTCCACACCCTCCGTGCCGGAATACAGGATCATGGGGTCTGCGAACACCGCATCGGTGAGCAAGTCTGAATCGAGGTCAAAACGGTTGGCCTCGAAAAACAGGTTGTGGCTGATGTCCAGCGTGTTGTCCTCGTTGCGGATCAAAGTTGGGATGACCTCCCCCTCTGCAGTGGCCACGATCAGGTTGTTGGCCATGAAAACATCCCCCACCTCGGGCCAGACGTAGATTTCCGGAAAGAGGGTGTCGTTCACAAACACCGTGTTGTTGTAGATGAAGGTCTCTGTGCTCGGGCAGCGCACGGTGCTGCTCCCACAGTAATTCCCCACCCAGAAAATCTTGCCCTTCTTGTCCCAAGGATCGCCCTCCGGGTCCTCTCGATAGCCGTCGTTGACGCTGATGTTGTATCGGTAGCCGCAGCGAATGTTGTCCCCGAGAATCTCCACAAAGCCCCCCTCGTTGTGGTAACTCAGGTTGTACTGGATGACCACGTTTTCATTGCCGTAATCAATGTGCGCCCCATAGGAGTCTTGCGGCCCATGCGCATTCATAAAGCGGTTGTCTTGGATGACCACATCGCGGCAGTCAAAAGGCCATGTTCCGCTGCCACGGTTCCACATGCGGGGATCGATGCCCGAACCCGTGTGGTTAAAAGTGCACCCCTCTACCAGCACATCCTCGCTTTTGTTGGGCACAAAACCCGAGCCCCCGGTATACAGGAAGTCACAATCCAAGATGGAAATGCCGGTGTTTTTGAAAGCGTCAATGCCGACCAAACCCAAGGACTTGATCCAAATGCCGTAATGGCCTGTCCGCTCAATAGTGCACGCCTCAACTTGCACATCGGACAACAGGTGCAGGCCATCCGCCTGCGCATTGCCGCATGCAATGAAATTGCCATTGAGCGTCAAAGCATCGAATGCGGTTTCACCGTCCGATATCTGCAGCCGGACCGACCGATCAAACGACACTTCCGAAACCGAAATTTCATTGGTCCCCATGGACAGCGGTTGGGGGTTCCCAATGGACCAGTTTCCATTGGCCACCGTTTTGAGGATGCGGTATTCTGCCCCTGAGCTGGGCAGCGACGTCACATTGATGGACACCACCTGTTCCGAAGCGCTGTTGGCACTGTCAGGGCTCGCCATCGGCAACACATAAGGCCAGTCCTCACTGACCCCTTCAGTAAACACGCCGCAACCCGCCACTGTAGATGCACTCGTCAAGTTCGACTGCGTTTCAAACTTGATGCCATACCCCTTATAAATGTGCTGATCGGAAATGGGCGTTGGAAATACGTCGTGGATGTAGAGGCTGTCCATTCTGAAATGGGCGAATGACGCCGCATCCGCAACCACCTTGATGCCAAACCTGACATCTCGGCCCGATCCCCAGCCGTTGTCAACGCCCCCAAAACCGTCCAGCTTTTTTGTCACCCCAAATTCATCGGCGTGGCTGGCTTCGTTGGTCAGTTCCAAGCCGTCAATGGCGACGTACCCATCGTTGTAAATCAACAGGCACGCTTGATAGCCGTCCCCATCAATGACGGGCCGGTTGCCCGGTCCATATCGACCTATGAAGATGGGCGCCTCCTCGCTACCCGAACCTTTCGGCCAGAACATGCCCTGCCAAACATCGCCTGCTTTGAACAGCACGGAGTCACCTGGCCCCAAGCTCAAGGCGTTGAGGGCTTCCAAAGATTGCAGCGGCAAACCAGCCGTTCCAGGATGGCTGTCATCCCCAGTGGACATGCTGACGTGATACGTCTGACCTTGTGCATGGACAGAAGCCCCAAGCCCAAAAGACAGCACAGCAAGCAGCAGCATAGAAAACAGCAGCGAAAGCTGTTGCGCGGTCTGATGAACGATCACAAGAAGTAACTCAATCGCAAGCCGAACCAAAGACCCCCAGCATCATGAGGAGGTCTCCCACGGCGCGTGTTCCGTCGTTATCGAGGTCACCGACACAAGAAGATGCCGCCACACACTGCAGTGTTGCAGGGTCCCAAGTCGTGCCTTCTCCGCAATAGATCGAAGCGCCTGCTTCATCGGCGTCACAAATGCCGTTGCTGTTCACGTCCGCTTCACAGCCGCCGCCACACACGCCCAAGGCGTCGAGCGCGTTTCCGTCACAGTCGCAAGCACCAGGCAAAATGCCGTCGCCATTGCACACGCCGCATTCGTCGAGCAGGCCGATGCAGTCGTCAACATCATCACAAATGCCATCCGCGTCTGAGTCAGAGGCACAAGACCCATTACAATCGCCAAGGGCATCCAAATCGCCTACGCAATCGTCGATGTCATCGCAAATGCCGTCAGCGTCGACGTCAAAGTCACACGCTCCATTGCACTCGCCCAAAGCGTCCAAATCACCGATGCAGTCATCTTCCTCGTCACAAATGCCATCGGAGTCCAAGTCGGCACAAGGCGGTGGACACACTGCGGCTTCTCCGTTGATTACCAACGAAGCAAACTCAACGGCTCCACTGGAGAACTGCAGCTTTACCGAACGGTCAAAAGCCACCTCAGTCACCGTAATGGTATTCGCACCCAAAGCCAATGCTGTCGGGTTTCCAAAGAACCAATTGCCGTTGGACACCGTCTTCGCAACGCGGTAGTTCGCCCCTTCTGCTGGAAGCAAGGTGACATCGATGACCGCGGTTTGCGCGGCTGCACTGTTGGCACTGTCTGGTGTGGTCAGCGTCAGCACATGTGTCCAATCCGCATTGGGGCCTTCCTCAAACAAACCGCAATCTGCGAATGCCGTTCCCAAATCAGAAGGCGCGGCACATGTCAGCACCTCCGCATTGACCGACAGGTCACTGAACTCTACAGCACCGCTGGAGAACTGAATCTTGACCGTGCGGTCGAACGTCACTTCCGTGACGGTGATGGTATTCACACCGATGGACAAGGCCATGGCATTGCCATTGTTCCAATTGCCGTTGGCCACCGTTTTGACCACCCGGTAATCCGCTCCTTCTGCAGGCAAAGCCGTCACATTGATAACCAAAGTCTGGGCCGCAGCACTGGTCCCCGATTCAGGCGTGGCGAGTGTCAGGGCATAAGGCCAAGTCTCGTTCGGGCCATCCGCAAACAAGCTGCAGTCCGCAATGGCCGTTCCATCTTCGGAAGGGCCAGCGCAAGACAAGGCGTTCGCATTGATGGTGAGGCTGCTGAATTCAAGGTCACCACTGGACAATTGCAACTTCACCGTACGGTCAAACGCCACCTCAGTCACCGTGATCGTATTCAAGCCGAGCTCCAACGCCATCGCATTGCCGTTGTTCCAATTCCCGTTGGCCACCGTTTTTACAATGCGGTAATTCGCTCCACCCGCAGGCAAAGCGGTGACATTGATTTCTATGGTCTGGGCTGATGCACTGCTGGCACTGTCTGGTGACGTTACCGTCAACGCATACGGCCAAGTTTCATTCGGCCCGTCATCAAAGAGGCTGCACCCTGCCACTGGCGTGCCGTCCTCACTGGCCACGGCGCAACCTGCGCTGCTGCCGTTGATGGTGAGGTCTGTAAAGGCGATGTCTCCGCTGGAGAACTGCAGCTTCACCGTGCGGTCAAAAGTGACCGCTGACACCGTGATCGTGTTGGTTCCTTCCATCAAGGCAAAGGCATTGCCATTGTTCCAATTGCCGTTGGCCACCGTCTTCACCACGCGGTAATTGGCCCCCTCGGCGGGAAGGGATGTGACGTCGATGACAACGGTTTGTAAAGCCCCGCTGTTCGCGCTGTCTGGTGTGGTCACCGTCAAGGCGTACTGCCAGGTCTCATTGGGGCCATCGGCAAATACACTGCATCCTCCGACTGTGGAATCTTGGGCGGAAACGAGGTTGGTCAGGGCGAACGATGCCAAAACCAAAAGGGAATAAAAACGATTCATGGTCAATATTGAACTGTACTTTCAATGGTAATCGCAAGTCCAAAAACCAACAGGTCAAGACCTTACCTCAACAATTTACGGCACTCATTCGATTTCCAAGGCCCCGGACACGAACTTTGTGTACAAAATACACTAAGCCATGAATTGACGCTGGATTCACACCTTCATTTTCCTTTGCTCGGTTCATTGTATACGCGCTGAATGACCGTATCCGTCATCAAGCGCATCACCTCCATAGATCCGTCGTCGCCATACAGGTCACGGATGGAGTCCAACTCAGCCTTGAGGCCCTCCACCAGAAGAGGGTCGGCCTCCGCATAGAGGTTGTTCATCTCTTGAGGGTCGGCCTCCATGTCATACAATTCCCATTCGTCCATGGAATAGTAGAAGTGCATCAGCTTGTAGCGGTCTGTACGGATGCCGTAATGCGGCTGCACCTTGTGCCATTTGGGATACTCGTAATAATGGTAATACACCGAGGAGCGGGCTGCTGGGCCTGTCCCTGAAAGGGCGGGCTTGAAGCTCTCACCCTGCATTTCCTCAGGAATGTCCAGGCCAGCAAAGTCCAAGAGCGTCGGTGCAAAGTCCACGTTCATCGCCATGGCATCAAGGGTACTGCCAGGTTCAATCACACCAGGACATTGGATCACAAACGGCATCTTGAAGGACTCCTCGTACATCCACCGCTTGTCGAACCACCCGTGCTCCCCCAAGTAAAAGCCTTGGTCGGAGGTGTAGACCACCAGCGTGTTTTCATCCAGTCCTGTCTCTTCTAAATAATCAAGCACCCGGCCGATGGCGCGGTCCACTCCGGCCACGCATCGGAGGTAATCCTTGATGTAGGTCTGGTATTTCCACTGCTTCAAAGCTTCTCCCTGCAGGGTGTCGTTTGGCGTCCAGAATTGCCCTTGGTCTCCATAAGACAGCCAACGCATGGAATCCTTCCGCGTTTCCAGACCTGCCGGAGGAATCTGCTTCATGTCACGGCGGTTGAGGTGGTTCTCAATCTCCATCATGTTCTCACTGGCGGCCAAACGACCGGCGTACTCATCGTCAAACGTATCGGGAACGGGAAAGTCGAAGTCCGTGAACAGGTCGTGGTACATGGAGTCCGGACGCCAATCGCGGTGGGGTGCCTTGAACTGATACAACAACATGAATGGCTGGTCTCCCTCCCGTTGGGACAACCAATCAATGCAATCGTCCTCAATCACCTGGGTGCAATGCCGCTTGTATTCGGTAACCGTATCGGTTCCATTGACACAAAACTGAGGTTTGAAATAGGTCCCCTGCCCTCCCCAGTTGATGAGGACTTTGGAGTAATCAAAACCGGTAGGCTCAGTACCGAGGTGCCATTTTCCAATCACGGCTGTCTCATAACCATTGGCTTGAAACAGCTTGGGGAAGGTCACTTGGCTCCCGTCAAAATCACCCCCGTCTACATTCTTATAGAAACCATTCTCGTGGGAGAATTTGCCCGTCAAAATGGAAGAGCGGCTTGGACCACAAATCGAATTCGTGCAGTACACCGCGTCCATGCGCGCGCCGTTCTTGGCGATGCGGTCAATGTTGGGCGTGGGCGCCAATTTGCTGATCTCGCTGCCATAAGCGCTGATGGCCTGGTACGCCAGGTCGTCGGCCATGATGTACAAGACGTTCATGGGCTTTGGTGACGAGGCCTCCTCAGCTTCTGACACAGGGCCGTTGCCACACGAGGAAAACATGGCCAGGGCCATCAAAAGAACAGGGACAAATCGGGTATTCATGGTGTTTTGATTTGAGTGGAGCCGTTCACTCCACGATAAAGGGTACGTTGGCAACAGAAACTTGACGGTGATCATTTTGGGCAAAGACAAAGACCCGGTAGGCGCCGGGGTCGTCGGGCGTGATAAAGGTGGCTGTGTTTTCTCCACGAGCGACCACCTCCACCTCCAATTCTTCGAGGCTTTCTTGGATGTCACCCCCGATTTTCTTGGAATAAGACTCGGGAAACAGCCGAACGACCAAGTCTGCGTTTTGTTCCAAACACATCGGACAATCCAGTTCCAGCACGGCGCGCGCACCTGCATTTACCCGGTGCTCTTTCTGCCAAGGAATGGCGTTCAGGCTGATGTTCATGATCGAAGGGGCACGCGGCTCTGGCCACGACCCTGACCAGCAATAGGCCATGGCATCCACAGCATCCGTGGGCACCCCATCGGGCGTGAACATGCCGTGCCAAGTCGCCGTGGACTCCTGCTTCTGACCCCAGAGGAAGCAATAACTGCCCAAGCACTGCTCTTGGTCCGCATCAATCAACTCCAAATAGCGCCGCTTGCGCTGCTCGGCCTTGACCCCTCCTGGCGGCTCCAGCTTGGCCCCCCATGCCGTCTTTCGGGCTTCGAAGGGACCGTTGACACCCCATTCGGTCACGATATAAGGCTTCTCCCAGTTGAACCGCCTGACATTGACAGGGAGGTTCTCGATGGAGCCATAAGCATTGACCCCCAGAATGTCGACACTCGGACAATGGGTCCGAATCATATAAGATTTGGCAGGGTCAAATCCCGCAATCAC
Source organism: Crocinitomicaceae bacterium (assembly GCA_042095055.1). Classification (GTDB taxonomy): domain Bacteria; phylum Bacteroidota; class Bacteroidia; order Flavobacteriales_D; family Sanyastnellaceae; genus UBA8752. The sequence continues at coordinate 95,255 of JBELBZ010000002.1, read as the reverse complement.
CGTCATGGTGGGGTGGTGGGGGTCCACCTCGTGGATGAAAGCGGCAATCTCCTCTACCGTCTCCCACACCTTCAGGTTGCTGTACCTCAGGTCCATCTCATTGCCGATGCCCCAAACCAGCAAGGAGGGGTGGTCTTTGAATTTGAGGACCTCCGTTTTCAACTGCTCGATTTGACCCCGAACGGCATACTCATCGTTGTAGTCCATTCCCGAGCGTTCGGGCCGCACGTACAGACCCAATGACACCGTCATGTCATACTTCAACGCCGAGTCCAGCAGGTTCGCCTTGCCTGTGCTCCACAACCGGAAGGAATTGGCCCCAGAGGCCTTCAGCAAAGGAAAGTGGTCCTTGGCCCCTGCGCCCAAAATGGGATAGGGCTCCCCGTCGCGCAGCAGCTCAAACCCCGCTTCCGTTTGGGTCACCTCCACATGGGACGGTCCAGTTTGGGCGGAAAGAACACAGAGCGTCCCTCCCAACAACAACAGCAGCATGGCGACCCTCATCCTCCCTTCCATTTGAATGGTTTTTCTGGGTTGCCCCTAAATTCTGTCACTTCGAATGCCCCGGCCTTGAACTGGGCTTCTTGGAGCACTTTGAAACGCGCTTCCTTGAGTGCATGCCAGCCAAAGGCTTCGTATCCCGGAATGGACTTGATGGGCACGCGCACCTTCCATTTTCCATCGCCCACCAGGGTGCAGTTTGCTGGCTGAATGACCTTTTGAATGCGCCGCTTTTCGCCGGAGTAGGCCAACAACATCAGCCGCATCTTGGGCACCGCTTCGCCCCACACCTGAAACTCCAGAGCGGCTGTTCTGTAATGCGCAGACAGGTCAACCCCGAGCCACTCGTGCACGCCAAATCCAAAGGTGTCCCACGGCTTTTCGCCAGACAGCTTCACATCGGCCAGCACCGTCTCAGAAACCGCACCCGGAGCAGCACCGCTGGAGGCCAACAAGAATTGATCCGACGCTGCCTCGTTGATGCCCCACCAGAATTCCCCGCCGCAACCCACGGGCATGGGAAGGGCCGCTACATGGTGCGTTGAAGTATCCGGGGATAGTCCATAGTGGTGTTCATGGGGCACAATCCGGATGTCGTCTACATGCACATCACCTTGGCCTTGAAACTCAATGCGCAGCTCCTTGATGTTGGCCATGTTGACCCCATTGCGCTCGGGACGGAATGCCTGCAACGGAATGCGCACGCGCGTCCAGTCTTGGCCAATACCCCCACCTTCCATATCGAGGATGCTCATCTTGGATACACACCGCTTCCCGCCGTAGTCCTGAAAGCTGAAGAACATGGGAACCTTGGTCAGAAACCCCTCATCGACCCGAACCATCAATTCGATGGCCCCTTCCAAGTAAACGCCAGACAGGTCCTTACCGCCAAAATCGCGCCACTTGAATCCCATTCCGACATAGTTGCACCCCTCAGATTTGTCCCAGCGCAAGTGCAAGTGGTCCTTGCCCGAATAACTGCCCTCCTTTACCGCCTTGAAGGAACGACAGGGCACCTCCTTCAGGCCGAAGACTTGGGTGTCTTCTGAATCGGTGAAAATCTCTGAATACACGAAACCCGACCACGGATCCTCTTCCGCCGGCACCTCATCATAGAGCGCCACGTCTTGCAGGTGACCGCATGATGCCACCAACACAGACAGGACCAACAAGGACAGCCGTAAATCCATCATTGGTCGAGCAAGGGTCCGTTCTCAGTAAACATGACAAAGTCGATGTCGGTGCGCACATCGACATCGGCGTTCTCCGGACAATTGGCATTGGCCGAAGGGCACGATTGACACTGAATGCGGATGGCCGTGATGTCTGCAGGCGTGCGGATGTTGTCTCCACCCTGGCTCTTCACGTCGAACGCGCTGTAAGGAATGGACATGTATTGCCATCCCAACCAATCCACAGGACGGATCTGGTATTTGTAGACTTCCATGTCGGTCTGGAACACATCGGCTCCATTGTTTGAGAGGTCGTCATTGAATGGCGCCGGAGATTCTGAAACCAGGATGTTCACGTACTGGTCGGTCGCCAAAGCCCCATCCATGCCTGAGAGCACACCGAGGTTGAGATAAAAATTCTCAGCACCGACAGTCACATCGGTGAGGCTCAATGGCACGTCGATTTGACCGAGCATCCATTCATTCCAGCCCATGCGCCCCCCCATCTTGAAATAATGTGCGCCCATCAAAGGGTCATCATCGGCCAAATCAAACGTCATGTTTTGGGAGAATTGGTGGAACACCAAAGCCTCCTCCGGGATGCCCTCTTCGAAGTCTGCTACAGGGATGCCCTCGTAAGTCCGCGTCCCCTCCACCGAAAGTGCAGCCCGCATTGTATCGGGCTCGTCCAGAATGGTCAACTCTACCGAGCAGTCTTCGATGGCGAAAAAGGGCACCTGCGAAGTGTTTCCATTCCACTTCACCGCACCTGGATCAAGTGCATCGGAGTAGCCCGAGATCAATTTCACGCTTCCTGAAGACACGCCCTCGATGCGAAGTGTCCAATCGACGTCCTTGTTGAAGGTGGCAGAGAATCCCACCTGATCGCCTGCAGAAAAGTCGGGCGTCAGGGTGGTCAACTCCAAGGAGTCCACCACGGCGAATTCCCCGAGCAGTTGGACGATAGACGGTCCTTCGAACTCCTCCGTGGAGCAGGCAAAAAAGCCGATGCACACGGCCAAGAAAAACAGAGGGTATTGAACGGTTCTCATACGCGAACGGAAAAGACGAACAAGAGTCGTCGGTAATTGAAATCAGGGGTGCCGGGCAAGGCGAAAGCCGAACCCCAGCCACTGTACTGGACATTGGCATAAACGGCGTCACTAAAAGCGTACCACATGCCCGCAGACAGGATGTGGTCTGTAAAGTCATACTCGACCACATCGAAGGTGCGGATGTCGCCAAATTCTGTTCGATCTGCGAGAAACTCACGTCCTGTGGCATTCAGCTGCTTCACGGAAGCCTGAACAAACAGGCGGTCGGCCACCTCCACATTGGCAAAGGCGTGCAACAAAGCGCGGTTCAAATCCACGGCGGCCACCTCTTCGCCTGCACGTGTGGTCTGCTCTACGTCGTAGGCCAACGAAAGGCTGGCGGCCTTTTTCCACGACATGGCACGGTCAGCATTCCAAGTGAGCTGCAGTGCCCACTGGGAGAGGTTTCTGCGGTCGGGAATGCCCTGTCCAATGACCTCCCGGTACACTCCTCCATCGATTTCGTATTCAACCGTCGCATCTCCTGTTTGCCCCTGCGCTCCAAAAAAGAGGCCCTGTCGATTGGGCGTGGCATCCCCAAATGGAAGCACGTTGGAAAAAGCGGGGTTGAAATCCATCAAAGTGCCCGACAGCATTTGGTTGTAAAGGCCATCGGAAGCCAGTAGGTCAAACATGGCCGTGGGCCTCGACACCACGGCATCGGTGTAATTGGGGTACACCGTCAGCGGCACAGCACCGCTGAAATCAAGCCGGCGCGTCTGGGCACCGCCACTTCTAAATCCAGGATCCACATGTCGGACACCAACATGGAATTGGAACGAAGAGTCCGCCCTCATCCATGCATCCTGCCACTCCAAAAACACCCCTTCGGTAGAGTGGCCCACAGAGTCTTCGCCCGCTGAATTCAACTCAGAAAACAACCAATGGCGCTCAGAATAACCCCCTTGCAGGGTGCGGTTGACCTGCCAGTCTGCCATCTCTCCTTGACGGGATATGCTGCCCCTGATCACGGGGTTCCGCAGCGACATGTTGGTCGTCCCGCTGGCAGGCACCTCAAACAGGTTGACCCAATTGAACTCTGCACGGGTTTTCAAATTCAGCTGTGCAGCCACACCGCCGCCACCAAAGAGCAGGTCGGGCGTGAACAAGGTGTTGGTCAACGACTCAGATCCGCGCGGACGGGTCATGAACGCATCGAACTCAAGCGTCCGAATCGTGCGGTCAAACTGCATTGAAAAATCCGTCTGCAAGCCCTGCAAACGCCACCGGTTGCCCTCGTAGAAATTCTCATAGCGCACGATGTCACGGTAGGCGCGAAAGGCGTCACCCTCGCCTCGGAAAAGGTCCTCATCTGGATTAAACAAGGTGAACCGGGATTGCTTTAAATACAGGTCACCCACACCAAAACGCACCTTGTTTTTGATGACCCCGCTCGCCCGAAGTTGGCGCACATCTACAGATGTACCCGCCCCGAAAAACCCTCCGAAACTGTTGCGGACCCGCAGCTGGGCAAACACCTCCAGGTTTTCTGCTGGAGCAATGTGTGCATTGAGGTCCAGCAAATTATAGCCCTCCGAGAGGTTGCGCGCTGAAGTGGTGTCCGGAGCGTCGCCCTCTCCAAGGGCATCCCTTGAGAAAAAGGAACGCGAAGCACCATCAAACCACACGGTTTCTTTGGATTGCCCCAATGCGCTCACACTGGCGGCGAACACCGACAGGAACAACAGAAGAAAAGGCCTCATTCGGTTCATCAAAACATCATTTTCAACTCGAGCATCGTCTCCGACCCGGTCAAGTTGTTTTCAATAAAATTCGGGTCGAAATACCGGTACCTGCTGTGCCTGACAAACAACATGGCGCGCTCCCCAATCCGATAATCCAGGCCCATCCCCACCATGCGGTTGCGCTGGTTTCGCTGAGCGTTGTAGCCATACAGGGATTCAGCACCCAGCCATTCAAACACCGCGCTCGTGGAACTCGTCACCCCGGCATCGCCCAAGTTGGTGTCCTCATTTCCAATCACACGCTCAATCCCGTAGCTCACGATGACATTGGCGTCCTCGGACACCGCAATGCTGGCATCAAACTCTTGGGTGAACTGGCTGATCACTGCATCGGGTCCCAAAACAGGCAGCGCACGCAGCGACCGTTGGCAGGAGTTCAAGCGCGACAGCGAAAAGAGGTACACCTCCTTGCCTCCCCACTGGGTTTTGAGCTTGGCCTGAAGCTCAGCGGTGCTAAAAAACTTTTTGAATCCCGCCATGCCCGTGGCGTTGGTATCCAAGATGTCCACGTCCTCAAACACGCCGCGGTACATGGAGTTCAAGGCGTTGTAGGGGCCCCAATTCTGACCGAACAAGAAGATGCGGGACAACAACTGGCCATTGACCTGGTGGATGTAGGAGACGCCCGCCCTGGAAGTGTCGATTTCTGCAAACGCCCCGATGCCACCGTTGATTTTCAGTGCCCCGATGCTCACGTCCCCGTTGATGGAAACGCCCTGCCGGTTGTTGACCGGCGCCCCCAGTCCTGCCATAGGGCTGCGATAAGGGGTCCTGACCGTTGTGCCTACACCCCCCACATTGGGAAAGATCTCAAGCACGGTAGTATTGAGAAAGTTGCCGGTCACATTGACGAACTGCGGTGAAATTCGGTACGCCTGAAAATGCAAGGGCAAACGGCTGTTCTTGGCCGGTTTGACGGTCAAGACAACGGCCTCTCCCGCCCCGAGCTCGTATTCGGGACCGGTATAACGGCCCAGACCCGCTTCTACGTGAACCGTCCACTGGTCTGACTTGCGTTGAAACTCCAACGTATGGATGGAATAGCGCCGGCTCTCCGTAGTCAAGGAGTCGAGATCCGCATGGGAAGCCAACAAGTTGTATGAGATCCACAGGGAGTCACTGACGTCTTTGCGCAACTGAAAACAGCCGGTGTAATTGTCACTTTGGGCCAAGAAAGAACGGTTGAAGCCACTCTTGCCGAGGACCCCTTTGACCCGAAGTCCCCCGGGCAAATTGCTGCCTTGAAGGAAAATGCCTTGGAAGGCCCTTGCGCCGTACCGCACACCTTCGTCGATGAGGCCGTTTCGATAGTAGGCATCATAACGGCCCACCGGCGTCGAAGTCAAGGGGGTTTGTGGCCTCCGCTCATACAAACTAAAACGGTTGAACGCCCGGTTGCCCCATACCGTCAAACGGCTCTGACGGTACCAAGAGACCCCGCCTGACCGCACAGTAAAATTCCCGTGATCCGTCTTAAAAGAGGCCCTGAGGTTCAGGCCAAGGTCCAAATTCAATGGTTGTGTGAACGCATCCGACGGCCCCTTGTAGACGCTGTTGATCATGAAGTCCGCACCAAAACCAATCCCCTCCTTGGTGCGCCCCTGCATGTTGAGCAACAGCATGGGTTCGCGGTAGGCATCCCCGACAAGAATCGCCGTGGTTTTGCCACTGTTGTTCGGGAAGGTCTCCTCCTGGGCCCTGACATAGCCAAGGAAACGGTAAAACCCCTTGAATCCTATGGAACTGCCCGCGTTTTTGGCCAAAGGAGCACCCGACCGCAAAGGTGGCGTTGTCACCAATGTGTCCTGGGCCAATGTGCTTTGGATGCTTCCGCCCAAGAGCAAAAGACAACACAAAACCCTGATGAATCCGATACTGCGGGGTGACTTCAGATGGGCAGTCAGGGGCAAGGCCTTCGATATGAATCCTAAAAAAGGGCGCATCAATTCAGGGAGTGGTCAAGGTCCAAAACACATCGGAAACCAACGTGGCTCATGCCAGTGTTTTGTGAATGGGCCATGCGTGCCGTGACTCTGTAGCTCGAACAATAACTCGCATTGCACAAAAAAGAGCCCCCACGCATGACCCTCTTGGGATCAAGGGGCTCAAAAGGGTCGTGCCAAGTATCGGGGCCTTGGGGGTTGAGCGTAACCGCTTGCGCAACGCACGACGCGTAGTAATCAGGGTCGTACCAATCGGCGCAGATTTCCCACACATTGCCCGCCATATCATAGAGGCCAAATCCGTTCGCGCCAAACTGACCCACGGGCGCTGTGCCATAATGGCCATCCCGCAAAGTGTTGTCTACAGGGAATTCCCCAGACCACGTATTGCATCGGGCCGGGCCCTCGTCGAAAGGCCCATTGCCCCAAGGGTAAAGTTGGTCCTGCAATCCCCCGCGAGCAGCCCATTCCCACTCTGCCTCAGTGGGCAAACGCATTCCACGCCATTCCGTGTAGGCTTGAGCATCCAGATAACAGACGTGCACTACGGGGTGGTCTTCCAACCCTTCCAAAGTGCTTCCTGGACCAAACGGATGTTGCCAGTCGGCGCCTTGCACCCATGACCACCATTGGCCCGCATTTCCCAGATCTACCCTCGCTTTCGGCGGGTCAAAGACCAACGCTCCTGGGGCGAGATCCTCGGCATCCAATGGCGGTGTACCGGGCGGAAGCTGGACTTTCAGCTCCTCCCACTCCAATGGGCGCTCTGCCACAGTCTTGTATCCCGTCGCTTCCACGAATTGAGAGAACTCAGCATTGGTCACTTCGTGGGCATCCATCCAAAAGGGATCGACCCTGACAGCGTGCTGGGGAAATTCTCGGGGAAGCGCCTGTGCATCGCCTGCAGCACCCATGCCAAATTCACCCCCCGGTATTTTCACCATACCCTCGGTGGAAGCGCGCTCCTGAAGCGCGACCTCTGCATTGAAATCTTGCGGACCACATCCACAGAGCAGCGCCAACATCACCGCGCAGGTCCCATGAAGATGTCGCGCAGCATTCATCAGTGGACAGAGTTGAACGTTGCGATAGGGTCATTCTTCCACGTGATGCCTTCCTGCCAGCGCGGGGCCCGCACAGAGGAGAGATAGGCCATCAAATCCGAGCGCATGGCATTTGCCTTTTCGGGCATCGCCTCCGACAAGTCCACCTGTTCGCCGATGTCCGTAGACAGGTCATACAGCCTCACCTCTCCGTCATCTTGGAAGAGCACCAGTTTGAAGTCGCCCTGTCTGACGGCGGAATGCGGCCGCTTAAAGGCGATGCCATTGCGGTATGGGACGTGGAAGAACAGGCCCTCCACTGGCCGTTGAACCTCCACCTCATCGGCTTGGAGTACCCCCGCAAATGACCCTCCGTCGATGCTGTCCAGCGCCGAAACAAACTCCGATTCTGCACCCGCCAATGTGAGGATGGTGGGCAAGAGGTCGACCCCAGAAACGGGAACAGAACGGTGGGCATTGGCCTCAATCCCTGGTCCACGCACCATCAGCGGAACCCGAACGCCACCTTCCATCGCGTCCCACTTGCCTCTGCTGAGCGGGTAATTGTAACTGCGCTCGTATTTGCGCGCTCCCGGGATATTGGGCACGGAGCCATTGTCCGACATGTAAAACACATAGGTGTTGTCAGAAAGGCCCAGGGCCTCCACCTCATCCATCAAACGGCCAAAACCAGCATCGAGGTCTTCCGTCATCGCAGCCAAACCCGGGCTGATTTGCTGCGCGCCAGGGGTCTTGGATTCGTATTTGGCCAGGCGCTCCGCTGTGGCCTCAAGGTTGGCATGCACCGCCCAATGCGACACCTGCAGATAAAAGGGCCGGTCGGCTTCAGTTTGGTCCCGCATAAAACCAATGGCCTTGTCGGTGAGCTCGTTGATGCGCTTGGGGTCCTCTTTCACGCTGGGGTCCCACTGGGTGCGGTCGTTGACGAATCCGCCTGCCCGGTTCTGATGGGGCCCATCGCTCACATCATAGCCGACCTGCTCGGGCACACTTCCCATGCCCCATTTCCCAAAGTGGGCCGCCACGTAGTTCGCATTTAACGCCTTCAGTCCACGCGGTGGACTCCACCAACCTTCGTGGTCGATGTGGTCAGAATTCATGCCCACTCTGATCAGCGAAAGCCGGGCGGGTGTCTTGGCAAATTGAACACTGTAGCGCGATGGCGCGCAGACGGGGGCCCCGGCATAGGCTTGGCTGAACCGCATGCCCTCTGCCGCAAAAGCCTCGAGATGAGGCGTTTCATGGTAATCGCTGCGCGACAGGGAATCGCCGGGCACCATCTCCACCGATGTTCCATTCCAGCCCTGATCGTCCACCAAGACCACAATGAAGTTTGGCGGAGCGGCTTCCGCACGGCTTTGGACTTCGGCCGTTTGACATCCGCTCCAGAGCAACGCCATACCCAGAGCAACGCCAGCCACTCGGGGAGAGGAGCTCCAAGCCCAACTGCGGGCCTCATTCAAGAGGTATACCATCCGGTCCTTCATCGTTCCGTGCGTTCAATTTTCATAGCCCCATCCATGTGGTATTGATCACCAAAGGTGATGTGGGGGGTCTTCTGGGCCACTGCAGGCTGGGCAAACACGCGTCCCATGCCCTCCGGTTCCGTCCGGGATTCCTCCCAACGCCGTTGCAAAACCTGACGCAACGAGTCCATCAGGAAAGCACCCCCCACTTCCTCGGCCCGGTTGACGAGTTCCCGAGGATCATTGAGGTGGTCGTACAGTTCATAGCCCAATGCGCCCTCATCCCCCCATTCGGTGAGCCGGTAGCGGTCGGTCACAATCGAACGCCCTTTGCGGAAGACCGTCAGGGCACTGCCCCTCACGGTGTCCTGTTCTTGGTGAACAATGCCTTTCAAGCTGCGGCCTGCCACATACTCTGGCACCTCCAACCCCGCATATTCAGCGATTGTGGGATAGAGGTCCACCAACTCCACGGGCGCATCAGATGCAGCCCGCACAGGCATGCCGCCAGGAGGGCGAATGATCAACGGAACGCGCGTCGCATCCTGAAACAAGGTGTTCTTCTGCCAATGGCCATGCTCACCAAGGTGGTACCCGTGGTCTGAAATGAACACCACAAGGGTATGATCTGCCAGTCCCGTCGCCTCCAGTTTGTCCAAAACCCGGCCCAATTGGGCATCCACAAAGGACACCGTCGCACAATACGCCTGCTTGATTTCTTGGGCGACGGATTCCTCCAGTCCGATCTGAAGGGGTTGTGCCCGAATGGACCTGCGCGCTGGAACAGGAAGGTCCTCCAGCAGCTCATCATGGGCGTCAGGAATCACCATGGCTTCTCGGTCCAAAGCCTCGAAATAGCGTTTAGGCGCAGCAAAAGGAGTGTGCGGCCGAAAAAAACCAAGGGCCAAAAAGAAAGGGTCCCGGCTCGCTGCAAAAGCATCCAGTTGCTCCAAAGCCTCGGTAGCCCCGATCCCATCGGTTTGCTCCTCATCTGTGCCGTCCATGGCCAACCAACTCAAGGTCCCACCATAACGCCTCGGCTTCAAGGTGTTGATCTTGAACTCCTCCCGCTTGTCGCGGCCGTAAGGGTTGATGGTCTGGTCCCAGGAGTGGCGGTCGTCAATGCCGGCAGTTCCTATGGTTCCTGGATTGTCATAGTGGAAAATCTTGCCAATGCGCACCGCCTGGTAGCCCGCCTGACGAAAGCGCTGGCTCATGGTCACCACATCGGGGACCGCTGACCTCAAATACACGTTGTTTTCGCGGATGTGGGTCTGGTCCGCATACATCCCCGTCATAAAAGATGCGCGCGACGGGCCACACAAGGGGTATTGACAATGGGCATTCTGAAAGACCGTTCCATTCTGAGCCAACCGGTCCAAATGGGGCGTGTGCACCACCGAATCTCCGTAGGCTCCAAGCGCGCAATTCAAGTCATCGGCCACAATGAACAAAACGTTGAGTCTCTCCTCCCCCGCGGGAAGCTCCCCGGCTCCATCTGCTTCTGCTTCTGCTTCTGCAGCGGTATTGCATCCGAGGGCCATGATGGCGAGAATGGGCAAAAGGCCAAAAACGGATGGGTGTAACATGCTGTAATCGAGCTACCTCTGAACGCCAAACATCATATTTGGACGTTTGTGTCAAAAATACACTTATTCAGGCATCCCCAATCAAAGGCACCCTCAATTCATCACCTGAATGTTTTGCTCATGGCGAATCTGCAGGGTGCGCTGCACGCCCCAAGCTTTCCCACGGACCCAACCCTCAACGCGCACCGGCGCTCCCTGCACCAAAAAGCTAAACCACTTTTTGGAGAGGACATCGCTGACTGCACGGGAATCCAAAACGGCATTGAGCCTCACATCGGCTGAAGTTTTGCGCCCGATGTGCTCGTTGGGTTGAAATTGCAATACGCCCACGGAATCTCCGGCCAACCACAGACCGAGCTGGCTGTCCACAATGTCGACCGCGTACCCATTGGGGTTGTAGAGGCCGATGTCGACCCCCACTGTCGTTTCTGCATCTCCCAGGCTTCGGAAGTCGGCGATGGCCACGCTGCGCACATCGAAATCATCGGGCTGCAAACACCCTGTGTTGACCACGGCCAGCAGGCAGAGCACCGACGCATATGACCGGCCACACCGGAGGTTATCCAGCATGGAACTCCGCGAACCGAGCGTGGAAGTGGGGAATGGTTTCGATGCCTTTGAAATAATTGAACACCCCGTAGTGCTCGTCCGGAGAGTGGATGGCATCGCTGTCCAACCCAAAGCCCATCAACACGGTCTTCAGGCCAAGGATTTTCTCGAAACTGGTCACAATCGGGATGCTCCCTCCACCTCGGAAAGGCACGGGCTTGCGGCCAAACGTGGCCTCCATAGCCGCTGCGGCTGCCCGGTATCCCGGGTGGTCGATCGGCGTCACCGCTGGGTGTGCACCGTGCATGATGGACACTTCCACCTTGCAACTCTCGGGGCAGATGGATTCGAAGTGGGACTTGAACAGCTGCGTGATCTCATCGGGATCCTGGTCTGGAACAAGGCGCATGGAAATCTTGGCCTTGGCTTCAGAAGCGATGACCGTTTTGGCGCCTTCGCCTGTGTAGCCTCCCCAGATGCCATTGACATCCAAGGTCGGGCGGATGGACATGCGCTCTGGAGCGCTGTAATCCTTTTCCCCTTCCGTACCCCCGATGCCGATGCTCGCCTTGTACTCCTCTTCGGAGAAAGGGGCTTCTGCCATGGCCGTGCGCTCATCTGTAGAAAGCTCGATGACCTTGTCGTAAAAACCGGGCACCGTGATGCGCTGCTGGTCGTCCTTCAATGAGGCGACCAATTCGCAGAGGATGTTGATGGGGTTCGGTGCTGCACCACCATAGAGGCCGCTGTGCAGGTCGCGGTTCGGTCCCACGACCTTGACCTCCACATAGCTCAATCCACGGAGGCCAGTGGTGATGCTGGGGATGTCGTTGGCGATGATGCCGGTATCGCTGACCAGCACAACATCGGCGGCCAAGCGCTCCTTGTTTTGTTCGAGGAATTCGTCCAAGTGGTCAGAGCCCACTTCTTCTTCTCCTTCAATCACGAACTTGAGGTTGACCGGCTGGTTTCCGGCTTGCACCATGGACTCCAAGGCCTTGACGTGCATGAACATCTGTCCTTTGTCGTCGCATGCGCCGCGGGCGAAGATGGCCCCTTCGGGATGGAGCTCCGTCTTGCGGATGACCGGCTCGAAAGCAGGTGAGGTCCAAAGGTCGAGCGGGTCTGGTGGCTGCACATCATAGTGGCCGTACACCAACACCGTAGGGAGGGCAGGATCGACAATGCGCTCTCCATACACCACGGGATATCCCGGTGTGGTCATGACCTCTACATTGTCAGCACCTGCCTTGCGCAGGTGGTCTGCTACCGAATCGGCGCAACGCATGACATCGTCCTTGTACGCCGGGTCGGCGCTGATGGAGGGGATGCGAAGCAAATCGAAGAGCTCGTCGAGGAAACGGTCCTTGTTGCCGCTGAGAAAGTCCTGTGCAGTCATACCTGCAAGTTCGCACCTGACGGGGTTATGGTCAATGAAAGCGCAAAAAGAAGCAGGGGCGGCCCTCACTGAGGTACCGCCCCCGCCTTTGGGAGCATAAACGGGTGAACATCAGTTCAAAGCGTTGGGCCCCCACCCAACTTGGGCGGCAAAGACCCCCATTTTGGGAGATTTGTGTGCCCCGCCTGCATCGATCAGTTTGTGTCTTGCATTCGAAATGGAAGGGGTCCGAAGTATCTTGCGCCCCGCGCGTTTGGCTAATGACCTCTCCGAACTCCTCCCCGAATCCCGCTGTTGCTGCAGCGGAAATTGCGGCAAGCCAACCCCTGGCTTTCGACGATACACGCACAGCATTTGCCCACAGGTCTACCCGTGATCTGCGCAGGGCGCGTTGGATGTTCGGCCTCATTGGCGCCCCCGCTATGGTGGCTTTAGGAGCCAAAGCCGTCCGTTTGGCATTGGCCATCAGGCTGCCTTTGAATTGGATCCTGCGGCCGGTTTTTGACTACTTCTGTGGCGGAGAAGACATTCAGGAAAGCCTCGACACCGCAGTAAAGCTGTCCCAATACGGTGTCAAGACCATCCTTGATTACAGTGCAGAAGGACAAACGGGAGAAGGCGCGTTGAATGCCGCACATGACCAAATCATGTCGGCCATCCAATCGGCAAAAGGGGATGCGCGGTTCGCCTTTGCCGTATTCAAAGTCAGCGCCCTTTCAGACAATGGGCTCTTGGAGAAAGTCAGCAGCAAAGCTTCGCTGACACCCGAAGAGCAAGACGCTTGGCAAAAAGTTGAAGGCCGGGTATCCTCGCTGTGCCAAACTGCGGCACAACACGACGTCCCCATCATGATCGACGCCGAGGAAACCTGGCTCCAATCGGCCATTGACACGCTGGCAGAAACCATGATGCGGCGTCACAACGCAGGCACATGTCGCGTCTATACCACGGCACAGCTGTACCGCCTCGACCGCCTCGATTACCTCCAACAACTCACGGACACTGCCCGAAAGGAAGGGTGGATTGCAGGCATCAAACTCGTCCGTGGTGCTTACATGGAAAAGGAGCGCGAACGCGCCAAAGCCGAGGGTCGGCCCTCTCCTATCCAGCCCGACAAAGCGGCCACAGACCGCGATTTCAACGCCGCATTGGACTTCGCCTTGGGTCACTTGGACCATGTCAACATCGTCTGTGGCACACACAACGAGGAGAGTACACTCAAGCTCGCCCAAGACATGCGGTCCAAAGGCTTAAAGCCCGGAGATCGGCGCGTGGCCTTTGCTCAACTGCTGGGCATGAGTGACAACCTGAGTTTCAATTTGGCTGCCTCAGGTTTTGAGACCGCGAAATATGTCCCCTACGGCCCACTGCGCGAAGCCATTCCATACCTCATCCGCAGGGCCGAAGAAAACACCTCCGTCGGAGGACAAACCTCGCGCGAGCTCGAGCTCATCCGCCAAGAATTGCGCCGCAGAAAAACGGAGTAAGTCCAGATTGTTGTCAGGGGCAATCGCAGGACGGTGGTGCCTCGGGCAACTGCAAAGCCCGCACCAAGGTCGTCGTATCCGTCACCACAAATTCAGCAGCACGCTCGTCTTGCTCAATGCGGTAGAACTTCCCTGTGCCTTGATCATTGCGCACATCGCTTGCTCCGTATTGAATGTCGCCTTCTTCGAGCAATGCCCGCAAATCGGCCATGGTCACAGCGCCGCATTGCATGAGACAACGCGTGCGTTCATCGCCCATCAACCCAGACTCTCCCAGGAATTGTCGGACCTGGGGATTGGGGAGCCATTTCGTACATGAGCGGCTGCCGAAAAAGAAGAAAGCCAGCATGGTACCAATGGCAATGCCGATCATGTAGCGCCACAAGCGTTGGGTAAACGTCATGGTGCAAAGATGGGCGCTAAGCCATCGTAACTTTCACCCATGCTGAAGACCGAAGGGCTTCGATTCAAATACGATGGAGGGGAGACCGAGTTGGCCTTCCCCGACCTGCGCATGCAAAAGGGCGAAGAGCTGCTCTTACTGGGCGCTTCGGGGACAGGAAAAACCACGATGCTGCATCTGGTGGCGGGCATGAGGACGCCATCGAGGGGCATGGTAGAACTGGCCGGCAGCGCATTCAGCACGTTGCCCACTGCCGAGCGCGACCAGACCCGCGGCCGTCACATGGGCATCGTCTTTCAAACGGCGCATTTCGTCCGCAGTCTGACTGTGGGAGAGAACCTGGCTTTGGCCCGTTCTCTGGCTGGCTGCAGCCCCGATGAAGCCGCCATCAAGACGGTCTTGGGGGAATTGGGACTGGCACACAAGTGGAACGCTCCGGTCGATGCCTTGTCCGTCGGAGAACAACAGCGGGTGTCCATTGCACGGGCCGTGGTCCACGGTCCCGGACTCATCCTCGCAGACGAGCCCACGAGTGCATTGGACGATGCCAATACAGATGCTGTGCTCTCCCTGTTGCGCAAACAAGCCGAGCGCACAGGAGCGGCATTGCTCATTGTCACCCACGACCAGCGGCTCAAGGACCGCATGTCCCAGCACATCGAACTGAATCCAACCGCATGAAGGCCGCCCGACTCGCCCGTCGCAACGTACTGCACCGGCCCCTCGAAACCGGGCTGAGCGTGCTGCTCCTCGCATTTGGCGTGGGCATCATCAGCTTGATGTTGCTGATGCAGCGCAGCTTGACCGAAGACCTCGACCGCAACATCAAGGACATCGACCTCGTCCTCGGCGCCAAAGGGAGCCCCTTGCAATTGATCCTCGCCAATGTCTACCACGTAGACGTTCCAACTGGCAACATCCCCCTTGCCGACGCGCGAAAAGTGATGCGCCACCCCTACATCGAGGAGGCGATTCCCCTGGCCTACGGCGACAACTACGAGCTCTTTCGCATCGTAGGGACCGAAGCCTCTTACCCTGCGCATTATGACGCAGAGGTGGCCCAAGGAAAGATGTTCGAGGCCCCTTTCGAAGTTGTTTTGGGACAAGAAGTCGCGGCAGCCACCGGCCTTGGTCTGGGAGACACCTTTTACAGCGCCCACGGCTTGACCGATGGCACAGACGTGCACCGCGACAAGGCCTACACTGTGGTGGGCGTATTCGGCAGAACCGGTGCAGTCATTGACCAGCTCATTCTCACGCCGATCGCTTCAGTTTGGGGTGTGCACGAAGACATTGAAGACGCCGACGAAGAAATCACCGCGGTTCTGCTCAAAAAGAAGAACCCACTGGCGATTTTGACCTTGCCCAATTTGCTGCGGGACACCCCGATGCAGGTGGCCTTGCCCGCCATAGAAATGAACCGCCTGACCCAACAGTTCGGCATTGGATTGCAGACTCTGAGGGCCGTGGCCCTGCTCATCATGGGACTGTCCTTCATCAGCGTTTTCATCGCCTTGTATGCGTCCCTCAGAGACAGGCGCTACGAACTCGCCTTGATGCGCACCATGGGCGCTCCGCCCCGAAGTCTGTTCGCCCTCGTCCTCTTTGAAGGGCTGTGGATGACCGTTGCCGGAATATGCGCTGGCCTTCTCCTCAGCCGCCTGGGCGTGGTTGCCCTCGGACAAGTTCTGGCCGATCGGTTCCATTACGATGTCACGCAATTGGCGCCTGTATCCGGGGAATTCATACTCGTCTGTGCAGCATTGCTTGTCGGCGCGCTAGCCGCAGGAATCCCCGCCCGCTCTGCCTTGCGCATCGACATTTCAAATACGTTGGGTCAAGGACGTTGACCAGAAGAAGACCTGCTGCTTATTTTCACACCATGGCACCTCCCCTTCAACGCTTCATTTATGCCATTCTCGGCATTGTGGCCCTGGCCGCCATGGACCTGAGCTCTTATTGTCATCCCGTCTCCGAAGCGCCCAACATGCCCTTGATTGCCAAAGCAAGGGCCGCAGAAGTGGTGCCGCCCTTTGCAGCAACTGAAGCCGACAATGCGCCCGTCGATTACCGCGAGCTGACATGGGCCGAGTTGGCCGATGTTGACTTCAAGGATGTCTACCTCGAAGAACTGGACAGCTACTATTGGAAGCCCGTGTTTGGCGAGCAAGTGCTCGCAGCCGAAAGCGAGGACGTGTATGTAACTGGCTACGTGATCCCCGTAGACTTGGACGAGGACTTCTATGTGTTGTCCCGGTATCCATTTGCAAACTGTTTCTTTTGCGGAGGAGCCGGACCTGAAAGCGTGGTCGATTTGCGCTTTGCAGACAGCGATCACCGCACCTACCAGACCGACGAGCGCCTGACCTTTCATGGCAACCTGCGACTCAATGCCGACGATGTCTACCAGATGAACTACATCTTGGAGGGCGCCGAAGAGCATCCCCTCTGAACCGACTCCGGAGGTTCAGGCACAAAAAAAAGCCCAATCGGACATGTCCAATTGGGCTTCAAAATGCTTTGACGTATCGGATTACACTGCGATGTGGGCAGGGAACGTCGCCATAATGATGTCCTCATAACGCTGTCCAAACTGCTCTTGGCACCATTGCCGCAAACGCTGAACATCTGAAAGCTCCAACCTCTTGATGCTTTTGGCCAATTCTTTGGCGAACAGGTGACGATCGAAGCTGACCTTGGAAAGGACGCGCTGGCAGTATTCCAACATTTTCATAGGCGGTGAATCACGTTCTGAGAACAGTAAGGTGCCATCAAGATATCTTGAATGGGTGCTCCCTCCAAACGGCACTCCAGCACGAATTCGTATTTGAGGCTATTCCTACAGTGCTGTCGGGGTTATTTTTGTCTTCGTGTCGAAGCTTCACCTCCACAACAAATGGGACAAGGAAACCCTCCTTCACAAGCTGGAGCAGGATGGCCGTCCACGTACCACGTTGAGTTTTTACCGCTACGCCCAAGTCGCCAACCCTGACTTTTTGCGGAACCACCTGTTTTCTGCCTGGAGCCCACTGGGCGTGCTCGGAAGGATTTACGTCAGCAATGAAGGGATCAACGCACAACTCAGTTTGCCCAGCGACGAACTAGAAGCATTCAGAAGCACATTAGAAGACATCGATTGGCTGCACAACACCCGGCTGAACATCGCCATTGAGGGCAACGACAAGAGCTTTTTGAAGCTGATCATCAAGGTCAGAGACAAAATCGTTGCCGATGGCCTGAACGACGACGGCTTCGATGTGACGGATTGCGGTCAACACGTATCGGCAGAGGAGTTCAATGCCCTCGCCAACCAACCCGACACCGTCATTGTGGACATGCGAAACCACTACGAAAGTGAGGTTGGCCATTTCAAGGGCGCCGTACTGCCAGCATCCGAAACCTTCCGAGATGAAATCAAGGAGGTCGAGGAACTGCTTGAAGAAAAACGAAACGAAAACATCGTTCTGTATTGCACCGGAGGCATCCGATGCGAAAAAGCCAGCGCCTACCTCAAGCACAAAGGGTTTCCCAACGTGCACCAATTGGAAGGCGGCATCATTGAGTACGTCCGGCAGGTCAAAACGAAAGGGCTGGACAACCGGTTCCAAGGCGTCAATTTTGTCTTTGACGAGCGCATGGCCGAGCGGGTTTCTGACGACGTGGTGGCCGAGTGCCATCAGTGCGGCACGGCATGTGACCATGTGACCAACTGCGCCAATGCAGCATGCAACGTGCTCATGGTGCAATGTCCCTCCTGTGCCAATGAAATGGACAGCACATGCGGCATCACATGTAAGGAGTTCGTGGCCTTGCCCCCTGAGGAACAAAAGGCCCAGCGCCAGGGCACGCGACCACAACGCCGCACATTAAAGCAACCCGCAAAAGCACGTACTGCCAAGCGGCACTAAACGCTTTCACCCGAATCGCGCTGGGCATCCAAGAACGCGATGTTGCGCTTGAGGCCCGCATACCCCGTGCGTTGAACAGGGCTCTTCTTGAACAGCGTATCAAACGTCTCCGCTTGTAGGTCCACCCAGTCCTTGCGCGTCATCCGCAAAAGCTCGGGCTGAGGTTCAAAGGCAGGCTCTGAATGCGGCTCTGCGTGGCGGTTCCAAGGACACACTTCCTGACAGATGTCGCAGCCAAACATCCAGTTCTCAAATTTCCCCGACATGGCTTCGGGCAAACCATCCCGCAGCTCTATCGTGAAATAACTGATGCACTTGCTGCCATCCAAGACCTGTGGACGGATGATGGCACCCGTAGGACAGGCGTCGATGCACCGCGTACAAGACCCGCAATGGTCGGTCACCGGCCCATCTTCTGGAAGCTCCAAATCGACCAAGATCTCCCCCAAAAAGAAATGGCTGCCACCGTGCTTGTTGAGCATCAAGCCGTGTTTTCCGATCCACCCCAAACCCGATCGCGCAGCCCAAGCCCGTTCGAGGATGGGGGCAGAATCCACAAATACGCGGCCCTCGACCGCTCCCCAGTCGCGGCGCATCCATTTGAGCATCTCCTTGAGCTTCCACTTGACCACGAAGTGGTAGTCCTCACCAAAGGCATACGTCGAAATTCTCGGTGCCTCTGGATCCTCCTGAACAGCATCTGTGTAATGGTTGTACAACAGGCTGATCACGGTTTTGGTGCCGGGCACAAGCAGGGTCGGGTCGAGGCGCTTGTCAAAGTTTCTCTCCAAGTAGCCCATCTCACCATGGCGCCCCTCCGCCAGCCATTTTTCCAAACGGCTTTCCTCGGATTCCAGGCGCTCAGCACGAGAAAAACCCACGGCGGTAAACCCCAATTCCGCGGCCCACTTCCGAATGCGGTCAGCACGCTCCTCGCCGATGTGTCGGGTGCGTCCCATGGCCCTCAGCCCGCGTCAAAGAGTCCCCCGCCTGCACTGGGCACCCTGCCGAGGTGGCGGTATGCAGCATCCGTGGCTTGGCGCCCACGTGGCGTCCTGACCAGAAAGCCCTGCTGAATCAAAAATGGCTCATACACCTCTTCGAGTGTCCCGCCATTCTCTCCAACGGCTGTGGCAATGGTGCTGATCCCCACAGGCCCCCCTTTGAATTTGTCGATGAGGGTACCCAAAATGCGGTTGTCCATCTCATCGAGCCCCTTTTGGTCCACATTCAACGCATCCAAGGCAAACTTGGTGATGCCCGGTTCTATGGTTCCATCCCCTTTAATCTCGGCGAAGTCCCGGACGCGACGCAGCAATGCATTGGCGATCCGAGGTGTCCCACGGCTGCGACCTGCGATCTCGAATGCCGCCCCATGGTCGATGGGGATCCCCAGCAATCCCGCACTGCGCTGCACAATGCCCGTGAGGGTCTCGGCATCGTAATAATGCAAGCGCAGGTTGATTCCAAATCGGGCGCGCAACGGCGCGGTCAACAAACCGCTTCTGGTGGTGGCTCCGATCAACGTGAACGGCTCCAAGTCAATCTGTACGGTGCGCGCATTGGGTCCAGTATCAATCACCAGGTCAATGCGGTAGTCCTCCATCGCGCTGTAGAGGTACTCCTCCACAATCGGACTCAAGCGGTGGATCTCATCGATAAACAGCACATCCTTGGAATCGAGCCCCGTCAACAAGCCCGCAAGGTCCCCGGGTTTGTCCAGCACTGGGCCGCTCGTGGTCTTGATCGAGACGCCCAGCTCCGCAGCTACGATGTTGGCCAACGTGGTCTTGCCCAACCCAGGGGGTCCATGAAACAACACGTGGTCCATCGACTCCCCTCGCCGAGACGCCGCCTTCACAAAAATCTCGAGGTTGTCCAGCGCCTCCCGCTGTCCTGCGAATTCATCAAAGCCCGACGGCCTGAGCACACGCTCTACCTCACCGTCGCTGTGGCCCTCTGCCGCACCCCGTAAATCGAAGTCCTCCATAGCAGCAAGTTCGGGAGGCCCGGCGACATCACATCCACCATTCGCCCTCCCCTTGTACACAAAAAGGGCCCTCCCCAGTGGGAAAGGCCCTTTTCAGTATCCATTGAAAGAAAATCAGTGCTCTTCTTCGCCGTCCCCAAGCGGGACAGTTTGCGGCACAAAGTCCTCTTCAAAAGCGGGGTTGCTGTAGTCGTAAGCCCAGCGGTGCACCTCGGGCAGTGCTCCAGGCCAGTTGCCGTGAACGTGCGCCACAGGCGTCGTCCATTCGAGCGTATTGGCCTCCCAAGGGTTCTCTGTGGCTTCCTGGCCGCGGAAGATGCTGTAGAAGAAGTTGAACAGGAACAGCAACTGTGAAATCGCCCCTACAATCGCAAAGACTGAAATCACAGGATTCAAATCTGCCGTAGTGCTCAAGAACTCAAATGCGCTGTACTCATAGTAACGACGCGGCGCTCCTGCCATGCCCACGAAGTGCATCGGGAAGAACACGCCATAACCGCACACGATGGTCAACCAGAAATGGGCAAAGCCCAACTTCGTGTTCAGCATGCGGCCAAACATCTTCGGGAACCAATGGTACACGCCAGCCAACATTCCAAAGATGGCCGACATGCCCATCACAATGTGGAAGTGTGCCACTACGAAGTAGGTGTCGTGCACGGAAACGTCCAAGGCAGAGTCCGCCAAAATGATGCCGGTCACACCACCCGTCACAAAGGTGCTCACCAGTCCGATGGAGAAGAGCATGGCCGGTGTGAAGCGCAAGTTCCCTTGCCACAGCGTCGTGATGTAGTTAAACGCCTTGACCGCCGATGGAATGGCAATCAACAATGTCGTGAACACGAAGACCGATCCGATGAACGGGTTCATGCCCGTTACAAACATGTGGTGGCCCCACACGATGAAACTCAAGAAGCCAATCGCGAGGATAGAACCAATCATGGCGCGGTAACCGAAAATCGGCTTTCGTGCATTGGTCGCGATGACCTCAGAGCTGATGCCCAAGGCGGGCAGCAACACGATGTACACCTCTGGGTGACCCAAGAACCAGAACAAGTGCTGGTACAGGATGGGAGATCCTCCCGTCACGTCCAACGCTTCTCCACCAATGAAGATGTCACTCAGGTAGAATGCCGTCCCCATGGAACGGTCCATGAGCAACAACACCACTGCTGACACCAATACAGGGAAACTCAAAACGCCGAGAATCGCCGTGATGAGGAACGCCCAAATGGTCAATGGCAACCGCAGCATTTTCATGCCTTTGGTGCGCAGGTTGATCACCGTCACGATGTAGTTCAATCCGCCAAGCAACGAGCTTGCGACAAACAGCACCATGGAAATCAACCACAATGTCATTCCTGTACCTGAGCCCGGCATCGCCTGTGGAAGGGCACTCAACGGTGGATACACCGTCCAACCACCAGAGGCGGCACCTCCTTCCACGAACAAAGAGAAGATCATGATCAGGCTCGACACCAAGAAGAACCAGTAGCTCAACATGTTCAAGAAGCCTGACGCCATGTCCCGTGCACCAATCTGCAGTGGGATCAAAAGGTTCGAAAACGTTCCGCTCAATCCTCCCGTCAAGACAAAGAAGACCATAATGGTGCCGTGAATGGTCACCAGTGCGAGGTATGCGTTGCGGTCAAGTACGCCTCCTGGCGCCCACTTTCCAAGGAACGTCTCCAGCACACTGAAAGGCTGACCTGGCCAACCCAACTGCAAGCGGAAAAATACCGACAGCGCCACAGCGACGATGCCCATGAATACAGCAGTAACGAGGAACTGCTTCGAGATCATCTTGTGATCCTGACTGAAAACGTACTTGGAGACGAAACTCTCCTTGTGGTGTGCGTGTGCTCCCATAATTTCCTATTCGAAAGGGTTCAGTGGATCATGGCCATTTCCCCGCCTTCTGTACTAACATCTGCGGATGGCACGGGTTCGTTTTCTGGTTCGGAAGGCATTCCCTCGTCCACGAGGAAGGCATCCTGCTGTTCGAGCCAAGCATCGTATTCCTCACGGCTTTCGATGATGATCTCCATTTTCATATTGAAGTGGGCAGCACCGCAGACTTTGTTACACAGCAGGATGTAGCTGAAATCGGGGTCGTCCAAAATCGTCCGCATGCTGTCCGTGGTGATCGTCGGCGTCATCTTGAAACGCGTCGGTACACCTGGGACTGTATTCATTTGAGCACGGAAGTGCGGCATGAATGCGGAGTGAATCACATCACGGCTTCGGAACACAAACTCTACCTCCTCTCCAACGGGAAGGTGGAATTCACCTTTGACCACTTGGTCGTCCCTGCCCGTATCGAAGCTGCTCAAGCCGTTCTCGAATGTGAAGCTGCTGATCTCCGAAATCCTCTGGCGGTGGCGCATTAAGCGCTTCAACTTGTCTTGCTTCGCCTCCACCTGGGCATCTGTCATGATGAGCAACCCATCCGCATTGTGCTCCAAAATGTGATCAATTTCAGCAATGCGGTCCTCTGCAGCAGCGGTCAAGCCATCGCTTTCATGTCCGTGGTCCGCGTGGTCGCCGTGGTCGTGATCTGCGTGCTCGTCATGGCCGTGGTCGTGGTCACCGTGGTCGTGATCGCCGTGATCGTGATCGGCATGCTCGTCATGGGCGTGGTCACCGTGATCGTGATCGCCGTGGTCGTGATCGGCATGCTCGTCGTGACCATGGCCTTCGTGACCGTGGTCATCTTTGGCCATGCTGGCTACCAATCGCGCGCGTTCAGCCAACAACAACCCTTTCTCCATCGCCAAATCGCCCCTCAAGGTGGCAATTTGCTTCTCGATGTCGGCCATGGCGTCCTCGACCCCCTCTCCCGTGATGATGCCCATTGGGTTCATCGGAGTAATGAGGTTGTAGTTGGATTGTCCAAACTCGCCATCCTTACCAGGATAACGGGCGGTCCAGTCAAACTGCTTGGAATAGAGCTCCACTTTCAAGGCCTCAGCCGATGCCTCGCCTGTCATGTCGTTCCAAGTCTGCAGACCATAGATGATGATCACAGCCAGGACAATGGATGGAATGACCGTCCAGATCAACTCCAAACGGTTGTCGTGCGGGAAGAAAGTTGCCTTGCGGTCCTTGTTGTAGGCATACTTCCAAGCAAAGACGAAAAGCAACGTGTTCACCAAGAAGAACACCGCGGTGATGATCCAAATGTTGAAACTCATCAGCCAGTCCAACTGCACACCGTGCACTGAAGCCGGGGGCGGTGCATAATCACCGTAAGCCACAAAGAGGTAAATGACCGAAGCGAAAAAGCCAACCATGAACACCAACCACAGATTGGCATTCAAGCGGGTGTCCGCATGAGAAATGTCTTCTTCACGGCGCCCAGACAGGCGGGAAGAGAGTTCGTAAACCTTCGCCAGCTGCCCTAGAGCAACGATGCCAACGATGACGACAAGGAGGATGAGCAATTGCATGGTGCCTCAGTGATGGGTCAATAGTGAAGGGCCTTTGATTCCTCGAGATAAGGATGGTTCACCGGTATGAGCGGAGCGGAAGCGAGCCTCCTCAACGTCACATGGATGAACAATCCCAAGAACCCGAGGAAACTTCCCCATTCAAAGAACCCAAAATGCGCGTGGTCGTGCAGGGTTCCGGGTACGACGAGCAAATACACGTCCATGTAGTGCCCACAAAAAATGAGAAACGAGACTGGAATGAGGAAATACGGGTTTCGCTTGGCATCCCGGGCCACCAAAACGTAAAATGGGATCGCGAAATTCACAAAGAACATGCCGATGAAAGGCACCTTGTAATTGGTGAACATTCGGGCGATGTAATAGGTGACTTCCTCCGGAATGTTGGAGTACCAGATCAACATGAACTGTGAGAACCACAAGTAGCTCCAAAGCATGGAAATGGCAAAGACCCACTTGCCCATGTCGTGCATGTGGCTCTCATTGACCTCAGGAAAATATCCCTTGGAACGCAGCCAGGTCAATGTCACTGTGGCGAAGATGAGCATGCTCACCCACATTCCACTGAAGATGTACCATCCAAAGAGCGTAGAGAACCAGTGCGTATCAATGGACATGATCCAGTCCCAAGACAAGGTGGAGCTGAACACCGCGAAAAACACCAAGAACAAGGCACCACGGCGGTACATCTTGTAGTGCAAATCCGTGCCGCCCACTTCATCCTCAGCCAAGCTCCATTTGCGGAACATGCGCGCGAAAATCAAGAAGGTGGCGATGTAGACCAAGGTGCGCATCCAGAAGAAGCTGCCGTTCAAATAGGCACTCTTGTTGGCGATGATGTAGTCGAAATTCGGGTTGGCCACTGCCCCTGCCGCTTCTTCATGGCTGTAGGAGCCGTCAGGAAGCAGGAACTCGTAATACAGGGTGTGGTCCATCCAATGGTAGAGGTGGTGCAAGTGGAACTGTCCTGCGAGCAGCACCATCAAAATCATCGCCGCTCCATAAGGGAGGAAGCCGTAGATCGCCTCAAACAAACGCTTCAACACCGCGCTCCAGCCGCTTTCTGTGGCGTACTGCAATGCGTAGAAAAACAGCGCACCCAACGCGAGCGAGAAAAAGAAGAAACCATTGACCAGCATGTTGGCCCAAAAACGCTGATGGCCGTGGCTGTCATCTGAGAGGAAGCCAGAAATAAGCGCCACCACACCCAGACCCATCAAAGCATAGGTCAATGTCTTGGCGCGGCCCTCAAAACGGAAGTTCATCGTATCCATGATGGCTCAGTATTGTGCGTTATCGGCCATGCCCTCCATCCCCGAAGGGGCCACAGGTGCAGACACCGGTTCATCCTCGCTCTCTGGTTCATCAGAAGGCGCGATGGGCATGCCGTTCTCGTCAAAGTCCGGCATCTCAGCTCCTTTCTGAAGGACCTTGATGTATTCGACCACCTCCCAGCGCTGGCGCTGGCTCAGTTGACTGGCGTGAGAACCCATCAGGCCCTTGCCCCACGTCAACGTGTGGTACATCTTGCCTTCTGGCAAATCCTTGAGCTTGTCACTGTAACTGGGAATACCGGCGATGTGACCGTTTCTGCTCAGTGCACCGTCGCCCTTGCCTTCGACACCATGGCACTGGGTACACATGGCTTCATAGACGCGTTGGCCTGCCTCAATGTTGGCCTGGTTCGTGATCAATGGCGAGGAGAGTTCGAGTCCTGCACGCTCGTAATCTTCGACCGTTTGCGCATAGGCATAGGGCAGTGCAAAAGCCAATTGGTCTTCACCGCGGTATGGAATGCTTCCCGGCGCAGGCTTGCGGCTAGAAGGGGTGTTGCGCTGCGCGCGCGCCACTTCCTCCCCTACCTCATAGGGCTCTTGTCCGTAATCGACATAGGCTTCCACTGCAGGACTCCGGTACATGTCTGGCATATACTCCAAGCCCGGGCTGTTCGGATCGGTCACACAGGCCGTCATCCAAACGGCAGCGAAGGTGGCCAACAATGTGTGCTGTATGGTCTTCATGCGGTGTACTCCTTGATGCTGAGCTCCAGCAAATCAGTATCGTTGACAGCGGCCTCCAATGCCGCTGCATCCAATTCATTCTCTTCGGTCAGAATCTCCATCACAAACTTGTCGTCCGTGGTCCGGGGGTCCGGATTTGAGGCCGGCATGCCAGGAAGGGTGCCATTGCGCAAGAGGTAGGTCAATGCCATGCCGTGCGCTCCGCACAAAACGCTGAATTCAAACGTCACAGGCACAAAAGCAGGCAGGTTCTCAATCAAACTGAAACTCGGCTTACCACCGATGTTCATCGGCCAGTCCTGGATCATGAAATACCACATCCCGAACAAAGCCAAGCTTGTTCCGGTCATCGCATACATAAAGGAGGCAATGGCCAAGCGCGTGCGCTTCACCCCGATGACGGGGTCGATGCCGTGCACTGGAAACGGACTGTAGACATCCTTTACTCGGATGCCCTTGGCGACGAGTTGCTTCGCCGCCTCAAGCAGCTTGCCGTCGTCGTTGTACATGACGTGGAGGACCTTCTTGGATTCCATATTCTCGTCTTAGTGGTTGGACTTTCCGTCGGATTGGATGCGCTTGTGCTCCTCACCGCTTGACTTCAAAATGGTCTTCAACTCATTCAATGCCAACACTGGGAAGAACCGGGCAAAGAGCAAGAACAAGGTGAAGAAAATGCCGAGGGTGCCGATGAAAACACCGACATCGATGCTGGTCGCGTGGAACTCTCCCCAAGAAGAAGGGTCGAAGTCCCGGTGCAGTGAAGTCACAATGATCACGTAACGCTCGAACCACATGCCGATGTTCACGACAATGGACAAGGCAAACGTCGCCACCAAGCTGCGGCGGATCTTCTTGAACCAGAACAGCTGAGGTGAGACCACATTGCATGTCATCATGATCCAGTAGCTCATGCTGTACGGACCACTGAAACGGTTGATGAACGCGTAACTCTCATACTCCACGCCGCTGTACCAAGAGATGAAGAGCTCCGTCAGATAAGCCACTCCCACAATGGATCCCGTCACGATGATGACGATGTTCATGTACTCCACGTGCTTGGTGTGGATGTAGTTCTCAAGGTTCATGGTCTTGCGCATGATGAGCAAGAGGGTTTGCACCATGGCAAAGCCTGAGAATACCGCTCCACTTACGAAGTAGGGCGGGAAAATGGTGGTGTGCCAACCGGGAATCACCGAAGTGGCGAAGTCCATGGATACGATAGAGTGCACAGAGAATACAAGCGGTGTCGCGATTCCAGCAAGCACCAAGCTCACCTCCTCGAAACGGGTCCAGTGCTTGGCACGGCCACTCCATCCAAAACTCAAAAACCCATAGATCTTCTTTTGCAACGGCTTGGTCATCCGGTCGCGAATGGTCGCGAAATCAGGAATCAAGCCGATGTACCAGAACACCAAGGACACCGAGAAATACGTCGAAATCGCAAATACGTCCCAGAGCAAGGGAGAGTTGAAGTTCACCCACAGCGACCCAAACTGGTTCGGAAGGGGCAATACCCAATAGCTCACCCAGATGCGGCCCATGTGGATGCCAGGAAATACCGCCGCCATGATGACCGCGAAAATGGTCATCGCCTCAGCAGATCGGTTGATGGCCATCCTCCACTTTTGGCGGAACAGCAGCAGCACTGCGGAAATCAGCGTTCCAGCGTGGCCGATACCGACCCACCATACGAAATTGGTAATGTCCCAAGCCCAACCAACGGTCTTGTTGAGGCCCCAAACACCGATGCCCGTACCGATCAAATACAGAATGCATCCCACCCCGTAAAACGCGATGACGCTCGAGATGGTGATCATGATTTTCCATCCCAACGGCGCTTTGCCCTGGATGGGTCCAACGACATCATCCGTGATGTCCTTGTAGCTCTTGTTCCCCAGAATCAGGGGTTCCCGAATGGCGGCTTCCTGCTGCATGGTCTCAGGCCTTAGGGGTGTTTCGAACCTTCGTCAAGTAGGCGACGTTGGGCTGGATGCCCACCTCCTCCAAGGCGTGATAAGTCCGGTTATTGTCGTACGTGGCACGCACTTCGCTGGCATTGTCGTTGAGGTCGCCAAAGGTGATGGCGTTCGTAGGACAAGCTTCGGCGCAAGCCGTAATGGCACTGCCATCTTCGAGCGGTGTACCCGCCTTCTTGGCCTCCAACTTCGCCCCTTGAGTGCGTTGCACACACAGGCTGCACTTCTCCATTACACCGCGGCTCCGCACCACAACGTCAGGGTTCAGCACCATCCGCTGTATGGCGTCTTGGGCGGGGTTGAAGTTCTGGAACTTGTCGTATCCAGGGTAGTGGAACCAATTGAATCGGCGCACCTTGAAGGGGCAGTTGTTCGCGCAGTAACGCGTTCCGATACAACGGTTGTATGTCATTTGGTTGACCCCCTCGTTGGAGTGGGTTGTGGCCGCCACTGGGCACACCGTCTCACAAGGAGCGTGGTTGCAGTGCTGGCACATCATCGGCATGTGGACCGTCTGCGGATTCGCACCCGGCTCCTCCATCTTGCCGTAGGTCGAAATGACGCCTACACCTTCTGCCTCCCCGCGTTCCATGTTCCAGTCAGAAGCATAGAAACGGTCGATGCGCATCCAGTGCATATCGCGGTGGCGGCGGACCTCATCCTTACCGACCACCGGAACGTTGTTCTCAATGTGGCAAGCCGTGACACAGGCGCTGCAACCGATGCAGCTCGTGAGGTCAATCGCCATGCCCCAGCGGTGTCCAACACCGTCGACAGCATGCTCATGCCACATGTCGAATTCACCCGCAGCCTTCTTATCGAGGGCGTTGATTTCGCCGTCGCCGTTGATGTCATCGTGGACATTCAGGCCGATGGTCTTGTTCCAACTGGCGTCGCCGCGCTTGACCCCTGCCTCTGCGAGGTAGTCGTCAAAGCTGGTTTCCTTGACCACAGAATCGCGTCCCATGTAGGTGTGCTGAATCTGTGTGCAAGCCAAGGGGTAGGTCTCACCCGTCGCCTCAACGCTCACGTCATAAGCGGCGCGAGAAGGCACACCTTCTACCACCGGAGCGAGGCCGAAGGCGTTTTTGCCAATGGGAACGAGGTTTCCTTCTGCGTCGGCAAGGTGGTCTCCACCTTCGCCAACTTGGTAAGCGGCCTTACCAATGGCTTCGTTGCCAGCACCGCGGCCGTAACCCAGCGCTATACCCACAGTGCCAGGCGTCTGGCCCGGTTGAGGGAATGCAGGCAACTCGAGGACCTGCGCTCCCACCGTCACCTTGACGACTGAAGCCGGCTCCTCCTGTGCGATGTAAGTGTTCAACCCCATGGCCTCCATGTCCACGCGGGCCATGGTCACGTAGTTGTCCCAAGTGGTCTTGGTGATCGGGTCTGGCGTCTCCTGCAACATGGGGTTGCCGGCCTGCTGGCCGTCTCCAATCGCCACTTTGCGGTAAACGTCAAGCTCAAAGGCACCTCCCTTGCGGGCGGCCACATCGCGCAGCGCACCTCCGAGGTCTGCTCCCGTGAAGACCGCGGGGGCCTCTTCAGGAACTGTCACGGCCAAGAAGCCATTGTGCACCCCTGTGTTCCAGTTCTGGTCCGTGTACATCGCCTCTGCCGTGTAAGCAGCGCTGTGCGTCTGACGCAACAAGGTGTAGCCATCTACCGGCTGACCCGCCCAAGCCATGCAGCTTTCGGCAGGGTGGCGGGTGTCGTACAATGGCTGAATCGCCGGTTGCACCAGGTCAATTCTGTTGGGGTCAATCTGCAAATCGTTCCAGCCCTCGAGCCAGTGGTGCGCAGGCGCCATCGCTGTGCAACGGCTGGCGGTCTCATCGGCAAACAAAGCGGTAGAAACGCTGAAGCCGACCTTTTCTAATCCCGCGTTGAACGCAGCGGCATCCGCAGCATGGTAAGAGGGGTTGACCCCATCCACAATCAACGCCGCAACCTTTCCTGCCTTCATGTCGCTCACCAATTGAGCAAAGGCCTTGTCATCCCCTTGGTAGAGGCTGGGGTTTTCGTGAAGCTCAACCGTTGTACCAACGGCACCCAAGGTGCGGTTGATGGCGCTGACAATGCGCTGGGTAGAGAGGTCGTTGTCACCGGCAACCACAAGGCCTTTAGAACCGGCCTTTTTGAGGTCCGCCGCGGCAGCCTTGACACTGGCCATGACCGTTTCATCGAGGTTCACGGCAGCCCCTTGTCCGGAGAGTTCACGCAACAAAGCGGCGGCCACACGGCCTTGCTCTGATGGCTTGACCCGGGTGCGCGAGTCCGCATTGGACCCTGTCAAGGACATGATGCTTTCAAAAGCGTGGAGGCGGCTCATTGCGCCATCTTCTGGACGGCGGGTCTTGGCCCATTCCGCTGTGTACCACACGTTGTCTCCCCAAGTACCCAAGAAGTCAGCGTTCAACGACACCACGGCCTGCGCGTTGCCAAACTGATAGGATGGGAACACCCTACGGCCATAATCCGCTTCCATCGCCTCCGTCGTGGCACTGTAGCTCACCGCATCACACTGAACGTGCTCAACGCCTGATCCAGCCTCCAAGGCGGCAATGGCCCGCTTCATGCTGGGGCTCATGACCGTGCCCGTCAACACCACTTTCCGGCCAGCTCCGGCCAACCCTTTGCGCGCTGCAGCATCCAAAGCCGACCAAGTTGTGGCCTCACCATTCAAGTGCGGCGCTTGCAAACGTGCTGAGTCATACAGGCCCAAGACCGATGCATTGACACGGGCATTCACCCGACCAAAACCAGTCTCTGTGTTGCTCTTCACAAAAATCGGACGTCCTTCACGGGTCTTGACCAGCACATTGACAAAGTCATGGCCGTCGTAGTACGTGGACGCGTAGTAATTCGCGACCCCCGGGGTAATCTCCTCCGGCTTGTTCGTGTAGGGAATCGACTTGACCACGGGCGTCTCACAGGCAGCGAGGGTCGCAGCAGTCACACTGAATCCCATGAACTTCAGGAAGTCACGGCGGCCGGTGTTGGCGCGTTGAAGCCGATCATCGGCTAAAAATTCATCGGCAGGACGCTCCGCAGGAAACTCTTGCGATTCAATCCTTTCGAACTCTGGGGTGCGGTCCAACTCTTCGAGTCCAGACCAGTAAATCTTGTTGTCAGCCATGGGGCAGATCCCTGATTTGCTTTAAACAGTCAATCAATAATGGCACTTGGAGCATTCCCAGCCACCGAGTTCCTTCACTGTTGTTTTTTCGTCTTCCATATAGCGGCGCAACTCCTCGTTCCCTCGGAGGTCGTCTTTGAGCCGGTCGTGCATGTCCTCGTAATACCCCGATGAAGCGAAGCTGATCTCCGCTTTGTTGTGGCACTCGATGCACCATCCCATGGTCAGGGTGGGCTTGGACAATTCAATCAAACCGGGGAAATCATCCACCAGACCATTGATTTCCTCAACTGGAGCGATGCGGCCCACTGTGTACTTGCCCACGTCGCCGTGACAGTTTTGACATTCCAAGCCTCCGACAACAACGTGCTGCTGGTGGCTGAAGAAAACGTGGTCTGGGAGGTTGTGGACTTTGTTCCACTTCAAAGGCTCACCCTGGAAGTCGTCCTGGGGGCTTTGGTATCCGTTCTGCCCTTCGCCGTCCAAATAGGTGCCCGATGCTGCATCGAAACCGATGGCTGCGTAAATCTTTCCGATCTCCACTTCTCCATAGCGGCTGCCTTTTTTGACCGCCTTGTGGCAGTTCATGCAGACGTTGGTGGAGGGGATTCCAGCGTGCTTTGACTCGTATGCACTGTGGTGACAGTACTGGCAATCCACCTCGTTTTCGCAGACGTGCACGCTGTGGATGAATTTGACGGGCTGGTCAGGAGTATACCCTTGGTAGACACCCACACCCATCAAAGCCTGATACCCAATAACCACGAAGTAGGCCACCACAAACAAGCTCAGGATGCTGACAAACGTTCGGTTGTCCCATGCCCAAGCGCTCAAGCGGACCGCATATGGGGCATCGTCTGATTCCGAGACCACATTGGCCGCCTTTTCCAACGACTTGCGGACTGTGGCAGCACTGAGGGCAATGATCAGGAAAAGGGTCAACAGGATGAGGAACCAAATGGTGCCGTTGGCGCCTTGCTCCTCTTCTATGGCGTCATAAATCGTGGGGCAATCCGTGCCGGTGTCAGCTGTAGCCACTACGTCAGGAGGATTCTGGACATAGGCCATGATGTCCTTGACATCGTCGGCGCTCACCGCCTGGGCTGTCATCCAGCCGTAAGTGCCGACGTAACGGTCGACCAATGATTTGACGTATGAATCGCCGGTAGCTGCAGCCGCTTGCGGGTTCTGGATCCACTGGACCAGCAACTCTTCACTCGAACCCCACCGGTCGGCAATTCCCGCCAGGCCGGGAGCCGCGAGCACCTCGTTGGTCACCAAGTGACACGAGGCACAATTCGCGTTGAACAAGGCTTGGCCATTTTCAATATCGCCCTCATCCCAAATGCCCGCTTGCAAGGACAATGGTGCTGTGAACGTTGCGACCGCTACGATGAAAGCCAATCTCCTCCCGTTGAGAAGGACCTGCTTCACGCTCTCGAATCCGAACATAATCTACCGCTTGATTTTCGCGGGCAAATGTAGAACTCAAAGCCCGTCCAGAAAGGCCTTGATGCGCGAGATTCTCCGTTTGGCGTGTTCAACTTGCATTCAAGGGGTCCGAATGCAATCTACAGCTACGGGAAATGCCCTTTCTATGGTCAATTCCGCCGGCACAACTAAGGCATTGGGGAAGCTTCTTTTCAGCACCTTTTTTGCACGGTGGGCAGCCAGTGCCGTTCTAAAGTCACCCATCTGCACACCAAAAATGGGGGGGTATGGGGTCAAGTGGACGTCGAAATCCAGTTCAAGCTCTGTCGAAATGTGTTGCCGAAGAGCGCGGGCCGAGTCCAAACGCCCCATGAAAATCTGTACCCGAAATCCCGGAATCCGGATGTCCTCCAGGGGGGCGTGCAAAGAGTCCAACGCCTCAATTTCGGATGGAACATCCCAAGCCACAGACCCCCAAGGAATGTCCCGGAAAGGGGCGCCAACAGGCTGCACTGGCGCAACTTCATCAACAATGGGCTCCGGCGCCTCTCGGGGCGCATCGTCCGCAGGGAATGCCTGTGCAGGCTCTGTTTCAGGCTCTGCCACGGCCTCTTTGGCCGCCTTGCCCTCTCCAAACATCTGCCGCCACCACGAGACATTGTCCTGGGCATCCACAGGACTTCCCATCCACAAAAAAACCACGGCCAAGGCCCAAGCGATCCGCATTTGCATCAGCGCAAGATGACCATTTTGCCCGAAGCGCCGGTCTTGCCCGCGTCTTCACCGGCCAACATGAAGTACACGCCCTCCGGAACGGGCTGACCGAGGTCGTTCGTCGTGTCCCAAACCGCCCGGCCTCCCGCGCTTTCCAGCTTCTTGACGCGCTCACCTCCCGCATTCATGATGTGGACCTCCGAACCAAATGCCAGGCCATCAATGGTCACCATTGGTGTGAATTCGGGCCGCCATGGGTTCGGGAAAATGCGGAGTCCTCCACCATCGAGCTCTGCCGTGAAGTTGGTCGCCTCTCCGCGATACGAAGTCAGTCCTTGGGGGGTGGCGAAATAAACGAGGCCGCTTTCTTGGTCAATCGCAATGTCATACACCTCATTGGACAGCAAAGGACTGTTGTCCACCGTGAAATGGGCCACTTCTGATCGGCCGTCAGGACTCAGCAAAAACGCGCCATTGTTTACGGTAGCCAGCCACTTCCGGTTGCCGCCATCCAATGCAATGTCTTGGACCTTTTCTGTTTCCAGCAAGAACTGAAAATTCCCATCCTGCTCGATCAGAATTTGTTGGGCATCGAAACCTTCGGCCTCAAACAAGGCTTGCGGTTGGTAAAACACCGCAGGGCCCTGCAAGGTGCCAACCCATACTTCCCCGTCGAGGTCCTCCTCTACAGAAAAAACAAACGAACTGGGCAAACCGCCTTCTCCTTCTTGCTGGCTCAGAAACCGAACGTCATCGTCAACGGGGTCAGCGGGTGTGCCTCCCGTCGATAGCACCACCACACCTTCGCCTGCGCCCAACACGATCCAGACCTGATCAGACTGGGTGGCCAGCACCCTCGTAAACCGGGTTGAAACATCCATGCCCTCCACCTCAAACACGTGCCACTCACCTGCTGCATCCAACATTTTCAGCGGATTTACTGTCCCCTCGTTCACCACCCACAGGTTGCCCTGGCGGTCAAAGTCTAGGGCAGGCGCTGAACACCGCTGACTTTCCCAGTTGACATTCCAATCCAACGGCGCATTGGCCGGGTTCCAATACTGCGTGATTTGGGCCCCCACCACTTCAATCAATCCCTCTTCCAAACTTCCAAAAACAGCCCGCTCTGGACGGGTGGGATCGATGCTCACATCCATGGGGTCTTGCACACCGCTGCCGCCTGCTTCGCCATCGGGGGACGAAATCGACCACCAATAATTGCCTTTTCGGCCACTGAAGCCCTCCTTCCTGTACAAGGGAACCCCGCTGGCCTCCGTGCCGCCCGTCGCCACCCACAAGCGGTCGTTCCATGCATCCAACTTCCATGTTGCATTGGAACTGGGACCATTGGGCGCATAGGGGCCATCATATGCCGCCTCTGTTCCTCCTCCTTCCAGCCACAACATGCCCGAATGCGCATTGGCGACCCAGCATCCCCCCTCCGCCGCAGCCGCACCATTGGGCTGCAAATACACATTGCCCGCATTGCCCCGCAACACGTCAGGTTCCCAATCGCCGGTGGTTTCCAAAACTCCGAAAGGCGTCGTCGCCCACAGGCTCACACCGTCCGACGTCAGCCCCGTCCAATCTTCTGTGAGGCCGGCGGTCACTTCAGTCCATGCCGTTCCCTCTGACTGGCCCACCCAAATGGCATCGGGCCCTTCTCGTCGTTCCAATACCGCAAGTCGACCGTTTTCACCCAGCACAACACTGTACAGGTCACTGGCACCAAACCCTGACAAGTTTTCCTCCAATTCCCAAGTGGCGGGGTCGCCTGGAAAGGCGGCGTTTTCTGGAGCCGACCACAGACCGTCGGACGTGGCCAACCACCACCTGCCCGCACTCAAAACAGCGGCGCGAACGGCCAACTGCTGCCCGTTCAATTCCAATTTCCACGTGTCCCGAACCTCCAGCGCTTCAAGGTCGTATTCGACCACACCGATATCCGTGCATACCAGCAGGGATTTACCCGACACCATCAACTGATTGGGCCGCTTGTTGCCCGGCAAATCAGCTTCCGCCAAATCCCGAACGGAGACCACTCCTCCGAGCGTTCCGTCTGCATCCAAGCCCACGAGGTCAAAGGTGCCTTCTTCGTATCCTACTATGGCCTTTCCCCACTGCGGAGCCAGCGCCACAGCCGCGATTTCAGCACGGCTCAAACCATCCGCTTTTCCAAACCGCTGAACTTCACCGCTGGCCTGCCCAGCCTGGTTCAATCCCAGTGCAAAAACCGCAGTCTCACCTGCCACAAAAACCACGGGTGCTCCTGGCGCAGCGGCCACCGCTTGGGTCTTGCTAAAATTCGGTTGGTCCTGCCATGACCCGGTTTCAATCTGCGCCTGGCCCACACCGCAACCCCACAAAATCAGAAACAAAGCCCACCCCATCCCGAGGATGTTCGAAGCGAGGGGCCGTCGGCTCCATTGATCGTGACGGTGTCGGTTGTAGTCCATGCAGTCTGCGGCCAACATGACGCCGCTTCGGATTGAATTATTGTGTTGAAGCACGGTGCGAAGGTCAGGATTCAGGAGGCAATGCACGGGGGTCTACAGGACGCACTCCCCGGGGACGCAATCTCCTGACCTTGGGCGAAGGGGGCAAGACCGAAAGATCAAACAAAGCAGGGCCCCGCGTTTCCAAATTGACCAAGGCCTCTTCATCGGCCAATCCATACATGAAATTGCGGTCGCCGAGCACCATTTCTACAATGCCCCAACCCACCAAGAGGGCCAATAAATCTTCGACGGCATTCGCAGGTTTCCGGACGGTCCGAGCGATCTGTCGAAAACCGAGCAGCTTGCCGTTGCGCCAAGACTTGAACAGCTTCCCTACGTTTTTGTCGTATTCAAAAGCCGGACGGTCTGCCCGAAAGCGGTGGTCCCAACAACGCGCCAAAACGGCATTCACCTGAATGTTTTCGTCCTCCAGCCTGAGGAATGCTGACCACTTGCCCTCCTCCACTTCGCAGCGGTGAGGGCGCTGGCGCGATGGTTCAATTACCACTTCTACCACACTGCGCACATCGGCCTTCCATACTTGGGACTGAAAGGCCACCGCAGGCCTGCAGTACATCTCAGCAGCGGCCTCCACCATGTGCAGCTCCTCGTCGACGCGCACACCACTCACGGTCCCATTGTCTTTGACTCCAATCAACAACCGACCACCATCGGCATTGGCAAAAGCCACCAACGTGCGCGCAATTTTGCGGCTGTCATCGATGCGCGTTTTGAAGTCCTGCTGCTGGTGCTCCCCTTCTGCGATCATTCGAAGAACATGCGACATGCAGCAAAGATGTGACCAAGAGGGCGTGCTGTCTGCCGGCATCACAAGGATTTTGCCTACTTTCGCACTGTCAATGATGGGAAATGATAGGATAGGGGGGCCGAAAGCCCCCCTTCTTCTTCCCCAAAATTGCGATAACAGCCACATGATCAACGCACAGGATATCCGCCAATGGGTTGAAAGCCACCTCGCTGAGAGCGGTGGCTTCCTCGTGGATGTCCACGTCTCAGAAGGCGCAGACATTCGGGTGCTGGTCGATGCTCCTGAAGGCATGCCCATCTCCCGCTGTGTGGCCATTTCAAGGCTCATCGAAGACGAACTGGACAGGGACTTGTACGACTTCTCCTTGCAGGTGTCTACGCCAGGACTTGACCAGCCGTTGAAGATCCGTCCTCAGTACGAAAAGAACGTAGGCCGAGAAGTCGCCGTCCAACTGCACGACGGACACAAAATCGAAGGCTCCCTGACAGCCGTTGCCGATGAAGGCATCACGGTTGAGCATACAGAAAAAAGAAGAATCGAAGGCCGCAAGGCCAAAGAGTGGGTCACAGAACGGCACGAGCTGGGTTGGGACGCCATCGCAACAACGAAAGTCAAGATTTCATTCAAGCAATAATGGATACGGTGAACCTCGTAGACTCCTTTAGGGAGTTCAAGGAATTGAAGAACATCGACCGCGAGACCATGATGGGTATTCTCGAGGAGGTGTTCCGGAACATGATCATCAAGAAGTATGGGGCGGATGACAACTTCGATATCATCATCAACCCAGAAAAGGGTGACCTCGAAATTTGGCACAACCGCGAAATTGTAGAGGATGGTAGCGTTGAAGACCCCGTCGCGGAAATCGGCCTCGCCGACGCGTTGAAAATCGAAGACGACTTCGAAGTAGGCGAGGAAGTTTCCGAGGAAATCAAACTGGTCGACTTTGGACGTCGGAACGTGCTCTCCATGCGCCAGAACCTCGCAGGGAAAATCATGGAGCTCGAGAAAGACGCGCTCTACCGCAAATACAAGGACCGCGTTGGCGAAATCATTTCAGCGGAGGTCTACCAAATCTGGAAGCGGGAAATCTTGCTTGTCGACGACGACGACAACGAGCTCATCATGCCGCGTGACCAACAAATTCCAGGCGACTTCTTCCGCAAGGGAGATGCCGTGCGCGCTGTTGTAGCAGAAGTAGACATCCGCAACAACAATCCGCGCATCATCCTCTCCAGGACTGCACCCGAATTCCTTTCTCGCCTTTTCGAACAGGAAGTTCCCGAGATTTACGACGGCCTCATCACCATCAAGAAAGTCGTTCGCGCACCAGGCGACCGCGCCAAAGTGGCGGTTGAATCTTACGACGACCGTGTCGATCCAGTGGGCGCTTGCGTGGGCATGAAAGGCTCACGTATCCACGGCATCGTGCGGGAGTTGAAGAACGAAAACATCGACGTCATCAACTACACGGCCAACGAGCAGCTTTTGATTGCCCGCGCTTTGAGCCCTGCCAAGATTTCTTCGATCACCATTAAAGGGGAGCGGGCAGAAGTCTACCTCCAACCCGACCAGGTCTCTCTGGCCATTGGAAAAGGCGGACACAACATCAAATTGGCCGGTCGCCTCACCGGTTACGAAATCGACGTTTACCGCGAAGGTGAAACAGAAATCGACGATGTCGAACTCAAGGAGTTCAAGGACGAAATCGAAGCATGGATCATCGAGGAACTCGAAAAGATCGGATGCGACACGGCACGCAGCGTTCTCAACCTGACGGTGGAGGACCTGGCCAACCGTACCGACCTCGAGTTGGAGACCGTAGAAGAGGTCATGAAGGTTCTCAAATCTGAATTCGACGTCTGATCGTTTCACTCCGACTCCGCCACCCTCACTCCAACGATAGTCCCCGGAAAGCCGCACATGTCAGAAGTTTCCAAACCGGTACGCCTCAGTAAAGTCGCCCGAGAGTTCAACCTCGGTGTCGACTCGATCGTCGAATTCCTGTCCTCCCAAGGAATCGAAGTCGAACGCAAGCCCAACACCAAGTTGGAGCCGGAACAATACGCCTTGGTGCGTGCCAACTTCGCCGACGAAAAAGCGGCCAAGGAGAAGTCCAAGCAGAAGTCAAAAACCTTGCTGGAGATGGAGGCTCTGGCTGTTGACTCCAAGCGGAAAGCCGAAGCCGAAGCACCTGTTGCCGAAGCTGCCCCTGCCCCTGCCCCTGTGGCTGAGCCTGCACCTGTCGCAGAAGCACCTGAACCTGTTGCTGCGCCTGAACCAGAAGTGGAGCCCGTACCTGAAACACCTGTTGAGGCGGAAACTGTGTCGGCACCTACAGCGGCACCGGAGCCCGAACCTGAGACGCAACCCACAGCTACAGCAGCGGCAGAAACGCCTGTGGAGGCGCCAAAAGAGGAAGCACCCACAGAGGAAGCGAAAAAGGCTGAAGAGGAAGCACAACCCAAGCCAGCTGAAGCAGAAACCGCCAAGCCAAGTGCCCCGCCTTCGCCTGTCAAGGTTGTAGGGAAGGTGGACTTGGACGCTGTGAACCCCAAGAAAAAGACCAAAAAGGCAGCAGCGCCTAAGGCAGCGCAGGCTCCAGCAGCGCCGGCTTCAGCAGCACCAAAACCAGCCGCTCCAGCTGCAAAAGCACCCGTCACTCCTGCGCCAGCAGCAGCACCCACTGCTGAGGCCCCGAAGAAACCAGAGTTGGAGGTCATGCGTGCAAAAGCACAAAAGCTGACGGGCCCTACAGTCGTCGGTAAGATTGACCTTCCAGTAGAGAAGAAGCCCACCACTGCCGGCGAGAAACGCAAGCGCAAACGCATCACCAAGGTGGACGTCGAAGCTGCTGGAAAGCAGGCCGGCAAGCGCGGAGGACGCACCGTTACTGGCGCTCCAAAAAAGGAAATCTCCGAGAAGGACATTCAGAAGGAGATCAAAGACACCTTGGCACGCCTCAGCAAGGGCAAAAAGACCCAAGCCAGTGCCAAAACGCGACGCGCCAAGCGCGACGCCAAACAAGAGCGCGCAGAACGCGAAGAGCTCGCACAAATGGAGGCCGCCCACACCCTGGAGCTGACCGAATTTGTAACGGCTTCAGAATTGGCGACCATGATGGATGTCTCCGTCAATGAAATCATTTCCGCTTGCATGTCCTTGGGCATGATGGTGTCCATCAACCAGCGCTTGGACAAGGAAACCATCGGCATCATCGCCGAAGAATTCGGCTATGGTGTAGACTTCGTTTCTGCAGAAGTACAGGAGGCCATTGAAGTCGAACAGGACAGCACTGAAGACCTCGTATCTCGTCCGCCAATCGTGACCGTCATGGGCCACGTCGACCACGGAAAGACTTCCTTGCTCGACCACATCCGCAAGACCAACGTCATCGACGGAGAGGCCGGTGGCATCACGCAGCACATCGGTTCTTACAGTGTAGCGCTGGATGATGGAGCGCGGATGACCTTTATCGATACTCCAGGTCACGAAGCCTTTACGGCCATGCGCGCGCGGGGTGCGCAGGTTACTGACCTCGCCATCATTATTGTGGCGGCCGACGACGCCGTGATGCCACAGACCAAAGAGGCCATCAGCCACGCACAATCGGCCGAAATTCCATTCCTTATCGCCATTAACAAATGTGACCGCGAGGAGTCCAATCCCGATAAGATCAGAACCGAGCTTGCCGAATTGGGGATACAGGTCGAGGAATGGGGAGGAAAAACCCAGAGCCAAGAAATTTCCGCCAAGACGGGGATGGGTGTCTCTGAGCTCCTTGAGAAAGTGACGTTGGAAGCTGAACTGCTCGAACTCAAGGCCAACCCCAAGAAACGGGCTGTGGGAACCATCATCGAATCGAGCCTCGACAAAGGCCGAGGGTATGTGACCAACCTGATCGTTTCTGCCGGAACACTGCGTGTCGGCGATCCCATGCTCGCTGGTCAGCACAGCGGCAAAGTCCGCGCCATGACCAATGAGCGGGGAGAAGCCCTGAAAGAAGCCGGCCCATCCATGCCGGTCTCCATTCTCGGTCTGGACGGCGCGCCCAATGCTGGTGACGAGTTCCACATTTTCGAAAACGAAAAAGAAGCCCGCACCATCGCTCAAAAACGCCAGCAACTGCAGCGCGAGCAAGGCATTAGAACCCAAAAGCAAGTCACCCTCGAAGAATTGGGACGACGGATTGCTGTGGGCGAATACAAGGAGCTCAACCTCATCATCAAAGGCGACGTGGACGGCTCCACCGAGGCTCTGGCAGACTCTCTGATCAAACAGAGCACCGAAAAAGTTCAGGTCAACGTCATCCACAAAGCCGTTGGACAGATTTCCGAAAGCGACGTCTTGCTGGCCTCCGCCTCAGAAGCCATCATCATCGGCTTCCAAGTGCGCCCCAGTGGAACCGCACGGAAATTGGCTGAGAGGGAAGGCATTCAAATCCGCTTGTATTCCATCATCTACCAGGCCATCGAAGAGATGAAGGAGGCGATGGAAGGCTTGCTTTCCGCCAAGATCGAAGAGCGCATTGTGGGTACAGCGGAAATCCGCGAAACCTTCAAGATTTCCAAGGTGGGCACCATCGCGGGTTGCTTCGTCCAAGACGGCGTGATCCAACGAAACCACAACATTCGCGTCATCCGCGAAGGCGTCGTGGTCTACACGGGAACCCTCGGTTCACTGAAGCGCTTCAAGGACGATGCGAAAGAGGTCAAGAAAGGCCTCGAATGCGGTCTGAACGTCGACCGTTTCAACGACATCAAGGTGGGCGACATCATCGAGTCTTACGAGGAGGTCGAAGTCAAGCAGACCCTCGACGATTAAGCCGTTGCAAGGGAGTCCTGCCAGTAAACTGCCCGACATAGGGACCACCATCTTCACCGAGATGTCGGCGCTCGCGGCAGAGCATGGCGCCCTGAATCTGGCACAAGGATTTCCCAATTTGCCCCCTCCTGAGGGACTGGTAGAAGCCGCTGTGCGCGCGTTGCGCAGTGGTGTCCACCAATATGCTCCTATGGCAGGTCGTTCGGATTTGAGGGCGTGGATTTGTGGTCACCACAGGGAGCGCCACAATCATACCTACTCACCAGAAGACGAATGCACCATCGGTGCGGGCGCCTCCTCCCTCTTGTTCGCGGCCATCCAAGCCTTCGTGCACCGAGGCGATACCGCCGTCGTACAATCTCCCGCCTACGATCTCTACGGTCCAGCCGTGCGGCTCGCGGGAGGGCAAGCCGTCGAAGTTCCCCTTCTTGACAGCCATGGCCAATGGGACCTCAATGGCCTATTGGAAGCCTGCACGCCTCAAGTCAAGGTGGTCATTCTCAATACGC
The DNA here is from genome assembly GCA_042095055.1 of Crocinitomicaceae bacterium. Classification (GTDB taxonomy): domain Bacteria; phylum Bacteroidota; class Bacteroidia; order Flavobacteriales_D; family Sanyastnellaceae; genus UBA8752. Next base: position 53,609 of record JBELBZ010000002.1, on the reverse strand, counting down.
CTCACAACCCCACCGGTACGGTGTGTCCTGCAGGTTTTCTGGACGCCCTCGCAGCCCACCTCGACGGCACGGACACCCTGGTTCTGAGCGATGAAGTGTACGGACCCATTGTCCACGATGGAAGGCCTGAAGTATCGCTGGCAAGCTGTCCAGGGCTCAGGGACCGCGGCCTCGCCTTTGGCAGTTTCGGCAAACTGCTGCAAGTCACGGGATGGAAAATCGGTTGGGCAGTAGGACCAGCGGCCCTGACGGCTGAGCTGCGAAAAGTGCACCAGTACGACGTCTTCTCCACTGGAGCTCCCCTTCAAGCTGCCCTTGCCGCTTTCCTGCCTACCCCGGAAGGCCGCCAGCACCTGGCCGGGCTCGCCGCAATGTATCAATCCAAACGGGACCGTCTTCTGGCCGGGCTTGAAGACACAGCATGGCGCTGCACACCTGCTGCCGGCGGTTTCTTTCAAGTGCTCGACGCCAGTGGCATCATCGACGGGAACGATGGCCACTGGGCCCGCGAATGGACGCGCACCCACGGCATTGCCACCATACCCCTCTCTGCTTTTTACACGCCGCCGCATCCGCAGCTGCGCCTGTGCTTCGCAAAAGACGATGCCACCCTCGATGCTGCCGTGGATCGCCTGCGCCATATTGCAGATGATCATGCGCACTGATTCTATGCACATCATCGGCCTTCAGACCGACCTCGTTTGGCGCGACCAAGAAGCCAACCTGCACCATTTCGACGGGTTGCTGCAACAACTGACAGACCGCCCTTGCGACCTTGTGGTGCTTCCCGAGATGTTCACCACGGGGTTCAGTTGGCCTCCCCTCATTTCCCATAGCGGCGGTGTCGATGTCGCGGATTGGATGCAAGGCTGGGCCGACCGCCTCGGTGCAGCCCTCATAGGCAGCGTATCCTGCGTCGATTCAACAGGACAGCCCCGCAACCGGTGCTGGTTCGTGCCCCCCTCTTCTGAAGGCAGCCCTAGCCATTATGACAAACGCCACCTCTTCACATTGGCGGGCGAGCATGACCACTTCAAGGGGGGAACTGACCGCGTCGAAGTGCCATTTCGCGGCTGGCGCATCCTCCTGCAGGTGTGCTATGACCTTCGTTTCCCCGTCTTTGCCCGAAACGGCCGTGCCCATCCTTATGACATGGCGGTTTATGTGGCAAACTGGCCGGAGACGCGGGCCGCTGCTTGGCGCACCCTCTTGCAAGCGCGCGCCATCGAAAACCAATGCTATGTGGTGGGCATCAACCGCTCTGGAACCGACGGAAATGGCCACGCATACTCAGGAGACAGCCTCATGGTAGATTTCGCGGGCACCGTCTTGGCCGATGCAGGGAACGGCGGGAAACCCCAAGTCTTGAAGGCCGAAGCCTCTAAAGAAGCGCTCGCCAACTTTCGAGCCCGTTTGCCCTTTCTGGAAGACGCAGATTCCTTTACCCTCGACTGACTCCGGCCGCGCCTTACTTAAATGCGTTCTCGCCGGTGATGTCCAATCCGGTGATCAGAAGGTGGATGTCGTGCGTTCCCTCGTAGGTGATCACAGATTCCAAGTTCATCATGTGGCGCATGATGGGGTACTCTCCGGTAATGCCCATACCGCCGAGTATCTGGCGCGCTTCGCGGGCGACGTTGATGGCGATTTCGACATTGTTCCGTTTGGCCATGGAAATCTGGCCACTCGTGGCCTTTCCCTCATTGCGCAACTGGCCCAGGCGAAGGGTCAACAACTGAGCCTTCGTGATCTCTGTGATCATCTCGGCGAGCTTCTTCTGCTGCAATTGGAAGCCGGCAATGGGCCGGCCAAACTGCTCCCGCTGCTTGGCATAACGCAACGCCGTATCGTAGCAATCCAACGCAGCACCAATCGCGCCCCAAGCAATGCCATACCGCGCGCTGTCCAAGCAGCTCAATGGCGCACCGAGACCAGAGCGTCCAGGCAAAATGTTGGCCTTGGGCACCTTCACGTCTTCAAAGATGAGCTCACCGGTATCGGAGGCCCGCAAACTCCACTTGCCCGTCATTTTTGGCGTAGAAAATCCTTCCATGCCGCGTTCAACCACGATGCCGTGAATCCGGCCCGTTTCATCCTTGGCCCACACCACAGCGATGTCGGCGAACGGCGCATTTGAAATCCACAGCTTGGCCCCGTTCAAAATCACATTCTCTCCATCTCCAGCATCCTTGAAGTTGGTGATCATGCCTCCGGGGTTTGACCCGTGGTCAGGTTCTGTCAATCCAAAGCAACCCATCATCTCTCCCGTGCCGAGCTTGGGCAAATACTTCATCCGCTGCTCCTCGCTTCCGTACTTCCAAATGGGGTACATCACCAATGAACTCTGCACCGAAGCCGTGCTGCGCAACCCGCTGTCACAACGCTCCAGCTCCTGCATGATCAGCCCGTAGGAAATCTGATCCAGCCCTGCTCCGCCGTATTGCTCGGGGATGTAAGGTCCAAAAGCGCCAATCTCCCCCAAACCTGGAAGCAGATGCTTGGGAAACACTTGAGTTTCGGCGGCGTCTTCGATGATGGGGCTCACCTCCTGCTTGACCCAAGCGCGGGCCGCATCGCGGATGAGTTTATGCTCCTCTGTGAGGAGGTCGTCCATCATATAGTAATCATGCCCCTGATAGAGGTCGGTCTTAACAGATCCCATGTTCATACCACAAAAATACAACGACCGCGTGCGTACACTTGAACAACCATGGACCTGGAACAGCCAAAACACCCTCAATTTGCCACCGTAACCGCTAAAATCGGGTCTGAAAGGCACGGCATGCGCCTTCAGGATGCCTTGCCCGGCTTGTTCCCCTCCCTCCTGCCCAGCCGCAAATCCTGCAAAAAAGCCATCGAAAGGGGGCGGATTGCGCTCAATGGCGCCCCATCTACAACTGCGCGAAAGGTCAAAACAGGAGATGAAATCTCCTGCCTGGCTGATGGCACAACGCCCCCACCGCCCAGTGCTGGTGCTCCGGCCTCCTTGCAATGGCACAGACCGCCAAAAGCCGACCACCTGTTTGTCTGGAAACCCGCCGGTATGGCCACCTCTGGTCATGGCCGCTTTCATCTTGCAAACTTGCTCGCCCACTGGGCCCATGCGGGAACACCCGACCAAAAGGCCACCCTGCAGGCCAGCCGGCCCGATGCCATGCGCTGGCCACATCCCGTGCACCGCCTCGATCGGGCGACCGCCGGTTGGGTATGCGTCGCCCTGACTTTAAAAGACGCGCACAGCATCAGTGTTGCGTTTGCGGAGCACAGCGTCAAGAAAACATACCTCGCATTGGTGGCGGGAACCCTCACCGGTCAGGGCGAGTCCCGGCATCCATTGGGCGGCAAACCCGCCCACACTGCCTGGCGAGCGCTCGCCTCAGGACCCCTCCCTGTTCACGGAACTGCCACGCTGCTCGAGGTGAAGCCCACCACGGGTCGCACCCACCAAATCCGCCAGCATTGCATGCAGTTGGGACACCCCATCGTCGGTGAAGACCGCTACCCACTCTTGGATGAGGGGGGAGAGCCTGCTCCGCGGTACACCGGACAAGGGCTGTTCTTGAGTGCCATCAAACTGGCCATTCCCAGTGGAGCGCACGGCCCATCGTCTCAGGTCTCAGCGGGCGCACCCAAAAAGTTCAAGCGCATCGCTTGGGTCAAGGAAATACTCACACAGGATCAGGCCACCGAGGCCTCGTAGCCAGCGTCAATCAACAGGCCCTTCTTCTTGTAAGCCGATACCGCCAATTGGTCGGCGCGCTCGTTCATGGGATTGCCCGCATGGCCTTTGACCCAATCAAAACGCACCTTGTGTTTGCGGTATACCCGCAGAAAGCGCTTCCACAAATCCGGGTTCTTCTTGCCCTTGAATCCCTTCTTCTCCCAATTGAATACCCAGCCTTTCACCACCGAGTCAATCACGTACTTGCTGTCACTGACAACCCACACGTCCACCCCTTCGCGATTCAGGGCTTCCAAAGCCACAATCACTGCGAGCAACTCCATCCGGTTGTTGGTGGTCAGCCGGTAACCAGCCGTGAACTCCTTCCGGTGTCCGCCCCATTCCAAAATGGCGCCATAGCCGCCGGGACCTGGGTTGCCCGAAGCCCCGCCATCGGTATGGACGACCACGGGGTCAGCCATGGGATTGAAACAGCATGGCCGCGTTGGCAGAGAACAGCTTGACGGCGATCGCCAACAGGATAATGCCGAAGACCTTTTGGAGGACGGCAATGCCCCCTTCGCCCAGCATCCGCTCGATGCGGCCCGTCAAGCGCAACACGAAATACACCAAGGCCATGTTCACCAGAATGGCCAGTGCGATGTTGACGGCAGCATACTCGGCCCGCAACGAAATGATGGAGGTCATGCTGCCCGCCCCCGCAATCAGGGGAAAGGCCACCGGGACGATGGTCGCCGTTTTCATGGACTGCGGCGATTGCTTGAACAAGGTGATGCCCAAGATCATTTCAAGCGCCATAAAAAACATGACGATGGAGCCCGCCACCGCAAAGGAATTGACATCAATGCCCAAGAAGTTGATCACCCCTTCGCCCAAAAAAAGGAAAGCCAGCATGATGCCGAGCGCGACCAAGCTGGCCCGTTCGGCGTGAATGTCACCGGCCTTTTTCTTGATGTCCAGCAAAAAGGGGATGGACCCCACAATGTCGATGACCGCGAACATCACCATTCCCGACTTCAACAGTTCTGTCCAATCAAAGGCCATGTTCACGGTTTGTTTCAGGGTCAATGGTTCCAGACAAGGATAGGGATTCCGACACCGCGCGCAAGGCCTCCTGCGCACAATGCTCTGCTTCCAGCTTCCGCACCTTCGCAGAAATCGTGAGCGGTGTATCCGCTGCTGCATCAAGTTCGACGCGCGCTTGAAAGAAGACCGCTCCCGTATCGTAGCCAACATCCACCCAATGCAGGGTCATGCCCGTTGCGGTCACCGTCCCTCCTTGCATGGCTTCATATACCGCTCGGTGCACATGGTCGCCGTACATCCCCTTTCCTCCAAAAGCCGGCAACAGCGATGGGTGCAGGTTCAACATGCGCCCTGAAAACACCCCGACCAGCGATTGGGGCACTTTGAGCAAGAACCCCATCAGCACCACAAATTGCACCCCTCTTCCCACAAGTTCCTGGGCCACACTTCCATCATGGAGTTGGGCCTTAGAAAAAGCCCACGTTGGGACGCCCAAGCGCTCTGACCGGCGCAGTGCACCGGCGGCACGCCTGTTGCTCGCCACCACTGCAATCTCAATGTCAGTGCGATTCTCGGCAGCCTCAATCAGCCGCTCTGCATTCGTCCCCTCCCCGCTGGCCAAAATGGCCACCTTCATTGTGCTTGTGCCCATCAGCGCGCGTCAGGGTCAAACACGGCGGGGTCAGAAAGCGGCCCCTTTTGACGCGCCGACCTGTCAGACTGCAGTTGACCCATGGCAGCGGTGATGGCCTGCACATCAGGGTCATCCGGCAAAGCATCCGAAAGGGCACCCGATACCCGTTGGCTCACCGCCATGGCCATTTGAATCTCATTGTTCGCCGCCAGGTAGTAAGCGTCATCCAGCGAGAGGAAGTAATTGACATCCCCCGACAACGTCTCAAAAAGCGCGGATCCCACTTGCTTCACCAATGTGCCCGCCATCGCCCGCTGGGCTTCAGTCAAACTGTTGTCTTGGCTCATTTCAGCCAACAACTCCACCGATGGCAACATGATCCGATCATAAGGCACGTTGCGCTCTGGCGTCGCAGCCACCAGCCGCTCGAGCACTTCCAAACCGCGCGCACTCTTGCCCGACTGGACAAAGGACTCCGCGAGGTTGGTCAACTGCAGGCGGATGTTCGTGGCCATCCTGCGGTTGTTTTCATCCATGTAAATCTCGCCTTCTGCATCCATGCCGCCCCACTGGAAGTCTTCCATGACATTGGTGTACATGACGTCTTGAGCGATGCCCACAGGCTGTCCTCCACGCGATCCGTATTTGACAGGAACCAAACGCCAAGCCAAGCCTTCCAAACGGAAGTAGTCCTGAAGTCCAACATAGCTGTCAGGCCCTATGGTCACCGCGAAGTATACCGGACGCTCCCAGTTGTTGTTGCTCAGGATCTCCATGACCATGAACTGGTTTTTGAGGACATACTGCTTGGGCGTTCCATTGCCATCGGTCACGGTCCACTCCAAGGCATCCACCACGCGGTTCCGTTCTTCTGGAAGGACCAGCCCAGAGGCCATGACCGCTTCCTTGTTGACTGGAACACTGAAACTGTTGGATGGAAAGTGGGCATACTTTCGGCCACCGCCGTAATCCACCATGTCCGCATCGTCCAATGCCTGGCGCATGGCTGTCTGGATGTCCACATAGGGGTTGCTCGTGTCCGAAGGCGGGTCCAACAACACAATGTCACGGGTGCCCTGGCGGTACTTTTCTTCTCCCATGCGAATGGGCACCGGCGCACTGTCATAGGCGCGGCGCTTCATCTGCTCCACATACCAATCGGTATTGAGCAAACTCAGATTGACGATCCGCACATCGGTGCGGTAACCCTCCACCTCCTGCACATACCACAACGGGAAAGTATCGTTGTCTCCATTGGTAAAGATGATGGCATTGGGAGCGAGGCTGTCCAAGTAGTTTTTGGCCATGTCCACACCCGTGCTGCGGCCGGCGCGGCTGTGGTCGTTCCAACCTTCTGCCCCCATCTGAATGGGCACCAAAAGCAGCAATGCCGACAGCACCATCGCACTGAGTTTTTCATTGCCCGACCTTCCCAAAGCAAAGGCCAAGCCCATCAGGCCTGCGGCCAGCACTCCGAGGTACAACACCGTGTAACTCAATGCATGACCACCACCACCAGCAGATTCGAGAATGAAGAGGACGGCACCAAGCGCCACAGGTGCCCCCATGGCAATGCCCAACGACTTGCCCTTGAGGTGTGACGCCATGTCAAAGAGCGCGTAAACACCCAGGCCAATCCAAATTGTAAAGGCATAGAATGAGCCCACATAAGCGTAGTCCCGTTCACGTGGTTGCAATGGATACTGGTTCAAATACACCACAATGGCCAAGCCCGTCAAGACAAACAGCAAGCCGGTCACCGAGAAATCCCGCCAGCTCCGGAAGGCTTGGAATATGGCGCCAATCAAGCCCAGCAAAAAGGGCAACAGGTAATAGTTGTTGTGGGCCTTGTCCGAGGTGCGGTGAGGCGGCACTTTGTCGCGGCTGCCCAAACGCTCAGCGTCCAAGAAGTCCACTCCTGTCAACCAATTTCCATCGATAAAGTCGCCATGGCCCTGAACGTCATTCTGGCGTCCGGAGTAGTTCCACATGAAATACCGCAGGTACATCCACCCTATCTGATAGCGGGTAAAGAAGGTCAAGTTTTCCCCCTGTGATGGCATCAGCAATTCATGGTACCGGTCAGCCTGTCCCTGCAACCTCTGTACTTCGCGAATGTCCTCTGAAGACCGGGTCTGGTTGGCCCTGTTGGTGGCGGCCCGAACTTGCTGTTCGATGCCATTCAAACTGCGCTGTAAGGTTTGCGCATAAGTGCGGCCATGGTCCAGACCTTGAGACAGGTCATCCATCATCATTTGAGCGAGGGTTCGCCGGACGTCGGCATTGCCCAAATCCGCCAAACGGGCGTCGCTTCCGCGGCCTACGATGATCTCTGTGCCACTGCGCACCTCAAATTTGGCACCGAAGCGCTGGCCAAATGACCGGTAGAGGTTGTTGAGCACACGACCCAACTCGGCCTTCTCCAAATTGCCCCCCAATATGCGGCCCGCAATGTGCTGCTCGAAAGACGCTGCATCCCGTTCCTTCTGGTCAATGGGGCTGACAAACCCGACGTCCTCATTCCAACCTTTGTAGTTGGACCAGCGCTTGTACTCCTTGATGTGGTTCGCCTGGCTCGAATACATCCGGGGAAAGAGCATCGTGAACCGATCGTCATAGCGCGGAACGCCGTTGCGCTTTTCGCCGCTGTCCACGTACTCCTGCTTTACCGAGAACTTCCCTTCATTGGAGTTCATGTACTTGTCGGCCGCAAAGCGGTCCTTGAAGGTGGCCACGCGGGAATCCACAGCCCCACGGGACTTGTAGACGCTGTAACTCGGGAAATAAGAGGGGGAACCGTCGCTGTAGGGGTCCTCCATGTCGTTGGGGGAGTTCCAGTATTGACCCGTTCCCAGTGGGCGATCACCGTACTGCTCCCGGTTGAGGTATGCGAGCAGCGCAAAGAGGTTCTCCGGGTTGTTCTCGTCCATCGGAGGGTTCGCTGCAGAGCGCACCACAATCAGGGCAAAAGTGCTGTATCCCACCAAAATCATGGCCACCGAAAGGGCACCCACATTGAGCTGCCACCAGCCCTTCTGACGGCTCCACCACAAGGCGGCCACAATCAAGGCAATCACCAGTGCGATGTAGACCGCTACCCCGGTATTGAATGGCAATCCCATGCTGTTCACAAAGGCCAACTCGAAGCGGGCAGCCAACTTCACAAAGCCCTGAATCAGCCCGTACTGCACGAACAACAACAGCGCCAGCGACAAGGCCATAGCTCCGATAAAAGTGGGCCACTTAAAGGTGTTGCGCTTGAAGTAATACACCGCTACAATCGCAGGGATCGCCAAGAGATTCAGCAAGTGAACACCAATGGAAAGTCCCATCAAATAAGCGATCAAAACAATCCAACGCAGGTTACCGGGCTCTTCCGAATTCGCCTCCCATTTGAGGATGGCCCAGAAAACCAGCGCCGTGAACAACGAAGACAAGGCATAGACCTCGCCCTCCACCGCAGAAAACCAGAAGCTGTCGCTGAAGGTGTAAGCCAAAGCCCCCACCGCACCGCTGGCGAGAACCGCGATGCGCTGTCCGTCAGACAACCCGGTGACGCCTTCCGCCAACCGGCTCAAAGCAAGCTTGCGCGCCATATGCGTCACACTCCAAAACAAGAAGAGGATGGTAAATGAGCTCGCCATCGCACTCATGACGTTGACCGCAGTTGCCGCCATCTCAGCGGGAAAGAACATGGAGAACAAGCGCGCCAACAGCATAAACATCGGTGCACCAGGAGGGTGACCGACCTCCAGCTTGTATGCGGAGGCGATGAATTCGCCACAGTCCCAAAAACTGGCTGTGGGCTCAATCGTGAGCAGGTAGACGATCGAAGCGATAAGCCATACAGCCCATCCCGTGAGATCATTGAGTCGCTTGTAGTTCATGCGGCGTGGATTGGCTCCGTCAGAAAAAGCCCCGAAAATTCGGAACGGAAACCTCTGGAACTTCCGCGAAAATAAGCCCTCCTCAGCGGGTGACCATTACCCGCTGATCGAGGCCTTGGTTGCCACTTTCTACATGCAACACATAGCCCCCGGGCGAAAGTCCTTCAAGGGGCAGTTCCCACCGCGATGTCCCGGAAGTTCCACTGCGCACAATGCGGCCCAGTCCATCCACCAAAACCCACTGTGCTTGACCATAAAAAGCCGCTTCTTCCAATCGGACAAACGCCACCCCATTCGAGGGGTTGGGAAATACCGAAAGGCCCGTTGTAGCAGGTACTGGCGCTTCTCCTATTGCAGACTCACAATCGGTTAGGACTCCGAATTCCAAGTCGAACACACCATCAATCAGAGCGAGGTCCGCGGTCAACACTTCCTCCCCACCAATGTCCACAGACATCGTCATGCCGGGCAGGCCTTGGAAACCGGGAAGACCGGACAGTTCCATGGACAAGGCATAGCACCCTGGAGGCACGCACAACACCAGTCCCTCTGCATCGCCGTCCGATGGATCCAAAGACAGTGAACCCGACCAATCAAAATTCTCGTTCACCAAGCTCCACGCCCACTCGAGGTCTTCAAGCAATTCAACAAAAGTTTCACCCTCGATCACAACTTCAACCGCCTCACAAGCCTCATCTGCTCCCCCATCGAGGTCCATGCAGGCTGCCAAAATTTCGCCGCACTCCGGAAAAAAAGCGGAGACACAGGCCGTTTCGAAAGCGGCCCCGGAAACAAACGTGTAGTTGACGGTTTGCCCATTGAGCACAGAGCCATCCGCAAAGGTCCATTGGAAGTCCACGTCTTCCGACGAGGCCGTCACGGCTGTGAGCGTCCAACTTCCGTCTGCTTGCTGCTCCGCTTCGATGTCCAAGGTGCACAGCTCAGGAGCGGGATCACATCCCGGTTCTCCCACCCCAAAATGGACAACCTGCCAGCCGTTCTCATCCACAAATGGGTCGCTCTCCCATTCAATGGGGCCATCCGCATCCGAAACAACGATGTCCAATGCTGAGGCCGAGGCGCTGCTGTCACCGGGCCAGAAATCCATCAGATAACACCCCTCAGTCAGGCACAAACCCAGTTCCAGCGGTTCGGTGCTGCCTCCAGGAATCAAGAAGATGTCATCCTGAAACCAGTTCGCAGAAGACCCCGACCAGAAGTAAAGGCCAGAGGCCCCCTCCTCGGGTGTAACCGTCACCACCACTGGCTCACACAACGCATCGCACCCTTCCACCTCAACCTCAATGCACCAAGTGGAGCCTTCAGGACATCCCGGACTGAACACCGTGGCGCAGGCCTCATAGGTGCCAGATTCAGCGTATTGATGCTCGGTAAACAGGTGGGCATTTGAAGTGGTCATGCCATCGCCGAATTCCCAGAAGATGTAGAAGTCGTTCGGCTGCATCATCTCAACCAGCAAGAAAACCAGACAGGGTTCTGATGCATCAACCAACCCCGACATCAGCTCAGCGTCGTCCTCGGTAAGACAAGGCTCGCAACCTTCGTTTTCCACGGCGATGCACACCTCCTCACCCTGAGGACAGTCTGCGCCTGTTGCAATGGCGCACACCAGGGCGGATTGCGCGCTGTCCACCGAAAAATCAAAGGCGCTTCCCCCCGTCTGCAACAATTCCCCATCGAGGTACCACAACACATCTTCAGGACCCGGCTCGCCGTTGTATTCGACGAGGTATTCACCGCACAAGGCCAACTCCGTCAATTCCAACTGAACGTCACAATTCGGCGTTGCCAGCTCGAGCTCAATGCACGCCTCAACGCCCGATGGACACTCGGGGGTCTCATACATGGCACACACCGTTCCGCTTCCTTGGAAGTACAGTTCTTCCGCTTGCTCCAAAAATGCCCCGGTACCATCAAACCACTCCACAACGGTTCCTTCTGGCGCGCCCTCGGTGGACAACACCCAATTTCCTTCTTCTGCATTTTCGGACACGACCACGATGTCCAAGACACAAGGGCCGCAGCCCTCTACCTCAACCGCCGTGCACAATACCGTGCTGTCCGGGCAAGTGGGGCTAACGTATGTCGCACAGGCCTCGTAGAGCCCGTCTTCTGGAAAAGTGTGCCACGTGAAATGGCCTTCTGCTGCCGTGCTGTCGCTGAATGACCACATCACGCTCTCCCCTTCTGTGTAGTCACAGATGCTCAATATGTACTCACAACCGGCACCGCCGACCCAAATTTCATCGGGGCAACCCGACTCATAACCCTCGCTCCCTGTGCAGGCCACCACACCATCTGGACAATCCTCCGAGATGTATTGAACACAAACCTGCCACGGTGCATCTCCCGTTCCCACTGGCAAGGTGATCGCCAACCCTCCCTCTTGAAACACCTCCCCATTCAGGGAGTAAATCAGCTCCACGCCTTCGGGATAGCCGGTGGGAATGACCATGATGACCTCGCCTTCCTGCGCGGTTTCCACATTCAACTCCAACACACAGTCCACCTCAGAGCAACCGTCCACCTCCACGGCCGTCACGAGGGTGACACCGTTGGGGCAAAGGTTTGAACTGTAACTCACGGACACGGGGTATTCTCCGTCTCCGGCAAAAACGTAACCTGCGTAATGCCCTCCGGCTTGGACGTCATCGCCAAAGGACCAAACAGCAGTGTCCCCGGGTTGGGCACTTCCCACCTCAAACTCCCAGTTGCACCCCTCGCCGTCAGCGAAGATTTCCTCTGGACATTGAACCGGCGTGATTTCCGCGCAGGCGCCATACAACGGCAACTCCACCACTTCGGCCAAGGTGCCGACACCGCCAGGCAGGATTTGCATGTACAACACCCCTGAAAGGGCCCCATCGGTCGTCAACTGTGCAAGCAGCACCCGACCGTCTTCATCCGGCAACCCATTGGTATTGGAAGGGACCACAAACCATGCGCTTCCAATCATGTCATCGATGGTGAATCCACCGCCGTTTTCAAATTCAGTCATGAAGGGAGAACCTGAGCTCATCACCACTTGCGGGCAGTCCTGGCCCAATGCCGCATCAGGCGGGCCCGATATGCCCAAGGTCAACCAACTGTCCCAAGCCAATGTGGGAAAGGCATCGAACAGTATGGGGTTGTTCGCACAGGGGAATTGGCCTCCAATCTCGCTTTGGTAAAACGACGTCGTGGTCTGCAAACTCGTGGGGTGATCGGCATCTCCAAAAACCGTGGTGACCACATCACTGGGCCCGGGGAGGGTTGCATAAAGCCGATAGGTGGTCATGCCTTCCAATTCACCTTCCGTATGAATGGCAAGCACCTCAATGTCCAAGCAGACGTCACCGTCTACCAACAATGGTTGGGCTGCAGAAGAGAAGGTCCCCAACAGGGCCAAGCCCAAGAAATACAGTTTGAATCGCATGATCATGGTGCAGGCTTTCGCCTTAATGAAAACAGACAGACGGCACGTATGGTTGCGCCATTAGGCATCCACAAAGCGCGGATCCGCGGGCAAAACATCACCACAAGAGGAACAGGTGCGCTTGGCTTGACTGCCATAGAATTCCCTAAAACGCGGCAAAAAATCCCGCTCGATGTCCCGGAGCTCGAAATACGTCTCGTGCAACTTGGTGTTGCATCCATCGCAGAACCACAACAAACCGTCCTGCATGCCACTGCCTTCGCGTTTGCGCTCAATCACCAGGCCCAGGGAGCCCGCCTCCCGCATGGGGCTGTGGGGCACTTTGGCGGGGTGGAGGTACATGTCTCCAGGGCCCAGCTTCATGTCCACAGCTTTTCCATCTTCCTGAATGCGCACAGTAATGTGGCCTTCCAGCTGGTAGAACAGCTCTTCGGTTTCGTTGTAATGGTAGTCCTTGCGGGCATTGGGGCCGGCCACAATCATCACGATGTAGTCGCCACTGTCCACGTACATGTTTTTGTTGCCCACTGGCGGCTTCAGCATGTCGCGGTGCTCCTCGATCCAGGTGGTCAGGTTGAAAGGCTTCGGAATCGGCATGTGCTGAATTTAAGCGTTAGAAGCTGTGATTCGCACGGGCTTGCCCACCAGATACACCCCGAGGAATATGAGCGCCCCAAAGGCCCACAGTGGCCATCCGGTATCCACCATGTAATCCGTGCCGCCATACCGGGCCTGTGCCACGCTAAACAGGGTGGCCAACAGCGGCTGGAGGTAGATGTACACGCTCACCACAGTAGGCTGAAGGTGGCGCATCGCAAAAATGTTGAGCAGGTACACCAAAAAGGTGGTGGCCAACACCACATACGCGACCCCCATCCATTCAGAAGGACCAAAAAGACCCCAGTCGATTTCAGACGCCTGACCCCAACCTATGGGCGTGGTAAACAACCAGCCAAACAGGAAGACCCACGTCACCACCGTCAGCGGTTTGTACTTGGACATCAGGGGCTTGACCGCAACCAAATAAAAAGCATAGCTCGTCGCATTGATCAGGATCATGAGGTCGCCTTGCCACGAGGCGTGGACCCGGTCCCCAGAGCCGCTCCACAACAAAATGGCCGCAGCACCCACACCCCCTATGATGACACCGATCAAACGCCGCCTCACGATGGGCTGGCCCAAGACCACCGCACTGGCAATCAACACCAAAATGGGGTTGACCGTCATGATGAGGCTCGCATTGACCGGGCTTGTGATGTTGAGCCCATTGAAAAAGAGCAGCATGTTGATGCCCACTCCCGTCACACCACAGAAAATCAACCGCGGAATGTCGGCCTTTGCGACACGCTCCCTGTTGAAAGGCAGCAACAGTGAAAACAAGGCCAAAGCACCCGTCACCCGCAACACGATGAAGCCACTGGGCCCCACCAAGTCAGGCATCAAACCTTTGGCAACGAGGTAATTGCCCCCGTACACCAAGGCAACGACCAACAATGCCAGGTGGGCGAGTAAGCGTTGCAAGTCCGCTTGGAATTAAGACTGCAACGCGGCCCTAGCGGCTTCAACAGACGCCTTGGCAGACCCCGCGAAAACCCCCGCATCGGTCAAGAGCACTGGGCGCTTGAGGAAGGTGTATTCATCGATGATGAGCTGACGGTAATCGGCTTCCGTCAGCTGGCGCTCTGCCAATCCCATGGAGCGGAACTTCATGGCACGGCGGCTGAAAAGCGCCTCATAGCTGCCGGAATGCGCGTACATGGCATCCACTTCTTCAGCGGTAATGGCCTCAGCTTTGATGTCCCGAACGGTCGCCCCTGCTGCGGCCGGGTTCAAATCCGCCTCAATGCGCTGGCATGTCTTGCAAGTGGGCAGGGTAAAAAAAGTCTTCGACATGGTGAAAGGTTTCAAGGTTGGATCAAGGCGGAAATCGCGGCGTGGACTTCTGACAAGTCCGCCTCTACAGGCCGATCATTGTCTACCGCCACATGCGCAAGATGGGACACCGGCTCGAGGTAAGCGAGGTCTCCGGGCCTGACATGGTGGTCCCACTGGTATTGGATGATATCCGGGGTCAAACTGCGCTCCGCTTGGTCACGCGCCATGCGCCGCGCCAGCCGCGTCTCAGGGGTCGCATGGATGTATACGGTCAATTGCAACCGCTCCCGGACGCCCTCGTCGTGCAACAGAAAAAGCCCATCAAGAAACACCACCGGGCACGCCGGAATGTGCAGCCGCTGGGACAGAACGCCCGGCTGATTGAAGGTGTAACTGTCAATGTGCAAGTCCACTCCCGCGCGCAACTGGTCGAGGTCACCTGCCAAACGGGCCAGGTCCAATGAGTCGGGTTTGTCGAAGTTCGGCTCCCCATCGGCATCGCGGGGAATCTGGCCGAGGGGCTTGTAGTAATCGTCCATGCGCAGGACGGCGGCCTGTTGGCCATAATGGGCCAGCAACCGGTCGACGATGGTGCCTTTTCCAGAGGCGCTTCCACCGGCCACGCCAACGAGAATGGTACGGTGGTGTTCAGTCATGTTCCAACAGTTCTTGCGCCATGGCACGGTCATTGGCCAATCGGGGGATCTTGTTTTGACCACCCAGTTTGCCCCGGCGGGCCATGGCCGCGTGGAACGCCCCCGGAGGAAGCACCTGCAACCTCGCAGGGCGCAATACTCCCCCCGAAATCAAATCCCGGTAATACGGGTTGCGCTCCTGTAAGCCCAAATCCAATGCGGCCGCAAAAGCACCGGCATCTCTCGGTTCTACAGCAAACTCTACGAACCACTCGTGATAGGGCAACCCACTATTGGGATTCACCTCTGGGGCCACATGAAATTCGATCACCTGGCCTCCATGCTGCGCGACAGCCTCAGCCATCGCCGATTCAACTTCCTCTGCAATCACATGCTCCCCAAAGGCACTGGTAAAGTGTTTGATCCGCCCCGTCACAAGCACCCGCGCTGGAGCCAATGAAACAAAGCGCACTGTGTCACCCAAATCATAGGCCCACAATCCGGCATTGGAAGTCACCACGACGGCGTAATTCACCCCCATCTCCACTTCGCCCAGGCCGAGTCTGCGGGCACCTGGCCTCCCGTACTCCTCTGCTGGGATAAACTCCAAAAACAATCCATCCGCCGCATTCACCAGCAAACCCTCCCCAAGACCACCATCTTGATAGGCTATAAATCCTTCACTCGCGGGGTAGGTCTCCACGGTCGCCACATCTCCCCCAATGAGTTCGCGAAACCGCTCCGCATAGGGCGCATAGGCCACCCCGCCGAAGACGAACAGCGAAAAATTGGGGAACACCTCCTTCACGTTGGCTGCGCCTGTGTGCGCCAGAAGACGCTCGAAATACATCTGCACCCATGAGGGTATGCCACTGATCAGGCGCAGGTCCTGGCCCGCAGTTTCACGCACGATGGCCTCCACCTTGGTTTCCCAATCTTCGATGCAGTTCGTGTCCCAAGCCGGCAAGCGGTTGCGTTGGAGATAAGAAGGGATGTGATGCGCCACAATGCCACTCAACCGTCCCAATGGAACGCCACCAGGAGTGGGCGTCAACGTGGGACTGCCCTGCAAAAAGATCATCTTGCCTCCCACAAATTCTGCACTGCCACTGTTGGCGACATGGTGCAACAACGCCCTTCGTGCTGCACCAATGTGGTTGGGCAAACTGTCCTCAGTGAGCGGAATGTACTTCGCACCAGAAGTCGTGCCCGAGGTCTTGCAGAAGTACTTGGGCAATCCCGGCCACAACACATCTGGCTCTCCCGCTACGGCGCGTTCTACATAAGGCTTGAGCCCTTCGTAGTCCCGCACGGGCACTGCCTCCCGAAAAGCCCTCGCTTGTGCGACAGGGTCTTGAATCTTCGCTACATCCGCCAAGCCGTGGTCCTTTCCAAACACCGTTGTGGCCGCGCGAGACAGCAACGCCTGGAGCACGGCGGCTTGGGCGCCCATCGGATCCGCATTGACCAAGTGGTCTTTGCTGCGGACACGGCGCGCCCATGGACCGGCGAAACGGCCTTTCCACCCTCCGCTTACTGGGGTATGTGCGCCCTTAGACATCCTTGCGAAAATAAAGGCCCGCCCCCCATACAGGGAGCGGGCCTTTTAAGTTCATTGACAACGGTCAACTCAATGCTGTACGCGCATCTTCTTCGTGATACGAACACCATTGGTAACCAACGAGTATGTGTACATGCCGTCTGCCAAAGCAGAGGCGTTGTACACCACCGTGTGCTCTCCTGCCGGGCGGGATCCGAGGTCGACAACATCGACCAAACGTCCCTGCAAGTCGCGCAACTCGATGATAAAGTCACCACCCCAATCCGCATTGAAACGGAATCGGGTCTCTCCTGCAGTAGGGTTCGGGAAGTTGCCATCAAGGTGTACGCCGTTGAAAGCACCCAAAACGTCGACACTCACCACGGGGCAAGTGATCAAACGGATCGCGGGGGTGGCGGTCTGAGAAGTAAACCAAACGTAGTCTCCACTGCCTGCCTGCTGGTAGATGATGGTGCTGTTGTCTGTGTCGCTGTTGCCATTGCCCAACACCGTCAACTCGAGGTCATCAAAGTCAAACTCCGTGATGACAGCTCCTGCATAGAACCCAGGAGAAGCCAGCCCTTCCACAGACACTTCGATTTCGTCTTCGAAGGCCAGGGGGTAATAAACGGGAGCCGCTGGTGTCCCTGCCCAGTTCGCATCTGAGGTGAATTCTGCAAACTCGTAGGGAGAGTCGCTGAGGCCCACCTCGGGATCCTGGTCAATCCAACGGATCTCAAAGTCGATGCCTGAGCCCATGCTTGGGCCAAAGGCTACCGCAAGGCCATACACCGTCGTTCCTTCATTGTTGAAGGTATAACGGTTGCCATAGCCTGTAGGCTCAAAGAAATCGTTTTCGTCGTCAAACCTTGGGCCGAGTTCCACATCCAGCGTTCCAGCGTTGTCATGGCCAAACTCACATTCTGTGTACTCCATGTCCAACGTCAACGCACCGGAATCACTTCCTTCGACCAAAGCAGCCAACACACTGTCGCTCGACATGGTCGCACGCAACGTATACAAGCCCTCTGCATCCGGCTCCCACCCTGTCGCGATGTACAACGTATCCTGAGGGTTCGCAGGGCAGTTGTCGTTGTTGGCAAACGATGGCGCTGTAAATGGATCGGTGCTCGTCGTGCTCAACACATTGCCGGCATCATCCAACACGTCCACAGTCACCACACAGTTCTCTTGGTCCAAGTAACCGGCATTGCGGTACAAAACACCCGCGAGAACACCTCCGTCAGCAGCAGGGATCCTTTGCTCCATGGGCGTCACACGGTACTCGAAAAGGTTGTAAACGTCTCCGTTGGTCAACTGCACCAGCTCCAAGCTGTTGGTCACAGGGTTGGCCTCAATGGCGATGTCATCGATGCCCCAGTAGTAGTGGCTGTATCCACCGCCTGAAATTGGGCTTTGGAGGTAGGCGAAACGAATGTCAACCGCAGACTGTCCTGCTGCAGCACAGCTGATGTCCAAACTCGTGACCAAGGGGTTGGCGCTGGCTGAGTTCGCCGAAGGGATGAAGGTTCCGCCCGCTTCGAAGGATGTCCAGATGCTTCCACCGTCGGTGCTCACCTCCACCAAAATGGGCAAGTAAGGGTAACAGCAGTAACGGAGGTATTGGTCCCAAGAGATGACCACACTCGTCAGGTCCGTCATGTCCATGGTGGGGAGGTTGAGGTAGCCCTCTGTGTCCTCCACGCCCGTTGCGATGGGCGTGTTGTAGTAATCGCAGTCAAAAATCATCCAGCCATTGTCAGCGGTCATGCTGTTCAAGGCTCCGATGTTGGTGCTGAATTCACCCGCTGGAGGCTGCACGCCGGAAGCGGTCGCATCCTGGAAATACCCGTCTCCAGCAGCGTCTACATACTGCCAGATGGTGTTGTCTGGGCTGCTGTCCTCAGTGGTCAACGCGCCAAGCCCGTTGTTTCCTGCCAATCCATTGGCGAAATCCTCATAGAAGAAGATCACAGTGGAATCGCCGCCGCGCATGCCTGAAGCTTCTGAGCGGGCGATTTCTTCGAGGCCCAAGAGCCGGCTGGTCTCCAGTTCTTGTTGGGTCGCCTTTGTAGGCATTTGTCCGGTCAATTGAGCCGAGACTTGAAAGGCCAACACGCAAGCGGCCAGGGTAAAGATGTGCTTCATGATTGTGAATGGTGGGGCAAAATAACCCCAACGCGCCGTTCCACACCATTGGAAAACATGACAAACAAAAAAGGGGGCCCAAACGGGCCCCCTTTCTCATAAAGTCAAATCAATCTTACTTCACGATCAGCTTGCGGGTAGCGCGGGCGCCGTCCACAGTGATGGTGTAAGTGTACATGCCAGCGGTCAAGCCCTCGAGGTCGAGAACCGCACGCTGGTTGCCTGCGGGCTGAACACCGAGGTCCATGCGGCGCACAATGGCACCTGTCATGCTGGTTACCTCCAAGGTCACGTCAGCAGCAGCTTCGAGTGTGAAGTCGATGCGGGTGTTTCCAGCGGCAGGGTTTGGATAAGCACGGCCCAAGGTGAAGCCTTCTCCCGCGATGTCCTCCACGTTCATGGTGGTCTCAGCGCTGGGGTCGAGGTTCAAGCGAACCATGGGGCAGTTGGTGGTGAAGAACCAATCGTATGCACTGCTGGCACCGAATGGGCCATAAATGAACACCGTCTGGTCGCGCTGTGGAACGCTGGTTCCAATCTGCACGTTGTCTCCTCCGAGGTGCTCAAAGCAAGCCATCACAGCTTCTCCAGCGGCAACCTCGTAAGGCTCCTCCAAGGCGAAGGTGTACCATGACACCTCACCGTCTCCACTGTTCAAGAAGTTGGCCTCAAGCTGGACCTCCTCAGTGGTGGTCAACAAGCCGTCGTACTGACCGCCACCGTTGTTCCACTCGACCCAGTCAAAGAGGTGACATACGACCTCTGCGCCCACGTCAGAACCGTCCATGATGGCGACGTCAATCGCGTAGATGGTCATGTCGTTCACAGCGTCGTAGGGAACACCTGCGATGAAGTCAACAGTACCGTCTGCAGGAGTCTGGCCCACAAACTCACCGTTGTCACGTCCATACTGCAACTCCACCACGTCAATGGCTTGTTGTGCAACGTTATCGGCAGGGTACTCATCTGTGCTGTCAGAAGCCACAGTGTAGTCGAAGATGTACTCACCCACGCCTGAAGCTTCCCAGCCCAATACGCGCAAGGTGTCGTTCTGACCGTAAGCAATGTCAATGCCATCGCTCATGCCGCCGTCAGCCTCGTTGCCATTGACAGCCACTGTCAACATGGTGTTGGGCTGAACTTCAGTTCCGAGACCGGTTACGCCCACTGCAAGGTCAAAAACAGGAAGCTGGCTCTCTGGCCAAGTCTGCGCCTCCCAAAGGCCCGTCGTGAAGTAGTCGGTAAAGCTGACATAGTCGTTGATGCGCACGTCATTGGCTGGCGTATCAAACACCACCAAGTCGTCCACCATCCAAGCGTAGCCCCATTGGCCTACCCAGCGCCAGCGGAAGTAAACCGTAGCCTCGTCACCAGCGATGTCGCCGATGTCAAAACGCGCAACAGAAGGGTTGGTAGACTCATCACCGCGCTCATAGGTTGGGAAAACCTCATAGCGGGCAGCGAGCGTATCGCCGTCGACCACCACGTATCCGTCCTCGATCTCGAGGGTCTCAGGACTGGGCCAGTTCACACCGTCCAAGGAAATCTCCATGTAGCAACGCTCGATGTCAGTGGTGTTGTCCCAGCAACGGTAGTAGTTCTCAAACTCTACAGTGACAAAAGGGTGACCCGTCAGGTCAACGGGGTCGTCGATGTTGAACCAGCAGTTCTCAACCCAGCTCGCAGCGTAGGCTTCCTCTGCTCCGAACAAGTCGGAGTCCACCATGACAAAACCATTGTCAGCCGTCGTGGAGGCGATTCCTGCGATGGCGTAAGGACCGCTGGGTGCAGAAGTGGTGCACTCCCAGTTGATGCCGTCGATGTAGTCGGTATATCCCTCGTCGTTGGCGTTCGTGAAGGAGACGTTAGAACAGTCCGAGAAGTCATTCGTGTAAATGATGTCGCGGGTGTAATCAACGTGCGTGCCTTGGGCAGCGCGCGCAGTTACGGCACGTCCAGCGTATTCGCGAACCGGTGCCTGTGCAAAAGCGAAGCTCACTGTGAGCATCACAAAGACCAATGTGTAAAGGTGCTTCATTACGTGTTAAATGTTGGATTCGTGGGGCGAATATAGTCCCCGGAACATCGAACACAGCACACAAGGGGCTCAAGCCTCTATTGGCTCCACATACAGCTCAATGCTGGGGCAAGTACAAACGAGGTTGCGATCGCCACGCGCATTGTCAACCCTTGCAACAGCAGGCCAGAATTTCCGCTCTCGGATGTGGGGAACAGGATACGCTGCCGCCTCGCGAGAATAGGCGTGATTCCACTCCGACGCGGTGAGCTCACCCGCGGTGTGCGGTGCCATGACCAAGGGGTTGTCGTCGTGACTCCAGCGGCCCTCTTCGATGGCCTGAATTTCCTCTCTGATGGCGATCATGGCCTCACAAAAGCGGTCCAACTCCTCCAAAGGTTCACTCTCGGTCGGCTCAATCATCAACGTACCCGCCACAGGCCAACTGACCGTTGGGGCATGAAAACCATAATCGATGAGGCGCTTGGCAATGTCGGTGACTTCAATGCCTGCAGAGGCCTTAAATGGACGGCAGTCCAAGATCATCTCGTGTGCCACCTCGCCGCGGTTGCCTTTGTACAGGACGTCATAATGATCCTCAAGTCGGCTGCGCAAATAATTGGCGTTGAGAATCGCCACTTCCGTGCTTCGCTTCAAACCATCGGGTCCCAAAAGCCGGATGTAGGCATAGGAAATCAAGTGGATCAAGGCACTGCCAAACGGGGCCGCACTGACCGCATCAATGCCCTGATCCCCGCCTACTGCATCCAAAGGATGGCTTGGCAAAAACGGCACCAGGTGCTCCGCCACTCCGATGGGACCCACACCGGGGCCACCACCACCATGAGGGATGGCAAACGTTTTGTGCAAGTTCAGATGACACACATCGGCTCCAATCCTACCCGGACTCGTAAGTCCCACCTGAGCATTCATGTTGGCGCCATCCATGTAGACCTGACCCCCATTGTCGTGCACCACCTTGGTCACTTCCAAAATGTGCTCCTCAAACACCCCGTGTGTAGAGGGATATGTGATCATCAATGCGCCCAACCGGTCCGAATATTGTTCGGCCTTTTCGGTCAATTCATCGAGGTTGATGTTGCCGTGCTTGTCGCAACCCACCACCACCACCTGCATGCCGCACATCACCGCAGAAGCAGGGTTGGTGCCGTGGGCAGAAGATGGAATCAGGCACACATCGCGGTGCTCATCGCCTCGAGAAGCGTGGTACGCGCGGATGACCAGCAAGCCACTGTATTCGCCTTGAGCACCGCTGTTGGGCTGCAAACTCATGCCCGCAAAACCTGTGATTTCACTCAAGTAACGCTCCAGCTCGTTCACCATTTTTCGCGTGCCTTTGGCCTGCTCAGGGGGGCAGAAAGGATGCAACTGGGCGAAGGACGCCCAACCAATCGGCAGAAGCTGTGTCGCCGCATTGAGCTTCATGGTGCACGAACCCAACGGAATCATGGCGTGGGTCAGAGACAGGTCCTTGTTTTCCAGGTGCTTGAGGTACCGCATCATGGCGGTTTCAGACCTGTAAGTGTTGAAAACAGGGTGATTCAAGTAATCAACGGGCCTCAACTGACTGCCCAATGGAGAGGCAAAACCGTCCATGCTGGGCAAAGTGACTGCATTGAATCCAAGGACTTCACAAACGTCTTTGAAATCCTCCGGTAAAGTGCATTCGTGAAAGGACACACCGACATGAACGCCGTCGGGGAAATACCGAAAATTGATGCCTTTGCGGCCCGCTCGCTCCATCACAGCACCCACATCCTCCATGGCAAACACCACAGTGTCAAAGAAATGGTCGTGTACTGGAGCATGACCTGCGGCACGACCAGCATCAGCCAATGCGCAGGCCTTGGCATGGATGCGCTCGGAAATGGACCGCAGTCCGCGTGGTCCATGGTAGACCGCATACATGCTCGCCATCACCGCCAGCAGACTCTGAGCGGTACAAATGTTGCTCGTCGCCTTGTCCCTCCTGATGTGCTGCTCCCGTGTTTGAAGCGCCATGCGGTAAGCCAACTTGCCCCTCCTGTCCACCGATGCACCAATCACGCGCCCGGGAATGTTCCGCTTGAAATCAAGGCGGGTGGCAAAAAATGCCGCATGGGGTCCGCCATAACCCATGGGAACGCCAAAGCGTTGGCTGCTCCCCACCACAACGTCTGCGCCCATGGAGCCCGGAGATTGCACCAAAGCACAAGCCAAGAGGTCCGTGGCCACCACCACCTTTACGTCTGTTTCGTGCGCCCGATCGATGAATGCGCTCAGCGGTTCTACACGTCCTGCATCATCCGGATATTGAACGAAAACACCAAAGACATCTTCGGTAAATTCCATCTCCGCTTCAGCCACCCGATCAATGCGAATGCCCAAATGCACTGCCCGGCTTTTCATCACCGTCCAAGTCTGAGGGAAGACATTTTCGGAGACCATAAAACGGTCAACTCCAGCCTTGGCAGCCTTGCGGCTCCGCGCGTTGAACAACATGGTCATCGCCTCTGCCGCCGCCGTTGCTTCATCCAACAAACTGGCATTGGCCATTTCCATGCCTGTCAAGTCGCAGACCATGGTTTGAAAATTCAACAAAGCTTCCAGTCTTCCCTGTGCAATCTCAGCCTGATAAGGCGTGTATGCCGTGTACCAGCCGGGATTTTCTAGAACGTTTCGGCGGATCACACTGGGCACTTCTGTGGGGCTGTAGCCCATCCCGATGTAATTGCGGAACAGCTTGTTCTGGGAAGCCAACTGGTCAATGTGCTCCAGATAAGCTGTCTCCGACATGGCCTCAGGGACATCCAGTCGGTCGGCCGAGAGGATGGCCTCTGGCACCGTACTTCGGACCAATTCCTCCAATGAGTTCAATCCCAAAGCTGAAAGCATACTTTGATGCTCCTCGCTGCGGGGACCCAAATGACGCTGTACAAAAGCTCCTGAAGCCATGGCGCTGATTTAAAGACCAAAAATAAAAGGGTACAACATCCAAATGCACACTGTGTTCATAACCGTTTCGTGCGTGTTGGATATTCTACTTTTGAGGGGCATGTGTGGCATTCGATTGCTCTGGTCCAATGCCGTGATTGCGGCGGCAGCCGCAGGGTGCGTTTTGCGCTCCTGGTGCATGGCGCATCACGCCGATTCAACGGCTGCTGTTCCCCTGATTTTTGCAGCGGGTATCGGCGCTGCCACTTGGATCGCCTACACCTGGCAAAGGCACGTCAAATCCACCCGGCCCCGCGGACTTCGCGACGACCACCGCCAATGGTTGAGCACCCACAAGCGCGCTGTACGGTGGGTTGCTTTTTTCTTGGCTCCTTTGGCCATGCTTCCACTGGCCCAAACAGCCGCCGCGGCAACGGCCACATGGCCTGCCGCTCTTCTGCTCTTAGCAGGCCTGGTTGTGGCGGGGCTGCTGACGCTCCTTTACGCGGGTCTGCCAGGCGTTCGCGGTGTCCAGCTGGCGCTCAGGCGGCTGCCACGCCTCAAGCTGCTTTGGATCGGATTGGCCTGGGCCATCATCACGGCTTTGTGGCCCATCCTGTTGGATTCCAAGACAAACCCATTGAATCAGGTCAACCTGTTGCTGATGATCGGCGAACGTGCACTGGTGATCATGGCCCTCACTTTGCCCTTTGACCTGAGGGACCGCAGCTGGGACCCTGCTTTCATGAAAACGTGGCCCCAACAATGGGGAACAAGAGGGACCCGCGTCGCGGCGGTGGTCATGCTGCTTGCAGCAGCGTTGGCTTCCACAATTGCAACCGAAGGGAACCTCGCATTTGGCTTGGGGCCCTTGCTTATGGTGCCCTTGGTGGCTTGCGCCCGAGAACAGCGACCGCCTTGGTATTATTTGCTGTTGGATGCAGCCCTCATCGCTGACGGCGCTTGGGTTGTTGCTTTTTCCTAAGCTTCAAGAAAAGGTCACGTCCAGCGCTTCAGTGAAAGCCGAAACCGCTTCGTCAATCACCGCATCACTGTGTGCAGCGCTGACAAAACCCACTTCATAACCTGAGGGCCCGAGGTAGACCCCTCTGTCCAACAGCGCCGCATGAAGCTTGGAGAAGTAAGCCATGCTGTCTGGATCTATTTCACTGCTTCGGCGGATGTGCACCTGCTCACTAAACGCCAACCAAAAAATGCTGCCACGGGTAAAAATCCGCAGGGGTTGTCCCTTGCGTTCTGCATGGGCCAAAATCGGGTCCACCAAACGGCGCGTCCGGCGATCTTGGTCCTCATAAAAGCCCGGTTTGAGGCATTCTGTCAATTGACCTGCACCTGCAGCCATGGCCACCGGGTTTCCACTCAAAGTTCCCGCCTGATATACAGGGCCAACCGGCGCCACATGGTCCATCACCTCTGCAGAGGCCGCATACGCACCAACGGGCATGCCTCCCCCGATAATCTTGCCAAAGGCCATCACATCGGGCTGGATGCCATAGTATTCAGCAGCACCTCCAAAGGCCACCCTGAATCCGCTGATCACTTCGTCGAACAGCAGCAACACCCCGTATTTGTCGCACAAGTCGCGCACACCTTGCAAGAATCCAGGGTCCTGAATGAGCAACCCGTTGTTGGCTGGAATCGGCTCAATGGCGACCACTGCAAGGTCATCAGCATACGCTTTCATCGTCGCCTCAAGGGCCTCCAAATCGTTGAGCGGCAAAACCAGTGTCTCCCGCGCATAGGCCTCGGGTACGCCTGCCGAGGTGGATGTTCCCAAAGTGGCAAGGCCACTGCCCGCCTTGACCAGCAAAGCATCCACGTGTCCGTGATAGCAGCCATCAAACTTGAGGATCTTGGATTTCCCTGTCACGCCGCGCGCCAAACGAATGGCACTCATCGCCGCCTCTGTTCCACTCGAAACAAAGCGGATGCGCTCTGCAAAAGGGTGGTTGTCCAAAATCAACCCTCCCAACTCGTTTTCAAGGCGCGTTGGCGTTCCAAAGGAAGTGCCATTGGCCACTGCGCGCATGATGCGCTCCTGAACGGCGGGGTGGGCGTGGCCCAAAATGAGCGGGCCCCATGAACAGCAGAAGTCGATGTAGCGCTGACCATCTGCGTCCCAAATGTGCGCCCCTTCCCCTTTGTCCATGAAGAGCGGCGTGCCCCCAACAGCACCGAAAGCACGGACAGGAGAATTCACACCTCCAGGAAACCGAAGTCGGGCTTCTTCGAAAAGCGCAGCGCTGGCTGTTCGGCGGTGTGCGGCCGGATGTGAAGAGGTTGTGGACATGGCTCGATATTCCGCACGAAATTAGCGACCAGCCCGTCCTGGACCCTCCCCGACACCCACTCCGTTCCACCGCCCATGCCCCTCGACCACATTTGGACACAAAAAAGTGAATTCCGAGCAGCCGCTCAGCGCTTGGACCAAAGCGACGTCCTCGCGCCCTTCCGCGAGCGCTTCCACATCCCCCCGCACGGCGCTGGCACCTCTCTGTATTTTACAGGAAACTCCTTGGGGCTGCAGCCCAAGGGCGCCCGCGAAATCATCGATGGTGAACTCGAAGACTGGCGTCAATACGGCGTAGAAGCCCATTTCGAGGGCAGGCGGCCCTGGGTGGCCTACCACCGTGAGGCCACCGCAGACCTCGCCGCCATCGTAGGAGCGCAGCCAGAAGAAGTCGTGGCCATGAATGCGCTCACGGTCAACCTGCACCTCCTTCTCATTTCTTTCTACCGTCCTCAAGGCGAGCGCACCAAGCTCATGATTGAAGCCGGGGCCTTTCCCAGCGACCGTTATGCCGCGCTCAGCCAATTGAGGCTGCACGGGCTTGACCCCGAGGAACACCTCATCGAAATCGCGCCGAGGGCGGGAGAGCACACCCTGCGCACAGAAGACATCACCGCCCGAATCGCACAAGAAGGAAACACGCTCGCCTGCGTGATGCTCTGCGGGGTTCAGTACTACACAGGCCAATGGATGCCCATGGGCGAAATCACAGAGGCCGCCCACGCTGTTGGCGCAACCTGTGGGTTCGACCTGGCCCACGCTGCAGGCAATGTGCCGCTGCAGCTGCACGATTGGAACGTCGATTTCGCGTGTTGGTGCGGCTACAAGTACCTCAATGGCGGGCCGGGCTGCACCGCTGGCGCATTTGTCCACTCGAGGCATGCCCATGAACCCGACATGCCAAGGCTCGAAGGGTGGTGGGGACATTCTGAAGCGCGGCGGTTCAAAATGGAACCTGACTTCGACCTCATGGCTGGTGCAGAGGGTTGGCAAACCTCCAACGCCCCCGTGATGAACATGGCCGCCATGCTGGCCTCCCTCGCCGAATTCCGTGCCGCCGGAATGGACCGGATGCGCGAAAAATCGAAGGCACTCACAGCGTTCCTGGAGGAGGGGATTCACACCGTTGCCGCTTCCACCGGGGCATCCCTCGAAATCCTGACGCCCTCCGATCCCGAGGCCCGGGGCTGCCAGCTGTCTGTGGTTGCCCACGGACATGGCAAAGCCCTGTTTGATTACCTGACTGAAAACGGTGTGGTTGTGGACTGGCGGGAACCCGCTGTGATCCGCATGGCACCCGTCCCCTTGTACAACTCCTTTGGAGACGTGGCCGCATTCCTCGACATCCTCCACCACGCCCTGAATCAGGACGTGTAAATTGGCCCCATGAAGAGCATGCGTTATGTCGTGATCGGAATCGGTAAATACGGTTCCCGCATTGCATTGGAAATGGCCGGCCGCGGGGCTGAAGTCTTCGCAATCGATTGCGCAGAAGAGAAAGTAGAAGAAGTGTCAGACGACATTGCCCTGGCCATCACCATGGACTCTACAGATCAGAAGGCACTCAAGAGCCAGAAACTCGACGAAATGGACGCCGCCGTCGTGGCCATTGGCGACAATTTCGAGGCCACGGTTTTGACCACGCTCAACCTCTTGGACATGGGGATTCCACGTGTCATTGTGCGGGCATCAGGCCCTCACCAAGAGCGCATCTTGCGGAGCCTGGGCGTCCAAGAGATCTTGGCGCCTGAAGCGGAATTTGCCAGCATCGTTGCGGAGCGTCTCATGAACCCCAACTTGCGCGGGTTTCTGGAATTGCCCGACGATTATGAAATCGCAGAAATCCAAGCTCCAACTGGCGTTGCGGGGCGCAGCTTGGGCGACATCGACCTCACCACCCGTTACAATCTGAGGCTGATTACGATCCGACGCACCTATGATGAAGGGGGCGAACACAAGGAGCACCTCATCGGCATTCCAAGGCCAGACACCGTGGTCGAAAAGACCGACACACTGGTGGTCTTTGGCACCCTGGGGGACGTCAACCGGTTCCTCGAGGTCAACGAATAAGGGTCACAGACCCCACCTTCTCGAGAAATCCGCCAAAGCTCTCCCCATCCTCGCGAAGGGGCCGCCATACCGCGCGAAAACCATAGAGCCCACCCGGCGCGGGTTCACCACTTGCCAAGCGGCCATCCCATCGAAGGGCTAGGTCTTCTGAGCGAAAGACCTCGATGCCCCAGCGGTTGAACACCACCAGTTGGTAGCTCCCCACCGCCTCAGCGAAACCGCCGAAATCGTCATTGACCAGGTCGTTGTCCGGTGTAAATGCCGAGGGGAAATAAACGCTGTCCTGCTGGCAAAAGTCGGTCAGTACAATGCTGGCAGAGTCCTGGCAACCATTCGAGAGCAAGGTCAAGGTGACCGTATACACGCCCTCGCTGGAGAGCAAGGTGCCTGACCCCGTCGATCCATCGGACCACAAATACGCCACATCAGGCTGGGCTGCATCGATCCAAACAGGACCATCCTCTTCCAAACAAAGCACAGTATCAGTTGGCAACTGAGGGACAGGAGAAGGGTAAAAAGCAGGGGAAATAGAAGCGGTTCCCGTGCACCCCGTGACATCAACCGCGATGGCCTCATAATTTCCTGGGCCAGTGACGACAATAGCATTGCCCGCTTCTCCACTGGACCACCCTACGCCTGCCACAATGGTGTCACTGGTCACGGTGGCCAGCAGCGTGACCGGCTGTCCTTCGCAAGCAGCCCCATCGGCTTCGAGAACGAGAACGGGGTTATCAAAAATGCTGATCTGCACGGTATCTGAGCGCTCGCAGCCTTGGGGGTTCACTGCCGTGACCCAATACTCCCCGGTTGTATCCGCTACGATGGCAGCCACAGTATCACCGGTGCTCCACAACAAGGATTCCAACGCTGGGTCCATCCCACTGTCGAGCGTCGCTGTTTCCCCTTCGCACAGCTCCTGGTCCACCCCCAGCTCGATGGGCGCAACATTGGCCGTCACATAGATGCTGTCCTCATACACGCACTGCCCGGAGGATCCCGCGCTGGCCGTCACGTAATACCACTGGTCGGCATCCACGAGCAACTGAGGTGTAGGGGTGTCGGAATCCAACAACAACAGCGAAGGCTCCCAATTCCAAGACACCCCTGGCATTGCTTGGGCCTCAGCCGAGGGCTGGAGGGTAAAACCATATAAATCACAGACCAAAGTGTCCGCTGGAAGTCCAATGTTGACGGCCTCTTGCACCTGGACCACAATGGTATCGGTCCAAATGCAGTTGTTCTGTAGGTCCGTCGCCACGCACCAAATGGTGGTGGTGCTGTCAAACATCATATCGAAGCTCTGCGTCGTTGTACCACCCAAAATGTCCGTGGGGTACCAACTGAAATTGAAGTTCTCAGAGGCGGCGTCTGCGGGGTCGGCATACGCCTGGGCTACGTTGATGTAGACAAAGGCCTCCAAGGCCTCGCACACGTAATTGGGGTTGGTGCTGACATAAGGCAGTCCCGTCCCAGTGGAAACGCAGGGGTCCTGAGCCCGTACCACCCATTGGCCCAACACCAACAGGAACACCAAGGGCAGCGCTCGTAAAAAGGAGGGTTTCACCTGCATATAACTCAAAATTAGCGCCTTTGGTGCCGCATGAGACATCACACTGTACGGATGTTCAAATCAAGGGCGTGGATGAAACTCAGGCGCTATCTCAACCTCCCAACCAGCGCGAACGTCAATCTCCTCAGCCCATCTGTACATCGGCTCCGGGTGAAGTCCTTCATCCGGCCGGACACCCGACCAACGTCCATCTCCATCTTCGTCCCAAATCATCGCCAACCTGTACCTCCCCGGCAAGAGCCCTTCAAACCGGTCTGCACCGTTCAAAGCGTGACCCGTGGGTGCACCAGACCCATTCAACAGCAACCATATGACCTCCTCCTTTTGCTGCTGCAAAGCGCTATCCATGAGCAACTGGACCACCCCATAATCAGAGGGCACCCTCACTGAAACCCTCCACTCCAAGGTGTCTTTGGACCCCCCTCCTGCACCTCGGATGCCCCCAGGAGGAATCATCAATGCCACGGATGCCCCCGCCGGCAATGGCCCCACATTTAGACGTTCCCCTTCCAATTGAAACAATCCAGGAGACAGCACCACCGTATCCCCTTCCACGTAAGCTGTCGCCATGCACATCGCCGTATCCAAACCCTGAGGCAACGGTGCAAACCGCACCTTAAAATGTCCTTCGAGATCAGCAAACCGTTCCACAGCTCCCACTGGAACAGGCGGCACATCGGGCGAAACTTCGCGAAACACCAACGTATCTGTCCCCGAAAGGTGACGCAGCAACCAAGGTCCCGTGTCCGCATCCACAAATCCAGGCAATACCGCCCAGACGCTGTCGCCTTCCAATCCCAATTCAATCGTCCCTTCAGGTCCTGTCAAAGACAAGGCCTCCAAAATGTCCGCATCCACGAGGCCATCCGGGCCTTCTCGCATGACATCCAATCCCGAAATGGCCGCCCTGAAATAGCCCGATGAATCCACCCGCACTCCCGATAAATAGGTAGACGCCACAGGCGGTGGCACATCCAATCTCAAGGGTGCTGCTGCCATCAGTTTTGCCCAACCCGCGCTGTCCGTAACCGTCTGCAGCACACCCTTTCCCCAGCCCAAAGCCTCTCCATGGTCAGCGCGGTAATTGCCATTGACATCGTCTACCACCATCCAACCCAGCTCTGCAATGGGCAAAAAACCAACGTCAAACCGTCCGCTGTCGTCTACCAATCCCACATAATCCGGCAAGGGCCTCAATGAGTCCGGCAAAGCGGCATCCATGATCCCCTCTGGCAGCGCACCGTCGTACAGCAAAACCCGTGTTCCAGCGGACACTTCACCCGTCCATGCATCCTCGGCACGGCCCGCAACACGGCCGGAGTCCAAAACATCTCCGGTCGTAAATACATACTGCAGCCCCTTGGCCACATTGCCTTCGCGCAAATCGCGCACCGCATCGCCGAACTGGACGATGTAGGTGCGGTTTTCCATCAAACTGTCTCCCCATTCCACCTTTACACTTCTGGCACGAACCATCGCCTTTGGTGGGGTGGGAAGCGGTGGAGACACCAAAATCTGCCTCCGCGCGTCTTGCAATTGGACGAACTCATCGAACTCCAAGATGAAGGACCCTTGATCGAACTGTGTGGTGCCAAATGGAGGGTCGGCAACCACCACCACCGGGGCTTCCTCGTCGCGGCCTCCTCCGTCAGGCGAACCCACTTGAGCGCATCCAAACAACAACAGCACCGCGCCCGCCATCACAGCCCTGTCCAACCCCTTATGCATGACGTGAATTGGCGTTGTCAATGAAACGGCTCCCCACAGCATCTATGAGGCGTTGCAGCCGGTCTGCATCTTCCTGATCAAAGTCTCCAACAACGGTGCTGTCCAGGTCGAATACCGCATGGACATGCCCCTGTTCGTCCCGAACAGGCACCACCAATTCACTCCGGCTCTCAGCGCTGCACACGACATGGCCGGGATATGCCTCAACATCTGGAACCACCACGGATTCGTTCCGCTCCCAAGCTTCAGCGCAAACGCCCTTTCCCTTGTAGAGGCGCGTGCACGCCACGGGGCCTTGAAACGGGCCCAACACCAGTTCGCCGTTCACCACCCGGTAAAACCCCACCCAATGCCAGCCGAAAGCCATGTGCACCAGCGCAGCAAAATTGGCCTGGTTTGCCACCGGGTCCGCATCTGACAAGAGCGCCGGACATTGCAAATCCAGCTGGTCATAGCGGGCCTCTCGGGATGCAGCGTGGTCAAATGCGGAAGCGTGAGCCATACCTCGAAGTTCGACAGTGCCGGCGGTTCTTCAACCTACTCCACGACAAGAAGCGTCAAAAAAGGGCAGGCGCTGGCACGCGAACCTCCAACCCCAGCTCACTTTTGACGCAATCAGAAAACATGCGACAGGTTTCTGGCGTCCTGATGCTGTCAGGCTGGTGCACCAAAAGGTCCACCGATCTCAACCCTGCGGCTTGCCATGATTTGATGCGCGTGCACCAATCCTTGAGCCGGCGTTCATCGCTGGGGTGCCCTTCGTAACCGCCGAACCGCAGCAGCAAAAAAGGCGCCGTCATGCGCATGTGGAGGGCATCCCGCCGCAATGCAGTATCGCTCATGACCGCTCCAATCCCCATTTCCAGCATCGCTTGCCACACCTGCTCTACGGCCTGGGCGTGCTCGGGCTCAGGTCCAAACCAACCGGGGTGGCGAAACTCAACAGCCGCTTCAAATGCACGGGGCCATTCCTTGAGGTAAGCCAGCAGACGGTCTGCCTGCTTGGGAGAAAAATGAGGGGGGAGCTGAATGAAAGCCGGACCTCTCTTTGCTCCCAACGCGTCCAATCCTGCAATGAAGTCATCGGTCGGGCCCCCACAGTCATTGAACCTGCGGTAATGGGTGATGATGGCAGGGAATTTTGCGCAGAACCTAAAATCCTCCGGCATGGCCGCAGCCCATTCCGCCATCCGCTCCGGTGGGTGGATGCGGTAGTGGGTCGCATTGAGCTCAATGGTGCCAAATGCCTTTCCGTAATGGACGGGCCAGGTGCGCTGCGGCGCCTTTTCCGGATAAACATTGCCGCGCCAGGGCCTGATGGTCCACATCGTTCCACCCGCCCTGACTTGGAGGGGCGCTGGCCTGTCAAGCTGTAAGCCGGAAGACAGGCCCGTCACAGTATCAGGGTGGTCCGCCGGCAAGGTGAAATCCACTTTTGGCAGCAACTCCTGCCGCTCCTCATCGGGAATCTTGCCATACTTCACGACCACAAAGAAAACCGCTATCCGCACAACTTCACGGCCTTGAACGACGGCACGTGTCCGCAACTTTCCCGGCATGTTCAGCCCATTGCATTCCATGGCCACCGCCCTCATCCCCAAATGCTGTGGATCCTGTGGCACCCCCTTGTCCCCAGCAGAGGTCAGCTGGTGCGGCCCCTGTGAATTCAGCTGGGTTCGACACTCCGGACATGCCCACTGTCGTTTCGGAGAACGCCTCGATTGGGATTTCCAATGGTCTTGGCTGCGCCTCGCCACTCCCATGGAGCGTGAGCTGGTGCACGCGCTGAAATACAACGGTGACCCCACCTTGGGCCGCCGGCTCGGTGCGACAATGGCGCGGGAATTCTCAGCTTTGCGTAAAGACCAGAACATCGAAAACTGGTCCGTACTGCCTGTCCCTTTGCACAAAAGAAGGCGCAGAAAACGGGGCTACAACCAGAGTGCGCTGCTCGCCGAAGGCTGGTCCTCAGTGACGGGCATGCACTGCACCCCACTGTTGTTGCGCAAACACGCGGGGCAATCTTTCACCCGGTTCAACCGAAGTCAACGCATCGCCCGTCAGACGGCTCCATTTGACTGGCCAGACACCCACACGGCATTGCACGAATCCAACAAAGGGTACATCATCCTGGATGACGTCATCACCACGGGCAGCACACTCGAGTCCATGCACCGCACCCTGCGCACACGATGGCAAGGTCCCCTCGCTTTTGTCACCCTCGCAGATGCCGCTCGGTAAACCAGAACATCCCCAAGCAAAAGGCCCTCCCCAAAAAAGCTGTTGGCGTCCTCAGATGCCGTGGCACTTCTTGAACTTCTTGCCTGAACCACATGGGCAAGGTTCATTGGGCAAGGTCTTCTTTTCCACGCGCACAGGCTCTGGCTTGGGAGGAGGGGGTGCGGGCATCCCCGTCGTTGCGCCACCACCTTGGGCACGGGCCGATGCAATGCGCTGCTCATTCAGATTCTGCACCCCCTGCTTGCTGGTCTGCAAGCGCGCTGGCTGCTGGGGACGTGCGCCAGGGGCACGCTTGACCTGATCCGGCTGACTGGGCAACTGGCACTTGAGCAAGAAGCTGGCCACATCGGTATTCATGCGTTGCACCATGGCCTTGAACAGCTCATAGGATTCAAACTTGTAGATGAGCAAGGGGTCCTTCTGCTCGAAACGCGCGTGCTGCACATTGGAGCGGAGGTCATCCATATTGCGCAAGTGCTCCTTCCACAGCTGGTCCAAAACACCCAAAACCACGGTCTTCTCCAACTCGTCCACCAAGGTGGTGCCCGAAGAATCAACGGCTTCCTCGATGTTGGCCATCACCTGAAGGTTCCGGCGCCCGTCTGTAAACGGAACAGCAATGTTCACGAATTGGTTGGTGTCGTCCTCATACACGCGCTGAATCACCGGATGGGCATGGGCCGCCAATGATTTCATGCGCTCGTGGTAGTGGATTTCGGCCACTTGGTGCAACGACTGGGATTGGGCTTCAGGGCTGCCCAAACCAAATTCATCTGAGGTGAACGGAGGGTCCACTCCCAGCTCAGCCAAACTGCGGATGCGCATGCCCTCGAAGTCTTTGCCCGGTCCGAACTCCGTGATCAAGTGGTCCGACAGCTCGTAAAACATTCCAGAAATGTCAAACTTGAGGCGCTCCCCGTGCAAGGCATTGCGGCGGCGGCGGTAAATCACCTCACGCTGGCTGTTCATGACGTCGTCGTACTCCAACAAACGCTTGCGAATGCCAAAGTTGTTCTCCTCCACCTTGCGTTGGGCACGCTCAATGGACTTGGTGATCATCGAATGCTGAATGACCTCGCCATCTTGGTGGCCCAATCGGTCCATCATTTTGGATACGCGTTCACTCTGGAACAAACGCATCAGGTCGTCTTCCAAACTCACGTAAAACTGACTGCTGCCCGGGTCGCCCTGTCGGCCTGATCGGCCGCGCAACTGGCGGTCTACCCGCCTGCTGTCGTGACGCTCTGTTCCGATGATGGCCAAACCACCGGATTTCTTGACCTCATCGCTCAGCTTGATGTCGGTTCCACGTCCCGCCATGTTGGTCGCAATCGTGACTGCACCGGGCATGCCCGCTTTGGCGACCACTTCGGCTTCGGCTTGGTGCCGCTTCGCGTTGAGCACCTGGTGCTCGATTTTGCGGATGTCCAGCATGCGGCTCAACAGTTCGCTCACCTCTACCGTTGTGGTACCCACGAGAACTGGGCGGCCCGCATCGCGAAGCTTCACCACGTCTTCAATGACGGCATTGAACTTCTCCCGCTTCGTCTTGAAGACCAAGTCATCGTCGTCTTTCCGCGCAACGGGTCGGTTCGTAGGAATGGACATCACGTCCAATTCATAAATGTCCCACAATTCCTGAGCTTCGGTCTCTGCAGTACCCGTCATGCCCGCAAGCTTGTGGTACATCCGGAAGTAGTTCTGAAGGGTAATCGTCGCATAGGTCTGCGTGGCCGCTTCAATCCGCACCCCTTCCTTGGCCTCAATGGCCTGGTGCAGTCCATCCGAATAGCGACGACCCTCCATGATGCGGCCGGTCTGCTCGTCGACAATCTTGACCTTGTTGTCCATGACCACGTAGTCGATGTCCTTCTCGAACAGTGCATACGACTTGAGCAATTGGTTCATGGTGTGCAAACGGGCTGACTTGATGCCCTGTTCACGGAAGAGCGCCTCGCGCTGCTCTTGCTTGACCGCATCCGAGGCCTCCGAAGCATCAATCTCCACCAAGGTGGATGGCACATCCGGCATCGTAAAGAACTGATCGTCCTCCATGTTCGCCGTCACAGTGGCGATGCCTTTTTCTGTCAATTCGACCTGGTTCTGCTTCTCGTCTATCACGAAATACAGCTCCTCATCGGCCTCGGGCATCATGCGCTTGTTGTCCTGCAGATAATAGCCTTCCGTCTTGAGAAGTTGCTGCCTGACGCCCTCCTCACTCATGAACTTGATGAGCGATTTGGTCTTGGGCAATCCCCGGTATGCGCGGAACAAGGCCAATCCACCGGTTCTAATGGTCTCTTTGTCCGCCCCTTCAGTGCCCAACTTCTTTTTGGCCTCGGTGATCATGGCGTTGACCGCTTGGCGCTGCTTTTGAATCAGCTGGACCACCTTGGGCTTGAGCCCATCGAACTCGTGCTCGTCCCCTTTGGGTGTTGGTCCAGAAATGATGAGCGGCGTGCGGGCTTCATCAATCAAAACGCTGTCCACCTCGTCGACGATGGCGTAGTGGTGCTTGCCTTGAACCAATTGGTCGGGACGCATGGCCATGTTGTCCCTCAGGTAATCAAAGCCAAACTCGTTGTTCGTTCCATAAACGATGTCACACTTGTAGGCGTTGCGGCGCGCCTCGGAATTCGGTTGGTGCTTGTCAATACAGTCGATGGTCAACCCGTGAAACTGAAACAGCGGACCCATCCATTCAGCGTCCCGCCTTGCGAGGTAATCGTTGACCGTCACCAAATGGACGCCACGTCCGGTCAAAGCGTTGAGGAAGACCGGGAGCGTAGCCACCAGCGTCTTTCCTTCACCCGTTTGCATCTCGGCCACCTTTCCACGGTGCAGTGCCACACCACCGATCAACTGAACATCATAATGCACCATGTTCCATTCAACAGGGGTTCCGGCGGCCAGCCATTCCCGCGCCCAAAATGCCTTGTCGCCTTCAATGCGCACGAAATCCCGCTCAGCGGCGAAATCACGGTCGTACTCCAAAGCACTGACCTCCAACTCTCCAGGTGCAGCAAAACGCCGAGATGTCTCCTTGAGCAAGGCAAAAGCTTCAGGCATCAACTGTTCCAAAACCTCCTCCAACTTTTCGTCCACCTCCTTTTCCAAAGCGTCCACCCGGTCGTACAACGCCTCTTTGGCTTCAAAAGACATGGTCGGGTTTGCAGACACTTGCGCCCTGAGCCCAGTAGACTCCTCAATCAAACCCGACACGTGGTCGAGGATGCGGCGTTTGAGGTCTGCGCTGCGCTCACGGAGTCCATCGGAGGACAACCCTTGCATTTCAGACTCAAAAGTGTGCACGGCGTCAACCGCCGGCTGGATGGCTTTGACATCCGTTGCCGCTTTATCGCCAACGAGGCGCTTGACGATTTTATTGAAGGCTCCGATCATAGGTGCTGCTTGTGCCACTGAAGTCTCATGTCAAAAACAGAAATGGAATGCAAGTGGTGTGGACAAAATTAAGGCTCAAGCTTGGGGTCTCCACTCCCAAACATTGTTGCGAATTGCCACCCCATTGGGGGCTGGAAGGCCAACCCACGACACAGAAATTTTCATGCCGCGCTCAGTGTAAGCCACACCCCTATTCACAATATATATAACTAACTATCAATTGTTTAGCACAACTAATTAACCGCATGTTGACAATTCCATCGGGGTGTTCATCGTTTCCGATTGCCGTTGCAGCTTGTGCTCTGCAGTTTTGAAGTCTGTCTTTTTTGATGGAAAAAGAAGCTCCAGTAGAAGTCAATTACAATCAACCACCGACCACATGAACAACGATCAGCACAACAACGAAACAGAAGCTGCCAGCGGCATTTCTTCGGATGTTCAACAAGTAGATGGTCAGATGGCGATTGACGCAGTGCTTCCAGAGAACACCGCAGTTATCGAGCCCATTCTCGAAGACAACCCCAATCGTTTTGTGCTGTTCCCCATCCAACACGATGACATCTGGAACTTCTACAAAAAATCAGAAGCAAGTTTCTGGACTGCCGAGGAAATTGACCTCGCCGCAGACATGGTGGACTGGAACGAAAAGCTGAACGACAACGAGCGTTATTTCATCAAGCACATCCTCGCATTCTTTGCCGCTTCAGACGGCATCGTCAATGAGAATTTGGCGGAAAACTTCGTGGCAGAAGTCCAATACACAGAAGCCAAGTTCTTCTACGGTTTCCAAATCATGATGGAAAACATCCACTCGGAGACCTACTCCCTGTTGATCGACACCTACATCAAGGACAAGGATGAAAAGAACCACCTGTTCAACGCCATCGAAACGCTGGACTGTGTCAAGAAGAAAGCCAATTGGGCCCTCGAGTGGATTGACAATGGCAACTTTGCAGAGCGCATTGTGGCCTTTGCTGCCGTTGAAGGCATCTTCTTTAGCGGAAGCTTCTGTTCCATTTTCTGGTTGAAAAAGCGGGGCCTGATGCCAGGACTGAGCTTTTCAAACGAGCTCATTTCACGGGACGAAGGCATGCACTGCGATTTCGCTTGCCTCCTCTACACCCAGCACATCGTCAACAAGTTGCCCAAGTCAACGATCGAGAAAATCATCGTGGACGCCGTCAACATCGAGAAGGAATTCGTCTGCGACGCGCTGCCCGTTCGCCTGATCGGAATGAACGCTGATCTGATGAGCCAATACATCGAATTCGTGGCCGACCGGCTTCTCGTCGAGTTGGGCAACGAAAAAGTGTACAACGCTTCCAATCCGTTTGACTTCATGGAAATGATTTCACTTCAAGGAAAGACCAATTTCTTTGAAAAGCGGGTTGCTGAGTACCAAAAGGCTGGTGTCAACAAATCTGGATCTGGAGAAGAGGCCCAAGGCTTCAGTCTGGACGCCGATTTCTGATTTCAACGGAGAAAAAGTTCAAAACTGCCGCTCCCTGCAAGTACCATTCACCTCTTTCAAGTCCCATCTTGAGAGAACGAAATTGATCCAGCCGTCCACAACACGGAACGGAAGGTTCAAGGCCTAGCCAACCAACTTTAGAAACACACTCTCCACCGAGGTCTTGTCGCCTCGGTTGTCACCATAATATTCCCCCATACGGGGGGTTAAAAGCCTAGAAAACAGCATGTATGTCGTCAAGCGGGATGGACGCCGAGAACAAGTCCAATTCGACAAGATCACGGCAAGGGTCAAGAAACTCTGCTATGGACTCCACCCAAAAGTAGATCCCGTATCCGTCGCCATGCGCGTCATCGAAGGGGTCTATGATGGGGTCACCACCTCAGAACTGGACAACCTCGCCGCAGAAGTTGCAGCGACCAACGCCGTCAACCATCCAGATTACGCGAAGCTCGCCTCGCGCATTGCGGTTTCCAATCTGCACAAGACCACGCACAAGTCCTTCACGGAGGTCATGCGCAACCTGCACACCTATACCGATCCCGTCACAGGGGCGCCCGCAGCCCTCATTGCGGATGACGTGATGGAAATCATCGAGGCCAATGCAGAAACACTGGACTCCGCCATCATTTATGACCGGGACTTCAGCTACGACTACTTCGGCTTTAAGACCCTTGAGCGTTCATACCTCCTGAAGCTCGAAGGACAGGTCGCAGAGCGTCCGCAACAAATGTTGATGCGCGTTTCCGTGGGCATCCATAAAGATGACATTGACAGCGCTGTCAAGACCTACAACATGATGTCTGAGGGTTGGTTTACCCATGCTACCCCCACCCTCTTCAATGCCGGCACCCCCAAGCCGCAGATGTCAAGTTGCTTCTTGCTGACGACACAAGAAGACAGCATCAGCGGCATCTACGACACCCTCAAGCAATGCGCCAAAATCTCCCAGAATGCGGGAGGCATCGGCTTGGCCATCCACGACGTCCGCGCCACAGGTTCCTACATCCGTGGCACCAACGGCACATCCAATGGCATTGTGCCCATGTTGCGGGTTTTCAATGACACAGCGCGCTACGTTGACCAAGGTGGCGGCAAGCGCAAAGGTTCTTTTGCGGTCTACATCGAGCCCTGGCACGCTGACGTTTTTGACTTCCTGGACCTCAAAAAGAACCACGGTAAGGAAGAGCAGCGCGCCCGCGACTTGTTCTATGCACTCTGGGTTCCCGACCTCTTCATGAAGCGGGTTGAAGCCGATGGAGAATGGACGCTGATGTGTCCCAACGAATGTCCTGGCCTGGCCGATTGTTGGGGGCCTGAATTTGAGGCGCTCTACGAGAAGTATGAAGCCGAAGGAAAAGGCCGCAAAACCATCAAGGCCCAGGAGCTTTGGTTCAAGATTGTGGAGAGCCAGATTGAAACGGGGGTTCCTTACATGCTCTACAAGGACGCAGCCAATGGCAAGTCCAACCAGCAGAACCTCGGCACCATCCGCTCCTCCAATCTGTGCACCGAAATCATCGAATACACAGCCAAGGACGAAGTTGCTGTATGCAACCTCGCTTCGATTGCCCTGCCGAAGTTTGTGAATGAAGACCTGAGCTTTGATCACGACAAGCTGTTCGAAGTGACCTACCAGGTCACCAAGAACCTCAACAGGGTGATTGACCGCAACTTCTATCCCATTGTAGAAGCGCGCAACTCTAACATGCGCCACCGTCCCGTTGGATTGGGCGTGCAGGGTTTGGCCGATGCCTTCATCATGATGCGCTTCCCCTTCGACTCCGAAGAAGCGCGCCAACTGAACAAGGACGTCTTTGAAACCATCTACTACGCTGCGTGCTGCGCATCCAAGGACATGGCCATCGAAGAAGGCCCCTACGAGACCTTCAAAGGCTCACCCGCTTCAGAAGGGAAGCTCCAGTTTGACCTCTGGGGGGTGACCCCAAGTGACCGCTGGGAGTGGGACGTGCTCAAGGAAGAAATCATGGACAAGGGCATGCGCAACAGCCTGCTTGTGGCCCCCATGCCAACCGCCTCTACTGCACAGATTTTGGGCAACAATGAGTGCTTCGAACCCTACACGTCCAACATTTACACCCGCCGGACCCTCAGCGGTGAGTTCATTGTGGTCAACAACCACCTTCTCCGTGATTTGACCAAGCTCGGTATGTGGAACGAGACCATGAAAAACCAGCTGATTGCTGCCAACGGGTCCATACAGAACATCCAGGAAATCCCTGAAAACCTCAAGGCGCTGTACCGCACCGCATGGGAGATTTCACAGCGGGCCATCTTGGATATGGCTGCAGACCGGGGTGCCTATATCTGCCAGTCGCAGTCTCTGAATGTCTTCATGGAGAATGCCAGTGCACCCAAGTTGACCTCCATGCACTTCCACGCGTGGCGCTCAGGCTTGAAGACGGGCATGTACTACCTGCGGACAAAGGCCGCCACAGATGCGATCAAGTTCACTGTAGACAAGAAGTACAAGGACCAACCCGTTGAAGCAGAGGTTGCTGTCGCTGAAGCCACCCCAGCTGCAGCCGTTGCCGCCAAGGACGTCACCGAAATGACGCACGAAGAGCAAGTCGCCGCTTGTTCCATCGACAACGGTCCCGACTGCGAAATGTGCAGTGGCTGATCCCACAATTCAACCCCACCAAAAGGGCGGTCCGCATGCGGGTCGCCCTTTTTTTTGTCCTTTCGTGACGCAAAAAGCCACCAATCACACCCAAGAAACGTTGTTGTGCTGTTAGGTTCGAGGCCGTGACCGAACTTTGATACTCCGTGAAACAGGATCACCTCCATATCGTTTCCATCAATCACCGCAACGCACCAATCTCCCGGATTGGCAGTTTGCACATCGCTGAGGAGCGCCAAGAGGATTTTCTCAAAGCGCTGAAAGAAACACTCGGTGTCCAAGGTTTGGCCTATCTCACGACGTGCAATCGGGTAGAATTCATACTCGTTGACGAAGCCTATTTCTGCATGGGGCGCCTGCAGCAACTCTTCCAGACGTTCGCCCCAGACGACGCTGAACTCCGCTCACTCATGGGCACCGCGATGGTGTTGCACGGAGAGGAGGCCACACGCCACTTGCTTCGCGTCAGTGCCGGTCTGGAGTCAATGGTACTGGGCGAGCGCGAGATTCTGACCCAAATCCGCTCCTCGTTGGAACGCTCCAGACAAT
The DNA here is from genome assembly GCA_042095055.1 of Crocinitomicaceae bacterium. GTDB lineage: Bacteria > Bacteroidota > Bacteroidia > Flavobacteriales_D > Sanyastnellaceae > UBA8752. The sequence goes on along the minus strand of JBELBZ010000002.1, from coordinate 11,809 downwards.
GGGGGTTGGCCGGCGATCAGCTGCGCATCACAGAGCGGATCGTCGTAGAAACGGCCAAACGCGTCTTCACAGAAACCGACATTGCCCGCCGCAGTGTTTCCGTCAATGCCTTGGGATGGAAGGCCTTCCAGGCGCTGTCCACCCCTACTGACGCCCCGATATTGATGATCGGAGCAGGCCAAACCAATGGCAACATCGCGCGCTTTCTCGCCAAACAAGGACATACATCCGTTCACATTCTGAACCGAACCGCTGCAAAGGCTGAAGCACTTGCGGCTCCTCGCCAATGGACATGGGGCGATCTCAATGGACTGAACGACGCCCTTTCTCAAGGTCCTGCGGCCATCTTCCTCTGCACCGGCAGCGACACTCCCATTCTAGATGACGCTCACGCCCAAAGGCTTCCAGCAGCTCCTGTATTTGTGCTGGACCTCAGTGTTCCCTCAGGTGTCACCACCGCATTTCGCTCCCACCAAAGCACAACCGTGGTCGGCATTGCGGAACTAAAGCCTTTGGCAGACGAAAATGTGGCAGGGCGTCGCGCTGCACTTGGAGACTGTCAGCGCATCATTGACGAAGGCCTCACAGAGCTCTCGAACCGCCTGCAGCAGAGAGAAGTTGAACTGGCACTCAGAGAATTGCCCACCCTCCTTGCCGCCGTGCGGAACACCGCTTTGGGCGAAGTTTTTGCCGACGAGCTGGCTGAACTCGATGGCGAGACGCGCAGCTTGGTGGACCGCATTGTGGCCTACCTCGAAAAAAAGTACGTTTCTGTTCCCATGAAATTGGCCCGAGAGGCGGTCATGGAACATCTGGAAAAGCCCTGAGGCCACATGCCGGATACACCCCACTTCCGCATTGGTACGCGGGGCAGCGACCTCGCCCTTTGGCAAGCCCATTACGTGCGCGATTTAATTGCTACCGCCGGCGGGACATCTGAGATCATCGTGTTGTCCACTCAGGGGGACCGCGAACAAGTGCAATCCTTCGAAAAACTCGAAGGCAAGGGGTTCTTTACCAAAGAAATCGAGGATGCCCTGCTTGAAAACCGCATCGACATTGCGGTGCACAGCCACAAAGACCTCGAAACCCAACAGCCTCAGGGCCTCTCCATCGTCGCCGTTCCAGCCCGCGCATCGCAACGCGACGCCTTGCTGATTCGGGAACCCAGGCACACCGCTGGGCCTTGGTTGCCACTGCCGCAGGGTGCAATTGTTGGCACTTCTTCCGTTCGCCGGAGGGACCAGCTTTTGTTGCTGCGGCCAGATCTGAGGATTGAGGCGCTTCGGGGCAACGTTCCAACGCGGGTGAAGCGTTTGCAAGAGGGCCTGTACGACGCCATCGTGCTCGCGGAAGCCGGGCTGGATCGCCTCGCACTTTCCATGGAAGGGGTCGTCAGGCACAGCCTCGATCCAAGCACGTTTGTCCCCGCACCAGCGCAAGGTGCACTCGCACTGCAGATGCGCAACGCTGACCCCAAAGCTTCCTTTTTGGCGGCATTGACCGACCCTTCAGCCCAAAGTGGCGTAAGCAGCGAACGCGCCGTACTCCGCGCACTGGAAGGCGGATGTCAGCTTCCTTTTGGTGCGCATTGGAATACCGAAGGCCACAACCTCCGATGTTTCCTGCAATCCAACACCGGCCCCCGCCGCATCGTGGCGCCCCACGCCGAAGCCGCACTGTCCCAACTGTCCGCTCCCCGCCCTTTTCAGGTTCTCATCACCCGGTCACCACGCACCAACAGCGTCTTAAGCCGGCTTGCCAGTGGATGTGGCGCCACTTTAATTGAGTCGCCCCTCATCGCCGTCAAGCCCTTGCAGCACCCCATGGTTCCAGAGGCATGGAAGCACTCCAGCCAAGACTGGGTTTGGATGGGCAGCCCTGGGGCATGCGAAGCAGCACAAACATGGTTGTCCAAACATCCAAACACCAAGATTGCGGTCCCGGGCAATGGCACCGCCGAGGCCCTGCCTTCTGAATGGTTGCCACGGCTCAAATATGTGGGCAATGGACATCCCGCCAAAGCTTGGCACGACTTTGCAAGTGCGCGCAACAACCAAGAACATGTCGCTGTTCCCCACGGGACCTATTCACTCAAGCGCTGGAATACGGGCAAGTCCAAAGCAACCTTGCACGCCTGGACGCACTATGAACCCATTCCCAACGCCGCCGCCGTGCAAGAAGCCGATGTGGTGTGCTTCACCTCGCCGAGCAATGTCAACACTTGGCAAACAGAGGCACCCTCTAAAATCGTGGCCATAGGGCCCACCACCAGCGCTGCCCTTACCGAGAAAGGATGGGGCCATACCACGGCTGAATCACCCGATGCATTTGGTTTATGGGAGGCCATTCTCCAAGCAGAATCGACCTGAATGCACTGAATCTGCAAGAATTTAGCCATCGAATGGGACGATACTTTCAAGCGCATTCAAAATCGCGTATCTTCGCACCCCTCAAAAAAAGAGGCCCATCATGTACGCCATCGTAGAAATTGCAGGGCACCAGTATAAGGTACAGCAAGATCAACGGCTCTATGTGAACCGTCTGAAGCACGATGAGGGCGCCAAGGTCAGCTTTGACCGAGTGCTCCTCGTGGATGACGGCTCCAAAGTTTCCGTTGGCGCCCCAGCAGTCCAAGGCGCAGCCGTGAATGCCACGGTTGACCGCCATTTAAAAGGTGACAAAGTGCTCGTCTTCAAAAAGAAGCGACGCAAGGGTTACCAAAAATTGAACGGATTCCGTCCGTCCCTCACCGAGATTGTCATCAAGGAGATTGCCTTGGGTGTCAAGCCAAAGAAAGCGGCTGCCAAGAAGGCCGCAGATGGTGAGGACAAGGCAGAAGCCAAGCCAGCGGCCAAAAAGCCAGCAGCAGCTAAAAAGCCAGCAGCAGCCAAAAAGCCTGCAGCAGCTAAAAAGCCAGCAGCAGCCAAAAAGCCTGCAGCGGCCAAAAAGCCCGCAGCAGCTAAAAAGCCTGCAGCCAAAAAGGCGGGCGAAGACAAGTCTGAAGAATAAATTCCTGAACCATGGCTCACAAAAAGGCGGCGGCCTCGACCAAGAACGGCCGCGAATCAGAAAGCAAACGACTGGGCGTCAAGATTTATGGCGGCCAAGTGTGCATCGCGGGTAACATTCTCGTTCGCCAGCGCGGCACCCAACACAACCCCGGACTGAACGTCGGAATCGGCAAGGACCACACTTTGTACGCCCTCACCGATGGCGTCGTAGAGTTCCGCCGGCGCAAGAACAACAAGAGCTTTGTCTCTGTCGTTCCTGCTGCTGAAGCTTGACCTCAGACCTCCCCTAACGCCCAACAAGGGCAAATGACGGTGCCCTCATCCTGTAAAGGAGGGGGCACCGTTGTATTTTTACAAGCCATGCTGACCCTTCAGGTTCTCCGCAACGACCGCGATGCCCTCGCACAGGCTTTGGCCAAACGCGGCATTGACGCTGTTCCCATGCTCGATCGCATCCTCGCTTTAGACGAGGATCGGCGCCACACCCAAAAAGAGGTCGACGACCTCAAGGCCCAACAAAACGCGGCAAGCCGTGCGATTGGAGAGCTCTTCAAATCAGGCAAAAAAGACGAAGCTGAGCAACGTCGTGCTGAAATGGGAGCACTCAAAGAAAAAATCCAAGCGCTGGACGAACAGCAGAAAACCCTCATTGAGCAGCAGGAAGCGGCCCTGCTTGAACTGCCCAACCGTCCACACAACAGCGTTCCCGCTGGCCAAAGCGATGCCGACAACGAAGTCGTCTCAGAAGAAGGCACCAAGCCTGAGCTTGCAGAAAGTGCTGTGCCGCACTGGGATTTGGCCGATCGGTACAAACTGATCGACTTCGAGGCTGGAGTCAAAATCTCAGGGGCTGGATTTCCCGTGTATCGCGGCAAAGGTGCCAAGCTTCAACGCGCACTCATCCAGTTCTTTCTGGACCGCGCCGATCAAGCGGGCTATGAAGAGTTCATCCCCCCTCACCTGGTCAACCCTGACTCCGGCAGAGGCACTGGCCAATTGCCCGACAAAGAGGGGCAGATGTACCACTGCGCAGACGATGACCTCTACTTGATTCCCACAGCTGAGGTCCCTTTGACCAACCTGTTTCGCGGAGACCTGCTCAATGCAGAGGAACTGCCCGTCCAATTGTGCGGATATACCCCGTGCTTCCGCAGGGAAGCCGGTTCCTACGGCAAGGATGTCCGCGGGCTCAACCGCTTGCACCAGTTCGACAAGGTGGAAATTGTCCGCTTCGAAAAACCCGAAAACAGTTATGCTGCCTTGGAAGGAATGGTCGAACATGTCCGTGGCTTGCTGCGCGACCTCGAATTGCCGTTCCGGACACTGCGCCTCTGCGGAGGAGACCTTGGCTTCACGGCGGCATTGACTTTTGATCTAGAAGTCTGGTCTGCCGCTCAAGGACGGTGGCTCGAAGTCTCCAGCGTTTCGAATTTCGAGACCTTCCAGGCCAACCGGCTTCACTGTCGGTACCGCAACAGCGATGGCAAACCCCAACTGGTGCACACGCTCAATGGCAGTGCATTGGCCCTCCCCCGTATCGTTGCGGCCCTGCTCGAAAATCACCAGACTCCAGAAGGCATTCGCATTCCGGCCGCACTCCAGCCTTACACTGGCTTCACCGCCATTTCATGAAGCAGCAGGTCCTCACACCGCCTCGCGCCTTCGTTTGGGGCCTCTGCCTGCTGGTTACAGGTATCACAAGCTGCGGACCCAAGCCAGGCGCCGAGCACCTCGATGCCCTGCAGCGGACCCTCGTTCAACTGGACAGTGCGGAGACCATATACCGACAAGCACCGCTCGAATCTGCTGCGCCTGCCTTTGCAAAAGCAGACAGCGCTTTGGTGGCCATCGAAGCACAGATGGTCGGCCTCATCGTCAACCTGGAACAAGGCAAGCCATTCACTGCACTCGATGAGCGCCACCGTATGCTGCGGCGACAACCTGGTCGCCAACGCAGGATCGAACAGGAACTGGACCGCACACGACGTCAAATTGGACACCTGATCGAAGCCATCGTTGACGGGGCTTCGGTCGATGCCGAGGGCACCCTCATCGACACCGCCTACCTCAGCAAGTCAGCAGCTGACGAACTGCGCATTGCCCGTCACCTGATCGAAGAAATCGGCATTGCACTTCAATTCTTGGAACGCGGTACCGTGGACCTCGACGTGGTGATTCACACTGCAGATTCCACAGCCCGTGCATTGACCACCATACCCACCCAGCCGCAATGACGCTCAGGATTTACTTCATGGGCACAGTGCTCGGCTGTATGCTCGGTCTGGGCACTGCTTCAGCGCAAGGCGAACTGGAACTGGCGACCTACTACTACAACAGTGGCGCGTTTGAGCAGGCCAAGTTGTACCTCGACAACCTTTGGAAGAAGGATCCCTCGGTGTATGACATGTACCTGAACACCTTGCTCGAACTCGAGGCTTACGAAGAAGCTGAAACCATCGTGAAGTCCCGCCTCAAAAAGAGCCGCGACAAGAGCATGGCCCAAGTTGATTTGGGGTCACTCTACCTCAAAATTGGTAAGACCGAAGCCGCCCAAGAGGCTTTCGAGAAGGCACTCGATGAACTCCCAGCAGGGCGCGGACCCACCAAGCGATTGGCCGAGGCCTTCATCAAGCTGGACCAACTCGACCTCGCCTTGGCTTCTTACGAGAAAGCCATGAAGAACACCAAGGACAAATACGGCTACCACTACGAACTGGCCAACCTTCAGGGACTTCGCGGCGATTACGAAGGGATGGTGGCCAGCTTCATGGAGCTGCTCCACGAACGTCCCAATTACTTGCGCACCGTACAAAACAGCTTCAATCGGAATTTGCGGGTTGCAGATGATGTGCGTCAAGCAGACATGGTGCGCCGCCAAGTGCTCAAAGCCTCCCAAGACCGGCCAGAAGAAACGGTGTACCTCGAACTGCTGGTCTGGGTATTCAACCAACAACGCGACTTTTACAGCGCCATGGCCCACGTGAAAGCCTTGGACCAGCGCAAAGGCGAGGATGGAAAGCGGCTCATGGACCTGGCCCAGGTGGCCTCCAAAAACGGAGACCTCGAAACCGCCTATGAATGTTACGCCTTGGTGGCGGCGAAGGGACCGGCCGCAACCCGTTATGACGCAGCGCGCCAAGCCATGCTCAAAGTGCGCACCGAACAGGTTACGGGAAGCTTCCCCCTCGACACTGCAGCAGCGGAAGAACTATCCACCCAATACCGCACGACGCTGCGGGACCTGGGGGAGACCCCAGGAACCAGCGGAATCATGTCCGACTGGGCGGAGCTGATGGCCTTTCACCTGAACCGACCTGATGAAGCGGAGGCCATCCTTGATCGGGCCGTAAACATGCCCGGACTCGAACTGGAAGCGCGCAACACCGCCAAACTGATGCTGGGAGATGTCCTGGTGTTTCAAGACGACGTTTGGACAGCCTCCTTGCTGTTTAGCCAAGTCGACCTCGACCACAAAGAAGGGTTGCTGGGTCAACAAGCCAAATACCGCAATGCCCGGGTCAGCTACTTCACCGGAGACTTCAATTGGGCACAAGCTCAGTTGGACATTCTCAAGGCCAGCACATCCAAGCTCATCTCCAATGACGCGATTGACCTGAGCCTGCTCATCACCGACAACTTCAACATGGACACGCTGACAGCGCCCATGGAAATGTTTGCCCGGGCGGACTTACTGCGCTACCGCAATCAACTCGACCAAGCCTTGTCCACGCTGGATACCCTGGTGACCTCTTATCCCATGCACACCCTCGAGGATGAGGCCCTGCTCATCCGTGCAGAAATTGCATTACAGCGCGGACAGTTCAATGACGCGATTGGCCACTATGAGGAAATCATGGAGTTGCACTTCATGGACATCCTCGCCGATGATGCGCTGTTTGGCCTTGCCGACCTGCACGAAAACCAAATAGGAGCGCCCGATGTGGCGCAAGGGCTCTACGAGCGTTTGCTCAATGAATTTCCAGGAAGCTTGTACGCTGTGGAGGCCAGAAAAAGGTTCCGGCGATTGCGCGGAGACATCCTGGAGTAAACGGCCCAAAGACCGCCGCGGCGATCCGGTCACCCTTTGGCCACCAAGCGCACCCCGCTCAACACCACGCCACCAAACAACAGGTGGGGCCAACCCAGCCATTCCCCATCCATCCACCCCCAGAACAAAGCAAATAGGGGGATGACATAAGTGACCGAGCTGGCAAACAAGGCGTCGGTTCGTTTGATCAGCGCATTGAACAATATCAATGCAGCAGCGGTGCCGACCCAAGCCAGCACCACCACTGCCATCAAGGATGGTTTGGCTTCGGGGTGACCGGCCACCGACTGTATCCCTCCAGCCGCAACAAACCCAAGTCCTGCGGGCACGGCAGTCATGGACAAGGCCAGTGCACTGATGCCAATGGCGGGTACGTGGGAAAGCCGGTTGCGCATCACATTGATGCTCAATCCGTAACACGCCGTCGCCAAGACCAGCATGCCCGCAGAACCCCACTGCACCGCACCCGATGCGTCCTTGAGCGACATCAGGCCCATCGCACCGACAAACCCGAGCAGAAGTCCTGCCACCTGCTTTCGGCTTACTGCAGTCCCGTAAAGCCCGACAGCCAGAACCAAAGTCCACAGCGGACTAAGTGCATTGAGCATGCCCGCCACTGCACTGGGCAGTTGCTCTTGGGACCAGGCGAACAGCACCGCCGGAAGCAGGCTCCCTATGAAACCCGTGATCGCCAATCCGCCCCAGGTCGCACGGTCCAAACCGCGCATGTACCTCAACGCGACTGGCATCATGACCAGGCCCGCCAGGCAAATCCGAAGCAAGCCGAGTTGCACCCCATTCATAACGGGACCCCCTTCTTCCGACCATCCAAAGAGGCCAATTTTCATGAGAATAAAGGAGCTCCCCCAAATGGCTGCTAGGAGGAGCAAGAGCAGGTAAGGCCAAGCACCATATTTGGTATTCCGGTCGGTCATCGCTGTTGTTAACAGCCTTTGCCCTTATTTGATGCAACGCGGGCGGTAAATTGTGCAACGAATATCGATGGCCATGCGCATATCACCTTCACGAACATCCAACCTAAGCCCAACATCTCAAGTTTGGGTGCTGGCCATTGGCGCGATGCTCTTCGGAGGATGCAGCCAATGCCCGGTGGACATCGTTCATTCGGACCGCGCAGGCCATGCTGAAGAAACCGTGGCCCAACTCGCCATTTCCGGGATGATGTGCGAAATCGCATGCGTTTCCAAGGTGCGCAAGGAGCTTTACAATGTGCAGGGCGTGGCCCATGCCGACATCCACTTCGACAAAGACTTGTCGGTGGACACGGCATTTGTTGCTTACGACCCTGACCTCGTCCAACCGGAAGACCTGATCGCCACCGTTCAGGACATTGGCGATGGGTTGTATGCGGTAAAATCCGCCGAGGTCATACACTACGCTCCTGAATCGCACCGCTGAGCGTGGCTCCATCTGACCGCACCGCTCATTGGATTCGGCGCACCTCTCGGGTCGCCTTTGTGTCGGCCTACCTCGTCGTCCTCGCCGGCAGCATCGTTCGGATGACAGGCTCTGGAATGGGTTGCCCCGACTGGCCGCAGTGCTTCGGACTCACCATTCCCCCCACGGAAGAGGCACAAGTGCGTTGGCAACCTGGGAATGACTACGGCGCTGGCCGCATGATATTGGAACGGGATTCCCTTTGGACCGCCCCTGCCGACCACCTTTCAGGAAGCTCCTTTGAAGCAGACCGCGCCAGTGGACTGTGGCAGCACTACACCCGTCACGACTACGCCCACTTCAACCCGTTCCACACGTGGGTGGAGTTCATCAACCGCCTCCTCGGGGCCTTTGCTGGACTGCCTGCGCTGCTGCTTGTCGCCCTCTCTGCGCTCCTCGGACTGCGGCATGGCCGCTGGCGGCCGCTCGTCCCCGCTCTGGGTGCCCTCTTCGCCCTGGCGTTTGTGGCATGGCTCGGCAAAAAGGTCGTAGACGGCAACCTCATTCCGGGTTCCATCACCTTGCACATGGTCGGTGCACTGGCCATTCTGGGACTCCAACTTCTCACACTCAAGGCTGCTGGCGCTCGGGCACCGCGCATTCACAGCCGCTCCAAAGTGTGGATTGCCGCTGCTGCTGTATTGACCCTGGCCCAATTGATCTACGGCACGCAAGTGCGCGAGGCTGTGGACCACCTGGTGCACGACAACGCCGCACGTGAGACGTGGCTGGAACTGCTCCCTTCTTGGTGGAAGGGGCACCGCACTGCATTCTGGGCCATCCTCGCCGTGCACATGGCATGGTTGTGGCCGGGCATACAATCCGGTCGTCCCACACGCTGGGAGTGGACCATCATGGCGCTACTCGGGGGTCAGTTCCTCACAGGATTGGCATTTGGGATGCTGGGAATGCCTGCCGCAGCCCAGCCCATACACCTGATTCTCGCCGTCGGACTGGTCCTCACGGACGGCTGGCTGCTCGGTGCAAAGCCACTTCGGTAAAACCAACCGTCAAGGCCCATTGGGCCGCGATATAGGTCCCCATGACCCAGAAGTGTCCATGGGCAATGGGCGCCTCTCCAAACTTCCCAAAAGCCAGAATCATATCGCTCGCGACAAAGGCCGTGGTGCCCAAGCGCAAGGTCCATACACCGGGACCAGGGACCATGGTCCAACTCAACAAAGCCATGATGGTGATCACCCCTGCATAAATGCCAATCGCAGGAGCCATCGCCCCTGCTGAACCCCACAAATTGGCCACCACAACGGCAGCGAGCACGGTCATCACAACCACTGCCACAGCTTGGGTCCATCCCCTTTGGAACCCCCATCCCGACTTGAACAAGTGGCGGAAAGTCGCCATAAACACAACGTGCCCCAACAGAAAAGAAACCAACCCGATGAGAAACGCGGACTCTCCAGAAAAAGTCAAAGCAATGTCACCCACCCAACACAGGCCCATGGCCGTCCATACACGGTTGCGCATGGTGGCATCTACCGCACTCCCCAACAATGCCAATCCAAACCGGGCAGCCAGCAAAGGCAGCAGCAATCCCTTGGCGCAATCGTGCACCCCTTTCCATTCCTTGGGTGCCCACTCGGATGCTCCACCAGGAAGTTCGTTGAGGCCAAATCCAGCGGCGACAAACAGCGCAATCACCACAGTCACCAATGCGGCATCCAAAGTGCGGTCCGCGCGCATTGTGGGTTCGAGACTCGGTCCTGAATTCATAAGACCAAGGTGCATAAAAAAGGCGGAGGGCAAACCCCGCTGGGAATGCCCTCCTTCAATGAACCAAACCAATTGTTCAATTGAAATATGAATCGCTCAGATCATTCGCAGATCTGGCCGTAATAGCCGAGGATGAAGAGGAGGTCAGGAGCACCGACTACACCATCATCATTGGTGTCGTAATCCCCGCAGTCCTCAAGGCATCCGTAGTATCCGAGGATATCCAAGATGTCCGTTGTGGAGACCAGGCCGTCGCCGTTGACGTCTCCAGGACAAGGGGTGTTGTTCTCAGGCTGGTGGAAACCTTGCGTGAGGTACTGATCTGGGATGCTGACCGTTCCAGTGATGGATTGGCCGATCGTTCCGTCGAGGTCGAGGCCGTCTGCCGTTCCAGCGTGAAAGCCGGAAGTGATGGCGTGGCGCCCGAGAACCGCCTGGGCGGATACCTCTTCGGTGAACAACCCGCACCCGGCGAGCAGCATGACGAGGAATAAGATTCGCTTCATGATTGTGCTGTCTATGGGGTGATTTCGGGTTCCTTGATCAGAGCTTGACGAATACGCAGAGGCCCGTGGCGATGCCATCGATGCTCAACTGAGGAACCACCACATCACTGCGGCTGGTCATCGAGAGCATGTTGGCACGCGTCAGCGTGAAGGCAACCTCCGTTGCGCTGTTCACCGTCTCGGTCACTTCGTACTCGTGACCGTCGAGGTGCAACTTGAAGGTTCCAGCAGCAAAGTTGGCCCCGGTCAACGTGATCGTCACAGACTGTGTGCCATCGGCAGTCAAATCAGCACCCATTCCCTCATAGACATCGCTTTTGAAGCTGTACGCCTGAGGCATGTCATGGGTATGTGAATCAATCTCCGAGTCAACATAGAACTTGGTCGCAGCATGTGAAGAGAGCAAGGGCTCGTTATTCAACGTCAAGTAGTTGGACACACTCATCGTGCTGGCCGTCGTCGTACCCTGCAGCAATGCCGTGCCGGTCACGATCAAAGTAGAACCTTGAACACCACCAGAAGTACTGATGTCACCGCCCGTGGAGAGCGCACCGGAAGTGCTGTTCACCTGGAAGGTGCTCGCACCACCAACGCCGACACGGAGGTTGCCATCGATACCAAGGCTAGAGTCAAACTCACCAGCACCCGTAACGTCAAGCGTGCTGCCCAACGTCGTGGCACCAGCATCCAACGTTCCCGTAGTAGAAAGGTGATCGTTACCAAAGTCCACAGCACCGTTGCTGTCCGTAATGCTTCCAGCAGCGAGGGTCAACGTTCCTGCTGAAGCACTAGAGGTGAACGTACCCGTAGCAGCCTCCAATTCTGTCCAGGTCTTACCCGCACCCACAGCCAACTTCACACCCGTCTGATCAAAGAAATCATTCGCTGCGATGCTGTTCGTATTCACGAGAATCGCTGCGTCAGCGTCAGACTCGTTCTGGTTCACGTCGTTCTGAACAGCAGTAACGGCAGCAGCAGTAGTGGGGTCAGCCTCCAAGGTCGTGATACGACCGCTCAAAGCTGTCTCAGCATTGTCGCTGGCCAACTCATTG
>JBELBZ010000001.1:55220-222200 GCA_042095055.1 Crocinitomicaceae bacterium | reverse complement strand
ACTTCGACTTCGAGGTCATACCCTTCAGGGGCAGGAGCCGAATTCACAGATACTTGCTGTTGGGAAAAGGCTGCGGTCAGACAGCAGAAAAGGACTGTTACCAGAGTGATGGTCTTGGACATCATGTCAAGCAATTTTGGTTAAGCGCGGTTAATGTTCTCCTGAGAGTTATCCGAATTTAATGGGGTTCAATTCAACAATTGACCCCGCTAACAAAATCTTAATACCCGCTCCTCATTCAAACAGCTAATTCGTCTATGATTTTTAATATTTCGTCGAATATTATTTTTACAAGAACCACTCTGTACTGAATTATAGCACCTGTGTAAGCTGATTATCACCATTCATTTTTCCACCCCATAATTGAAAGCTCATTTCGCTGCACTGCCACCTTCACGAGAAGCGACAAGCAGGAAAGAAATTTTGCTACATTTGCGCCCCCTTTGGTACCATAGCTCAGGTGGTAGAGCAATGGATTGAAAATCCATGTGTCCCTGGTTCGAATCCAGGTGGTACCACACCAAAAAACAAGCGGACTTTCGTCCGCTTGTTTTATTTCTGACCTTTCCAATATGAAGGCTGCTTTGGATTCCATTCCCAACATCCACATCGACCCACTGTTCAAGTCGCTCAGAGCTTGGTTGGACGATCATTCTCCTACCTCAGTCGCTGTGGTAACCGACCCTATGACTGAAAAATGGTGCCTTCCTGCACTGAATCCACATTTGCCGCCCGGCACCCAATTTTTGCGTTTGGGCCAACACGGCGAAAAAATCAAGTCCATCGAGCACACCCATGCGCTGTGGGACAGTTTTGAAGGAATGGGAATGGACCGACATGGACTGGTGATCGCGCTGGGTGGCGGCACCATCACTGACTTGACTGCGTTTGCAAGCAGCACCTACTTGAGGGGCGTTCATTTCTGGCTGATCCCCACGACCCTGCTCTCCATGGTCGACGCCTCCATTGGGGGTAAAACGGGCATTAATTTTCGCGGTCTGAAGAACAGGATTGGTACGTTCGCACAGCCTTCGGGGGTCAGCATACACTCCAGTTTTCTGGACACCCTCGACGCACGTGAAATGGCCAATGGATGGGCCGAACACATCAAGCACACCTTGATCGCATCGAAAGAAGCGAGGGAGCTCCCTTGGGAAAACACGCTGAAAAGCGCACAACCGGAAGCGTTTGAAGGGGCCATTATTGAATCGATTGCGATCAAGTCCAACATCGTGGATCAAGACGCATTGGAAACCAACGGCACAAGGAAAACGCTCAATTTCGGCCACACTTCCGGCCATGCACTTGAATCATGGGCCATGGAGCAGTCTGCAGACCTCAAACACGGTGAAGCCGTTGCTTGGGGCATGCGCATCGCCCTTAAAATGAGTGAGTTCCACGCCGAATGTCCGCAAGTAAAACCGGGCGAATTTGATGGAGTTTCACGTTCTCTGGCGACGCTCATTCCCTTGCCCTGCGGTATTCCCGATGCCGAAGTCCTGTGGAACATCATGGGGCATGACAAAAAGAACCAAGGTGAGCAAGTGAAGGTGGTGCTTCTCAATGGTCCTGGTTGTCCCAAAGTCGATGTCAACGTGACGCTCGAAGACTTCCAACAGGCCTTGTCACAGCTGCCCAGCTCTTGAATTCACTGCGCCATCTCCAACCTCTTCCTTTCTGGCGCGGCTCTGCGCCTTAATTTCGCACCATGGAGGTAACCACCCTTGACGTTGCCAACTTACTCGACGGCCAACTGGACGACGTCCCCACCCAGGCACTCTCAGGATTTGCCGGCATTGAGGACGCCTCAAAAGGCGACTTGACCTTCTTGGCCAACCTGGCCTATGAAGGGCACTTGTACACCACTGGAGCCACGGCCGTTTTGGTTTCCAAGGAATTCGTGCCGTCTGCCCCAGTGCAGCCCGGCACATGCCTGATCCGAGTGGAAGACCCTTACGCAGCCATGGCCAAGCTCATGCAGGCCTATGGAGACGAGGCGGCACTGCACACTGATCGCACCCAAATTCACGCCTCAGCGGTCGTAGCAGATTCTGCGGTCATTGGAGAAGGGGTCACCATTGGTGCACACGCCTATGTAGGAGCGAACAGCACCGTTGGCAATGGGACCAAAATGATGGTCGGCGCTATTGTAGGCGACCACTGCACGGTTGGAGAACAGGTGGTTCTGGGCGTGCGCAGCGTTGTAGGAGATAAATGCACGATCGGTGACCGATGCATCCTTCAGACTGGCGCCACCATCGGCGCCGATGGATTTGGATTTGCGCCTACCGAGTCCGGGTTCGAAAAAATCCCACAGCTGGGCAACGTGACCATCGCTGCGGGTTGTGAAATCGGTGCCGGAACCACCATTGACAGGGCGACTTTAGGGTCCACCGTATTGGATGAAGGGGTGAAACTGGACAACCTGATTCAGGTGGCCCACAATGTCCGGATCGGAAAACACACGGTGATCGCTGCCCAGACTGGCATCGCGGGGTCCACCGAGATTGGGGCGCACTGCATGATTGGGGGACAGGTCGGCATCAATGGCCACATCAAAATCGCCCGCGGTACCAAAATCGCCGCCAAAAGTGGCATCACTGCGAGCATTACCCTGCCCGATCAGGTCTTTCAAGGCAACCCTGCCCAACCCATTCGAAAGCACCAACACATGCAACTTGCCCTGCGCAAACTCGCCAAGGAATTTACCCGCGACGCTCAGCGGCAAGGCGCAGCAAACACTGGCTCCTAATTTCACCTCTGAAACGCGCCATCACCATGAATAAGGAGAATTCAACCGCACAGATACCGGCCCCTGTCCAACAGCGGACCTTGGCGAGCGCTTTTAGCCTCGAAGGCATAGGCCTGCATACTGGCCAAACGACAAAGTTGACGGTCAAGCCCGCACCTGCTGACCACGGTTATGTGTTCCAGAGAATGGACATTGAAGGACAGCCATCGGTTCCTGCGAATTGCGACCTCGTGGTCGAGACCCGCCGCGGAACAACCCTTGAAAAGGGCGGTGTGCGCATTTACACCACCGAACACCTCTTGGCTGCGCTATACGGAAGTGGCATCGACAACGCCCTGATCGAGATGACAGGTCCTGAAGTGCCCATCATGGATGGCAGCAGCTGGCCCTTTGTGGCTCATATCGAGGAGGTTGGCGCTGTGAATCTGGAAGCGGACAGGCACATCTTCAAGCTGACTGAATCCGTGACATACCACGACGGAAAAGGGGTTGAAATGCTCGCAGTGCCCCCGGTCAATGGCGAATTCAGGGCGACCGTCATGGTGGACTACCACAGCCCCATTCTGGGCACCCAACACGCCTCCATGTACCACATGGGGAAATTTGTTTCTGAAATCAGCCGTTGCCGGACTTTTGTCTTTCTGAAAGAGGTCAAATCCCTGCTGGAACAGGGCTTGATCAAAGGTGGTGATTTGGACAACGCCATTGTACTTGCGGAGAGAGAATACAGCCAAGTCGAACTCGACGAAGTCGCCGCTTTGTC
This sequence comes from Crocinitomicaceae bacterium, assembly GCA_042095055.1. Taxonomy (GTDB): domain Bacteria; phylum Bacteroidota; class Bacteroidia; order Flavobacteriales_D; family Sanyastnellaceae; genus UBA8752. The sequence continues at coordinate 218,685 of JBELBZ010000001.1, read as the reverse complement.
CGGCAAAGACAACCTCAAAGTCGAGCCGGGTAAAATCGGTGTCCTCAACAATACCACCCTCCAATTCGAGAATGAGCCTGCGCGCCACAAATTGCTGGACATCGTCGGTGACTTGGCCTTGACGGGCTTCTTCATCGAGGGCCACATTTTGGCCGCTCGGCCAGGACATGCTGGAAATGTGGCCTTTGCCCAGCTCCTCAAGCGCAAGAAAAATGCAGAAGAGGGCATCCCTCGCTACGATCCCAAGGCGGAGCCGGTGATGGACATTCAGGACATTGAAAACCTGCTGCCCCACCGCTACCCCTTTCTGCTCGTCGACAAAATCATCGAGCGCAAGGACGACAGCATCACCGGTCTGAAAAACGTCACCATGAATGAGCCCTTCTTTCAAGGGCACTTCCCGGGCAACCCTGTAATGCCTGGGGTTCTTCAAATCGAAGCCATGGCGCAAGTAGGAGGAATATTCGCCTTGAGCGGGGTGGAAGACCCTGAAAACTGGTCGACCTACTTCATGAAGATTGACAATGTGAGGTTCAAGCAGAAGGTGGTTCCTGGCGATACCATTCTGTTCAAACTGCAATTGGCCAGCCCCATCCGCAGGGGATTGGTGCACATGACAGGAAGGGCATACGTTGGTGACAAGCTGGTCTCCGAAGCAGAGATGCTCGCTCAAATCATCAGGGACAGGGTCCCCACTTCTTCTGAAGCATGAATCAAGCTGAGACTGCGCCTTTGATCTCTCCGATGGCATCTGTACATCCCGATGCCACCATAGGAGAAGGGGTAACCATAGGTCCTTTTGCAACCGTAGAGGCCCATGTGAGCATTGGGCCGGAGACTTGGATTGGACCCAACGCCACGATTTTGAGTGGTGCACGCATTGGGGCGCATTGCCGGATTTTTCCCGGTGCTGTAATCGGCGGTGTCCCCCAAGACTTGAAATACGCGGGCGAAAACACCACGGTTGTTGTAGGCGACCACACCACCATCCGGGAGTGTTGCACCATCAACAGGGGCACAACCGACCGCATGACCACAAAGGTGGGGTCCCACTGCTTGCTCATGGCCTATACCCATGTGGCCCACGATGCGGTGGTGGGGGATCACTGCGTCTTGGCCAACAATGCCAATATCGCAGGCCACGTGACTGTTGAAGACTGGGTCATTATCGAGGGTGTTGTGGCTGTGCAGCAATTTGTGAGAATCGGACAACATGCCTTCGTGGCGGGAGGATCACTGGTGCGCAAGAATGTCCCTCCCTTTGTCAAGGTCGCCCGTGAACCTTTGAGTTATATCGGCGTCAATGCAATCGGCCTCCGGCGCAGGGGATTTCCCGACGAGTTCGTTCGTGCAGTAGAAGACATATACAGGACCCTCTACATCACCGGAGGAAACATGTCGCAAGCCCTCAAGGTGGCCGAGCTGGAATTGCCAGTAAGCGACGCCAAAGAGACCATCCTTGACTTTATCCGTGCCTCGGACAAAGGCATCGTTCGCGGCCCCTTCTAATGCAACAACTTCCACTTGGCATCACCCTGAAGCAAATCGGCAAGCGACATGGCAGGCAGTGGATTTTGCGCAAGGTTGACCTGGAAGTCCATGCGGGCAGCACTTTGGCGATACTGGGTGCCAATGGCAGCGGGAAATCCAGCCTTTTGAGGCTCATGTGCGCCTTTGATCGGCCCACTGAGGGTGGAATTTCATGGCGCTCTGGGGTCCATGATCTCCCCGCTATGGATGTCCCTACATGCATGGCATACTGCGCACCCGACCAAGGTTTGATCGCGGATTTAGATGTAGCGGAGCACATCGCATTGCATCAGCGTCTGAGGCGGCCCGTTCCCAACGCCAGTGTGCAACAGGTGCTGGAACTGGCTCTGCTCCAAGGAAAAGGCACCGTTCGCGTCAGAGATTTGAGCTCTGGAATGCGCCAGCGGTTGGCCTTGGCCTTGGCCTTCTCAACAGATGCCAGCGCCCTGTTCTTGGATGAGCCCACATCGCATTTGGACCAAACGGGAAAGTCTTGGTACCAAACACTGGTCTCTGATTGGCGCCTTGGACGGACACTTGTGGTGGCCTCCAACCACGACTCAACAGAGTACCCTGGGGCAGATTCCGTCTGGGAATTCCCCCAATCCTGAAAATTTTTTTCGGGCTTAAGGCACTGATTTGTAGTGTTTTATTCTTTTTATTTTTGATTTTATTGTCGGTTCTGAAACCGAATTGAACCGCCCCCCGTAAAGGAGCCTGAATCCACATTAAACCCATTCAATATGATTCGCTCTTTTTCCCTTTTGTTCGGCCTCTTTGGTCTCCTTCTTCAAACGGTTTCTGCCGCATCTCCACAAGACGACTTGTGCAAGGTTGAGCAGGACCACATCAATACGGCCATCTATGTCGACGGTCAAACAATGACACAAAACCTTCGGGCTTGCGCCAAAGGCACCATCTCTTCTGTTGAGATCATCGCCAGCGCAGACTTCAATGGTGGCTTCTTTCAAGTGGCCATCATGGACGACACCTTTACGCCCAAGGCCATGCAGACCATCACTGCAGACAACTACAATGGCACAAGCTTTGTCTTGGGCAACTTGTCCATTCCCACATTGATGAACGACCAGTTCACATTGGTGATCCGCGCCCAAAATGGTGCTTCATGTGTCGTACCTGGAACGGACGACGTCAACATGTTTGCCGGTGAAGCACGCCTCCAAGGCGAGTACCTCTCCAAGAATGCCAAGTTTACCGTAGGTGTGCGCAGCGCTACCCCAGAATTGAACGCTGCACAGGATGGCCGCAAGTCAGACATTGGCAACGTTACGCCTCCTGCCCAAGCGATGAGCCGCTCTGCTGCAGGCCTTGACCTTGAAGTCTCAGGCGACTGCAATGCCGCACAGCGCGAATCAAACGGTGTGCTCAATGTGGTCGGAGGGACCTTCCTTCAGACCTTCTATGCCTGTGAGCGCGGCCGTGTGGTAGAGGCCAAATTGGCTGTGCCTTTTGTCAAGCCTGAATTTGACTACACGTATTCCCTCTCCCACTTCAATGGCGATGAAATTGCCAAGGGCACTTTTACGAGTGAAAACGTCACCGATGGCGAACTCAAGCTGACTTTTGACAAAGGAAGCGTGCGCAAAGGCCAACAGCTGTCTTTGAAGGTGATCTGCCCAGAAGGCAGCCGCTTGGCCTTGCTTGCCAAGGGGGTCAACAACGCCGACTTCGGCCGCTTGTACATCGATGGACAGACCGTTCCTTTCAACATTGCGATGGCCGCTGGACTTGAGACCGCAACGGCAGAAGATGTGTTGGGTACGGATGATGGTCGCATCGCCTTGGCTTTGAGCGCCTATCCCATTCCTTTTGGGGACGCCTTGAGCGTAAAGGTGCGGGGAACCGTCAAAGAAGGTGCCCTTCTTCAAGTGCTCGACCACGTGGGTATGCCTGTTAAGACCATCTCACTCGCTGGTGGTCAATTGGAAGCTCCTGTTCGGTTTACAGACTTGGGTGATTTGCGCCCTGGTATTTACAGCCTGCGCCTCTTGAGTGGTCGCCAGTCTGTTTCCATTCGAATCCTCAAAGGCTGATTCCCTGATTCGCATTTCCTCCCTGAAAAGGCCGTCTTCCATTGAAGGCGGCCTTTTTTGATTTAAGCCTGGTGCTCAGGCCTCAGCAAATCAAAGACGGTCTTGACTGGCGCAAATGTGCGCGAAGGGACTTCTACAAACAGTGTGTTCCATCGGCCCATGGCCCCATTCCATAACCCAGGATGTTCCAGCCCGATGAGCGGCTTGCCTAAGTGCGACTTCGAAACAAGAAAATCCCTGCGGCTGTCCACATATGCGTTGAGGTCATAGGGGACCCCCTCGGTGTTGTGCATCACACAAATCAGATCCACTGGATTGAAGTGGGTGGCTCCCGCAATGCAATTGCCAATGAGCGGGTTTCCAAGGTCCATTTCTGCAGACTCCACAATTTGGGCGCGCAGCGTTCCTTCGTCATCGCGCAACCAAAAAGGTCCTCCACCAGGCTCACCCTCATTGCGCACCATGCCCGCCACAAGCAAGGGGCGGTCCAAGGCGGAACGCAACGCGGCGACGCCATCAGGGCGAGGCGCAGAAGGGTGGGCAATGCCCCTGCCCAGCCACAACTCAGCGGGCCTTGCGTTGCCCTGATCCAAGGCCTTGACCGCTTGGACCCTGGCTTCATCCACCTCAGCGGTCAACCCCAGCAGGGCTTTGCGCCAAGGCAAGACCTCATCGTGGGCCGTTGTTGGACGGACATTGTCTATGTTCTTGATGCTCACAAATGCCCCGGGGTGCGCTTGGGACAACTTGCTCAAGTTGCGCAGCAAAGCTCCGTGTCCACCAGGCCGAAACAGGGGCTTACCATCCCCGCGTACAACGGGTTTTCCATTGGAACCCATGGCGATGGTATCGGTAGAAGGATGCTGAACCGAGGTGCTCACCTCGACACCAACCTTCGAGGCCCACTGTTCGAGACGCTCCTTCCACAGGGCCTGCCCCTCTTCGGGCAAGGTGAAGTGAACGTGGGGAGGGACTGTTCCAGACAGCGTGGCCTTCCATTCGTACATGTGCTCCTCAAAAGCTGTGCGCGTCTCCTCAGGATAGGTGTGAAAGGGCAGGCCTCCTTTGGGCATGCTGGGCAAATCCAAACGGGCCATGACTGCGGCCAAACGATCTGATGGAGAATCACAATTTCCAGTGGCCTCGGCTGCCCCGCGAAAAGGAAACCGCTCCCATTGGGCATCGAGCTGCTTCACAGCTTCTTTGTTGGATGAAGCCAATGCCTTGAACATCCGACTGGCGGCCCCACTGGCCGGAACCAACCTCACAGCCTGTCCAGCCTCGAGGGCATTGCCCCGGGCGGCCAACCGCTCCATCGCCTTTTCGGAAAGGGATTTGATGCCATCGCCCCTCTGGCATGGAGCCTCGGGGGTGCAGTGCGATGGCCCCCCCTGCAAACGTTCCCATTGGCGGATCAATTCGCTTTCCGAGATGCCGTGCTCAGCTGCTGCGTCAAGGATGTCCGGGGTCAATGCGAAGGGCATGGCGCGAAAATACCGCGTCAAAGCCGAACACCTGCTTCCAAAAAAGGAAAGGACCGACCGTCAGTTAAGCGCGGTACAGGCGCTTTGTCTCTCGGTATTCTGATGCCTTTGTGGGGGCTTCCGACCCCAGCTTAGGACTGTGCAACAATCCCCCAGTGCGGTCTGCGCGCAGCGCATCAAGGGCCACCTCAAGCAGCTGGGTGGCCTCGAGCAAAGCGGCGTGCAACCGTTGCTCATCTCCCGCGGTGCGGGACAGGTTTTCCACCACCAGCACCTCCTTCAACAGTCCATGCATGCCCAGCATTCCAATGCTGCTTTTGGATTTGTGTGCCAAAGGATGCAATCCGCCCCATTGACCAGCGCTGGCCAACCGGGACATTTCGGCGAAATACTTCGGAACCTCCTCCTCGAAAATATCGAGGATGCGCAGCACCATGGCATCATTGCCTTGGAACACCTGCTTGAGGTAATCGAGGTTGTAGTGATTCGCTTGCATAATAGAACCTTGTCGAACGGAATCCGACACCATTGGTACGGGATAAAGCCGCGCAGGGTTACCGATATTTGCAACATGTCCCACAACGACACCCCAAAGCGCATTTTGGTCACAGGAGGAGCTGGCTTTATCGGCTCCCATACCGCAGTAGCATTGACCGAAGCGGGCTATGCTCCTGTCATCGTAGACGACTTGCGCAACAGCCAGATTGGCGTCCTCCAGGGCGTTGAACGCATCTTGGGCAAAAGCGTAGAGTTTCACGCTGTCGATTGTGCTGACGAAAACGCCATGAAGGTTGTGTTTGACAGCCCCGTGCACGGGGCCATTCACTTTGCAGCCGACAAGGCTGTCGGCGAAAGCGTCACCGCACCCGAGAAATATTTCTCCAACAACATCGGCGCCACTGCCAAACTGACCCACATGCTGCGCAAGGCCGGTGTCCAGCACTTGGTCTTCAGTTCCTCATGCACGGTATACGGAGAAGCGGCATCGCTGCCTGTGGGCGAATCGGCCCCCATTCAACCCGCCGCCTCGCCCTATGGATACACCAAGCAGGCCTGTGAGACGTTGCTGGGGTACAGCCATGCCGCTGCACAAGGGGAGCTCGGCATTGCCTTGCTGCGCTACTTCAACCCCATTGGTGCCCATCCTTCAGCTGAGATTGGAGAATTGCCCATTGGAACCCCTGCCAACCTTGTCCCCTTCTTGACCCAAAGTGTGGCGGGATTGCGGCCTGAACTGACCGTGTTTGGTGAGGACTACCCCACAGCTGACGGAACCTGCGTTCGAGATTACCTGCACGTTTGCGACCTGGCAGAAGCCCATGTGGCGGCCTTGCAATGGCTGGAGCAGAACGACGGGGCCATGGATGCTTTTAACCTCGGAACAGGCACTGGAAGCAGTGTAAAAGAAGTGATTTCAGCGTTTGAATCTGCCACTGGCCGAGCTGTTCCGCACCGTTTTGGAGCGCGCCGTCCTGGTGACGTCACGGCGATTTACGCCGATGCGACCAAGGCAGCAGATCTGCTTGGCTGGAGCACCAAGCGTTCTTTGGAAGAGTGCTTGGCAGATGCCTGGCGCTGGCAGGAAAAACTCACCCTGTGAAGCTCAAAGGACGCCGCCCCATTCGATAAAAGACCGCACCACGGCAAACCCGAGCAAGAAGCCCAGCGCCAATTCCCTCGGTGTGTGCACACCCAAGCGCATACGGGACCAGCCCACCAAGCCTGCGACTGCAAACCCAATGGGCAAGGACCCACCCAGTCCCAGATCGTGCAACATATTGAAGGACCACAGGGCACCCAAAGCGCCCCCTTGGGCCAGCAGGTGCATGCTCACCTTGATCCACCGCGTCAGCACCATGGCGATGGCCAAGGACCCTATCATGGCCAAGACCAGTGCCAACACTTCCGAGGGAAGAAACACACCGGGCCGGGTCAAGGCATAATAGCCCAGCATTTGATAAAACATCACCACGATAAAGGGAATGGTCCGCTCACTGCGCTGCGAAGCTTCGAGGTCACTCAGCGCCCCGCGCCGGTGCAAGGCATAAATGGAAATGGCCGGGGCCACGGCGTTGATCACCAAAATGGAAGTGACATAGATCATCATGGCCGGCTGCAGCCTCAGCCAAGGATCCACCGACCACAGCAGCAAAAACAGAAAAAGGGGCACCCACAAAGGATGCAATACGTATGAAACCACCAGTGCCAAAGACCTCATCAGAGCTCTTTGCGCAATCGGGCCACAGGAATGCCCAGCTGTTCACGGTACTTCGCCACTGTCCTTCGGGCGATGCGGTAACCCTTGTCCTGCAGGACATTCATCAGCTTCTCATCGCTCAGCGGCTTGCGCTTGTCTTCTGCATCAACGGCTTCTTCCAAGATTTTTTTGACCTCCCGCGTGGACACCTCTTCTCCGCTCTCGGTGGTCAGAGATTCGCTGAACAGCGACTTGAGCAAGAAGGTGCCGTACGGGGTTTGGACATACTTTGAATTGGCCACCCGTGACACCGTGCTGATGTCCATGTTGATGCGGTCTGCGATGTCTTTGAGGATCATGGGGCGGAGCTGCGTCTCATCGCCCGTGAGGAAATACGCCTCTTGCAAATGCAGGATGGCTTGCATGGTCACCCGCAAGGTGTTTTGCCGCTGTTTGATGGCATCGATGAACCACTTGGCCGCATCCACTTTGCGCTTCACAAAGGTGATGGCCTCCTTTTGGGCCCGGTCAGGGGACTTGGAAGCCGCATAGCCCTGCATCATGTCCCGGTATTCGTTCGAGACCTTCAGTTCAGGGGCATTGCGCCCATTGATTTGAAGCCTGAGCTCGTCCCCCTCTACTGCAACGTGGAAATCAGGGACCACAGCTTGAATGGGACGGGAGCTGTCTGCGCCTGAATTGCCTGGTTTGGGGTTCAATCGGGTGATCTCAGCCATGGCAGAGCGCAGGGCATCTTCCCCCACATCCAGCCGGGCCACCAGCTTGTCATAGTGCTTTTTGGTAAAAGCATCGAACTGCTCGTCCAATATCCGCTTGGCCAATGCCAATCCTTCGCGCCCATCTGCTCCGGCCACTTCCAATTTGCGCTCGAGCTGCAGCACCAAACACTCTCTGAGGTCACGTGCTCCGACACCCGCAGGATCCAAACGCTGAACGATGGTCAGAATGTCCTCCAATTCCTCCTCGGTCACCTCCACCCCTTGGCCAAAAGCGAGGTCAGAAGAAATCGCATAGAGGTCGCGCCTCAGGTAACCCGCTTCATCCAAGTTGCCGATCAAGAAAGCGGCCAGCATGCGCTGCCGGTCTGTCACGGGTTGCAGCCCTACCTGTGCAGAAAGGCGGTCCGAAAACGTCTCCCCAGCCCCAAAAGCGGTATCTCGGTCCTCGTGTTCGGCGTGGTTGTTGACCGCATACCGGTACCCTGGCGTAGGATCGTCCAGGTAAGCGTCAAAGTCAAAATCATCGCGGGTTTCACCGCGGTCATCATCCAAACCGTCTGCTGTATCCACTTGTGACTCTTCATCGCGCCCCTCCTCCAAAGCGGGATTGGCCTCCAGCTCTTCTTTGATGCGCGCTTCGAGCTCCAATGTGGGCACCTGCAACAGCTTCATCAACTGAATCTGCTGGGGACTCAGTTTCTGCTGGAGCTTTTGTTGTAGGCTTTGCTTGAGCATATAAAGGGATAACGCCGGCGGAGCCCGGCAGCGTATTCAGAATTCCGCGTTCAGTGGCGTCCGAGGAAATGGAATCACGTCGCGGATGTTGGTCATGCCTGTAGCAAACATCACCAAGCGCTCGAATCCGAGGCCAAAACCCGCATGGGGTGCCGTGCCGAAACGCCGGGTATCCAGATACCACCAAACGTGGTCTTCTGGGATGTTGAAGTCCGCGCACTTCTGTTGCAGCCGGTCCAAACGCTCCTCACGCTGGCTGCCGCCCACGAGCTCTCCAATCCCAGGAACCAGCACATCCATCGCAGCCACGGTCTTGCCGTCGTCGTTGGCACGCATGTAGAAGGCCTTGATTTCGGCAGGGTAATCGGTCAAAATCACAGGCTGATTGAACTTCTTCTCGACCAGCCAGCGCTCGTGCTCACTCTGCAAATCCACACCCCACTCCACCGGGTACTTGAACTTCTTCTTTTTATACGGCTTGGAGTTCCGGAGCAGGTCAATCGCTTCGGTGTAGGTGATGCGGATAAAGGGATTTTCTGTCACGAAACGCAGGCGCTCGATGAGCCCCATTTCATTGCGTTGGTCAGCAGGCAGCTGCTTTTCCGCATCGGCCTCGCGCTTGGCGAGGAATTCGAGTTCAGAGGGGTAGCGTTCCAGGATCCGCTCCAGGACAAAACGGAGGCAATCCTCCGCGAGGTCCATGTTGTCATCGAGGTCGTTGAAGGCCACCTCGGGCTCAATCATCCAGAACTCGGCGAGGTGGCGCGAAGTGTTGCTGTTCTCAGCGCGGAAGGTGGGACCAAAGGTGTACACCTTGCCCAAAGCCATCGCCCCCAACTCGGCTTCAAGTTGGCCGCTTACCGTGAGGTTGGCCGCTTTTCCAAAGAAATCGGCCCCATGGTCTACAGCGCCGTCTTCAGTGCGTGGCACATCATTGAGGTCCAAGGTGGTCACCTGAAACATCTCACCGGCACCTTCGGCATCACTTCCCGTCACGATCGGGGTGTGCAGCATGTTGAACCCATTCTGATTGAAGTACTCGTGAATGGCAAACTGCAAGCCGTGGCGCAGGCGGAACACCGCATTGAAGGTGCTCGTGCGGAAACGCAGATGGGCCTTCTCCCGCAGAAACTCCATGGTATGCCGCTTCATCTGAATGGGGTACACCTCCGGATCGGCATCGCCGAGGACCTCCAGCGTTTTGACCTCTACTTCCGTAGCCTGTCCCTTGCCCTGGCTTTCGATCAAGGTGCCTACGGCCGAAATGGCGGCCCCCGTTGTGAGGCGCTTTCTCAGGGACTCATCGGTGTTGTCGCGGTCGACGACCAACTGCAGATTGGACAAACTCGATCCGTCGTTGATGGAAAGGAACTGGTCATTCCGGAAAGTCCGGACCCATCCACATACGGTCACTTCCTCACCGGCGAGGGTGGTGTCGAGCAATTGGGAAATCGTATGGCGCTTCACTTTGGCGTCTTTTGAAGAACTGCTATCGTTGTTTTCCGGAAGTCTTCCGGCTGCATTGCAAAGATGCGGCGATTCACGCCTTTACAGTGCGTTGCTGCTCGTCGTTTGAAACCACGCCGTCTCGGAGGCGCACGATGCGGTGGGTATGGGCAGCAATGTCCTCCTCGTGGGTCACGATGATCACGGTGTTTCCCGCCGCATGGATTTCCTCAAAAAGGGCCATGATTTCGATGGAGGTCTTGGTGTCCAAATTGCCCGTAGGTTCGTCTGCCAGCAATAAATCAGGGCGGTTCACCAAAGCCCGGGCGACGGCCACCCTTTGGCGCTGACCCCCGGACAATTCGTTGGGCCGGTGGTCCATGCGGTCTCCGAGCCCCACCTGATGCAGCACCTCTTGGGCCCGGGCGGTGCGTTCTGCGGCCCCCAGTCCCGCATAGACCATTGGAAGCGCCACATTTTCGAGCGCGGTATACCGCGGCATGAGGTTGAAAGTTTGAAAAACAAACCCTATTCGGCGGTTCCGGATGTCGGCCAAAGCGTCGTCGTCCAGCGTCCCCACATCCTCTCCTGCGAGGTGGTACTTGCCTGAGGTAGGGGTGTCCAAGCAGCCCAGCATGTTCATCAGCGTGGACTTTCCCGATCCGGAGGGCCCCATCAATGCGGTATACTCTCCTTTCTCGACGTCCAATGACAACCCCCTCAGGGCATGAACCTGCTGATCCCCCACCTGGTAAGTCTTCCACACGTCTTGCACCCGAATCAAAGCTGGCATGACCCAAAGAAAAGGCACATGCACCGGTCTTTCTCCCCCGCACGCGCCCGTTCATCAGGATAAAAATGAATAAGCCTTTAATTTACCGTTCGAACGTTGCACCGCATTCACCAATCCCCTGCACATGCGCTTCCGTCTTCTTTTGGTTCTGCTTTTTCTGGTGCCTTGTGCCTTGGTTCATGCCCAGGTCCAAGTGAACAGCACGCTGACTGTAGAATCCTATGTCAATGACATTCTGCTCGGAGAGGGCGTCGAAGCGAGCAACATCCAACTCACGGGAAGTCCCGTCCAAATCGGTCATATTTTGGGCTTTACCCCAGGAGAGTTCCCCATTACAGAAGGGCTGATTCTCAGCACCGAGGTCGCCACCAACCCCGCCAACATCAACATGGGGTGCCAAGAAGACCAAATTAGCAATGGGGAAGTGTCAGGAGATGTAGACCTGCTCAACATCGCCAACAGCGTCCCCGGTCTCATTGGACAAAACTTCTCGGTGAGTTCCGTCAATGACATCTGCGCCATAGAGTTTGATTTTGAGGCGACAGGCGACTCCATCAGCTTCAATTATGTCTTTGGCTCAGACGAATACCTCACCTATGTCAACACTCAGTACAACGACATTTTTGGATTCTTCTTGGATGGTCCCGGAATAGACGGTCCCTATGCCAACGATGCCATCAACCTCGCAGAGGTCCCCGATTCCGACCCCCAATTGCCCATCACAATCAGCTCGGTCAACAATGTGACCAACTCAGAATTCTACATCAACAACAACCCGAATTCTGTCCTGTGCCAAAATGGTTACACCGTGCTCATGACCGCAAAGAGCGCGGTCATTTGTGGAGAGACGTATCACATCCGACTGGCCATTGCCGACGGCTCCGATACCGCTCTGGAATCCATTGTGATTCTGGAATCCGGCTCCTTCCAATCCAACGGCGCCACGATTGAGGCCTCTGCCAGCATTGGTGACTCCCCTGTTTTCTTGGGCGATACGGTTGTGGTCGAAGGGTGCAATGAAGCGGCCTTTACTGTCATTCGTCCGGTCACCAATGTCATCGACACCCTGGACATCTTCGTATACGGCACCGCAGAAGAAGGGGTCGACTTCGCTGCATTGGATACGAGCATCATTTTTGAAATCGGCCAAAACGAGCAGCAAATCCCATTGGATGTGTTTGCAGACGGCATAGCAGAAGGACCGGAGACGGTCACCTTGGAATACCTCTATGTCAACCTGTGCGGAGACTCTACCCTCGTCGCAGCCACGCTGGTGATTCAGGATCCTGATCCGCTCTTGGTGCAGGTGCCCGATGAGGTCGCACTGTGCCCTCCCGTTCAGATTTCGGCCGCCGTCACACAGGGGTATGCCCCATTCGGTTTTCTCTGGAGCACGGGAGATACCACGGCCTCGATCGAGTACGAGGAGCTTGATCCCACCACCATATTCTTGACCGTCACGGATGTCTGCGGGGACTCTACCATTGTGCCCATTGATCTGGTCAATCCGACGCCACTGGACGTCGAAATTGTGCAGGACAACGACCCCTACTGTCCCGGAGATCCCGTCGCCTTGAGCACCAATGTGGTGTCTGGAAGCGGTACGGTGAATTGGGATTGGTCCGGCAATGTGGACGACTCCAATGGCGGCAATGCCAACGTCAGTCCCAGCACCAACGAGACTTTTACGGTGAACGCCGAGGATGCCTGCGGACAAACCGATGAAGCCAATTGGACCGTGCTGGTGCCCACCTACAACCCCATCCTCAGCGAGGATGTCACCTTCTGTCTCTTTCAGCAAGGGGTTCTGGGGGTAGAAGGTGGCACCTTCCTCTATACGTTTTCAGGACTCGATGGCGTGCCTTTGACCGCCGAAACAGACTCCAATGTGGTGTTCACCAATGGGACGGGCAGCATGTATGTGGGCGGTGGAAACGCCACGGTAACGGTGGTCGTCGAGGACGAATGCGGCAACACGACCAATGTGGATGTGACAGCAGAGGCCTGCGAAACCATCATCCCGAACATTTTCACCCCCAACAACGATGGGGAGAACGACCGGTTCGTGATTGAAGGAATTGAAGGGTACCCTGGGAGCAGCATGCGCATCTTCAACCGCTGGGGCGGTGAAGTTTTCTTCGATGCGAACTACGACTCTCCTTGGGATGGAGACGGTGCTGCCGACGGAACCTACTATTACATTTTTGACCGCAATGACGGCACGAGCTTTCGCGGCACCGTGCAAATCCTAAGGGAACGACAGTAACGGCCAAGGGCGTCCGTTCAGGCGCTCAACAGGCTGCTGCCAGTCATCTCTTTGGGTGGGTCAATTCCCATCAAGTGCAAGACCGTAGGGGCCACATCGGCGAGGATTCCGTCCCGCACTGACCGCCCTTCGGGCTCAATGACCACCACGGGCACCAAATTGGTGGTATGAGCAGTGTGCGGTGTGCCATCGTCGTTGCGGGCATACTCCGCATTTCCATGATCGGCAATGACCACGAAACGGTAGCCTGACAACTGGCCTGCTTCGAGGACCCGTGAGAACTGCCGGTCGGTCTCTTCACATGCTGCCACCACGGCCTCAAATACCCCTGTGTGGCCTACCATGTCTGGGTTTGCAAAATTCAAACAGACAAAGTCGGGCTTGTCGTCTGAGGACATTGCGTCTATGGCCGCGTCTGCTACACCTGCCGCGCTCATGGTCGGTTGGAGGTCATACGTGGGCACCTTGGGTGAGGGCACCACAGCCCGCTTCTCTCCTGGAAACTCTTGTTCCCTGCCTCCGCTAAAAAAGAAGGTCACATGCGGGTATTTCTCAGTCTCAGCCAACCGCAACTGGGTGCCCGAAGCTGCCGATACAGCCTCTCCCAAGGTCATCTCGAGGTTGGGCTTGTCATACAGCACCTCGACACCTGTGAACCGCTCATCGTAGTTGGTCATGGTCACGTAATGCAGGTCGAGGGGGGCCATGCCGTGTTCCTCAAAGGCCTCTTGGGTCAAGGCCGTTGTGATTTGGCGGCACCGGTCTGTGCGGAAATTGAAGCACAACACGACATCGCCCGGCCTCATCAATCCATCCACCCCATCCATCACGGCAGGCTCTACAAACTCGTCCGTGGTTCCCGCTTTGTAAGCGGCCTCCATCGCCAGCGCTGCATTGTCAAAGGATTCCCCTTGGCCATGCACCATGGCGTTGTAAGATTTCGCAATGCGCTCCCACCTGCGGTCGCGGTCCATGGCCCAATACCGGCCGCAAACGGTCGCAATCGCGGCGCCGGTCTCCTGACACACTGCTTCCAATTCCTCGAGGTATCCCGCTCCCAATTTCGGGGCCGTATCGCGGCCATCCGTAAAGGCATGCACCACCACATCAGGCACTTCGGCATCGGCTGCAATGCGCAGCAACGCGTGCAGGTGCTCTTGCTGGCTGTGCACGCCGCCCTTGCTCACGAGTCCCATCAAATGCAACCGACGCCCTTCCAATTTGGCCTCGGCCATGGCTTGTTGCAATGTGGGCTCTGTGGCCATTGACCCATCGGAAACCGCCAAGTCAATGCGCAGTAAATCCTGATAGACAATGCGCCCTGCACCAATATTGAGGTGCCCCACCTCGCTGTTTCCCATCTGGCCCTCCGGCAACCCAACCTGCTCTCCGTGGGTGGTCAAACGCGCATGGGGATGGTCCGACATTACCCCGTCAAAACACGGAGTGTCGGCCATGTGAACGGCGTTGTTTTCGTTGGGCTGACCTATTCCCCAGCCATCGAGAATGATGAGAGCAGTTTTATCCATTGCGGCGCGAAGGTACCCCCTGTGAAGGCGGAAGCACTTCCAGCGTTTAGGCCCTTTGATGCCAAGCCACCCGCTCTGCTTCGCTGCTGAGCCCCGACCCTCTGTTGGGGATCAATATTCCCATGCGAAACATGTCGAGGGCCGCCACTTGCGGCTCCGAACACAACCCAAGCCAGGCGGCATGCATGTCTTCAGACCATCGGATATCGTCTACCACCACAATGAAGTCGGGCGACAACAGAGGTTGGATTTCCCGCCATTGGCCCAAGAGCACTTCGCCTTCATGACAGCCGTCCAAAAACACCACTTCGAATGTCATCTTGGAGGCAATCAAGGCCGGTAAGGTGCGCTCAAAAGGCCCTGTTTGCATGTGCACATCAGCCCCCGCATCGGCATGCCATTCTAGCCGGCGCTGGGTCCAATCCGCCAGAGCGGCACTTCCCTCCAGGCCCAGGTAGAAAGACCCCTTTGGGGCCCCGGAAAGCAGGTAATCACCGCCAGAGCCCAAGCAAGTTCCCAGTTCCAGTATGCGCAAGGGTGCTGAGCCGCTTTGTCCAGCTGCACGCGATGCTGCCATGAGCCAATGTCCTTTGCGTGGGTCCGAAGAAGCGGATTTGGTTATGCTGGCGATCGAAGATTTTCTGGGCCTCCCTTCAGGAGGGCTCCCCGCCCCGAAATCGCGCCACTCCACCAGCTCAACCCCCTTCCTCAACTTGCGCTCAACGCCCTTTATTCGACTGAAATCCTGCGATTTGCACAGTTCTTTCCACGCATTCAAACACCTTGAAAACGATGGGGACTGGGCACTGGTTTTACGCAGCCTACTCCAGCCCATTGGCCACTTAGACCATCCCCACAATCCGGAAGTGCGATTCATGACGGCAATTTCGGACTTCCTTGCCCTATTTTTGCAACTCAAAGGGGCGGTTAGCTCAGCTGGTTCAGAGCACCTCGTTTACACCGAGGGGGTCGGGGGTTCGAGTCCCTCACCGCCCACCAAGGCACCCATTTCCGAAACAATGCGTATCTTCTATTTGGATATGATTGTGAGAGACCATGGCCTCCCCCAAGAGGGACCTCAACCGGATTTGATGCTGCCATTCCCCTTCATTTTGGATGGACTACGTGGAGTATCGCTTCACCATTGCCGGTCATTTTTTCCCTCTGTATTTGTAAATGCCCACGTGAATTGAGCACCTCATGATGCGAAATACAATGGCACAACCACGTCAAATGATGCGCCTCTCCGTCTTTTTTGCGCTGCTTCTCCCCGCTTCGGCTTTCGCCCAGGTCGAGGATGACCATGCCATCGCTTATGAGTGGATTGAGGTTCAGCTCAAGGGGATCCGTGTAGACTTCGCACGCCCTCCCATCCATGCGCGAAACCTGTACCATGTGTCTTTGGCGATGTACGACGCCTGGGCCACTTATGACGATGTGGCAGAGACCGTGCTCTTGGGCAAGACACTCCATGGATACACAGCAGATTTTGACGGCATATCGGAGTCCATCCTGCCCTTTTTGGACATCCCATCTGCGCGAAAAGAGGCGGTTTCATACGCCGCTTATCGGGTGCTCACCCACCGTTATGCCTCTTCACCTGGCGTGGTCACAGCGCAAGCCCGCTTTGACTCCCTGTTCACGGCCAACGGATTTGACCCCTCCCTCACCTCCACCAATTATGTGAACGGCTCCCCTGCGGCGCTGGGAAATTACATTGCAGAGCAGGTGATTGCATATGGCATTCAGGACGGAGCCAACGAAGTCTTTGATTACCAAAACCTCTATTACGAGGCTTTGAATGACCAGCTCGTCGTCTCCGATCCAGGCAACCCGACGATTGCGGACCCCAACCGCTGGCAACCCTTGGCCATCAATGGTTTTGTGGACCAATCCGGCCAGGTATTGGACAGTTCCCCCCCTTTCCAAAGCCCAGAATGGGGTTGGGTCGCTCCCTTCGCACTGGAAGACACCCAAATGGCCCTGTATGAGCGCGATGGAGAAACATGGCCCACTTGGCTTGACCCAGGTTCACCGGTGTACATAGGGGGCGATCAACCTGCTGACATCGACAGCATGTACAAGCACCACTTTGCGATGGTCAGTATCTGGCAGTCTCACCACGATCCATACAACGGTGTGATGATTGACGTCAGCCCCGCAAACATTGGCAATGTTTCGGCCTTGCCAGGAACTTTGGCCGAATATGGGGAGTTCTACAACTACCTCGAAGGTGGCGATTCGGGCACAGGCCATGACCTCAATCCGATCACTGGATTGGCCTATGAAGAGCAGCTTGTGCCCCTGGGAGATTACACGCGCATCCTCGCCGAATTCTGGGCAGACGGTCCCGACAGTGAAACCCCACCAGGACACTGGTTTAGCATCCTAAACGAGGTCATGGAACACCCGGACTTCACCCATGACTGGATGGGTGAGGGCAGTGAAATTGACCCATTGGAATACGAGGTAAAGGCTTATCTCACCTTGGGAGGGGCCGTCCACGACGCCGCCATTGCCGCATGGAGTGTCAAAGGGTACTATGATTATGTGCGGCCTGTATCTGCCATCCGATACATGGCCGGTCAAGGCCAATCCTCTGACCCTGCATTGCCGGGCTACAGCCCCAATGGAATCCCACTCTACCCTGGCCTCATCGAATTGATTGACGACACGGACAGCCTCGCAGGCCCCGGAGGCGAAAACATTGGAAAAATCAAAGTGTACACCTGGAAAGGTCCGGACTACACCGAAACCATTGAAGATGAGAATGGCTTGCAAGTGCCGGTGGACACCGCCGGCAACATTTCAGGTGTGGGATGGATTCTTGCGGAAAATTGGTGGCCCTACCAGCGACCGAGTTTTGTGACGCCTCCTTTTGCTGGATACGTGTCTGGACACTCCACATTTAGCCGGGCTGCGGCAGAGGTGCTCACCGCCATCACCGGGGACCCATACTTCCCAGGTGGAATGGGCGAGTTTCCTTGTCCACAAGATGACTTTCTGGTCTTTGAAGTGGGGCCGAGTGTAGATGTGACGCTACAGTGGGCGACGTATTATGATGCGTCTGACCAGTGCAGCCTGTCCCGCATTTGGGGTGGCATTCACCCGGTAACCGATGACATTCGCGGCCGGCAAATGGGCATCGTGTGTGGCACCCAATCCGTGGAGTTGTCCAATGCCTACTTCGATGGGTCCATCAACAACACCTGTGGTTTTGGTCCATATGGAGGTTGCTTGGGTGACCTCGATGGCGACAACGAGCAAACCGTAGAAGATGTCTTGTTCATGCTCGCCAACTTTGGCCACATTGGACCGCACCCCGCCGACATTGACCTGGACGATCTCGTAGGAACCACAGACCTGCTGATCCTGCTGGGCATCTATGGGTGCCAGTGCCCTTAACCCCTTCTGGGTTCTGACTCCAAAGCAGAAAGCGCTTCGCCCACGGTAAAGACGCTCCCGAGTACCGCGACCATTTCACCTCCTTGGCGATCGGCAATGGCCCTGTGTAAAGCGTCTTCGACACTGTCGCACACCACGCCTTGCCGCCCTTCACTGGCGGCCTTGTGGCTCAATTCTTCTGCCGCCATGGCCCTTGGAACATCTGCGGCACACCAGTAATGCTGGATGGCCGGAGGCAGACAGCCCAATGCCTCTGGTACGTCTTTGTCCGCCACAGTGCCGTAAACAATGCGCAAGGGCTGCTTCATGGCCGCCAATGCCTTTCCTGTGGCCGTGAGGCCCTCGACGTTGTGGGCACAATCCAGCACGACTTCTGAACTCCAACGGTGCCAGCGGCCCCTCAATCCCCATGCCGCAGGTCCGCCGCGCAAAACGGCTTCATCGCTGTCCTTGGGCCCGAGCAAGTCCAATATTCGCCGTGCTACCGAGGTGTTGCGCAGGAGCCATTCTGGGCCCTCCTCTCCCCCCAACCCCGGAAGTCCGTCATAGACTTCTGCCCCCAACCGCATCGAACGCTCGAGGATGACGGAACGGGCCTCAGGCGGCAAGACACCCAGCACACACGGGACGCCTTCTTTGAGGATGCCCGCCTTTTCGCCGGCAATCGAACGTATGTCCGGTCCCAAAAACTGCTGGTGGTCCAAACCGATGGAAGTGATGGCTGTGACCAGCGGTGCGGGAAAAATGTTGGTTGAGTCCAGCCTGCCTCCCATTCCGGTTTCCAAGACCACCACGTCCACAGCCTTGCTTCTGAAATGGGAGAGTGCCATCACAAACATGAGCTCGAAAAAACTCGGCACGTGGGCCTCCCAAATCGACTGGTGCTCCGTGACAAAACCCGTGAATTCCTGCTTTGAAATCACAGTGCCATTGACCCGAATCCGCTCCCGTGGGTCCGTCAAATGGGGCGATGTATACAGGCCGACGCTCTGGCCTCTGGCGGTCAAGGCTGCTGCGACAGCATGGCTGACCGAACCCTTGCCATTGGTACCGGCAATGTGGACCACGTTCAGGCTCCGCTCAGGGTGCCCAAGGGCAGCGCACAGCGCATGGGTTTTGGCGAGGTCAATGCGGTAACGCACGGGACCTGTGCGCTGAAACATGGGAAGCTGGCGGTACAGCCAATCGAGTACCTCTTCGTATTCCATCCACTCAAGCTTGTCGTTCCGAACCCGTCGTCAGCAGGCCTTGGGCCTTACTGCAATTCGAAATTGAATTGTATCCAACCGATGCGCGTAGGCTTGGTCGGGTGGCTGCTGAACTTGGCCGTCATCGCCGCCTCCTTGGCCAGCGCCACCAATCTGCTGCTCGATGTGGTGCTGTTGGCCGCATCGAACCGGGCATCGGTCACGGCACCCGACTTGTCCACATAAATCTTCATTCGCACCACCCCCTCTTCATCGGGTTTGCGATCGAGGTTGGGCTCCCCTACCATGGTGCCACCTTCCAAAAAGCTGTCCCCGAATTCACCTGAAACAACACCGGTTCCTTCGATTTGGCCATCTTCAGCCCCGCTGTTTCCTGTACCCTGTTGTTGGCCTTCTGATCCGCCACCGCCCGAGTTGCTGAACATTTGATTCAAAGCGTTGGAGAGGTCATCGGAAATCTCAGGGTCAGGATCCTCGACCTCAGTGGGGGTTTCCACAGGCTCTTCTTGGGTAGGGACGTCCACTTCGCTCACCTCTTGGGTCTCTATGGTCTCCACAGGAGCCACTTCTTCTGCAGTAGACTCACTGACTTCCTGCTCCACCACCTCCTCGACCTGCTCCGAAGGCACCTCGGATTCGCGGTCTCCGCCGGCCTCCTCGACGTTGCCGAAATCCGCCATTCCCACCGCCACAAATTGCTCGCCCGGAGGAGGTGTGACTTTTTGGAAGGCCACAAAGAAGAAGCACGCAGCCACGATGGCAGCATACGTCACCAGAGAAAGCACAGCAGCGCGGCGGCGCTCCTTGCGTTCCAGGTCTTCCTGGTGGCGGTTCCAATCAAATCCTGACATCGCGGGTTTTAGCGGGCGGGTTGCGCTCCGAGCATGACTTTCCAGTCATTGGCCTTGGCGAGTCCGATTACTTCGACGGTCTGACCCGTCGGGACGGCTTTGTCCACCTGCAAATACAACACGGGATCGGCCTGATCAGAAAACTTGACCATCAAGGCAGGCTCAATGTCAGCCCGCGCAATCGCTACACCGTTGAGGTAATAACTGCCATCGGGCTTGATGGACACCGTCAGCCTCGAGCTCGCACTGCTGGTGCCTTTGCTCTGGGGCAGGTCCACATTCACCCCATTGGACACCAACGTCGACAGGATGATGAAAAAGATGAGCAGGAGGAACACGAGGTCCGTCATCGAGGACATGTTGCCCCCGGACTGCACTTGATTGCGCTGTGAAAGGTTCATCAGCGCGCGGGTTCCTCGAGAATGTCAATGAACTCCAGCGAGCTGGCCTCCATCATATGGATCACCTTGCTCACGCGGCTGACCAAGTGGTTGTACGCCATGTAAGCGATGATGCCCACGATGAGGCCCACAATGGTCGTGATCATGGCTTGCTTGGTGCCGGAAGAAATGTCGTCTACACGCACCATGCCGGCGCTCTCCATGTCCAAAAAGACGTTTACCATGCCGATGACCGTTCCCAAGAAACCGATCATGGGAGCAGCGCCTGCGATGGTCGCGAGGGTGCTCAGATTGCGCTCCATGCTGTAAATCTCAAGCTTGCCCACATTTTCGATGCTGGTCGAAATGTCCTTGAGCGGTTTGCCGATGCGGGCAATGCCTTTGTGCAGCATTCGTGCAATGGGGGTTCCACTTTGCTCGCAGAGGTTGCGGGCTGAATCCAAGTTTCCCGCTGACAGGTAATCCTTGAGTTTGGCCATAAAATCCTTGTCTTCCTTGGCCGCCTTGCGGATCGCCATCGACCGTTCGAAGAAGATGAACAGCGCGATGAAACTCATGATCGCCAATGGCAGCATGATGTACCAACCACCGGAAATAAGCAGCTCCATGATGGAGACATCGCGCGTAACGACCTCACCGGCGGCGGCGGCATCAGCACCGGTACCGGGGTCTTGAACGGTGGTACCACCGAGGGTCAGGTCCTGGATGCGCATCAGGACGAAGGAGGGAATGTGGGTTGCGATCATGACGTGGGCTTGAAGTCCAACGCCGAAGGTCGCGGTTTCCGTATGCCTCACCCCAGTTTGCTGCGGTGGGTTTCCCCCTAACCGGTGTTCACACCTGCACGTTCAGGCGCCAAGCCCGAACATGAGCCAATACACGCCTGCTCCAGCGAGGTATCCCGCGATGGCCAGAAGGCTCATCCGCTTGAGGTACCAGACGAAGTCAATCTTCTCCAGTCCCATCACAGCAACTCCGGCTGCACTTCCAATGATCAGCGCGCTACCGCCTGTTCCTGCACAATAAGCGAGGAACTGCCAGAACAAACCATCCTGCACAAAGTAGCCCATCCATTCAGTGGCACCGGGGTCTGCGATGGGATACATCCCCATGCTTGCCGCCACAAGGGGCACATTGTCAACAATGGCGGACAACAAGCCTATGGCGACGTTGATGAGGTACACATCGCCCAAAGATTCACGCAGCCAGTCCGCAGTCAGGATCAAATGCCCGGCCTCCTGCAATGCCGCTACAGCCAGCAAAATGCCGAGGAAAAACATGACTGAAGCCGTGTCGATTTTGCGCAAAACGCCCACCACACTCAAGGTCTTGCGCTCCTGTTCGTTTTTGGACCGGTGCAACACCTCTGTGGTCAACCACAATACGCCCAGCGACATCATCATCCCCATGAATGGAGGAAGGTGCGTCACCGTCTTGAAAATCGGAACGAACAGCAATCCGCTGACGCCCATGGCAAAAATCAGGTTGCGCTCTCCCTTTGAGGTGGGATCGGATTCCTCATCTGGATCCAGCAATTGGGGGCGTTCAACCTCCCCTTTCATTCGAATGGACATGATGGTGAGCGGCACCACCATGCAGACAATGCTCGGAAGAATGAGGTTGGTCACAATGACCGGAGTGGTCAATTGCCCGCCGATCCAGAGCATGGTCGTCGTCACGTCTCCAATGGGAGACCATGCACCGCCCGCATTCGCGCAAATGATCACCGCGCCGGCATATAGCCATCGCGTGGGCTTGTCGGCAATCAACTTGCGCAACAAAGAAATCATGACAATGGACGTCGTGAGGTTGTCCAGAGCCGCGGAAAAAAAGAAGGTGAGGATACCGATGATCCAGAGCAAACGCCCCTTTTTTCGTGTGGTGATCTTGTCTGTGATCACCGCAAATCCGTTGTGGGCATCCACGAGCTCAACAATCGTCATGGCCCCCAGCAAGAAGAACAAAATGCTGGCGATTTCCTCCATGTGGTGCAGCAGCCTGTGCTCAAAAAACACTTTGAGCGTGCCGTGACCACCGTCACCATGATCAAAGGCCTGATAAGCCTCCAACAGGTGCGCAGGGGCTTCATGCCAGCCGAGCACCAGCACAGCCCAGCAGAGCGTTCCTGTGATCAGTGCACTGGCGGCCTTGTCAATGTGCAGGTTATGCTCCAGCGCAATGAACAGGTATCCAACTACGAAAATGACAATGAGTAAGGTGGCCATATTGAATGAATATGTGAATTAGACCAGTTGTTCAAGGGCGATGGACATGGCGGTAGCAGACAGTCCTTGGGCCTCTGGATTCCGCGCATGACAGCGCTCCATGGCTGCCCGAATGCAGTCTGAAGTGTCCCCAAAAATGTCCGCATCCGAAAGGCTCACCTGCCCGTCCCCCATCAAGTAGGCAAACACGCGGGCCATGCCGCAATTGGCGATAAAGTCGGGAATAACGGCACAACGGTGATCCGCTTTGTCGGCAATGGGACCATGGAAAATCTCCTCGTCCGCAAAGGGGACGTTGGCTCCGGCAGAAATCACCTCGAGTCCTGCTTGCAGCATCCGATCGAGCTGGTCTTCGGTCACCAATCGGGAGGCTGCGCACGGCAAAAACACTTCCGCACCTGCGTCCCAAATGGCAGCTTGAACGTCCTCAAAAGGCATCAAGTTGTCGGCCTTGAGGGCGTTTCCTTCTTTGGCAAGGAACAAAGACCGCACCGCATCCAACCCGATGCCCTCGGGTTGAATCATGCCGCCTGCGCGGTCGACGATGCCCGTGATCACTGCGCCTTGCTTTGCGAGGTACAAAGCGGCCGCAGCCCCAACGTTGCCCCAGCCTTGAATCAAGACACGCTTGCCTTTGACCTCGCCGCCATAGAGGTTGTAAAAATGACGGACCGATTCGGCCACCCCATATCCTGTGATCAAATCTGCTACGCGGAACCGAACTCCTCCTCCATCGGGCAGAAAATTGGGGTCTTCGACCACCTGACTCACACCTTGGCGCAAGTGGCCAATCCGGCGGACTTTCTGGGCTTCATTGGGCTTAAAATGCCCATTAAACACGCCCTCCTGAGGGTGCCAAACGCCACAGGCCTCCGTCATAGGAATGACTTCTTTCGCGGCATCGACGTTCAGGTCGCCTCCCGTTCCGTAATAGTGCTTGAGCAGTGGTGTGACAGCCTTGTACCAACGTCGGAGCACCCCCTCTTTGCGGGGGTCGCTGGGGTCAAAGTTGATGCCGCTTTTGGCCCCTCCAATTTGAGGTCCACTGACGGTGAACTTGATCTCCATCGTTTTGGCAAGGGAGATGACTTCTCCTTTGTCCAGGCCTTTTCGCATGCGCGTACCGCCACCAGCAGCACCGCCGCGCAAACTGTTGATCACGACCCAACCGCGGGCCTCAGTTTCAGAGTCAGACCATTCAAAAACGATTTCTGGAGGCCTTTGGCTGTAACGTTCGAGCAGTTCTTTCATCATTCAGTTCAACGAAGGTCAGATTTCACCTGTTGTCCCGCGAAGTTACCGAAGACCCTCCCTCCACAAATGTCTGATTTGGCTCCAGTCACAGAAGCCAATGAAGTCGTTAGCCCCTGCTGTGTTCGCCACGCCAGCCAGGCAAATGCCGCCGCTTCTTTGCCATCTATCCAGGATCGGTCGGGGACTTCAACGGTCCATTTCCGAGGCATGTGGTGGGCGATGCGCTGAACCAGCAACCCGTTATGGGCACCGCCCCCGGTGAGGAGAACGCGACCTCCAGAGGAACTCAACTTTAACGAAGCCACCAGCACTTCCGCCATCCACTCTACCGCAGTGCACAGGGCATCTTCTGGAAGGGCAACCTCATCGAGAATGCCGTGCAACGCCCTCAAGTCCTCTGCAGCCAGTGACTTTGGTGGGTCGGCCTGCAAATAAGCCCATTGGTCCAACCTGCCTTTGGCCACTGCATCCAGGCGACCCCGTGACGCAGCCCCTCCACCGGCATCGTACTCCAAGCCCAGTCGGCCAGCTTGACGGTTGAGGAGCAGGTTGCATCCCACCACATCCCAAGCGCGGACCTGATCTGATTCGGGAGGCAGCAGCGTGGCATTGGCGATGCCTCCGAGGTTGATGCAGCATCCATATTCGCCCAACACATGAGCGTCAAACAAAGGGACCAGTGGCGCGCCCTGTCCCCCCGCCGCCACATCGGCTGAGCGGTAATCCGCGACCACAGGGATGCCCAAGACATCCGCGAGCACCTGAGCATTCCCAATGGCCGATGTCCCCCGCCCTCTCGGTTCGTGGTACCAAGTATGGCCACTAAAACCCACGAGCGACGGTGCGCCGTGTTTGCCCTTCCAATCCTTCAGGCAGCCCTCCAAGGCCTTCATGACCCAGGCCGACCATTCAGCCTCTATTTCTGCGGCCTCTGTAGCAGCACATCTGCCGAGGTTGCGCAAGACCTTCACCCAATGCGGAGGGTAGTTCACCTGCCTCATTTCCAACAGGTCTACATCTCCCCCATTGTTGCCGATTCGACACAGGGCAACATCGAACCCATCGCAGGATGTCCCCGACATTGTTCCGATCACCAAAGTCGATTCAGGCATGAGCGCGGTGAAGGCGGTAGTATGGGTTATCTTTAAGGTCGGAAATAACGAGCCTCCCTGCAATGATCCTGGAACTCTCTGAAGAACAGAAAGCGGTACGCGATGCCGCACGCGATTTCGCCCAAAACGTCCTGAAACCGGGCGTTATAGAGCGGGACAATGCCCAACGTTTTCCTGCAGAGGAAATCAAACAACTCGGTGAGCTGGGTTTTATGGGGATGATGGTGGACCCCAAATACGGTGGGAGCGGCATGGACACCGTAAGCTACGTCCTCGCCATGGAAGAGCTTTCCAAAATCGACGCCTCAGCCTCAGTCTGTGTGTCGGTCAACAACTCGTTGGTTTGTTGGGGATTGGAGGAGTATGGCACCGAAGAACAAAAGGAGAAATACCTCGCGCCCCTGGCCCGCGGTGAAAAAATTGGCGCCTTCTGTTTGAGCGAGCCCGAGGCGGGCAGTGACGCCACGAGTCAACGCACGACCGCCATTGATATGGGTGACCATTACCTGTTGAACGGCACCAAAAACTGGATCACCAACGGCGGTTCTGCGAGCACCTACTTGGTCATTGCCCAAACCGATGCTGACAAAGGACACCGCGGCATCAATTGCCTCATTGTAGAGCGGAGTATGGAGGGCTTTATGGTCGGTGCCAAAGAAGACAAGATGGGCATCCGTGGAAGCGATACCCACACGCTGATGTTTCAGGACGTCAAAGTGCCCAAAGCCAACCGCCTTGGCGAAGATGGTTTTGGTTTCAAATTCGCCATGAAAACCTTGGCCGGAGGCCGCATTGGAATCGCTGCACAAGCGCTGGGCATTGCATCTGGCTCTTTGGAATTCGCCTTGGCCTACTCCAAAGAGCGCAAGGCTTTTGGCAAGGAAATCCACAAGCACCAGGCCATTGCATTCAAACTGGCCGACATGGCGACAGAAGTGGAAGCGGCCCGTATGCTTTGTTTGAAGGCGGCAGGGCTCAAGGACCAAGGACAGGATTATGACCTCGCCAGCTCCATGGCCAAACTCTATGCTTCTGAAGTGGCCGGACGGGCATCAGATCAAGCGGTACAAATCCACGGTGGATACGGGTTTGTCAAGGAGTACCATGTCGAAAGGCTCATGCGGGACTCCAAAATCACGCAGATCTACGAAGGAACAAGTGAAGTGCAGCGCATCGTGATTTCACGTGCCATCCTTCAGGGCTAAACGCTCACTCTTCCGAGTAAATCCGTCGCTCGGCGGCCTCCAACAATTGCTGCTCAGCTGCGGATGCCGCGCGGGCAACCCCATCTCCAAAACGCCTGGACTGCGCGGCACCTTCGGCATCTCTTGAGATGATGCTGCTTGAGCCAATGTCTGCGCGTACGTTAAAGGCTACAGCGCGTTTTCCTGCAACGCGGTGCAATTGGACCGGAGTACGCACCCTGCGCTGACCATTGCGCTTGAGCAGCATGACAACCCCGCCCTCGTCGACGGTGCAGATGTAATCCTTTCGTCCAGCGCGCAGGTGGGCAATGGCCTGTATCCCTTTGCCTTTTGAGGTGTGCTTCCAACCCGGTGTCGGCTCCCCCAAATTGCGGTAGTTCAACACGCGGCCATCCGCCAACCCAAACAAGTACCGCTCCTTTCCATCGCCCTCATAATCCACCATCGCGAAGCTTGTGATGGCCTCAGAGGGTTTGATGTTGAACCCTGTAATCGGCCGCCCTTCCGGGTCGAGGCCTATCCCTTGTCGGGCGTCCACAAGGAGAAACTCCCTCGGGCCATCGTCATTGGCATCAGGCCGAACGCCCGAAATCAACGGGGCATCCATTTCACAGTTCCACATGAGACCTCCCGCAGGGTTCCGGCAGGTGACCATGAAGAGATCGTCCTGTTCTAGGTAAACGTCATCTTCAAAGCGGACGACCTCACTGGCAAAACTGAAGGTGACATCTGCCTCCACATCCTCCTCAACCGTGGGCATGTCCACAACGGTTTGCACGGCTTCTGCGGGTGCACTTTCTGCCTCATCTACAGCAGCGGGAGCGGGTTCTATCGCAGATTGAGCTGGAGCCTCGATGCCTGTCAAAAAAGCCCAAGTGCTGACCCCGGCCAGACCCAAGGAAACCACCAAGGCCATCCAGAATGTTGTTCCTCCAGCGTTCATTGGGGCCAATTTATGCGCCCGACGTGAGCATTGAACGGCACCCGAGTTAGAATTTCCCCATTCCTACAATGGATGCAGACACCGGCATCCCAGCAATCAGTGCGTCCACCATCAAGAAATGCGGCTCCAATCGGGCCGCGAAGCCCTGAGCCTCTCTACGCCTGTCCGCAGCAGTGCATGCACCGGGCGGTTGAGGTCGGGGTCCTGCTTTAAGATGCGCCGGGCCACATCTCGGGCGTCCTCCAACAGGGCGCGGTCCTTGACGAGGTCAGCCACCTTGAGGTCAAGCACACCGCTCTGCTTGGTTCCCATAAGGTCGCCAGGGCCCCTGAGTTCCAGGTCGACTTCTGCGATTTCGAACCCGTCCTGTGTGCGGCACATGGTCTCAAGACGGCGCCGGGCCTCCTTGCCCAACTCCTTGTCGCTCATCAATATGCAAAAGCTCTGGGCCGCTCCTCGGCCGACCCGTCCTCGGAGCTGGTGCAACTGGCTCAGCCCAAACCGTTCCGCACTTTCAATCACCATTACCGAAGCATTGGGAACGTTGACCCCCACCTCAATGACCGTTGTGGCGACCATAATTTGGGTGGTTCCCTCAGCGAATCTGCGCATTTCTGCGTCTTTGTCCTCGGCCTTCATCCGTCCGTGAACAATGCTCAGCCGGTAATCTGGCGGTGTAAAATGGCGGGTGAGGCTTTCGTAACCGTCCATCAAATCTTTGTAGTCCAGTTGTGAGGACTCTTCAATCAGGGGGTATACCACATAAACCTGGCGGCCCTGTTCGATTTGATCGCGCATGAACCCGAAGACCCCTAAACGTTGGGCATCGGTTCTGTGGACGGTGCGAATGGGCTTGCGACCGGGCGGTAGCTCATCGATCACACTCACATCGAGGTCTCCATACACGGTCATGCTCAACGTCCTTGGGATCGGTGTGGCTGTCATCACGAGGATGTGCGGTGGAAGCGTCGCTTTGGCCCACAGCCGCGCCCTTTGCGCCACCCCAAACCTGTGCTGCTCGTCGATGACCACCAGTCCCAAATTTTGAAATTCGACCGCCGGTTCCAACACCGCGTGTGTGCCGATAAGCAGGTTGACTGTCCCCTCTGCGAGTCCCGACAAGATGGGCTTCCGATCGGCCTTTTTGACCGAGCCGGTCAGCAGCTCAACCCGAATCGGGAGATCGCCCAACATCTCTTGGAACCCTTCAAAGTGCTGCTGGGCCAGAATCTCTGTGGGCGCCATGATGCACACTTGGCACCCATTGTCTATGGCGATCAGGGCCGTCAGGAGCGCCACCATCGTCTTGCCACTCCCCACATCCCCCTGCAGCAATCGGTTCATGTGCAAACCTTTGCGCGTGTCCTCGCGGATTTCACGAATGACCCGCTTTTGGGCCCCGGTCAGCTCAAAGGGTATCCGCTCCGCATAAAAGCGGTTGAACATCTCCCCCACAGTACCAAACACTGCCCCCCGTTGTTGGACGGTCTGTTGGTTCCGGTGTTGTACCAAAAGCAGCTGTAGAAAAAGAAATTCCTCGAATTTGAGGCGGAAACGGCCCAGCCTCTCTGCATTGGCGTCGGCAGGGCGGTGCACGTGTTCGAGCGCAGGAGCCAAACCTGGCATGCCCCTCAACTTCAACACCTCTTCTGGCAAGGTCTCTTCCATCCATTGCGGCCCGTGGGCGTCTTTCAACATCCCCATCAACCTCAGCACAGCCTGCCCAATGCCATTGGAATGCAGACCAAACCGACCCAAACGCTCCGTTGACCCATAGACGGGATGCAGGGCAGATGCGGATTTGGCCTCCTGCAGAGAAAGCACCTCGGGGTGGG
The DNA here is from genome assembly GCA_042095055.1 of Crocinitomicaceae bacterium. GTDB lineage: Bacteria > Bacteroidota > Bacteroidia > Flavobacteriales_D > Sanyastnellaceae > UBA8752. The sequence continues at coordinate 189,472 of JBELBZ010000001.1, read as the reverse complement.
CCATGTTGCGGGCACCCTTGAATTCTGAAACGCGCCCCCACACTACACAGGGCTTGCCTATGGGCAGGTTGCGGGCCACCCACTTGACACCCTTGAACCACACCAGCGACAAGGCGTCACCATGCTCGTCAACAAATTCTGCCTCAAGGCGGCTCCCTCGTTTTTGCTTGACCTCATTGAAGGTCCGAATGACGCCGCGAAGCTGCAGCTGCACCGGGCCCGGCACAGCTTCTGAGATGCGGTGAAACTTGGTCCTGTCCTCGTACCGAAAGGGCAGATGGAAGAGCAGATCGCCGCACGTCTTGATGCCCAGATCTTCCACCAACGCCTCCGCCCGTTTCGGACCGATTCCCTTGAGGAATTCGATGGGGGTAGCGGCGCTGAGCGGTTCCGGCATTCTGGCCGGAAATTAGGCCAGCATGCGGACAGGGTGCTCCAACAGGGACTTGACCTCTTGAAGGAAGGCTGCACCTGTCGCTCCGTCTACAGCGCGGTGATCGCAGCTCAATGTGAGCTTCATGATCTTGCCTGGAACCACTGCGCCATCCCTGACGACTGGGACATCAGAAATACCGCCCACTGCCAAGATGCAAGCATCTGGCGAATTGATGATGGCGGTGAAATCCTCGATGCCAAACATGCCGAGGTTGGAAATGGTAAAGGTGTTCCCTTCCCAATCGCTGGGCTGGAGCTTCTTGTCGCGCGCCTTTCCTGCGAAATCTTTGACTTCGGCCCCAATTTCTGTGAGGGACTTTCGGTCTGCGTGGCGCACCACAGGCACGAGCAAGCCGTCCTCAACGGCCACAGCGACACCAATGTGCACATGGTCGTTGGTCCGGATGTAGGTGTCCATCCAAGCGCTGTTGACAGCTGGATGCTTCTTCAAGGCCAGAGAAACGGCCTTGACCACCATATCGTTGAAGCTCACTTTGACACCTTCTTGGGCATTGATGGCCTTGCGGGCCTCTACAGCGGCGTCCATTTCAACGGACAGCTTGAGGTAGAAGTGAGGAGCAGTGAACTTGGACTCGGCCAGGCGACGGGCAATCGTTTTTCGCATCTGCGAAACCGGAGTGTCTGTTGAAGACTCCACAGCTCCAAGCCCTGCAGCAGGTGCAGGAACGAAAGCTTCGATGTCGCGCTTGACAATGCGACCTCCTTCTCCTGTTCCGGTCACGCGACCAAGATCAATGCTGCGCTCCGCAGCCAATCGGGCGGCCAATGGTGAAGCCTTGACTTTTCCATTGGAAGAAGGAAGGGGGACTGCAGGAGCAGCAACAGGGGCGGCCACTGCCGCAGGGGCCGGAGCTGGAGCCACTGCCGAAGGGGCCGGTGCGGGAGCCGGTGCCGACGCCACAGGAGCGGGAGCCGGAGCCGGAGCCGGCGCAGGAGCTGCCGATTCTGCTGGTCCTTCTGCATCTGCCGCAAGCAAACCTGCCACATCTTCTCCGGCCTCTCCGAGGATGGCCAGAATGCTGTCAACCGCCGCAGTAGCTCCTTTGTCCACACCAATGTGCAACAGCACACCGTCCTGGAAAGATTCAAACTCCATGGTGGCCTTGTCGGTCTCAATCTCAGCGAGAACTTCGCCGGACTCCACCTGGTCACCTACTTTCTTGTGCCACTCAGCCACGACACCTTCGGTCATGGTGTCACTGAGTTTGGGCATGCGTACGATTTCTGCCATGTCAGCTAGAGTCAGTCTTTTACAAATGGATAGTCCGGAGTGACATATACGTCCTCATAAAGCTCGTGCTTTTCTGGAAGCGGACTCTCTTCGGCAAATTTGATCGCCTCCTCCACAATGGCTTTGATTTCCTTGTCCACCTCTTTGAGCTGGGCTTCCGTCATCCACTTGTTGTCTTGGAGCACCTTGGCGCAATGTTGAATGGGATCACGCTCCTGGAATTCAGCAACCTCATCCTTTGTCCGGTATTTCTGCGGGTCGCTCATCGAGTGACCTTTGTAGCGGTAGGTTTGGATGTCGAGCAGGTAGGGTCCGTCGCCTTTGCGGCAATGGTCTGCGGCCCGCTTCATGGCCTCTGCCACAGCTTCAGGTGACATGCCATCGACAGACTCAGCAGGCATTTCATATGAAGCACCCAACTTGGCAAGGTCCGTGACGTTGGTTGTGCGTTCCACGGAAGTGCCCATGGCGTACTTGTTGTTCTCCACCACGTAAATCACGGGAAGCTTCCACGTCATCGCCATGTTGAACGTCTCGTGCAGCATGCCTTGACGGGCAGCTCCATCTCCGAAGAAACACACCGTCACATGGTCTTCCTTGCGGTACTTATCGGCAAAGGCGATGCCAGCGCCCAAACCAATCTGTCCCCCAACGATGCCGTGACCCCCAAAGAGGTTCCGCTCCTTGTCGAACATGTGCATGGACCCTCCTTTTCCTTTGCTCGACCCTGTTCTCTTTCCGTAGAGCTCGGCCATGACCACTTTTGGATCCGTCCCCAACACCAGCGGATGGGCGTGGTCCCGGTATGCGGTGATCACGCGGTCGCTTGGCTTGATGGCCTTTACCATGCCTGCGAGTATCGCTTCTTGACCGATGTACAGGTGGCAAAAACCACCGAATTTCTGCTGGATGTAGAGGTGGCCGCAGCGTTCTTCGAAACGGCGCATCAGCAGCATTTCGCGGTGCCATTTTACATAGGTAGCCTTTGTAAAGGCTGGCTTTGTTGCCTTCTTAGAGGCGGCGTTACTGCGGGAAGATGTCTTCTTGGCAGGCGTAGTGGTCGTCATGATGCCCAAATTGCAAGACACAAATATAGTCTCGCAACCTTGGTGAACAGACACCTCAACGGCTTAACAACACCACCGCATGTGCACTGATGCCCTTGCCGGTTCCAACAAAGCCCAAACGCTCGGTGGTCGTCGCCTTTACACCCACGCGATCTTCCGTGATGTTGAGCAGGCCAGCGATGCAACGCCGCATGTCGTCAATGTGCGGACGCAGCTTTGGTTTTTCGAGGCAAATGGTCGCATCAACATTGACCACGCCCCATCCTTCGGTACAGACTTTTGAAACCGTTTCACGCAACAGCAGCTTGCTGTCAATGCCTTTGAAAGCAGGGTCAGTATCGGGGAAATGTGCGCCGATGTCTCCCATTGCACGCGCCCCAAAAAGCGCATCACAAATCACGTGGAGCAAGACGTCAGCATCGCTGTGGCCGACAGCACCGAAATCACTGGGGACCAATATGCCTCCCAACCACAAGTCTTCGCCTTCGGCCAGCTGGTGAACGTCGTATCCGTAGCCGATGCGCAGATCCATGTGAACAGGATCAGAAGTTGGAAGGGTCGTCGTTGCTTCCTCCCACCACGTCGTCAAACGCCAGCCTCAGAGAAAAGCGCAGGGTGTTGGCCAATGGATTCTGTTGGGTGGTCGCGATGAGATAGCTCAAGTCGATGTCCAACACCGTGTACTTGATGCCCGCACCCAAGGTGATAAACTGCCGGTTGCCCTTGGTGAAGTGCTCGTAGAAATAGCCGCCTCGAACAGCGAAGACTCCATTGTAATCGTATTCGATGCCACCACCGAGGTTGACTTCGCGCAACTCTTCGCGAAAGACACTTCCCGGCTGTACCAAATAGGATCCATCTCCTTGGCGCTCAACAATCCCTGGGGCATCATAAAAACTCTGGAGAATACCGGATGCAACACCCACATTGGGATCGAAACCACTCACGATGAGATCGTCATCGTCACCTTCTCCGTAAGCTGGAGCCGTGGGTACGAGCAGCTTGTTGGCGTCGAGGGTAAAGGTCAAGTTGTTGTAGTCATCGAGAAACACCGTCGCTGCAACCCCAGTCTTGAGGTTGGTCGGGATGAAGTCCCGCTCAGCCGTTTCTGTGTAACTCATCTTGGCGCCAACGTTGGAGATGCACACCCCCCAGTTCATGCGTCCATCGCGGTCGCCGAATTTGACATTGTCGTTGGAGTGAAACACGCCCACATCAACCGCAACAGAACGTCCTGGACGGCTGTCTGCCCCCAAAATGTTGGTGCCTCCTGTCAAGTTTGAGTGGATGTAGCGCGCCGTGAAGCCGCCGCTAAAATTGTCTCCGAACTTCTGAGAAAATCCGAAGTCAAAGGAGAACTCGTTGGGGCTGAAATCCCGAATGGCGGTTCCATTGACATCGGTAAAAGTGATGTTGCCCAGCGAAAAATAGCGGAGGGCCATCCCCATGGCTTGCCGCTTATTGAGCTTGCGCGTTCCACTGAGATAGGCCAACGACATGTCGTCCACCAGTTGGCGCAACCAAGGTGCATAACCCAGATGGGCTTCAAAAGTTTGGTCGGTAAATGCCATTCGGGCAGGGTTCCAAGCCATCGCTGCACCATCAGGAGACAGGGCAACGCCAGCATCCCCGAGTGCGCCACTCCTGCTGTCAGGAGCAATCATCAAAAAAGGAACGGCAGTTGTGATGGTATTGAGCTGCAGCTGTTCTGCAGTCTCTACCTGGGTCAGTTGGGCCTGAAGCAGCGAGGGTATCGCGAGCGTTGCCAAAAGGGCAAAGGCCATGAGAGGGAGGAATTTCCGTAAATCCATGGGATTGGCGCGAAAATAGTGTGCTTGTGCGGATAAATGGTTCAGTCGAGCAGAACCAGACGGCCTGTTTTGGATGCTTCACGCCCCTCGGGCGTTGCAACGTCCAGGCGATACACGTAAAGGCCTGCGTTGAGTGGACTTCCCTGTGCGGTGCGCCCATCCCAATGCCAACCATCAACCCTGTATCCATTGGGTGTCATCGTCTGCTCACCGTTCCAAACGGCATTTCCTCTCCCATCGTATATGGTCAGGCGTAAATCCAAAGAAACACAGGCTTGATTGTGGTCAAATCTAAACGTGGTACCCGCGCCATTCATGGGATTGGGGTAGTTCACGAGCCCCTCTAAAAACACTTCTAATTCCTCTACAACCACGAAATCCAAAACCGCTGTTGCGCTGTTGTTGTGCACGTCCCATGCCTTGAGCTCCATTTGATGAATGCCCTCCTCAATGCCGCTCATCGGGAACACCACCCGCCCGCTTTGATAGGTGTCCAAATCGCTTTGGTAATATTCATTGAGCACTTCACCGCTGCCCCCGTCCAGCACCATTTTGAGGTCGTGCCCGATCCCATTGCCCACGGTGTTCAGGCCTTGATCGTCCTGCAAATAAGCGAGCAATACGGGCTTGGAATCTGTCGTCCCCCCATTGATGAAACTGGTGTCGTTGAGGAACAAGGCAATCGACGGACCCTCGTTGTCCTCAATGGCGTTGGGATTGACGCCCCCGATGACGATGTTTTCGGTGTAACCATGGGCATCGAGGTCCCCGTCCACAGCATAATAGCTGATGCGCCCTGGTGCTGGGTCGTATGAAATGTCGCGCGGCACCACGAACTCGAACTCGAATACGCCACCTTCTGCAGTCACTGCGCCCGCATGGATACGGTTGCGCCATTCGCTGTAGGAGACGCCCGCGCTGCCGCCGTCGTTGTTGAGCGTGGTGACTTGCGATTTCTGGTCGTACACGGTCGGGTACACGAATCCGTTGAAGTCGGTCAACACATTGCCGCCCGCATCTGCCACGTATCCGCGAACCACCACATGTTCCAAAGCGCTGAGGGTATCCGCCCAAGCGTCGATCGGCACACCATTGACTTCGCTGGTCCTGACTTGCATCCGGGGCGTGGCCAAGGTGAGGGCCACATCGCCCAGCAAAGTGAAATTGCGCTTGTTTGAAGACGCCCCAGATGAAGGGTGATTTTTTGTTCGGCGCAAAATGTCACCCAAACGCTGTTGCTCTCCAGGCGGCGCATCAAAGGCCACTGCGAAGAAGGCGGTATTCAACTGCTCATTGGCAAAACTGTACACGACCCGGGTTGTGGTCATCATGGCGATGGCACCCCCATTCGGGTTCATGACCATCATTTCCCCCGCTGTCTCCAGTTCTGGGTCGTCGAAACGGGCCAACTCGCAGGTAGCCGTGAAAAACAAGGGCATCCTGTCGATGTTGTCCCATGCTCCAATCGTTGAGGTATTCAGCACCCGTTCATGCGCCCAACCCCGCTCTCCGCCATGGCCGATATAGTTGATCAAGAGGGCGCCTTCGCGCACCTGCCTGTCAATGGCCATTTCAACCTCCGGGTAGCGCTCGCCTCCCGGCGTGGCCACTTGAGGGTAGGCGTCCATGAATATTCTCTTGATGTCAAAAGCGCCATACCCCTCTTCCATCCCTTGAGCATGGCCGATGCTGTAGACCGTATGGCCGGTTTCTGTCGCCCCGCTGTTTCCGTCAAAATCGTCGGCTACAAAACACACCCGGTTGCGCCATGGCCCATAGGGATTGCCCTCCTCGGAGCCTGGCAGTCCTCCGGTAAGACAGGCAGCGCCATCGGGGTCTGGATTGCCACTGAGGTAGGCCGAAACTTTGCCCACGGCATCCCAAGCCTCGGACAAGGTGCCTGCGGGTATCCGGCCCACGCCGATCGCCAAGGTGTCGGTCAACCTTTCGGAAGCCAGGTCCGACAAAAAGCCGAAATAATCGTCGGTGACGTAGCTCTGTGTCGGCGTGTGGCTTTGGGCGCTCTGAAATGACACGAGCAGGTTGCCATTCCTCGGCAAATTCCGGTTGAGATAAGTGCCGTCCCCAAACAGTTGCAGGTACTTGGGTTGGAGGTTGGGATTGCCTGCAGCCCGGTCGTACAGCATCTTCATCAGCATTTTGATTGCTGTAGGATCAACCCTCCCGGAACTGAAACAATCGTAGATGAAAGACGGCTCCAACACCGCCACGCTCAAACCCTCCGCAAAGTGAATCGCAGCCAAACTGTCCGCCGCCTCGCGCAAGGCAGGAGGTGTAATCACCACGAGGTCCACCTGAGGAATACCGTGGACATCGGTGTTTTGGACCGGCCCAATGGGGGTCGGGGTGTAGAAACCTGATCCTGTGCCCGCCCGAAATGAACGAAGCTCATCATAGGAGACCCTGAACCGGGCATTGCTGCCTTCAACGGAAAACGGAATGGCGATGGGCGACTGTGGATCGGTCACGTCCCAAATGCGCTGCACAGACTGTGCCTCAGCCACAGACCATTCGACAATTCGACCTGGCGAGGCGGCATCGGCGCGCATGAATTCTTGTTGGGTGGAGCCCGACATGGAAGCTTGGCGCGTCCCGACCAAACGGATGTAATCCAGCCATCCCTTAGCATCTGCCACTTGGGCGTCTAAGGTGATCCCCACTTGCACCACTTCTGACGCAGGCAACCAATTCCAATAACCGCTCCCTACCTGAGCCTGCGGCGTATGAGACTGAGAGCCTGTGACCGATGGAGTAATGGTCCAACTGCTGTCACCGAGCGAAACGGTGTAGGGGCTGACTGCACCGACTGACCTGCCCATGAGTTTGACCTCGAGCTGGGCAGGTTTGGCCACCACATCCGGAACTTGAAACGGTATGGTATGGGTGGGGTTTTGATCGAAAACTTCGCCAAAGAAGTTGCGGCCCGAACGGATGATGGTGCTTTGTTCCAATTCGTGGAACAGGTGGAAGTCTGTCTCCACTAAGACCGTATCAAAATCTCCACTGAGGGTGGGTGCATTGGCCACCCGAACAGGATTGGAATCGTCCACCCGCAAATAGTACCAAGCCGTATCTGACCAAGGATTGATGGCGTGCCGCCATTTCCCGGTCACGCCATCATAATTCCATTGCTCTGGACCATTGCCCAGAAATACGAAGTGGTCGTTGCCGTCAAACTGGCCGTCTCCATCGTCCACCATCTCAATCGGAACCGGAACCAGGTCCAGCGGACGGGGCTCTGAATTGTCGATGGGCAAAGCGTCCCCCCCATGGCCGTAAAGGTTGAGCTGACTGGGATTCACCTCCGCTGGATTCAGACCAAGGCTGGAGATCAAGTTGACGTCGACTTTGTGAAATCCAGTGCGCACAGTGGCCAGCTTGACCCACTGGCCTTCTGAGAGTGCGCTGTGCTCAGGCCATTCGTAGGTGAACTGAGCCAAAGCACCCGTGACGCTTGAGCTGAGGAAACCTAAAATCACGGTCATCCGTATGAGGAAATGACATGGCTTTGTTTCCTTCCAAGGCAACGATTTTTGTTGCTGCTTCGTTGGGGTCATGGGGGTGGTCGAAAATGCTTGCAAAGACAACGCTAAAAGGGCGCTGTTTGTTGCTTCAACGCAAAGATGTTCGGCAATCCCCACAAGTTTGTAATTTTCACGATCTTATACACGAGACTTGTGTCTCAGGAAACTGCACGGCCATGAAGCTCCAACAGCCCTTACACTCCGCGGCATCCCGCGTTTTTGGCCTCCCGGCCATCGCGCTCTTGATGGCATGTCTTGGCACCTTTGCGCCGGAAAAAGCTTCGGCCCAAGACCCGGAATTCACTCAATTCTACTCAAACCCGGTCTATTTGAACCCCGCTTTTGCAGGTGCGGCTCGTTGTCCTCGGTTTGTCATGAACTATCGGAACCAGTGGCCGGCCATGAGCGGAAATTACGTGACTTCTGCAGCGGCTTATGACCAACACATCCCGAGCATTTCAGGGGGCCTTGGTTTCATTGTCATGAACGACCGCGCTGGGAGGGGCACACTGAGCACCACGCGCATCAGTGGCATCTACAGCTACCAGCAGGCGATCAGCCGCAAGTTTTCCATCAAAGCGGGTTTCGAAGCCACCTATTTCCAAAAAGCGTTGGATTGGAGTCAATTGACTTTTGGTGACATGATTGATCCTCGGAAAGGATTCATTTATGAGACACAAGACCAGCCAAGGGGCGGAAAAGTCAGCCAAGTGGACTTCAGTGCTGGAATTGTCGGCTTTAGCAAAAAGGTGTATTTCGGTTTTGCCGCTCACCACCTCAATGAGCCCAACGAAAGCCTCGTTGTGGGCGTCAGCCGCTTGCCCATGAAGCTCACTGCCCATTTCGGCGCCTTGCTTCCGCTGGATGGCGACGCGCGCTACGCCAGCGCCTTCATCTCCCCCAACGTTCTTTACCGCAGACAAGGTGAATTCCAGCAACTCAACTTTGGTGGATATGTCAGCAAAGGGCCCATTGTAGGTGGAATTTGGTACCGCGGTATCCTCGGAACCCAATATCGGGACGCGTTTATCGTTACGTTGGGTGTACAATCCGATGTCATCAAGTTTGGCTACAGCTACGACGTGACCGTATCCGACCTCACCCCTGCTACAGGTGGATCGCACGAAGTGAGCATGTCATTGAACTTCGACTGCCGTTCCAAACGGATCAAATTCCGCAGCCCCCCCTGCCCGGGATTCTAATCCATTCCCTGCAAGGAAACTTATATAGAAAGCGATGCAAAAGCTCCATTTCATCCTCCTGACTTCTCTCACGGCCTGCGCTGTGGCCATGTTGTTCTCCTCATGCCAAGGTGGCGCCTCAGGCGCGACAGGATGGGCGTACAACGATGCTGAAAACGGCGGATTCCAGCAACTCCCTTACATCGGTCAGGAAACAGGACCCGGTCTTGTTTTCGTGGAAGGGGGAACCTTTACTATGGGCCAGGTCGAAGACGACCTCACGGGCGCATGGGACAACATTCCGCGCCGGGTCACGGTCAGCTCGTTCTACATGGATGAAGTTGAGGTGACCAACTATTACTGGCTCGAATACCTGTTCTGGTTGGACCGCGTTTATGGGGACGGATTCCCGGAGATCGTAGACCGCGCCAAGCCTGACACCCTGGTGTGGAGGGATCCTCGGGCTTACAACGAACCTTACGTCAATTACTACTTGCGCCACCCCGCGTACAGGGACTACCCTGTTGTTGGTGTATCATGGCTGCAGGCCAATGAATTCTGCAAGTGGAGGACTGACCGCGTCAATGAGCAGATCATGGTGCGCGAGGGCTTCCTCGTTCACAACCCTACAGGACAGGTAGACGACAGCTTCTTTAGCACAGAAACCTACCTCGACGGTCAGTATGAAGAAGCGGCAAAAGCTGCGGATGGCATCAAGGACCTTCGCCCCAACGGAGTTGGATACAGGAATGTCGCCATGACCGATGGTATTTTGTTGCCAGACTACCGCCTTCCGACCGAGGCTGAGTGGGAATATGCCGCGCTTTCGCTCATCGGAAACAGTGGTGAAGAATTGATCACAAGCCGCCGGACCTACCCTTGGGATGGGCACTATGTGCGGAACGACGACAGCCGCGGCAAGTACTACGGTGAAATCAACGCCAACTTTGTCCGTGCCCGCGGTGACTACATGGGTGTTGCCGGCGCACTGAACGACAACGCCGACGTTACTGCACCTGTTTATTCTTATGCTCCAAACGACTACGGCCTGTACAACATGGCCGGTAACGTCAGCGAGTGGGTCATGGACGTGTACCGCCCTGGTACCCTTCAGGACGCCCAGGAGTTCCGCCCGTTTAGGGGAAATGTGTTCTCCACGAAGCTGTTGGACAGCGAAGGCAATGTCAAGGACAAATTGGACTACGTCGAATATGACATCAGCAGCATTGAAGCCTACCTCGAGGAGTACGAAGAAACTGCAGGCAACTCGTTGACGACGGAGGGTCAAAACCTGATTGACAACCTCAAAAGCAAGATTGAAAGTGCCAACGAAGATTTGAATGTGAAGCGGGATGAAGAGGCGATGACCAAAATGGACGAGGCCCTTGACCTGATTGAAGAAAGTGAGGCTCCAGCTTCTCCGGACCTCCGCAAGGCATGGACGCAAAACATCACCGGTATGCCCGGTGAGATGCGCTACCGCAAGGTGACCCTCGAAGAAAACCTCGATCGCCGCAACTACAAGGTGGCCGATAACATTGACTACCTGGACGGAGACCTCGAAAGCTCAATCACCTACGACCAGACTGAGTTGAGTGACCGAGACGATTTGGTGTACGACTATGGTGCAACATCCTTGATCAATGACAACGTCCGCGTATACAAGGGTGGAAGCTGGAACGACCGGGCTTACTGGATCATTCCTGGCACGCGCCGCTTCTTGGAAGAGGACCAGAGTTCGGCGACCATCGGTTTCCGATGCGCGATGACCCGCGTAGGCTCACCCAAAGGAAATATTATGGCTGGCGGCAAGTAAGCACCAACCATTGTTGATTCCGAACCCCGCTTGACCTCCATATCAAGCGGGGTTCGCTGTTTCTTGCCACCATGGAAGGCGCCACGCCACAACAACTGCTCTCGCTCTTCGACCGCTCGAAAGGTGTCACTACAGACTCCAGGACATGTGGTCCCGGCCTGCTCTACATCGCCCTGAAAGGAGAGCGCTTCGATGGAAATAAGTTTGCCCATGAGGCGATGGCCAAGGGCTGCATCGGTGCTGTTGTGGACGACCCTTCCCTAGAAGGTGAAGGCATCGTGCAGGTGGCAGACGGACTTTCGGCACTGCAAGGCTTGGCACTGGCCCACAGGCGCCGCATCAAAGCCCCTGTATTTGGATTGACGGGGAGCAATGGTAAAACCACCACCAAAGAGCTCATCAAGGCGGTCCTCAGTGAGGAAATGACGGTTCACGCCACCCACGGCAATTTGAACAACCACATCGGTGTGCCCCTCACCCTCCTCTCCATCCCTGTGGACACCGAATTCGCCCTCATAGAAATGGGGGCCAATCACCAAGGCGAAATCGCAGACCTCTGCAAGATCGCAGAGCCTGACAGCGGAATGATCACCAATGTTGGACTTGCCCACCTCGAAGGGTTTGGTGGCGTCGAAGGGGTCAAGAAAGGCAAGCAAGAGCTGTACGGCTGGTTGGCCGCACAAGGAGGCAAGGCATTGGTAAACGCGGCCGATGCAGACCTCATGGCACTGGCTGAGCTCAAAGGGCTGGAATTGATCCCCTATGGCGCTAAAGACGCCCCTCCCCACGCATGGCGCAACGGCCCCTCTGTGGATGCTCCCGTGCAATGGACACTCGAACAAGGGCAAATCCCAGGGCCTTGGCACGCGGACTCCGCAGGATTAAAGGTGCAACTGGACGGTGCCCATCAATTGGAGAACATCAAGGCGGCCATTGCGGTGGGCACACACTTCGGAATTGCCCCCGCCAGCATCAACGCCGCCTTGCTGGCTTTTCTGCCAATCGACCAAAGGGGCGAAACGGTCCAAACCGAACGCAACCTGGTCATTGTCGACTGCTACAATGCCAACCCGAGTTCTGTGGAATCCACTTTGAGGGCTTTTGCAGCGGGACAGCACGAGCAGCCCCTCGCCATTCTCGGTGACATGAAAGAGTTAGGTGAACATGCTGCGGCTGGGCACCGACTCGTTCGAAATGTGGCCCGTGAAAATGGCATCGAATGTTGGGCTGTCGGTGCTGACTTTGCTGCACATGCGCCAGCGGACCGAACCTTTGCGCACATGGACGATCTCCGGGATGCCCTTGAGTCAGAACCTTTGAAAGGGCGTACGGTGCTGCTCAAAGGATCGCGCAGCATGAAAATGGAGGACCTCGTTGCGGTTCTCTAAGGCACTAAAACCGCGGTGCATGCGGTGTATCTTTCGCGCCCTATGGATTTCATTGCCGAATTGAAGTGGCGCGGGCTCCTGCACGACGCCATGCCTGGTCTCGAGGAGCAACTCGCCAAGGAGCAAACCACGGGCTATGTAGGTTTCGATCCGACTGCAGACTCCCTGCACATCGGGAACCTGGTGCCCGTGATGCTTCTGGTTCATCTGCAACGTGCTGGACACCGTCCCGTCGCCCTCGTCGGCGGTGCCACTGGTATGGTCGGAGACCCCAGCGGAAAAACAGCCGAAAGGCAGTTCCTCGATGCGGACACCTTGCAGCACAACCTGTCTTGTCAACGTGCCCAGCTCGAGCGCTTCCTCGACTTTGAAGGACCTTCAGCGGCGCGGGTGGTCAACAACTTTGATTGGTTCAAAGACCTCGGATTCCTGGACTTTATCCGGGACGTCGGCAAGCACATCACGGTCAACTACATGATGGCCAAGGATTCTGTGAAGAACCGGCTTGAAAGCGGCATGAGCTTTACGGAGTTTAGTTACCAGCTGGTGCAGGGCTATGACTTCTATCACCTCTGGAAGGAAATGAACTGCATGCTGCAAATGGGGGGCAGCGACCAATGGGGCAATATGACCACCGGTACAGAGCTCATTCGGAGAAAAGGTCAAGGCCATGCATTTGCATTGACAGCGCCCCTCATCACCAAGTCAGACGGCACCAAATTTGGAAAGAGCGAAGGAGGCAATGTCTGGATTGACAAGGCGCGCACCAGTGCCTATAAATTCTATCAGTATTGGATCAATGCAGCCGATGAGGACGCGGCGCGGTACATCCGGATTTTCACGCTGCTTGAAAAGGCGCGCATCGAAGAAATCGAGGCCACCCATGCAGAAAACCCTGGAGCCCGCCTGCTCCAAAAAGAGTTGGCCGCTGATGTGACCCGCCGCATCCACGGAGAAGAAGACCTGCAAACCGCATTGGCTGCAACAGCCCTGTTGTTTGGCAAGAGTACCGAAGACGACCTCCGCGCATTGCCAGAAGCCGAGCTGCTCAGCGTATTTGAAGGTGTTCCACAACGGGAGGTGTCACGGGACGATATGGCTGCTGGCATCGGCATCATTGACCTGCTTGCAGGAGGCGATGCGCCTTTCCTTGCCAGCAGCGGTGAAGCCCGTCGTGCACTCAAGGAGAACTCAGTGAGCGTCAACCGCAACAAGGTGGACCAAAACAAGGTTGTCGGTTCCGAAGACTGCGTGGGCAGCGGCATCGTCTTGATCCAACGGGGAAAGAAAAACCATTACCTGGTCCGGGTCACAGGCTGACAGACCTTCAGCCAAAGAGGGAGGCCAATGACCGGCCTTCCACCAGATAGAGCAAGACCACCAGCAGCACGCTGATGACCAAGCCCAAGGTCGCCTTTCCAAGGTCGCTGAGCACCATGGGCCACAACTTGGTGCGGTCGAGCTCGTTCAAACGCAGTCGGAGGGCCACTTCACGGCCCGCCAGCATTCCCAAGAACACCCAAGTCGTGCTCATGGGCACCTTGGCACCAATTCCAAACGTATCAAACTTGAACGTCAGCAGAACCAATCCATAAAAGAGGTCGATGAACGTGGCTGAGCGGATGTCTGCCGTATTGGTCTTGACCCTTACAATCTTCTGGATCTCCCCGCCCCTCTGGTAGAAGATGTAGCCCAGCATGCCAACCAGGACCACCAAGGCAAATACAAACTTCCACAACGTTACATCAGCGGGGTCGCCCAAATAGACGAGGATGTTGACCAAGTCTTGGGTCAACCACTGGCTCCACAGGAAACCTGTAGCGAGCCATTGTGTAATGGTCCAGAACCGCTTGGAACGCAGAATTCCCCGGTCCTCTTCCATGGGATTCTGGAGGAAATAACGCTCGGTAATCCGGCTCAAAGCCACAAAAGCCAGGATGGCAAAAATGAACGACACACCATAGCCACCAAGGCTCTTGATGAGCATTTTGGGCAGTGCTTTGGGCGCAAAGAAAGTCAACACCAAAAAGGTGGTGCTCACCGGAATCCCCAGCCTTGTAATGGCCAGCAATGCCAGCGGAGGCAAGACGTACCAGATGCTGATTGTCGGGAAATCAATGGGCTTATCGGGATCTTGAAACAACCCGGCATACTTGCCAAAAGTGAGGTCTCCACCACGGCCCCCGAGGTATTCTCCCAACCCGAGGTATCCCATGATCAATACGATGGCCATGATGCCCCCCGCATAAATCCACAACAACCACCAAGGCTTGTCCTCGTTGGACGTCAAGAAAGTCCCCAAAGTTTGTATGCTGTCGTTTCCAACCACCGAATAGGCGGCCAAGGTGAACCCCAGCAAGGCAATGGCGGATTCCATGGTGGCGCGAAGCTACGTGCCGACTTGATGGTTGCCAAAGATTGACCTCAATCCACCAACAGATTGCACCCCCTCACCTCCGATCGATCAAACCGCCCCAACAATTCAAAGTACTGTAAATCAATACTTTCATTCGTTGATGGCCGGGCCAAATCTTGCGTAGAAAGAAAAGCGCAACTCGACAAATTGGCGAGGTCTATAAGGTCCACACCTCCTGTCGATCCCGATGCATTTACGGAAAGTGCATCGTCTGTGCGCCGCAAGCGAATGCGCATCCAAGGCGGCGTTTGATAAAGACCGTCTTTGAGAGACCAGGCCTGGCTGAGCAGTTCTGTCATGCCATATTCACCTGCTACCGTGCGACACCCAAACCCTTCCTGTATCGCCTCCCTTACACGCTCTGACACCCACTCCTCCCGGCGTCCTTTCATGCCTCCTGTCACGGCGATGTGAACCCCCTCTTTGAGGGGAGGCCGGTCCGCGCTGCGCCACGCCTCGGCAGCATCCACCAAAGCCCAAGTAACACCAATCAACACCACTGAGCGGCCTGCGTCCTGGATCGCCGTCATTGCATCAAACAAAGCTTGAGTATCGTCCAAGAAGAACCCCTCGCTCGGCTGGCCCTGCGCTTCCATCCACCCCTCGGCGCGCAACAACTCAACCATGTGCACCAGACTGCTGTCAGGTCGGTCCAAATACCCGGGAAGAAGCCCCAAAACAACAGCTCCTTGATCGCTGGGAGGCCCGAAATGCCGCGAAAATCCCACGGTGGCAGAAGTGCGGTACAATTCAGGAGTCAGGACGCGGTGGGTCCCACGTTGGGCTCCTGTCGTTCCGCTCGTGCGGAAGACCAATGGTGTTGCGCGCTCCTCGATGCCCTCCGTTTGAACCTTGCCCCAGCGAAACGCTTCGACGGGCATGGTGGGAATGTCTTGCCACCGGCTCAAACCGCTCACATCCGAGGATGACCAACCCAAGTGCCCGCACCAGGTCTTGTAGAGTGCGCAGCCCCCAAACTGAAACCGAAACACCCTCAAGGCCAACTCATTGAATGTCTCGCTGTCTCCTGCGGCTTCCGCATTTGCGATAAATTCTGAGATGGCGTGCCACAAGGCTACACCCTCCACAGAACCCGTGGGTGTCACAACATCTTCCAAAGGAGACCTGCCGTTTGACATGGGCTGCAAAATGCGGCTTAATTTCCCACCATGGGCAACAGGTGCACAAGCAGAATGTCAGGACCAACAGCCGCGGCCTTGGCCGTGTTACTTCTGGCAGCATCTGGATGTGAGACCCCTGTGTCGCTTCCCCCAGAACCCCGTCTGACTTCCATTGAACTGCTCACCCAAGGAGAATCGGGCACATTGCTGCTGGGATTTGAAGACGGTGATGGCAATTTCGGACTGGAGCAAGCCGATACCACTGGGGCATTTTGCCCAAGCTGTCCCTTTCACCACAACGTTTTCTGCGTCTATCAGGAGTTCCGAAATGGCGAATGGGTTTCCATCGAACTCAACACCGACCTGGGTGAAGTGCCCTTTTTCTACCGGGCTCCTTTGATCTCACCTACGGGCCAGAACAAAACCCAACGCGGCACCATCACCATTGACTTGGAGCCCCGTTACTATCTCACTTCGGCTTGGGATACCCTGAGGTTCTCAGTGCACATTGTGGACCGGGACCTTCAGTCGAGTGACACGTTGCTTACCGCTGCTGTGACGAAGCCATAAACACCTCCTTGTATTTGGCGGAAAGGATGCCCAAACGAAGTCCCATCTCTTCGAGCAAGTTGCCCATTTCATTGAACGTCATTCCACTTTCCACAGAATAGCGCCCTTTGCGCGCATCCTCGAGGTGTTTTGTGCGCATCTGTTCGCGGATGACATTGGCACTGGAAAGGTGCAATTCCACGCGATTCAGGTGGTCTCTGGCAGACTTTCGGCCGAGGACAACAGGACCATTTAATGGACCCATAGCCTCCATTGCAGAGGCGAGCTCAGCCAACATGGACACCAAACGGGAACGCTGTTTGGGCGCGAAAAAGACCTCGTTGCGCTCGCGGTCAATTTGAACCTGAAGAAAAGTGTGCAACAGCTCTACCACTTGGCTGATTTCAGTAGACCACTCCAGCAAAAACTGAACCTGCCGATACGTCGCTCCTGAAATTTTGCCCCGTGCCAACCTTTCCAAGAACGCCTTGAGTTCAGACTCATAGCGGCCGCTGAGGCTGCGCAATTCGCCAATGCGCTCAGAGGACCGTTCCCTCTTCGTGGGATCCAGTATTGCCATCATGGCCTCCAGCTCCCGCATCATCTTGACCCCCAGCTCATGGTGGTGTTCTGCCTCACGTTGGGCCTCCAGAACTTGCAATTCCGGTGCATCCATCGCGCTCGCTGCGACCAACGGTGATCGGAAATCCCGCACCCCCTCTCCGGGAATCATCCTCCGCGCCAACCAGAGAATGGGCTTGGGAAACACACCGAAAATGCCTGTAATGACCACGTTAAAGAAGGTGTGAAACAAGGCCAAGAATATGCCGACCTCTCCGACGATGATGCCTCCAGGTTCTACAAACCAATGCCCCAAAGCCAACACCGGCTGAAGGAGGGGCAGAAAGAGGACCACCCCCACTACATTGAGCAGAAAGTGCCCTGCGGCGACCCTGCGCGCCTCCCTGCCTGCCACCAGAGACGCCAATATGGCCGTTGACGTGGTCCCAATATTGGCCCCCAAGATGACCGCTGCTCCCGTGAACTCTGTCACAATCCCACCAGCGGCGAGGGTAATGATCAGCGCCATAACCGCAGAGGAACTTTGCAAGGCGATGGTGGCGATCACGCCAATGAACACTGCCCCAAAGATGGACCCGACGCCCCCCACATTGATATAGTCCAAAAAATCAGCCATACCCGCCTCAGTAATGGGCGGTACGCCTTCTTTGAGCAACCCCAACCCGACGAACATCAGTGCGAACCCGATGATGGCTTCTCCCAGTGTGCGGGTTCGGCGGCGTTTGAAAAACAGAAGGGGCAATGCGCACGCCAACAAGGGCAGCGCCAGTCCTCCGAGCGAGGGTTTGCTGATGGTCAATGCCACCAGCCATGCTGTGACTGTGGTTCCCACGTTGGCCCCCAACATCAGGAAGTACGCCTCCGAAAGGCGCAGCAGTCCAACCTGGGCAAAACTCACAGCGATGACCGAAATGGCGCTGCTCGACTGCAGCACCCCCGTCAATGTCAGCCCCGCCAGATATGCCCGTTCTGGCCTGCGGGTGACCCGACCAACCACACGTCGCATGCGGCTGCCTGTCAGGCGCTGAATTGAGCCACTCATGACCACCATCCCGTAGATGAACAGCGCCAGGGCACCGAGCAAATTCAAGACTTCGACCAAGTTTGTCATGACAGAGAATGAAGGCCCCAAAAATGCACTGCAGCCCGCTTAAAGTTCGGCAAAAAAGAAAGGCAGTGCACATTGCACTGCCTTTCCAGAATCTATTTCACTGCCGCTTTACTCGCAGTCCGTGGCAAACGCCCCCAGCAGGATCAAGAGGTCACTGACCGAAGTCGTGCCGTCTCCGTTGAGGTCCGTTGGACAAGGATTCGCTATGGTCAATTCACAAGTGCCATCGTCAATCAGGGCATCCATGTCGTAGTTCGACGCAGCTTCGTAAGTACAACCCAGGCAATCATAGGTGCAGCCTCCATCGTCAAACAACGCTGTTGCGAGGTAGTTGCACGCTTCTCCATCGGTACAACCGAAGGCTGAGCTGTTCGGACCACCAGGGGTTCCATTGTCGACCCAACTGCCCTGCCAATTGTCAGCGTCGTCGTTGTTCAGGTTGGTCTGAATCAACTCCAAAGAAGCGCAACCACCGTCAGGGCTTGCAGCGAGGACGTTGCCCAACACGCTGATTTCCTGTGAAGGCCATGGTGCCGCGTCGTCATAGGTCACCGCATCGACGATGTTGCCGTAGGCATCCTGCAGTTGAGCGGTACCACCGCCGTTGCCCCAATTGCCGTTGTCCATCAGGAACACCGTGATGCCCATGTCGGAGTAGTTGGACTGGGCAACCAAACCTGGCACCACTAAGAAGTAGCTGTCGGCCGGGATGATGGTGCCTTCGGGGAAAGCCATGGCAAAGGCCAAGGATGTAGGATCAGAGAATGCTGACCACACTTCGAAGCCGCTGATGTCGGCTTCATCGCCAGCATTGTAGAACTCAACGAACTCCCAATCGAAGTCTCCGCCTTGGCTGCTGCAAGGGTTGTAGTGGATCTCGTTGATAATGATGTTGGGCAAGGTGTAGTAACAAGTTGTGTTGTCAGCAGCCGTAGCGTTGGCATCATAATTCAAGGCCGTGTCATCCGTGCAACCCGTGATCACGCAGCTGCCATCGTCGGAAGTCGCATCGGGGTTGTAGTTGTCGGCGGCAGGGTCCGTACATCCGGGGATGTTGGCGCAAGAACCATCGTCTTCAGTGGCCAAAGGCCAGTAGTTAGGGAACGTGGCATCGGTGCAACCCAATCGTACCACGTCGGTCGAATCACGGGGCTCAATTTTCCAGTTGCCGTATGCATACCCTGTGGGTGCTGTCACGCGGTAGGTCCGGCCTGCTTCCACAACACCAGCGCCAAAGGCGTCGTACGCCCTGTCATTCACCCGTGCTGCACCACTGCCATCATTGACGCTCCACTCCGCAAAACCAAGGTCAGGGTTGTCGCAATCGGCGGTCACTGAGACGAGAACTGCTTCCCATTCTTCTAAGTTGACATCCCCCGTCGCCAGCACTTCTGCTGCTGGAAGTGGGTTGCCCGAAGAAATCACATCGATTGTGGGGTTGGGGAAATAGTCGTTCCCGTACCAGCTGTCTGGGGTACCGGTGATTTCCACCTCATCACCCACTTGAACGTTGCCAATGGAGGCTGCTGTGGCGTCAGAACCGCGCACCCAGTAACCTGAGTAAGCTCCTGTTCCGTTTTGCAGGGTAAACGCTGCTTGGTTGCCGAAAGAACCATCGTCCGTCAAATAGACACCGGTCACAATTCCACTCGTGGTCACGATGCCTGTGGTCAGGTCTTGGTTGATTTCCTGAATGGTCACGTTGGGCACGAACAAGCAACTGCCGTCATCTACAGTGGCATTGGGGTCGTAATTCAATGCGAGGGGGTCGGTGCACCCTTCAGAGTCCGCAGCGCACAAGCCCGTGAACTCATGGCTGTTGTATCCCTCCAAAGCGTTAACGAGGGCATAGTCGTTGTCCAGGACGATCCACTCGCTGTCCTCTGCGGTAGTGCCTGCACTGGTGACCCAATCTCCACCATTTCCGAACGACACGTTCGATTTACGGCGCAACGTGTGGTTTTGTGTGCCGTTGGTTACTCCTGCGACATCCCAAGCAGATCCTGGATCCAACCCATAAGGCTCACCAATCACGTCGAGCAAGTCCCAGTCTCCGCCATTTCCGAACGAAGCTGTGGCACTGTACATCAAAGCAAAAGCATCGTCACCATTGGAGAGGTATTGCAAAGTGGCATCCGCACTGTCAAGCAGCGCTCCGTCGGCCGACGGGTGCACAATCAAGAACGTCTCACCGGCTCCAATCGATCCTCCTGTTGGAAAGACGTCATTCCAAAAGTCCCACTCTTCTGCAGCGGGGTCTGAGTTGTTGGCGCCGTTGGATTGGTTCGCAATCGTGTACAAAGCGAGGCTCACAGGGCTGCCTGTTGGATTGTACACCTCCAAATACTTGTTGCTCCCTGACCCTTCCGCGTATTCGCTGAAGAACAGGTTACAAGGTTCGCTGCCAGTGCAAGAACCATCATCAATGTCGGCGCCCGGCGTATAGTTGTCAGCATTGGGGAGCACGCAACCGTAGAGGAGCACATCCTCTTCACCCCTTGGCAACAATTTGAAGTTGCTAAAGCTGTATCCCAACGGAGCCGTAATCTGGAACTGCGCTCCAAACTCAACCTCGCCTGTCGTGAGGTGATCCCAACCAAGGTCGTCCACCCTGATTTGACCGGAAGTGTCGTCCAATCCCCACTCTCCAAAGCCGAGATCGGGTGAATCAACCGTTCCGGTTGTCTGGACCAAAACCGACTCCCATTCTTCCATGGACACACTTCCTGTAGGAAGTACTTCCGGGGCAGGGAGGTCGTTGCCTTGGCTGATAATGCTCGTGACAAGCGGACTTCCATCTACACCTTGGATTTGCGTTAAGCCAAAAAACTCGTTCACCACTCCCGTCAGGGATACGAAGTCACCCACAGTTACCGGGACTTCAGGATCAAAACCGGCCATGGCACTGTATTGACCTTGTCCCTCCTGAAGGGTGAATCCGCTGCCGTAAATGCCTGTTACAACACCACTCACCGTCACCAGAGAGTCGGTAAAAACAGGAGGGTCTAAGGCCTGGCCTTGCTGGATCGTGGCAATTGAAATGGCCCCCTCGACCAGCTCACAGCTGTCATCGTCAATCACAGCGGTTGCATCGTAATTGTTGGCGGCGGTATTGGTGCAGCCCAGTTTTTGAAAGTCGTCTGCGTCGCGTGGCTCGATGCTGTTTCCGAAACCACCGTTGATGGCGCCCGTCACGCGGTACGTGTCGCCGAGCATGGCACCCTGTTCTGTGTACCCGTCGTAGCCCATGTCGTCTACGCTGTGGTTTCCAGAGCCATCGTCAATGGTGAACTCTCCAAAATTGTTGGGCTCCCCGGTGATGGTTCCGGTCACCTGACACAGCACACCTTCGTATTCTTCGAGGTTCGCATCCGCTGTGGACAATACGGATGGGACAGGCAAGGCATTGCCGCTGTTCAAAATGGTCGCGCTGGCGGAGGTCAATTGGGTTCCGCCGTTAAAGCTGCCTACTGTTCCAGTCACCAACACGCTGTCTCCAACCGCAACCGGGGTGGTGCCGTCAAGCAACCCTCCGTTGACATAGACGAACATGCCGCTCCAAGGGCCTTCACCATCCTGAATGGAGGTGTTGCTTCCGTACACTCCCGTTACAATGGCCGAAACGGTCACTTCTTGACCGTTGTAGGTGCCGTCGTCATTCGCACCCATGTCTTGCTGGATTGCACTGATTGTCGCCGCACTGGGGTATGTACAAGAGCCGTCTTCAAAGTCTGCGTTGGCACTGTAGTTGGTGGCGGTTGCATCCAAGCAGCCTCCTGTACCGACAGTAACAGTAGCGACCATGCCCAAAGCAGCGTGGTTGCCGACGGAGCAATCGTAGTTGTAGACACCGGGCACGGTGAAGGTGTAACTGCCGATGCAAGTGGGAACTTCCGTTGTTCCGCCTGAAGCAACGGGCAAGGAGAAGGCTTCTGGGTTGCCATAAGATTCACCCGTCAAAACACTGATTTCGCCGTTCACATTGTGGGACCCGCCAACGTTGACCCAAACAACCGTGTCGCCAATGGCCACTTCAAGGTCTGTGGGAGTGTAGAAGTAAGAACCTGCCTCCACCACTACTCCAGCCACACCGCAAGCGTTGTCTTCTGAAACCACATTGGCTCCACATTCGCTGACCAACAAGGCGATGTCCGCAGCCGTCTGTGCTTGATTTGAATTGTGGTCTACACAACCCGTAGCGCCTGAAAAGTCACTGTAAATGGTCCAGTTGGCACCATTCCACGTGGCTCCGTCCGGAGCGGAAGTGTTGCGCATGGCGTATCCATCTTCAAATTCATGGCAAGTGTCACTGCCATCTTCTCCGATGACGCCAAAGAAGTCCACGATGCTGTTGCTGGCATCGTACAGGGCCACTTGATCATCTCCGTTGCTGTCTACAGCACCTCCGGTACCGCCCACCAAATCAGGCGAAAATCCATATGCACCTTCGAAACCCGATGCAGATGCTGCGATGTAGAAACAGCTGCCATCGTTCAACGTTCCGAGGTCAGAGAGGCTGATCTGGCCAGATTGAGGATCTGCGTTGCCGTTGGTCCAACGTTTCAAGTACCAACCTGTCAGGTCCACAGGAGCACCTGAATTGTTGGCGATTTTGACAAACCGAGCGCTTGAGGCATCGGTGGGGTCTGCCAGCATGGCCAAATGGGCCGTTTGAGCAGTAAGAGTAGCGGTCAACAGGACTGCTATTGTCAGAAAAAAGGAGCGCATGTTTGATGTCTTGGTTACAGAAAATCAACAACAAGTTACGTTCAGTGTTCACCTCAAACCGCCGACCAGTGCTGCGGTTAACCGATTGATAACACAGGCTTAGATAATGCCCCTTGAACTTCTTGTTGTCGTCGATAGGAACCCTCAATAATGCTTACAATCGATTGGCCTGATGCCATTTGGCATCACCATTTAAAGGTGTTTCTGTGATGGACGCAGACTCCGTGCGACGATAAAGCGGCTTTGTGCGCTTTGGTGGGATACCCTTTGTTGCGCTCCCAACCGTACTCTGGAAATGCCGCTGACAGCTCCAGCATCAACTCATCCCTGTGGGTCTTGGCCAGAATGCTGGCCGCTGCAATGGACATAAATCGACCATCACCCTTGATTTCACAGGAGTGTGGAATCGAATGGGTTTGGAACCGATTTCCATCGATTAATAAAAACTCGGGTGCTGTGGACAGAGCATCGATGGCCCGGTGCATGGCGAGGTGTGACGCTTTGAGGATGTTCAATTCCTCTATTTCCTCGACCGAGGCCCAACCCACAGCCCAGGCTGCAGCCTCGGACTCAATCCGCTCCCGCAATTCCTGTCTGGTTTTGGCATTGATCTGCTTGCTGTCGTTGAGCCCTGCCCGCAGCCATGCCGCCCCTGCGCGACCAGGGATCACGGCCGCTGCCGTGACTGGACCTGCCAAACACCCCCGGCCTGCTTCATCCACACCCGCTTCCAAACGGTCCTTGAGCGCGTGCAACTGCAGTCCCATCACGCTGAAGCTGAACCCCCTTTCCCCACCGACATGTCCACACCGGCATCTGATGCTGCTTGCTCAATACAAGACCACAGCAAAGACGAAGTTTTCTCCCAGCTGAAATCCTCTGCTCGGTCTTTGCCTTTTTCGATCAAAGCAGCGCGCAGCGCAGGCTCATCTTCTATGCGCCGCATGGCTTCGGCCACTTGATTCGCGTGTCCTGGGTCGACCTCAAGCCCTGCCCCAGCTGCTACCTCAGGGAGGGAAGTCCGATTGCCATGGATTACAGGAGTCCCCGCTGCAAATGCCTCAACCATTGGGATTCCAAAGCCTTCAAACCAGGGAATAAACACCAGTGCCCCTGCAGATGACAGCACTTGGGCAAGCTGGTCCTGTGGCAACCAGCCCGATGTATGCACATGATTCCGAAGTTGATCCGGAAGGTCTTCCACCGATTGCCGAGCATCAAACCGTCTTCGGCGCCACAATGGCGTCCCCACCAACAGCAAGTCCCATCGACCTCCTTGAGCGCGGTAGGTGCTGAATGCTTTCATCAAGCCGCCGAGGTTTTTTCGAGGGTGCTGGGTTCCAACAAAGACAAAAAATGGACGGCCGTGGGTGAACTTATCACGGACGAGGCGCGCCTGTTGTTGGGCATTGGCCCCCAAGGGTGCTCGGTGATAAACACTGCCAGCTCCATTGTACACGACATCCACACGGTCTTTGGGCACCCCGTAACGCTGGTGAATGTCCTCAGCGCTAAACCTGCTCACTGTGGCGACCCGGGCCGCCCGTTTTGCAGCAGCGGGGAAGCGCTTTTTGTAATGCCGGGCCACGCGATCTGGCAACCACTCCGGATGGTGTTCGAAGTTCAAGTCATGCTGCACTGCAACCTGAGGGACAGCCGTCCTGCTGCTCAAAAAACCATCCGGTGAGACAAAGACGTCTGCTTTCCATTGCTTCAAAAGCCTTGGGACCGCCCAATCCAACCAGATGTTGAGTAAGAATGGACGGCGTGCGGGTGGCCATACCCAATGGCACTCCACGTTGTCCCCGGGAAACAAGTCTTCCGGTGGCAGCCTGTCGAAGAGCAAGTGAAAGTGATGTTCAGGATGCGCTGCTGTTATGCGCTGAACCGTTTCCAAGGTGAACCAACCAATGCCGTCCAATTTGTCTGGAATCACCAAACGGGTATTGATCGCCACCACTGCCATGGGGCCAAATTACGACCTGCTCTAGTGCAAAAGTTGAAACAATCCGGATACGGTTTGTCCTTACTTCACGTTGGGCCAATTGTCCGGTGCATCTTGCGCATCGGAACGGAACCGCAATACGATTTGCACACCATGGATACGACCTCATCCAACACGAACACCCCAGATGCCACTTTGCTGCGCAGGGTCTGGGATTGGCGGAAACCCCTGATCATCGCCGGCCTTCTTGGTGGACTGATCAGCGCTGCTGCCTCATTTTTGATCGAGCCTGAATTTCAATCTTCTGTCGTGCTCTTTGCTTTGCCGCAGCAATCCATTGGAGCTCAGTTCTATGAAGAAGTCAAACGGGAAGACATTTTGGCTTACGGTGAGACAGAGGATGCCGAACGCCTCTTGCAGATTCTGAATTCAGACCGCATTCGAAGGAGGGTCATCGAGAAGTATGACCTCTGGACACACTACAACATTGAACGCGACCAAGCTGGTGCGAAAGCCGCGATGGCCAAGGTCTATGCGGGAAAAGTAGGGGCGAATCTGACCCGTTACGGTTCAATCAGAATTGATGTCTTTGACATTGCTCCAGATATGGCCGAGCGCATGGCCAATGACATTGCCCAACTGACCGACTCGGTGGCGAACCAATTGCGGAATGACCGCGCGGGTGAAGCCTTGCGTTATGCCGAACGCTCACTGCTGCAGAACCAAAACGAAATCAAAGAAATGGAGGGGCGGCTTGGCGATTTGCGCAGCATTGGCATCTACGATTTCCCCATCCAAATCGAAGGCCTCAACGAGCAGTATGCGACCGCTTTGGCGGAAGGCCAGTTCTCGCGGGCGGAGAACATCGAATCTAAAATGGAGCGCTTGGCACCATATGCCAATGAGTACAACCAGTTGACCACCAAGCTCGAAGATGCCTACGAGCAGGAGGCAGTGCTGAAGAAGCGTTATGACCTCAACAAGCTCGATGCTGAATCGCAAATCCCAGCTGCATTTGTAGTGGACCGCGCCGCATCCGCCGACAAGAAGGCCCGGCCTGTGCGCTGGCTGATTGCTGTGATGGGAGCCGTGTCATTGGCCTTGGCCGCCCTTGTGTTTTTGCTGACGCGCGACGCCATCCGATGAACCCAGCGCCCCAGGCAAAGCGCCCTGTTGTGATCCCAGATCCGTCGCCGTTTTCCGGCGGCACTGCTGCGGTCATTTTGGGTTTTGGCGCACTGCTTTTTTGGGCTGTATCCCAGGAGGCTTATGGGGTGGCCGCGCTTCCTTTGGTGTTCGGGATTGTCGCACTGGCGCTGTCTCGGCGCGACCTGCTGCTGTTGGGCCTTGTGGCTACCGTGCCGCTCAGCCTCAACCTGGAACAACTTGAAATTGGCGGGGTCGGACTCTACCTCCCAACCGAACCCATCTTGTTTGGGTTGCTGCTGCTGTTTCTTCTGGACCGACTCAGGGGAATCGGAATGGATGTTGACATTGAACGGCACCCCATTTCGCGGTGGCTACAAGTGATGTTTTTGTGGCTCATCGTCACCACATTGCTCTCCTGGGACCCGATCGTCTCCCTGAAGTTTACCATCGCGCGGGCTTGGTTTGTCGTGGGGTTCTTTTTTCTGTTGGCGCCTATTCTGCGGCAGCGCGAGCGGCAAGAACACTTTGTCCTGCTTTACCTGCTGCCCCTTCTCGCCGTCATCATCTACACGGTCGTGCGCCATGCCGGTTACGGTTTTGAAAAACAGGCCGGCCATTGGGTCATGGACCCTTTTTTCAAGGACCACACCAGCTATGGTGCCGTGCTCGCCATGTTTTGGTTTCCCCTGCTGGCCTTGTTGATCAAGCCCAACCGGCAAGCCATTGGAAAGCTCGGATTGGGAGTGGCCTTTGTGGTGCTCACTTTGGGCCTCATCCTCTCCTTTACACGCGCGGCTTGGGTTTCCTTGGTGGCGGCGGCGGCCTTGGGCTTGCTGATGCGACTCGGAGTCAAATTGCGCACGTTGATCGTGGCTGCCGTGCTGGCGGCAGCTTTGCTGTTGCTGTCATGGGACCAACTGCTCATTTCTTTGGAGCGCAACGATCAAGACTCTTCCGACGACCTCACTGAGCACGTCGAATCCATCAGCAACGTTTCGAGTGACGCCTCCAACCTGGAGCGCATCAACCGCTGGAGCTGTGCGCTGAGCCTCTGGTCTGAACGTCCTTTGACAGGCTGGGGACCTGGCACGTACCAATTTGTCTACGCTCCCCACCAACGGTCAGAACACCGCACCATCATCTCGACCAACAATGCAGACCGGGGCAACGCCCACAGTGAGTATCTGGGTCCTTTGGCCGAACAAGGAATCCCTGGAACCCTGATCATTTTGGGCATCCTCCTCGCCACCTGCAACATGGGGTTTCGAACCTACCGTGCCCTCAGAGAACGAGACCGCTGGAGGGCCTATTGGGCGATGTCGGTCTATCTGGGGCTGATGACCTACTTCATCCACGGGGTATTGAACAACTACCTCGACACAGATAAAGCCAGCGCTCCCTTCTGGGGCTTCTTGGCCATCCTCGTGGTGATGGATCTGGAGGTCAAGAAAAGTGAACGGTAAGCAGGGCGGTGTCGTCCGCGGGATCTGCCACGCCTCGGTGCTGCTCCCAATCCACAATGATGCTGGTATTGAGCGCCTCACAGCCTGACTTCCTTTCACCCTCCACCAGTTTTTGGAGGCGGTGCTCTCCGTAAGCTTCTCCCTCGGTGTTCTCCTGCTCCACCAAACCATCGGTAAAGCAGACCAGTTTTGACCCCACCTCCACGGAGAGTTGACCTGCGCCGACCACTGGCAGAAAATCCAACATCCCCAATCCTGGACACCCTTCACCCAAGAAGGTTCCCGGGCCTTTGGCTGGCACAAACAGGGGCGGGTTGTGGCCGCAATTGACATAATCTATGACCCTGCTGACCGGGTCGTGAATGGCGAGAAAGAGTGTGATGAACCGTTCACCCCCGGCGCTTCCAAAAACCCGCTCATTCAGGGACCTAACAACATCTTCGATGGCGCCTGAATTGTGGTCCAAATGGGCGTGTAAATGCGCCTGAAAGTTGGACATGAGAAAGGCGGCAGGCATGCCTTTGCCACTCACATCGGCCATGGCAATGGCCATGCGTCCATCGGGCAGCATGACGGCGTCATAATAATCTCCGCCCACATGATGGTGCGGCCGGTAACGCGCCGAAAACGACCGGTGTCCATCATTTGGCAAATTGCTTGGAAGGAGCATGGATTGCATTTCTCCCGCCAATGCCAGCTCCCGCTCCAAACCCGCAGTCCGAATACGTTCTGCTGTCAATTCCCGGTTCCTCAGGGCCACCACCAAGACATTGGTCAGGGTGGTGATGAAGCGCACATACCGGATGGACGGACTCATGCCCCGTCCCTCCTCTCGGTCCCCCATGACGACGTAGGCGATCACATCGCCATCGTGCTCGACCGGAATGGCCAGATCGAACTCTACCGCTGTATCCCCGTCGACAATGGCGTGGGCCTTGCCCGACAGGACCTCTGAGGCATTGGCCAATTTGGGCAAACTCATGGGATAACCCCACTCGACAAGACATCCCCAAACGGTCTCTTCTTGGCTTCGAGAAAACAGCGCAAGCTTGCCTACGCCTATGCTTTCTAAGCACCTCTGATACAGCGCAAAAAGATCGCTGTCCGGCACATTGCGGTTGATCGCTTGGGTCAGCTCCAACAGCACATCTGCCTGCTGTCTCAGGCGGTCCAGCCGCTTTTTGGTCCGGAGATCAGAGGCCATGAGGGGTCATTTCTTGACCCGTTCGGAGTAATCGCCCGTGCGGGTGTCCACCTTGATGCGGTCTCCGGTATTGATAAACAAAGGCACCCTCACTTCTGCTCCAGTGTCGATCGTCGCGGGCTTGAAGGTGTTGGTCGCTGTATCGCCTCTGACACCTGGTTCTGTGTAAGTGACTTCGGCTTCAATGTGGCTGGGCAACGAGGCACTCAACGGCCGCTCTTCATCCGCGTGAAATACAATCAAACACTTCATTTCGTCCTGAAGGAAATGAGAATTGTCGATCAGGTGCTTTTCGAGCAAGATTTGCTCAAAGGACTCGGTGTTCATGAAGTTGTACCCCATGTCATCCTCGTACAAGAAGGTGTGTTCGCGTGTCTCGACCCGAATGACATCGACCTTCGCTCCTGTGTTGTAGGAGTGCTCGATGATCTTGCCGTTCTCGAGGTTTTTCATTTTGGTCCAGACATTGCCCGAACCCCGTGCCGTCTTCTTGTGAAGGAATTCGAGGACCTGGTAAAGCCCGCCTTGGTGGCGCAGGCACAAACCGTTCTTGATATCGGAAGTGGTTGCCATATGGTTGAGGTATGTCG
Source organism: Crocinitomicaceae bacterium (assembly GCA_042095055.1). GTDB lineage: Bacteria > Bacteroidota > Bacteroidia > Flavobacteriales_D > Sanyastnellaceae > UBA8752. The sequence continues at coordinate 160,119 of JBELBZ010000001.1, read as the reverse complement.
CCCTTGTACCTCACCTGTTTTGGTGTTGGGTCCGCGGGCGTTGTGCAATATAGCGGCTACCCTCGGCGCGCCGAAGGCCAAGGCGGTTTGAATTCCACCCGAAAAGCGTGGATTCCCCACGACATGCCTTCCATTTCTTCGAAATCCATGCCCTCCGTCCAACCCGTGCGCACGCCCATCCGCCATGTCCCATTGTCCGATACCCAGCGCAAAAACCCCTTGAAGCCCGTCTTGGAGAAGGGCTCTGATGGCCTGCCGTCCCACCCTTGAATGTAGCGGATGGGAGCTCCTTCTTTCCCCCAAGACTGTGCCACTCCCAAGCGCCATCGGCCCTGTCCTTCCACTTTCCATGCCACCATAAAGGCGACCGCCACTCCCCATGCTTCGCCCTGCCCTGATGCACTGACGCACCAGCGCCAGACTGGCGCACCCAGTTCCCGAGCGCTGTGCAGCTTGCGCCAAGAGGCCGACCAATGGCCCTCGCCCAAAAGGCCTTGCGCCGCGCTTTGAATGGGCGCTTCGGGTTCCATGAAAACCTTGAAGTCCAGGCGGTGGCCCTGCCTTTCAACACGCACAGAAGTGCGTCGACTGAGCCGGTGTGGAGGAGGGCCCCACCAGCGGGCCTCCATTCGGACCCAACCGTCCCAACGGCCCTGAAATGCAATACCGCCTTTCCACAACATTCCTGGGAGGGCTTCGGGGTCAAGCGCTCTTGACCGCATTTCTCCACTTCGCCACTTTGGATGCTGGGGGTGGATGCGTTCCAATTGCATGTGTGCCTCTCCATTGGCCGACCACGTTTTCAAGGCGCTGAAGCGGCCTTCCCACCCTTGGCGAAATGCGGCCATCGCCCAGCGAAAGCTCCACCCTTTTCCAGAGCCCTTGCCATTGATGCCCGCCAATCCGGACCATCCGCCATCCATCAATTCTTGAAGGCGCCCCGCCCATTCCACGCGGCCTAGCCTCCCACCAAGGGCTGCCGTTCCCCGCTGTTCAGGCCAGGTCTTGCCCACCATACACCAACGGGGCCGTCCGGGGCGCACAAAGGAGGAGTTTTGCTGCCAGCCCACGCCGTTCCACACCCCGCGTTGGCGAAAAGAGACCGTCCGAATGCCCCTTCCAATTCTGTGGCTTCCTTCCATCCCTCCGATGTCATCAAAAGGGCTGGGTGTCCACACCACCAAGCCCTGACCATAGCCCGCTGCCAAGGTCCCACACCACCACACCCCCCGAAGCCCCTCAACCTTGGCGTGGGCAGCATCCACTTCACCATGTCCTTCTCGCAGCGCAACCCTAAAGCCCACTGAACCTCCTGCCCTGCCCTTGCTTGAAAAGGAGGCGTTCAGACCTGTTGCGCCCTGGGTGAAGTCTCCCCGTATCCTCAAGTTGGTCCCGGGCTGTCGGCCAGGAGATTGTACCGCCAATTGAAACACTTCCCGCCATTCGGGAAGTTGGCGCAGACAGTCCACCACACGCGAAGCACGAGAAGGGTCAAGTTCAGCTGCCACCGCCTGTTGGGTCCATACGGCCAAGGGTTGATCGCGAAAAGCTGCGGCCATCCCCGCGCACTCATCGCGTGTTAAGCATCCCGCATCCCAAGCCACGGCCACCAAAGGAATGTCCAAGGCCGCCTCTTGTTCGGCCTGGGCAAATGCACGGGGTCCAAACCCAAGCCACACACTCAGCAGTGGAATGGACGTTCGATTGCGCCACCAGACCCTCATGGCCACAACCCATTCAAGTGCCATTGCTGCGCGGGGTCGGATCCAAATGCCCTGACCGAACCCCAATCCCATCCCATCCACGGAACATCTCCCCTCAGCACCCCCATTGTCACCCGCCATTCGACCCCGGTGTGTCCCTTGATGGGGTGACCCCATGACAGCCAAGCCCCGGCCGCTCCAGCGCCCAGTGCCCATTTTAGGGAGGCCGCGGTCAAGGAAAGCAAAGGCAACGCCCCTGGGCGCCACCGAAGGTCGGCCACCCCATAGGTGCTGTTCCGCAGGGGAACCCTGGCAGACCACTGCCATGATGAGGCCAGTGGGCGCGCGGCTGGCTGCCGCAATGGTATGGAGATGTGGGCGGCCCCATGTTGCCCCCCGACAGAAAGCAAAAAACTCCCAATTCCAAGGGTATTCACAGCGAATCCGCTGCCCAAATAAACCTGATCATCCAACGCCATCCAGCGTTGCAAACGACCCTCGGCCATTCCCCCTTGGCTGCATTGCAGGTAAACCTGCCATCCCCCTCCCGATCCAATCCGCCGCTTTCCTTGGGCGCTCAAAGCGATGGTCCAGACTCCGGGATCTGCAGCCCGCAGGTGAAGGCCCCATTTCTGGGGCACCAGATCGCGGGCTTCCTCCTGTGCGCGAAAGTTTGGGCAACCTGAAAACACCAACAACCACGTGATTCCGCCTCCAGCAAAGGCCGACCTTAATCGGGGTTTCTTCCCGAACAGGCCGGCCTTCTGGGACACCATTTGGGCCACCATATGTGCTAAAAACAGGGAGAGCACAGCGCCAAACTGCACCACCAATGCGGCCATTTGACCCCCAATTCACAGACGCCCGTCAACGCTTCGTCCCCGTCAATGGAAAGCCTATCTTCGCGCTCCCTGCGGGCGTGGTGAAATTGGTAGACACGCCAGATTTAGGATCTGGTGCCGTAAGGTGTGTGGGTTCGAGTCCCTCCGCCCGCACTCTTTATTAAAACCGAAGGCATAACCAAGCCATGGAAATCACCAAAGAGAATACTGATGCGCTGAATGGCGTCCTAACGGTTAAGGTGCATCCGGAAGATTACCGGGAAAAAGTGGAAGGCATTCTGGAGGAATACCGGAAGCAGGTGAAAATGCCGGGCTTTCGCCCTGGAAAAGTGCCCATTCAATTGGTGCGCAAGCAATACGGGAAAGCCGTGCTGGCGGATGAGCTCAACAAGATTCTTGGTGCACGGCTCGACGGCTACATCCGGGAGGAAAAGCTGCGGCTTTTGGGCCAGCCCATCCCCACCGTGGAGAACGAAAGCGATGGGAACTGGGACAAGCCAGATGTATTCACCTTCCGCTACGACATTGGATTGAGCCCGACAGTAGACATCAAGTTTGGCTGGTTCACCAAGTTTGTCAACCACAAGGTGCGCATTGACGCCACTTTGATTGATGAACAAATTGGGGATTTACGCCGTCGCTACGGCAAAATGTCCGAACGGGATGAGGCGGGTGCAGAGGATCTGCTCATCGGCGATTTTGTAGAGTTGGAACCTGACGGCAAGGAAATCAAGCCCGGTGGCATCATGCACGAAGGCACCATCACCTTGTCAGAAATCAAGGACAAGCAGACCAGCAAAGCGCTTGTGGGATTGAAGAAAGACGCCGAAGTGGTGGTCAAGCCAGGAAAAGTGTCCAAGGATGCCGATGACCTGGCCCGCCTTTTGGGCATTGACCGAAATGCCGCTGCCGAGTTCACAAATCCGCTGCGCTTCACGGTCAAGGAAATCCGCCACATCGAACCTGCCGAGCTCGGGGAGGAGCTTTATGACAAGCTGTTCGGAGAGGATGTCGTCAAGGATGAGGAGGCCTTCCGAGGAAAAGTGGAAGAGGACTTGCGCCGGATTTTCGAGCGCGATGGTGACCGTGTATTCCGCCGGAAGTTCGTGGAGGAGGTCGTGGACAAATTGAACCCCCCACTTCCAGAGGACTTTTTGAAGCGCTGGATCCGCGTGGCCAACGAAAAGCCCATCACCGCAGAAGAGATTGAATCGGAGTTTTCGGAATACGCCAAAGGCATCAAATGGCAGGTCATCCAGAACCACATTATCGATGAGCACAGCATCGAAGTGGAGGGAGAAGAGATCCAAGCCGAAGCCGGGAACGCCATCAAGGCCCAGTATTCCCAATACGGTATTCCCCTTGAAGCCGAGCAGCTCGAACCGATGATCGCGCAGATGATGAGCGACCAAAAAGAGGTGCGCAGGGTGGCCGAATCGATCTATGAACGCAAGGCCATCGACAAACTGCGGGAACTCGCCAAAATCAAGGAGAAAGAGGTTTCCCACGAGGAGTGGATGGAAATCGTACGTTCCCTTTGATTCTGCCTGTGGACCAATGGCCGTCTGGAACTAACTTTCGGGCCATACTATGATGAGCACGCGCAAGGAATTTCTGAAGTACGCCGTCCAAGACCGCGGCTTCACCAGCCACCACGTTGAAGATTACATCTCCGCCGTTCACGGTCCGGAGAACATGACCCGCACGGTCATCGAAGAACGGCAGATGCCGTTCCGAGAAGTGGACGTCTTCTCCCGACTGATGGCAGACCGAATCATCTTCCTCGGTACCGGGGTCGATGACTACATCGCCAATATCATTCAGGCACAAATGTTGTTTTTGGAGTCCACCGACCCCACCAAGGACATTCAGATTTACATCAACTCACCGGGAGGAAGTGTTTATGCCGGACTGGGCATCTACGATACGATGCAGTACATCCGCCCTGACGTCGCCACCATCTGCACAGGAATGGCCGCCTCAATGGGTGCTGTGTTGTTGTGCGCTGGAGCTGCGGGCAAGCGCACTGGACTCAAGCACAGCCGGACCATGATTCACCAGCCCCTCGGAGGAGCACGCGGACAAGCGAGCGACATCGAAATCACGGCGAGGGAAATCATGAAGCTCAAGGAGGAGCTGTACAAGATCATCGCACACCACAGCGGACAGGACTACAAAAAAGTGTGGGAGGACAGCGACCGGGACTACTGGATGATCGCCGAAGAAGCCAAGGCTTACGGCATGATCGACGAGGTCCTCGAGCGCAAACAAGACTGACAACACCATGGCGGACCGCGAAATCAACTGCTCTTTCTGTGGGCGCAAGAAGTCGGAAGTCGACATCCTCATTGCGGGGGTGACGGGCCACATCTGCGACCATTGTATCGAACAGGCGGAAGCCATCGTAAAAGAAGAGCGGAACGACGACAGCGATGCCGGCTTCGACCCCGGGCTGCAGATGGACCGTCCAGCGGACATCAAGCGCTTTCTCGACGATTATGTGATTGGCCAAGAAAATGCCAAGCGCACATTGAGTGTGGCGGTGTACAACCACTACAAGCGCCTTGCCCATCCTGCTGGAGAGGGAGACATTGAAATCGACAAGTCCAACATTGTTTTGGTTGGGGAGACGGGGACAGGCAAGACCCTGCTGGCCCGCAGCATTGCGCGGCTGCTCAAGGTGCCCTTTTGCATTGCAGATGCCACCATCCTGACCGAGGCTGGCTATGTCGGTGAAGATGTAGAAAGCGTGCTCTCGCGCTTGCTTCAGTCGGCCGATTACGATGTGTCCAAGGCCGAGCGCGGCATTGTTTTTATCGATGAGATTGACAAGGTGGCGCGCAAGAGCGACAACCCATCCATCACCCGAGATGTGAGTGGAGAAGGGGTGCAGCAAGCGTTGCTCAAATTGCTCGAAGGGGCCGAAGTCAACGTCCCGCCCCAAGGGGGCCGCAAGCACCCTGAGCAAAAGCTCATCTCCATCAATACGCGCAACATTCTCTTTGTCTGTGGCGGTGCCTTTAACGGCATTGAACAGCACATTGAACGGAGAATCGCCACCTCGAGCATTGGTTTTACCACAGATGCCGAGCAACGCCCTGAGACCTTGCTCTCCTCCATTGCTCCATCTGACTTGCGCAGCTTTGGTTTGATTCCGGAACTGATCGGTCGTTTCCCGGTGCTGACCCACCTGGACCCCCTGGATCCGGAGGCGCTTCGCCGCATCCTGACCGAGCCTAAAAACGCCCTGATCAAGCAGTATCAGCGCCTTTTTGAAATTGACGGGATTGACCTGCAGTTTGATGCAGACGCATTGGACTTCATTGTGGAAAGGGCCGTAGAATTCAAATTGGGGGCCCGTGGATTGAGGAGCATTTGCGAAGCCGTCCTGAGCAACGCCATGTTTGAACTCCCTGGAAAGGATGATGTGGACAGCCTCCGCATCACCGCAGAGTATGCCAAACAACAGTTTGGCGACAGCGATACCGGTCGCCTCAAAGTCGCATCCTGACCCCCAATGGCGCAGGCCAAGGGGAAAGCGAAAGCGGCCAAAGCCGCCAAGGAAACGCCGTTGATGGCGCAATACAACCGCGTCAAAGCCCAACACCCCGATGCCTTGTTGCTTTTTCGGGTGGGTGATTTCTATGAGACGTTTGGTTCCGATGCTGTGACAGCGGCCAAGGTGCTCAACATCGTACTCACCGCCAGAAAAAACGGAGCGGCTGCCGACATTGAACTCGCGGGGTTCCCTCATCACGCGCTCGAGAACTACCTGCCCAAATTGGTGCGCGCTGGTCACCGGGTGGCTGTTTGCGATCAGCTGGAAGACCCCAAGACCACCAAGACCATTGTCAAACGCGGTGTGACAGAAATGGTCACGCCAGGTGTGGCCCTGAATGACCAAGTTTTGGAGGCGCGCGAAAACAACTGGCTCGCAGCGGTGCACGTCGCCATGGAAGGCCGCGGTGCGGCCAAACGAGAGCGCGCTGGTGTGGCCTTTCTGGATGTATCAACCGGTGAATTTCTCGCTGCGGAAGGTGCGCCCGAAGACATCGCGCCTTTGCTGCGGACCTTCCGTCCCAAAGAGACCCTGCACCTGCGGCATGGCGAACCCACTTCGCTTCAGCTGAGCGGCTACCGCTTTCCACTGGACGACTGGGTGTGGCAGTTGGACTTTGCAAGGGAAACACTAGAAGGGCACTTCGGCACCAAAAACCTCAAGGGATTTGGCCTCGATGGACAGCCCCTGGCTGTGATTGCCGCGGGAGCCGCCATGCACTACGTGGGTACGACCAAGCACGACCGCATGGCGCACATCGCTTCTTTGGGCCGTGTAGAATGGGGGCAAAACGTGGCCATGGATGGCTTTACCATCCGCAACCTTGAACTCTTGGCCCCTACCCACCCGGAAGGCACAGCTCTGGTCGATATCCTCGACCGTTCAGCCACGCCGATGGGCGCGAGGATGTTGCGCCGATGGATCGCACAACCCCTTTGCGATGCGGGCGCCATTGCCCGACGCCACGAAGCCGTCTCCGCGTTTTTGGCCCAGCCCGAAATGCGTGCCGAGCTCATCGCCGAGCTCGGTCAAATTGGCGACTTGGAGCGCTTGCTGGCCAAAACCGCCGCCGTGCGCATCTCCCCCGCCGAGCTCAAAAAGCTGCGCCAGGCCCTGACCGCTGTCGAAGCGCTGCGCCTCATGGTGGACAGCTCCGACGATGCGGTGATCGGGCGTTGGGCCGGCCGATTGGACCCTGCAGATGCTGCCCTCGAGCAACTGCGCACAGAATTGACGGACGACCCGCCTGGTGTCCTCGGAAAGGGAGCCTCCATCGCCTCTGGTGTCGTCGAAGAGCTGGACCAGTTGCGCGACTTGCGCGACAATGGCAAAGCCAAAATGGAAGGAATCCGCACGAGAGAGGCCGAAGCCACCGGCATCACCTCCCTCAAGATTGCCTTCAACAACGTCTTTGGATACTACCTCGAAGTCCGACATGCACACAAGGACAAGGTGCCCGAAACCTGGATTCGCAAGCAAACCCTGACCCAGGCTGAGCGCTACATCACGCCTGAACTCAAGGACCTCGAGCAACGCATTCTCAATGCAGAGGAACGGCTCGATGTCGTGGAACGTGAGGCCTACACGCGGTTGGTCACAGCCATGCACCCATTTCTGCCGGTGCTACAGGCGACAGCGCGCGCAGTAGCCGGGCTCGACCTCCTGCTCGGCTTCGCGACCCTCGCAGAAGACCACGGTTACACGAGGCCCACCTTGGTTGAAGGCTCCGAACTGGAAATTGTCGGAGGCCGGCACCCCGTGATCGAGCGCTGCCTCCCGGACGGTGAAAGCTATGTGGCCAACGACGTCGCCTTGGACCGAGACCACCAGCAAATCCTGATGATCACCGGACCCAACATGTCCGGTAAAAGTGCCCTATTGCGCCAAACGGCGCTCATCACACTCATGGCGCAAATGGGATGCTATGTGCCTGCACGGTCGGTGCGGATGGGGGTGGTGGACAAGGTTTTCACCCGTGTAGGTGCCTCCGACAACCTCAGTGCTGGTGAATCCACGTTTATGGTGGAGATGAACGAGACGGCCTCCATCCTGCACAACCTGTCCGACCGGTCGCTGGTCTTGCTGGACGAAATCGGACGTGGAACGAGCACATACGATGGCATCAGCATCGCTTGGGCCATTGCTGAATTCCTCCACGAGCACCCCAAGAGCAGGGCCAAGACCCTGTTTGCCACGCATTACCACGAGCTGAACCGCATGGCGGACCACTTCCCTCGGATCCACAATGCCAATGTCAGCGTGCGCCAACAAGATGGCAAAGTGGTGTTTCTCAGGAAACTCATACCAGGGGGCAGCGAACACAGTTTTGGCATCCACGTCGCCAAGTTGGCCGGCATGCCCGCATCCCTTGTTCGGCGCGCCGAAGAGGTCTTGACAGGTCTGGAATCGCAAGGTGCTGGTCGCCAAGAACAGCGCAGTGGCGCAGCCCTCGAAACAGAGGTAGACAGCGAGGGCCTTCAGATGAGCTTCTTTCAACTCGATGATCCTGTCCTGCAGGACATCAAAGAAGACCTTCTCGGGCTTGATATAGACCGTCTAACGCCTGTAGAAGCCCTGCTCAAGCTCCACGAGGTTCGGAAGCGGGTGGGCGGATAAGCCGAGACCTGATTTAAGAAGGCTTGAATGCCTCTGAGGTCCGCTGCTCAGTCCAACGTCGCCAACAGCAGGTTGAGGTCTTTGTATGGCCAGCCAAAGGCCTCTGCGAGGTCCTTGTTGACGACATTGCCCCTGTAGAGGTAAAGGCCACTCCTAAACAAGGGGTTTGCCTCCGCCCCGCGGTCGACACCTCCACTTTCTCCCACCTCCTTGAGCAGTGGACCCAACTGGTTGGACAGTGCGAGGCTCGCCGTGCGCGGAACACGGCTCGGGATATTGGTGACCCCATAATGGGTCACACCATGCTCCACGAACACGGGGTCTTGATGGTTGGTCAACCGAGAGGTTTCAAAACAGCCCCCACTGTCGATGCTGACATCCACAATGACAGCGCCATCGCGCATGGCCTGCACCATGTCTTCGGTCACGATCATCGGCGTCCTGCCATGGTGAGGCCGAACAGCACCGATGACCACATTGGCCTCCTTGAGCGATTCGCGCAGCACTTTGGGGTGAAAAGTGCTCGTCCACAGGCGCCCTCCAATCTCGCCGCGCAAGCGCCTCAGGCGGTATGGACTGGCGTCAAACACACGCACCGAAGCCCCGAGACCGATGGCTGCACGGGTGGCGAATTCCCCCACCGTTCCCGCTCCAATGATCACAACTTCGGAAGGGGCGACACCCGTCATGCCTCCCATCATGGATCCATCCCCAAATTCGGGATGTGACAGGTATTCGGCAGCAATCAAGATGCTGGTTGTGCCTGCGATTTCACCCATGGCCCGCACCAACGGAAAAATGCCCGTCCGGTCTTGCATGAAATCCCAAGCCACTGCCGTGATCTTGCGGTCCATCATTTTTTCGATGGTCGCTTCTGGCCTGGTGGCCAATTGCAGCCCGCTGAAAATGGTCTGGCGGTCCCGCATGTGTTCCAACTCCGCTTCTTGGGGCGGGGCCACCTTGATGATCACATCGTTGTCATACACAGAGCGTGCGTCTGGTGCAATGCGCGCACCCGCTTCGCTGTAATCGGTATCGGTAAACTGGGCGTGTTTTCCTGCCCCGGTCTCCACAACCACCTCGTGGCCGTGTGCCACCAAAAGCCCGACGGCATCTGGATCCAGGGCCACCCTTCTCTCCTGAAGGGCAATCTCCTTGGGGATTCCGATGCGCAATGAATGGTCACCCGTAGGCACCGGCAACAATTCCTCTTGAGGGGACAGGGCGGCCTGAAAGGCCAACCGACGGATGCGTTCCTTGGTTTCCACAGTTGTATTGGACGGCGACCGGAATTTACGCGGTTTCCTTGACCCACAAAGCAGCGAGCCGAAGGCCATCAGGCTGGCGTTCTATGCGCAGCAATTTGGCACGTTCTGGAAAGTGGTCTGCGGCGCGCTCTGGCCATTCTACCAGGGTGATTGCCCCGGCATCTTCCATCAATTCATCCCAACCCAACCCGAACAACTCAGATTCGTGCTGTATGCGGTACAAATCCAGGTGGCGAATGGTGCGCTGCCCATTCGAACCCAAGCCCTCCTCCAAGGGATATTCTTGGCACAGCGCAAAAGTGGGACTCGAAGCCACATCTTGTGCCCCCAAGAACTTGGCCAATGCCGCAACAAAAGTGGTCTTTCCACTCCCCATCGGTGCTTGAATGGCGACGACATCTCCCCACTGGATGTACTGCCAAAACTCCTGAGCTGCCTCGCGAACCTGAGCCAAGTCATAAGGTCGTGATCGCCACACGCAACGCAGCGGCATTTCTTCATTGGGGGACACTTCCGGATTTTTTCGCATCATGTGCCGGTCACCTTGGACTCAAATGCACCAAAGGGACCAGCATCTCTTCCATGGAGATGCCACCGTGCTGGAAGGTGCCTGTCAAGTAGCGTACAAAGCGGTTGAAATTGTTGGGGTACACCATAAAATCCCGCTCTTGTGCAAAGATGTAACGGCTCGACAGGTGCGACTTAGGCAGACCAAAAGCCTCAGGATCATCGACGGCAAAAACGTCGTCATCGTGCCGCAGATTCCGTCCCGTTTTGTAGCGTGGATTGTCCGTTACTTCTTTCTCGCCCTGCACCTTGATGGGGTTGTCAACCTGCACCGTCCCATGGTCTGAGGTCAAGACCACATCCATGCCCTCCTCGGCCGCGAGGCTGAGCAATTCCTTGAGGGGGCTGTGTTCAAACCAACTCATCGTCAGCGACCGGTATGCGCCCTCGTCCTCTGCAAGCTCCTTGATGATTTCGCTTTCAGTGCGGGCATGGCTCAACATGTCGACAAAATTGAACACCACAGCCGTAAAGTCTCGGTCCTTGATCTGGTGAAAATCCTCCACCAGTTTTCGGCCTGCGGCCACATCGGTGATCTTGTGGTACCCCCACTTGCCCTTGAAACCCCAACGTTCCAATTGGGCCCCCAACAAGTCAGACTCGTGCGCATTCTTGGACCCTTTGGCTTGCTCATCCTTCCACCATTGCGGAAAGGCCTGGGCGATTCTCGCTGGGGTCATGCCAGCAAACATGGCGTTCCGGGCATACTGGGTGGCCGTGGGCAAAAGGCTCCAGTGCATGCGCTCTGACTGCACTTGCCATTGGTCTGCCAATGCGGGACCCAATGCCCGCCATTGGTCGTACCGAAAGTTGTCGATCAACACAAACAGTGTCTTGCGTTGCTGCTCCAGCAGTGGCTTCACGGACTCGGACATCACCTGAGGTGCCAACATCGGGTCTTCCGCATCGTCACACCGGTCTATGTCCTGCATCCAATCCCCATAATGGGCTTTGACATACTTGGCGAATTGCCGCCCGGCATCCACCCGCTGCATGTGGAGCACCTCCGCCATTCCTTGGTCACCCGATGCAGACAACTCCAAATCCCAATGCACCAAACGTTTGTGGATGTCCTCCCAATCTTCGCGGCCCAACCTGTCCATCAGCCGCATCCCCAATTCGCGGAACTCCCTTTGGTAGTCGCTCATGGCTTTTTCTCCCACCAGTCTTTTTTCGTCGAGGATCTTTTTGAGCGAGAGGAGGATTTGGTTGGGATTGAGTGGCTTGATCAAGTAATCCGCCATTTTAGAGCCGATGGCCTCCTCCATGATGTGCTCCTCCTCACTCTTGGTGATCATGACGCAGGGCAAATGTGGGCGGCGCTCCTTGATGCGTTGCAGGGTTTCCAAGCCTGTCAGTCCGGGCATGTTTTCATCGAGAAACACCACGTCAACAATGTGCTCGTCTTCCAAAGCTTCAAGCAATGCAGCACCATCGGTGAACCCTGTCACCTTATATCCCTTGGCTTCCAAGAAGATGATGTGGGGCTTCAGCAGGTCAATTTCGTCGTCTGCCCAAAGGATGTGTGGAGTGCGCGTCATAAATGGTTCAATGGCCTTTGCTCGCAATTATTTTGTGAAGGCAGTGGCAATGCAAAGAAAGACCCCAAATTTCGGGTATGGCTGCACGACCCAAGTTGCTCAATGACCCGGTTTACGGGTTTATCCAATTGCGCCACGCCGACTTCACCAAAGTCTTGGACCACCCATGGGTCCAACGCATGCGGAGAATCAGTCAACTCGGTTTAAGCCACCTGGTCTATCCCGGAGCGGTGCACAACCGGTTTCACCACGCTGTTGGCGCCTTGCATTTGATGCAAGAAGCGCTGGATTCTCTCCGAGAAAAGGGCGTGGCCATCACCGAAGAAGAATACCGAGGTGCCTGCCTGGCCATACTGTTGCACGATGTTGGGCACGGGCCATTTAGCCATGCCCTGGAGCACACGATTGTCCGAGGCGTCCACCACGAAGAAATCAGCACGCTGATCATGAATGCGTTGAACGCGCATTTCAATGGCATGCTGGACGTTGCGATTGAAATTTTCAACGACCACCATCCCAAGGGCTTTCTCCACGACCTGGTGTCCAGCCAGCTCGATATGGACCGAATGGACTACCTCCGGAGGGACAGTTTCTTTACCGGCGTGACCGAAGGCCACATCAGCTCTGAACGGATCATTCGCATGCTCAACGTGCATGAGGGCAGGCTCGTGGTCGAAGAAAAAGGCATCTATTCCATTGAGAAATTCATCATCTCTCGCCGCCTGATGTATTGGCAGGTTTACCTGCACAAGACGGTGCTCTCCGCGGAATGGATGATGATGCGGATTTTAGAACGTGCTGGAGAAATTGCCCGCCGAGGCCAGGAGGTCTGGGCTACCCCGGCCATCGCCCCTTTTCTCAATGAAGACTTGGACCGGGCGAGGTTCATCGCCGACCCCGAAGTCCTTGCTGGCTTCTGTTCCATCGACGACAACGACGTGATGTGCTGCATCAAAGCGTGGCAACAACACGAAGACGTTGTGCTTTCGGAACTGTGCCAAAGGCTCGTTGAACGGAGGCTGTTTAAGATTGAACTCCGAGACCAACCGTTTGATCAGAACGACATTGAAGAGCGCCTAAATGCGGTCAGTGCTGCCTATGAAATCAGCATGGAGGAGGCCTCTTATTTCGTGCTGCACGATCGGATTGACAACCGCGCATACTCCACCGCTTCTCACGGCATCAGCATGTTGTACAAGGACGGTTCCGTTCAGGATGTAGCGGCGGCCTCTGACCACCTCAACCTCAGCGCTCTGAGCATGACGGTGGAGCGGCATTTCTTGGCTTATCCCAAGGAGATGCCGCCCCGTCCGCAATGATTACAAAGCGACCTCCTCTCCGTTTGCGTCGTAGAGGTGGTGCTCGAGCAACTCCATTGAAGAGTTGGCCTCGACGTGGATTTTCATCCCGTAGGACTTCTTCCACGATTTCAGTTGGTTCTTCCAGAACCCTTTGGTGATGTAGGCCTCCACCATGGGGTGCAAAATCAGGGTCGATTCTCCCATGCCGCGGTCTGCTGCAGCCTGAAGGGCCGCTTCTATAGCGTCGGTCACCAGTATGCTGGCTGTCACGTTGCCCGTTCCATTGCAGGAAGGACACATCTCGGCCGTCTTGATGTCTGTCACAGGCCGCACCCGCTGGCGCGTGATTTCGACAACACCAAATCGGCTGGGAGCCAGCACGTTGTGCTTGGCTTTATCCGGCTTCATGGCCTTGCGCAGTGCTTCGGTCAATTCACGGCGGTTGGCCGTCTCACCCATGTCGATAAAGTCGACACAGATGATGCCCCCCATGTCACGCAAGCGCAACAACCGGGCAATTTCCGTAGCACACTCGAGGTTGGTGGCAGTGGCGTTTTCCTCCTGCGAGGTCGCACCTGCCTTTCTTCCCCCCGAGTTCACGTCAATGACGTGCATGGCCTCGGTATGTTCCACAATCAAATAAGCGCCACTCCGCAGGTTCACTTGACGGCCGAAGCTCGCCTTGATCATGCGGTGCACGCCACGATCGTCAAAAACGTCTTTGGCTTTTGACTCTTTGACAATGTCGACTTTGTCTGGAGCGATGCCTGCGAGGAATTCCCTCACTTCGTTCGCTACATCCGGGTCGTTGACCAGGATCTGAGAAAAATCAGGCGTGAGCAGGTCCCGCAAAAGGGAGCTGGTCTTGTTGATTTCGCCCAAGACGCGTTGTCTGGGTTTCGCGTTCCGAAGGTTGGAGTGCAACTCCTTCCAACGTTGGCTCAATTCTTCGAGATCAGAGTGCAAATCAGCGGCTCCCTTTTCCTGGGCCACAGTGCGTACAATGATTCCGCAGTTCTCCGGTCGGATGCTCTGCAACAAGACCCTAAGGCGCTTGCGCTCACTTTCCTTCTGGATGCGTTGACTAATGCTGATTTTGCTCGAAAACGGAACCAGCACGAGGTATCTACCGGCCAGTGTGACCTCGGCTGTCAGCCGGGGGCCCTTGGTGGAGATGGCCTCTTTCGCGACCTGCACAAGCACATTTTGGCTTGCGGAGACCACGTCTTTCATGTTGCCCTTTTTGTCGATGTCCTTTTCCAACTTGAAGTTGGTCAGATCACCGCTCTGCTGCGTCCCTTTGATGGAACGCTGGGCATACTTCTTGAAACTTTGGTACTGCGGGCCCAAATCGAGGTAGTGGAGAAAGGCATCCTTTGGATGACCTATGTCCACAAATCCCGCGTTGAGACTGGGCAGCACCTTCTTGACCCGGCCGAGGTAAATGTCCCCGACCGCATATTCCTGGTTGCCTTTGTCCTCGTGGAGTTCGACCAATTGGCCGTCTTCCAACATGGCAATACGCAACCCGGACTTGGTCTTGTTGATGACCAGTTCGATGTTCACGCGTCAATGCATGGCGACGGTGGACTGTGGAGCGGAAAGGCTCCATTCACCACCATCTAATGTCACTTCTTCTTCTTGTGACGGTTCTTGCGTAGACGCTTTTTCTTCTTGTGCACGGCCATCTTATGGCGCTTGCGCTTCTTTCCACTAGGCATGGGAAGGGGGTTTTAGGAGTTCGTTGAATTTTCTTCGAGGAGGAGGATCCGTTGTTTGACCGCTTCCTCGATTACGGTATCCGGGGATAGCGGTAAAAACCGCCTGTAACTGGCGAGCGCCAAGCCCGGATTTCCCAGGCGCTCGTGGCATTGGGCTTGGAAAAACCAAGCATTGTGTGCAGCGCTGTCCACCACAAGCGCGCGCTCGAAGTGGATCAGGGCGTCGGCGGGAGCATCGCCGTCCAATTCCAGCATGCCGAGCTGGATCAGAGGTTCGGACCGTTCGGGAGCCAGCTCAATGGCCTGCACAAAGCGCTCACGGGCTTTGTCGAATTGTCCGGATTGAATGCTGAAGCGACCGAGTTCGATCACAGCATCCACGTTGGGTGGTTCCTCCTCAGCCAAGGCTTTCAATGCCAAGATGCCGGCCATCGGATTCGGGCCGTTTACTTGGTCAATGGCCGCCTGTACGGGGTCCTGGTCGACGCCTTCTTCCAACGTTGTTGGAATGGGATCGGCAGAATAAGCCTCCGGAGAACGGGGAACCACTTGCCAAACCAACACCGCTAACAGCACGCACAATCCTCCTATGATGAGGGGTATGGTGCGGTTGTTGGACGGTGCGTTTGACATGAATAGGTGGTGTCAGCTAGCAGACACCTTGGTTTTTACATTCTCCATAAAGCTCTTGGCGGGCTTAAATGAAGGGATGTTGTGGGCAGGAATCTCAATGGTCTTGTTCTTGAGGATGTCCCTTCCGGTCTTCTTCGCCCTTCGCTTGATCACGAAGCTTCCGAATCCGCGGAGGTAGACGTTGTGTCCATTCTCCAAGGAGTCCCTTACTGATTCCATGAACGCCTCTACCGTCACTTGGACGTCTTGGCGTTCAATTCCCGTCTTGTCAGAAATGCGGCTTACGAGATCCGCCTTTGTCATCTTATTGTCAGTCACCTTGCTGGATGATTAAAAGATTCAATGATTTGGAAATCCACTCATTGGGCCGGCAAAAATAGGACATGGATAGGAGACCTCATGACCCCATCTTGCCAACGATTAATCTTTTCGAGTGCAGCAGCTCCATCCATTGACCTCATCCCTGCTGAATTGGTACGGGAAATTTGCAAGGCCTTTGCCTTGGCGAGCAGACCCAAACCCTTATGCTACCTGGCTTTCTGAAGTCATTTTGCAACAAACCAGGGTCGACCAAGGCACCGCCTATTGGGAACGGTTCATGGTGGCATTTCCGACGGTAGAAGATCTTGCCTCGGCCGAAACCGACCAGGTCATGGCCTTGTGGAAGGGCCTCGGTTATTACAGCAGGGCCAGAAATCTGCACAATGCCGCGCGCATCATCGTGAATGAAAATGCGGGTATTCTTCCCAAAAACGCAACGGAGTGGGTGGCATTGCCTGGAATAGGCCCGTACACGGCAGCCGCCATTTCGAGCATATGCTACGGAGAAGCTGTGCCCGTGGTGGATGGCAATGTTCAACGGGTCATGTCTCGGCTTTTTGACATCGAGGAGGCTGTGGACCGGAAGGCGGGCAAGCAATCTGTGGATGAGGCATGCCAATTGCTGTTGGACCCTACTGATCCGGGAACCTCGAACCAAGCGTGGATGGAACTGGGGGCCCTGATTTGCGCTCCCAAGGCGCCGCTATGCACCCAGTGCCCCTTGATGGACGGTTGCCTCGCTCACGAACGCAAAACGGTGCTCCAACGCCCGGTTAAACAACCCAAAAAAGCCGCATTGGCCGTAGAAGTCCTCTTTTCAATCGCACTCCGCCAGAAACCCGGTGGCCGTCTTGAATGGTGGGTAGAACGACGGCCAGACAAGGGCATCTGGTCACAATTGGAAGCCTTCCCTTGTGCGATGACACCGCTGTCCCCGGAGAAAGAGGCTGCCGTCAACACTGGGCTTTTTGCACAGCAGGGCCACAATGCAGCGCGTTTTGGCCCAGTAAAACACATTCTGACGCACCGTCGGATGACCGCATATTTCCAAGTGGCGCAACACCCGGAACCGCCAACATCGTCGGGCCGTTGGGTCGATGTCGCTTCAGGAGATGCCAATTGGCCCCGGCTCATCGACAAGGTTCTTCCCGAGCTCAGGGCCTGGATTGTGAAGAATTGAGGTTTTTAGAAAACGCCACTCGGAGCCGCTTCGGTACTTTGCGTTGATGTCCGGATTAAACAAAGTCATGCTCATCGGCCACCTCGGCAAGCCCCCCGCTCTGCGTTGGCTTGAAAGCGGGCAGGCCATGTGCAAGCTGTCTTTGGCGACTTCCGAGCACTACAAGGACCATCTGGGTAAAAGCCACGAACGGACCGAATGGCACCAGGTCGTGCTCTGGCGGGAACTGGCTGAAATCGCGGACCGCTTCCTGACGAAGGGCCAAAAAGTCTACATCGAAGGGCGGCTGCGCACCCGCACATGGCAAGATGCCGACGGCACAGAGCACCGCGCCACGGAAATCATAGCCGACAGGATGGAAATGCTCTCTCCCCGGGGATTTTCCGAGGCAGCCCCCAACGAAAAGGAAGACCACCAAACTGGGGAGACGCCCGGCCCAATTCCCATGGACGCCTCCAAACTGCCCTTCTGAGCCATGGAGAACTTGATGGGCATCCACCTCTGGATTGTGGCCTTTGGATCATTGCTGCTGTTGGTCGCCAGTGCCTTTATCTCAGGCAGTGAAATTGCCTTTTTTTCCTTGACGCCCCAGGACAGACAGGCGCTCGAAGAGGCAGAAGATGGCCCCTCAAGACTGGTCTTTGACCTTCTGAACACTCCTGATGCAGCCCTTGGCGCCCGTCAATTGCTCGCTACGATTCTCGTGCTCAACAACACGGTGAACATCCTGATCATCCTGTTGTCGACGGTGTTGATGCAGCACTGGCTCGTGGCCCTACCTCCGGTTATCGGCACCGCACTGCATGTTTTTGGGGTCACCTTATTGATTGTGCTCTTCGGTGAAGTCCTGCCCAAGGTTTACGCCAACCGTCATCCTTTGACCCTGGCCCGCCGCATGGCCCGTTTGCTGACCTGGTCCAAGGGAATTTTAAGGCCCATCTGGCAACCCTTGAATGCCATGGCGGGATGGCTTGCCCCTGCTTCGGGCGATACCGTCGACCTGTCTGTAGAAGATTTGGAACATGCCGTCAACGTCACCGACTCTGCCGAGCGTTCAGACGAAGAAAACCGCATCCTGAGTGGCATTGTCAACTTTGGATCCAAGGATGTCAAACAGATCATGCGTCCGAGAACGGATGTCACCGCTTTCGCTCATGACCTGCCCTGGGATGAACTCAAATCGGCCATATCGGAATCGGGTTTTAGCCGGGTACCGGTGCACCAAGATGGCTTAGACCAGGTCAAGGGCATCCTGTACGCCAAAGACTTGCTGCCCCACCGCAATGCCGCCGAATTTGATTGGAACACCCTGCTCCGCCAGCCCTTTTTCGTCCCTGAAAACCGGATGATCGACGACCTGCTGCGGGACTTTCAGAGCATGAAGGTCCACCTTGCAGTGGTGGTCGATGAGTACGGTGGAACCAGCGGCATCGTGACCCTCGAGGATGTCATCGAAGAAATTGTGGGGGACATCTCCGATGAATTTGACGACGAAGACGTGCTCTACTCGCGCATCGATGAACAGACCGTGGTCTTTCAAGGAAAAACAGCCCTGGTCGATGTCTACCGCATTCTGGATATCGATGGCGCATCATTTGAAACGGCGAAAGGCGAAAGCGATACCCTCGGAGGGTTTTTGGTGGAGCAGTTGGCCCGCCTCCCCAGGCCAGGTGAATCCGTCACCTTTGAAGGCATACAATTGGTGACCGAAGCCGCCGACCGACGCCGGGTGCTTCAAGTAAAAGTGGTATCCAAGGGGACCTCCCCCAAACCCCGTGAGGATAGAAACAGCCCCCGCGCCGGAGGCATGGGTGCCGCCATGGCCCTCCTTTCCGCTTCACTGTTCCTCGGTGCTGGCTGCAGCGCACCACCGCCCGTGCCACGGCCAGCCGGTTATTACCGCATTGCCATGCACGACACCGCCTTTAGGACGGTTGAGCTCGCCTGCCCCCTGATGTTGGACGTGGCCCTGGCAGCGAGGGTCGAACCCGTTCAAGAATTTGCACCCGACAGCTGCTGGTTTAACCTCGTTTACCCGCGTTACAACGCCAGAATTCACTGCACCTATGGTGGAGGCGTGGCCCTTGAGCCCGTGATGGAAGACGCTTTTAAGCTCGCCTACGAACATGAAATCAAGGCCGACGCCATTGAAGTCCGAAAGCGCGACTACGAAAAAGGCGGTGTAGCTGTGACTTGGCGCATCGCTGGGAATGCGGCCAGTCCCCTTCAGTTTCTGTGCACGGATGGCGAGGACCAGTTTCTTCGTGGCGCCTTGTACTTTGAAGTCCGGCCCAACGGCGACTCTCTGGCACCCATCACATCGCGCTTGGGCATGGATGTGGAACACCTCATGGCAAACCTCCATTGGCGGTGAATCTGGTGCTCGATCCCGGAGGAACCCGGCTCAAGATTGCCCGCGCCGAAGGAGGCCGCTTGGATGCTGTCACACACATCCCGTGGGAAGCGCTGTCCACCGCATCGGACTCCGCGCCTTACTTGGCCAATGCGACTGACCCAACGGGCGAGGCTGAGGGGATCAACCTTTACGTGCTGAACCGCCCTGACCCTCCTGCTGCAGGCCCCCATTGGCGGGCCACTTTTACCGAAGCTTTGTCACCTGTTGAGCTGACTTGGAATACCATCGACCCGTTGGATGACCCCGGTTTCGAAGTGGTGTATTCCGATGGCCAACCCGGCAGCGATCGCATAGCAGCGGCGGTGGCTTGTCAGCGCCGGGATCCCGGAGGCAGTTTCATCATCATCGACGCGGGAACCTGCATCACCATCGATTTGTTGTCGCCCGGCAAGTGGAGGGGTGGTGCCATTTTGCCCGGACTGCGGCTTCAAGCACAGGCCATGAAACAGGCTGGGCTTCCAGAATTGGTGCCCGATGACCACCACAATTGGCCCGCTGCTTCAGCAGCGAATGGTGCTTTGGGGACCAATACTCTTGAAGCGTTGACCGCTGGCATTGCCTTTGCCACACAAAAATCTGTGGAGGCCATTGCTGCGGAATTCAAAGCCCTCGACCCTTGTTCACAGGTCATCATCACAGGCGGAGACGCCCGACATTTTGATGGTGTAGGGGGATGGCTGACTTTCGCAGACCCAAATATGGTTCTCCAAGGATGTGCTACCCTGCTCAACGAGCGAAACTCATGACACCATTGTCCCCTTTCCGCACCCTGTCTTTTGTCGCTGTATTGGTCTGGTTTGTCTGCACCTCTGGTGTGACGTGGGGACAATCGACATACTCCCCGTATTCCAGATTTGGCATCGGGAAATTGCAGTCTGGAGCTGGAATTGCCCAAATGGGAATGGGTCAAATGGGCGCTGCTTGGACGGACAGGAGCCACCTCAACACCATGAATCCTGCCGCCCCGGCTTTTCTGTCGCGCACGACATTTTCGAGCGGCCTCGAAATCCGTTCGGAGCGCATCATGGAAGGCGACTCTACCACCCGGGGAGAATTGGGTGGCCTGACCCAAATCGCCTTCGCGTTGAAGCGCGCAGGGGGGAAATCAGCCTTCACATTTGGTGTTCAGCCGCGTTCACAGGCGGGGTACAATGTGAGTCAAGTGCTGGAAAACAGCGTTACGGACCAGTATCAAATCCGCTACTTCGGCTCCGGCGGACTCTCGGAGGCATACGCTGGCTTGGCCCGCCGTTGGGAAGGCAAGACCTGGCGCAAATTCACGGACAGTGAAGGCGCTGTAACCGACAGCGTGCGGATCATCGCAAGCGGGACTGCAGTTGGCGGACGGTTCGAACAGGTTTTTGGTGGTTTGAGCCGGTCGCGGACCATCGACATTGCCAACCCCATCTTTATCGATACGCGGGTGCAGACCGACGAAGTCCACAGAAGTGCAGGCTTCACGATGGGTGTGGTGCGCGAACAGCTGATCTCAGCGCAGTTTGACAAAGACAGAAAATTGGTCGCCAGTTCCTTGCTGCGTTTAGGCGCCATTGCACGTTTGGGCAGAAACCACAGCACCGATCGGACCACACGCTGGTCATCATGGCAAGCCCTTTCCACTGGCCCCATCGAAGTGGACTCGGTGCATTCTACCGAAGAAACGTTCGCACTGAACCTGCCGCTGGAACTTTCGATTGGTGCAGAATGGGAATTGAACAGCAAATCAGGTGCGCGTTGGCGCGCAGGGGTCGAGTGGCGTCAAACCCGCTGGTCCACGGTGTCCAATGCCCCCCTCGACCCGGGTGTTTCCTGGCAAGATGACTTGGGATTTTCTGCGGGTGCTTCCTTGACGCCACGTTCAATGGATGACGCGCGCAATGGCTTCGAACGCATGACATACAATGTCGGTTATCGCCAACAGAGTGGATACGTGTTGATCGATCAAGGGGCCATTGAGACCCAAAGCTGGAGCCTCGGATGGTCGCTCCCCATGCAGGGCTCACGCTCCGGGTCAAGCATCAATGCCGCTTTGACCTGGACCAATACTGCCACAGGCGATGCCAGTCCCCTGCTCGAAAATGGGGTAGGTGCACTCTTTGGTTTTACCCTTCATCCATTCTTTAAGAACCAGTGGCTGGTTCCCCGCAGATACGATTGAGGACAACCTTGGGCTGGCAATGCTGGCTTCGGCTATTTTAGCCGTCCTAAAAACCGCGCCCACAGTTTGGCCCGGTCCTTGATTGTACAGAACGCAGAAGTCCATCAGATGACCAAGAACATCCTCCTCATCGGCAGCTTTGTTGCCGCTTTCCTGCTGATACTGGCCCCTGCAGCACAGGGCCAAGACGACAGCAAGTACGGTGATACTCCTGAGCAGCAGGCTGCTTGCAAGGAAAACCTCAGCTTGTACGAGACCTACTACAAGCAAAAGAACTACGACGACGCCTATCCTTTTTGGAAGCAAGCCTGCGATGTCTGCCCTCCCAAGGTCTCCCAGAACATGTACATCAAGGGCGTTAACCTGCTGAAGCGCCAAATGAAGGCGGCCATCAAGGCCAAAGACAATGCGCGTGCCATCGCGCTGCGGGACAGCGTGTTCACCTTTTACGACTTGCGCATTGAACATTTCCCTGCCACCACCAAGAAGCCCGACAACGGCTGTCAGGTGCTGGCCAGAAAGGCCATGGACTGGACCAGCTTAAACAAGCGCGCAGCCGCTGAAGCGCGCCCCATGTTCGAGCAGTCTATCGATTGCCTCGAGGACCGCGCAGACGCAGCCGTCCTCAACGGATACTATGCCTTGCTGGTAGAGGCGCTCAACGGGTCTGAAGGCGCAGAAGCCAAGGAAGTCGCCATTGGCGATTTGCTCACAGAGTACTTGAGGCTGAGCGACTTTATCGAAGCAGGACGCCAAAGAGAATTGGCTGCTGCAGATAGCGCTGGTGCGGCCAAGTATGGAACCACCCAGAAAAACCTGGATGAGATTTTTGTTCAGGTGGCCAACTGTGAGGATATGGTTCCTGTGCTGACCAAGAAGATGGATGCCGCTCCGGACGACATCGACATCAAGAAGAAGACGTTGCGTCTGCTCAACGAAAAAGGATGCACCGACAACGGCATCTTTTTGCCCGTGGCTGAAGCCGTCTACGCGGTAGACAAAAACGCAGATGCGGCATACTCTATTGGCATCCAACTTTCCAAAAAGGGGGACTACAAAGGAGCACTCCCTTACTTCGAAGAGTCCGTGGAGCTGTGCCCAGACTGTCCCAAGCGCGCTCGGAATTTGATGAAGGCGGGGCAGGTTGCCAAGAATGCTGGGCAAGTGACCAAGTGCATGCGCTATGCACGTCAAGCGGCCAAGGCCGACCCCGGAAACGGCGAGCCCTACTTGCTCATCGGCGATGCCATCGCTTCGATGTTCGGTTCTTGCACCGACAGCCCCTTGGGCGGGCGTGAGGTCTACTGGTTGGCTGCGGACTATTACCAGCGCGCCAAATCTGTGGACAATGCCGTGGCTTCCAAGGCCAACACCAAGATTTCGCAGGTCAAAAAATCCTACCCCACCATCGACGACCTCTTCACCTACGGCATCAACGAAGGCAAGGAGATCACGGTCAAGTGCATCGGAGAGACCACGAAGGCCCGGAAGCCCTGATGGGCCCGCGCGCCCTTTTGATTTCGGCCTTGGCCGCACTCCTCTTTTGCGGCTCGGGTTGTAGAAACGATTTGGATGCGGTCTCCGACTTCGAAACCTTGGGTGGACCATCCCAGGTGTTGAGTGGGGCTGCGCTCGAATACAGCGACGAAGGAACATTAACGCACCGCTTGAACGCTGCGCACATGACCCGCTCTTCAGAAGCCCCCCCCATTTGGGAGGTGACAGGAGGGTTTACCCTTGAAGTATTGGATCCCTCCGGCAACACAGACGCTTTGTTGGGGGCTGACCGGGGTGTCTTTGCAGAGGAAACCCGCTTTTTAGAGGCAAAAGGAGATGTGGTCTTGAGGGGCTCGGAAGGGGACACATTGTTTACAGAGCTGCTCTTCTGGAGTGCGGACAGCGACCGGGTTCACACGACTGCTCCTGTAGAAGTGAGGACCCCTCAAGGCACACTTTATGGCCGAGGCTTGGAATCCGATGCCCGCTTTCAACGCTATCAAATTCTGGAGCCGACCGGTACTTTTCTCGTCGACACAACCCGCACTTCGTAATGCACCAAAAAGTTCACCTGATCGCCGAACGCCTGTGGGGTGTGATCGCCCTCATCGCCCTCGTGGCCTCGGTGTACCACATCGCTGACAAGGGCTGGGAACTGGGCAAAACCTCACTGCTCTTTCCCGGTATTGCAGGGGCCTGGTACATGACCCGCAGGGGCATGCGCAAGAAGATCTATGCGCATTCGGAGCAAGAGCTCCCCTCCGATTGAATGGCGCCGCTTCGCCCAAAGGCCCCGAGGTCTTAACTTGGCAAGACCTGTCTGATCCATGGACCCCGACCCGTCGCATTACTTCGTCCTTGCCGCTGCCCTGCTGGCATCCGCCTTTTTTTCTGGCATGGAGATCGCCTTTGTATCCGCGAACCGGCTCCAAGCTGAACTCGACCGAAATCAAGGGGGCTGGGCCGGCCGATTGGTCGAGCACCTCCTAAGACACCCGGAGCGGTTCATCGCTGCCATGCTGGTTGGCAACAACCTTGCCTTGGTCATTTTCGGATTGGAATCTGGAGCACTGATTGCAAACTCGCTTTTCGGAGTGGCCGATTGGGAATCAGCGAGCAACCCCATGGGAGCGCTGGCCGCGCAAACAGCCATCTCAACCCTCGTGGTCCTCGTGACCGCTGAGTTCTTACCCAAGAGCTTCTTTCATGGAGCTCCGAACCGCTGGCTGCGTTTCTTCTCCCTTCCCTTGGTGGTCGCGTTTTACATCTTGTGGCCTTTGGCGATTGTGGTGCTCACCTTGAGCCGCTTGTTTTTGGGCAAAAAAACAGATGAAGACCAAGCAGACGGGCTGAGCGCTGTCGACCTCGATGACTTTGTGCGCGGGCTCAACGAGCGCATGGTTGACGAGGACGATTCCTCACTGGACAACGAGTTGCAAATCCTGCAGAACGCCATGGATTTCTCCAACCTCAAAGCGCGGGACTGTTTGGTGCCCCGCAATGAGATTGTGGCACTGGAGGCCTCGGCCACCGTGGAAGAGCTGGACCGTTGCTTTGCCGATACAGGTTTGAGCAAGGTGGTCGTCTACCGAGATACGATTGACCACATCATCGGGTACGTCCATTCCAAGGATTTACTCCGCCATGCTGCAGAAGATGCACAATCTGGCAACGCAGGACTGACCCGCTTCCTTCACCCCACGATCATCGTGCCTGAGCCGATGGGGGGCCAAGACATTCTTGCGGAGTTCATCCGCCGCAAAAGACACCTCGCAGTGGTCGTAGATGAGTATGGCGGCACCTCCGGCATCCTGACCATGGAAGACATAGTGGAGGAGTTGATTGGAAACATCGAGGATGAACACGACGCGGAAGCGCTCGTCGAAATGGAGTTGGGTCCAGGACACTACCGGTTCAGTGCCCGGCACGAGGTGGACGACATCAACGAGCGGTTCAATCTTCAACTTCCTGAAAACGAAGCCTATGAGACGCTCGGAGGATTGGTTTTGGACCACACAGAAGAAATTCCACAGGACGGAGACCGCATCGAATTGGAGGGCTTTACGCTGCTCGTCACACGCGTTGACGGGGCAAGGATTGTTCTGATTGAAGTCTTGAGAAAAGAGGTGGAAGAGGGCTGACGCTGTACAGCAGTCGGTATGTATCTTTGCAATCCATCTAAAATCCTGCCACCATGGGCATGATCGAAAGCATCCGCAACCGCCAAACGCTGCTCCTCACCATTATTGGTTTGGGCATGTTAAGTTTCCTTGTCCCTTATGATGCCGTTATCGCTATGCTCGGTAACAATCCCGGCACCCAAGCCGCTGGATCCATCAACGGAGATGACATTTCATTCCTTGAATACCGCACCCGCGTTCAAGAAAGGAACAGCTTGTTCAATTACACGGACGATAAAGCTGCCCAGAACGAAGTTTGGGGCGACATCATCGTAGAGCGCCTGTACGGCGACAACTTCGACGCACTTGGCCTTGGATTGACCAAGGAAGAGTTTGATGACATCCGCTATGGCGACTATGTCTCTCCTTGGGTGTCCCGCACTTTTTATGGCGGACAGGTGACGGAAGAGCAGAAGCAAAACTGGAAGCAGACTTTTAGTACGATGTACTCCGACCCCGCAGGTAAGGCCAACTATGCCGGCTATGCCCGTGTGATCCAGCAGAAGCGCATGCGTGAAAAGTTCGACGGCATGGTCCGTGCCGGACTTGCCGCCAATTCACTCGAAGGCAAGCGCGAATTCTTGCGCAACGAAGAGAAAGTCGACTTCCGCTATGTGCTCAAGCGTTACACTTCCATCCCAGACAGCGACGTCGAAGTGAGCGATGCCGACGCAAAGTCCTACTACCGTGAGCACAAGGGCGATGATCAATATGCACAGCGCGCTGGACGCGATATCGAATACATCCGTATTCCATTGTCTGCAAGCTATGATGACCGTCAAAATGCGCAAGCCGATATGACGAAGCTGAAAGGCATTTGGGCTACGGACGATGACGACGACGATTTCCTTTCTGAAAACCGTTTGATGGGCCAAACGAGCCGTCTTGAAATACTGGGCCCAGCACTGGATAAGGAGAGCCAAGCCGCGAACCTCGAGGCTGCTGGTGTGGGGGATGTCATCGGCCCTTATTTCGAAGGAACATCCATTCGTTTGGATAAGGTGATCTCGAAAGATGCCGTGGCCGATAGTTCTGTCAAGTGTCGCCACATCCTTTTGAAGACTGCAGACATCAAGGACCCCGCCCAGCTTGCTGTTTTGGAGGCCCGTGCGGACTCACTCAAGCGACGTTTGCGCGCCGGTGACGCATTTGCCGACCTCGTGAACAAGCACAGCGAAGACCCCGGTTCGAAAGCCACGGGTGGAGAGTACGAATTCCGCCGCGGCCGCATGGTCAAGCCTTTTGAAGACTTCTGTTTCGACAACAGGGTGGGCACCATCGGCACCGCCGAAACCAACTACGGCCTGCACCTCATCGAGGTGTTGGACCAGCAATGGACTTCCGATGCCATCACCATCCAAAGGGTGGAGCGCGAAGTGGAGATTTCCAGTGTGACTTCCGCTGGTGCCGAAGAAACCGCCATGAACTTTGCCATCGAATACGGCGATATCGAGTCATTCCGCAATGCAGCTGACACCATGGGTTATGCCATTGTGGAGGCCCGCGACGTCCAATCGGGTACTGCAGCCATCACCGGTTTGCCCAATGGGGCCGAAGTGGTGGGCTGGGCCTACGGCGCTGAACCCGGAGACGTCTCTAATCCATTCCAAATCGATGGAGACTACATCATTGCCTGCTTGGTGAACATCAAGGAGAAAGGTGTTCCTCCCTATGAAAATGTAGAAGACGCCATGCGTGCTGGCGCCCTCAAGGACAAGAAAGCCAAAATGTACATGGACCTCATGAACACAGGCACCTTGGACGAGATCGCTGAGGCCGCGGGAGAAACCGTGAATACCGCAACGGGCTTGGGACTGAAAACGCCGACCATCAGTGGTTCAGGCGGAGCACCTGAACCCGCAGTGGTGGGCGCTGCATTTGCCATTGAATTGAACAGCGTCAGTGCCCCCATCCAAGGCAACAACGGTGTCTGGGTCATCATGCCCACCGTGCGCAATGCAGTCGACGCTTCAGGAGAGTTCACGACCGAAGTACAGAATCTCAATGACCGGACTTATTTCCGCAACCTGCCCTTGAGCAGCGGTTCGCCGGTCCGTTTGTCCAATGCCATTGTAGAGAAGGCGGACATTGAGGATCTGCGCCAAGGCAGCTGATCAACCTCCTTACTTTACTGAGACGCCTGCCCGTTGAAGTGTCCTTACCGACGCTCCAATAGGCAGGCGTCTCCGTAACTGAGAAAGCGGTACCCCGAGGCAACAGCATGCGCGTAGGCGTCGCGCCAGACCTCCCCAACCATGGCTTCAACGATGCACAACAATGTGCTTTTGGGCATGTGAAAATTGGTCAGCAAGCGCTGGGCTGAGCGGACGCGGTAGCCGGGAACAATCATCAAGCGGGTGACGAACTCCAAATTTGAATCCCCCTTGCCCCGGTGGTTTAGAAGCCACTCCATGGCCTCGGAAAACGAAGCGAATGGGTCCTGGACCTCTTTGTGCACCCATTGCTGGACCTCTCGTTCAGGTCCAACCCCTTGTTCTCGCCACCGACAAGCCAACCAGAACAGGCTCTCCAATGTGCGCAAGGTGGTGGTGCCCACCGCTGTAATGTCCGATCCAGCGGCCAGCATCTGGAGCTCTGAGGCCGTCACGATGCAACGTTCACCATGCATGACGTGGCCGGTTGGATCTCCACTCAGCGGTTTGAAGGTGCCAACGCCCACATGCAAGGTCACCTTGCCACAGCGGATGTTGCGCTCAGCGAGCTGGGTGAGCAGGTCTTGGGTCAAATGCAATCCAGCCGTAGGCGCGGCCACGCTTCCTGGCAAACGGGCAAAGACCGTTTGGTACCGGTCTGCATCTTCAGTTCCTGCAGCCCGCCGCATATAGGGCGGCAACGGGATGCGTCCCAAGCGATCGAGTACCGCACCGAAGTCCTCTCCCCCCTCCCAGTCAAACTTCAAGGATTCACCATCGCGCTCAACGGTCAGGTCCACCCCACTGTCAGGAATGGACAAAGCGCCCGACTTCCATTTCTTGGCTCCGCCCACCATAGCATTCCACACTACGGGTGACTGCGCAGTGAGCGCCTGTTCTACCGGTATGTGGGCAGGCTCCAACAGCAGCAACTCTAAAGCTCCTCCGGTGGGCTTTACGGCCATCAGTCGGGCGTGAAGGACTCGGGTCTCGTTGACCCAAATCTGGCCGTCGGCGGGAATCAATTCAGGAAGGCCCACAATGGCGCGGTCCTCCCATTCTCCCTCAGCATTGAGGTGCAGCAACCGGGCATCCTCACGGCGGGCCGGGGGGTGCTTGGCAATCCGGTTTTCGGGCAGTTCGTAGTCGAATTCCATATTGTGGGTCCCCGTTTACTCCGGTTCACTGTGCAAGCTACATCCTCCCCATATTTGCTCCATGGCTCAGGACGTGCATTGCATTATTGGTGCTTCAGGTCAACTCGGGACCGAGTTGGCGGTTGCCCTCCACAACGCAGGTGAGCGGGTGGTCCTCTTTGACATCAAGGCCCCGTCCTTTCCTGCTTTGCTTGGATTGCCCTTTGAAAGGGTCGATGTCCGCGACCAAGCTGCCCTCTCTGCCGCATTCGGGACACACCAAGTAACCCATGTCTATCACCTCGCTGCTGCGCTGAGCGCCCGCGGAGAGCAAGAACCGCAATGGGCTTGGGACCTCAACATGAAAGGCCTCCTCCATGTGTTGGACCTCGCTGCTGAAATGGCGGGCATCCGCCAGGTCTTTTGGCCCAGCTCCATTGCCGTGTTTGGACCGGGATCGGGACCTGTCGCCGCGCAAACGGCATACCGGCTGCCCAGCACGGTTTACGGCATCAGCAAAAATGTGGGGGAGCAATGGTGCTCGTGGTACCATCAAAACCGCGGGGTGGATGTAAGGAGTGTGCGGTATCCTGGACTGATTGGGACTTTGGCACCTCCGGGTGGGGGGACCACAGACTATGCTGTTGAAGTGTTTGACCACCTCGATGGACCCGAACCATACACCTGCTTCCTCAAGGCGGATGAAAAGCTTCCCATGATGCACATGGATGATGCAGTGGCCTCGGCATTGCACATCCTTGCGGCTCCCCGGGCATCCTTGCGGTGCACGGAAGCGTACAACATCAACGCGATGTCTTTTGCTCCCGAGGAATTGTTTGCGGAAATCCGCCGTCACGTTCCTGGGTTTGAAGCGAGATACGCCCCTGACTTCCGACAAGACATTGCCGCAGGCTGGCCTGACATGCTCAACGATGAAATGGCCCGGGAAGACTGGGGCTGGTCACCAAAAATGGGCCTTTCCCAACTCGTCGACTCCATGATTGCGGCCAGACAGGTCCGCTCCTTGGTGCAATAGGCCTTTACTTTTTTTCCCGAAATCCCTTCGAACTGAAACCTTGGAGGAGCACCACCCGTAATGGGAGCGTCACAACTGAACGCCCCATGAAATTCGATTCGTTCCTCTTGCTGGTTTCCCTGATGGTCTCACCGATCATTGGTGGTTTTGCAAATGTTGCCACCCCATTCACCCCAGCCCCCTCTCAACCAGAGCATGTGGTGATCACGGGTCTGGATGCTGGGATAGATGACTTTCCTGCCCACGCCGTCTTCGAAGAAGGCGATCTGATCGAAGGCCTCAGAGAGGGTTTGTGGCAACGTTACCATGCCAATGGCACAGTGCGTTCAGAAATCCACTACCACAACGACACCCCCTTTGGCGACTACAAGGTGTATTCAGAAGATGGATTGCTCACCGAAGAAGGCCGCTGGGAACAAGGTGTCAACGTAGGACATCTGCGCCGCTACTGGCCCAATGGGACCATCCAACAGATGCTCACTTTTGACAAATTGGGCGTAGCCCAAGGTCAGCAGCGCTATTTCCATGACAACGGACAACTCGAAATGCTCGTGGACCTCCGCGATGGCCAAGAAGAGGGCGATCTCGTCCGCCTTGACCGCGAAGGCCGGGTTCTCAGCCGAACAACATACCGCTCAGGCCGCATCGTTCAGCGCGCCCAGTGAGCACCCGATATACTGCTTGATGCCTTGAGGCCGGTGCGTCCGGCCCACTTGACCAAGAAGACCGGTCCACCGAATGCGTGTGGGCCGGTCTTTGCTTTGCGATATTTGCAACCGGAACCCCCACTCAATTCGGTCCATATGGATTCCCATTCAACGCCTGCCAACCGCCCGATGTCTCCTTTTGCTGAAGGCTTGCACATAGGCAATTCTCTTTCGCGCGAGAAAGAACGCTTTGTCCCGTACAATCCTCCCTACGTCGGAATGTACGTCTGTGGGCCAACGGTGTACAGCAATGTGCACCTGGGCAATGTGCGGACCTTTCTGACCTTTGACATCGTCTACCGCTACCTGCTGCACCTCGGCTACAAAGTGCGTTATGTGCGCAACATCACCGACGTGGGACACCTCACCGGCGATACAGACGACGGGGAAGACAAGATTGGCAAGAAGGCCAGGCTTGAAAACCTCGAGCCCATGGAGGTTGTGCAGCGCTACACCAACGACTTTCACGATGTGATGCGCCTCTTTCGCATCCTTCCGCCTTCCATTGAACCCACCGCCACAGGGCACATCGTTGAGCAAATCGGCATGATCCAAAAGATCATCGACAACGGGTTTGCATACGAGGCCAATGGAAGTGTCTATTTCGACGTTCGCAAGTTTGCCGAATCCCACGATTACGGGGCGCTGAGTGGCCGCAAAATCGATGAGCTGCAAAACCAGACCCGGGCACTGGATGGGCAAGATGAAAAGCAAGACCCGCTCGATTTCGCCCTCTGGAAGAAGGCCGATTCCAGCCACCTGATGCATTGGCCATCGCCTTGGAGTGAAGGGTTTCCGGGATGGCACCTCGAATGCTCTGTGATGAGCACCAAATACTTGGGCAAGAGCTTTGACATCCACGGCGGCGGCATGGACCTGAAATTTCCGCACCACGAATGTGAGATTGCCCAAAACATGGGGGCCCATGGCCCTGAGGACCCCGTTCGATACTGGATCCACGGCAACATGCTCACGGTGAACGGACGCAAGATGTCCAAATCCGAAGGCAACGGCTTTACCCCAGAGGAACTGATCACCGGCAACCACAAATTGCTCGAGAAGGGGTATTC
The DNA here is from genome assembly GCA_042095055.1 of Crocinitomicaceae bacterium. Lineage (GTDB taxonomy): Bacteria > Bacteroidota > Bacteroidia > Flavobacteriales_D > Sanyastnellaceae > UBA8752. Next base: position 128,514 of record JBELBZ010000001.1, on the reverse strand, counting down.
CCCCATGACCGTGCGTTTCTTCATGTTGCAAGGCCATTACGCCGGTACGCTGGACTTTTCGAACCCTGCGCTGCAGGCGGCCGAAAAAGGACTGGAGCGCCTCATGTCGGCATGGGAAGTGCTCCAAGGTCTGGCCCCTTCAGAAGGCACTGAGGGCCCTCCGGATGTGGAAGCTTTGCGGAAGCGGGCCTATGCGGCCATGAACGACGACTTCAATACGCCCATGCTGATTGCGGTCCTCTACGATGCCGTCAAAGCCATCAATTCAGTGGCCGCCGGCCACATGACCATCGATGCCGCGGGTGTCACCGGCCTTCAGGCTCTCTTCGAAGACTTTGCCAGCGCCATCTTGGGCCTCGCCCCTGAAAGTGCAAGCGCAACGGACTCCAGCGATCGGTCTGATGGTCTGATGGAAGTGCTCTGTGCCATCCGTGCGGAAGCCAAATCCAATAAAGACTGGGCAACGGCAGATCTGATTCGGGACCGTTTGGGCGCCATGGGAGTCAACATCAAAGACGGAAAAGATGGCACGAGCTGGACGTTTGATTGAGCGCCTGAGCGCCTGCTTAGCGTTGGCTGCTGCGTTGGTCCTCGCATCCTGCGGCGGCGGGACTGTCGAGACGACTCCGGCGAAGCGCCAGCAAAAAAAAGAGGCCACATTGGTGCGCACTCCGTTGTTCTCTGCTGACAGTGCCTATGCTTTTGTGGAGCGGCAAGTGGCCTTCGGAAACAGGGTGCCCAACAGCGCCGGTCACCGAAAATGTGGCGACTATTTGATCGGGCAACTCGAGGCGTTCGGGGCTGCAGTCACGGTTCAAGAAGCCCGGGTAAAGGCTTATGACGGCACCAACTTGGACATCCGCAACATTTTTGGTGCGTTCAACCCCCGCGAAAAGCGGCGCATTTTGCTCTATGCGCATTGGGATACCCGCCCCTATGCCGACAAAGACTCCGTTCGGACGAAGGAGCCCATAGACGGCGCCAACGACGGCGCCTCTGGTGTGGGTGTGTTGTTGGAACTGGCCCGCATTATGAGCGACTCGCTGCCTAAAGTGGGGGTGGACATCGCGTTTTTTGATGCAGAGGATTACGGGGAACCCGAGTGGCTGCCCAACCGCGATTCAGATTACACCGACTGGTGTCTCGGTTCTCAATATTGGGCGCGCAAGCCCCACATTCCCGGTTACCGGGCCAAGTATGGCATATTGCTGGACATGGTGGGCGCAAAGGGGGCCGTCTTTCACAGGGAGGGGACGTCAATGGCCTTGGCCCCTGCCATCGTCGAAAAAGTGTGGACCACCGCCAGACAACTGGGGCATGCCGATCTCTTTCGCAACCGCGTGACCCCTCAAACCATTGATGACAACCTGTTTGTGAGCCAATTGGCGGGCATCCCCTCGGCCAACATCGTGCACTACCACATGGATACAAGGATGATGGGTTATTTCCCCTTTCACCATACCCATGGAGACAACATGGACGCCATTGATGCTGAAGTGCTGGGGAAGGTCGGCGAAGTGCTGACCCAGGTGGTCTACGCCGAATAAACCGGCAGGCCCACTTCCAAGCTGCGCGCTCCTGAAGCGTCGCAGTCGAGGTTCAAAGACCCGCCCATGCGGTCGCAGCGCAAACGTACCAGCGACCACTGCCGGGCTTCACCATCTTGAGCAAACAAGCTCACCGCCTCGCGCCACCAGCTTCGTTCGGTGAACTCGTCAAAGCGGACTTCCAAGCCAGTGGTCTTGCTGCTCATGCTCATTCTGCATTGGCCGCTTCCCATCCCATCAATCAGGGCTGTCAAGAAGTCTTTGAGCTGCACCTCATCGCCATAGAAGGGCCGCTCCTCGTGCAAGGACCAATTCAAAACGGCGCCCAATTTGCGCTCCTCAGCCAAGGTTAAACACAGCTTCTTGAGGTCGATGAGCTCATGGCGCATCTCCTGAGAACACAGGGCAGCCAGCCTTCCAAATTCATCGAGGTTGTGCCTGAATTCGGGATGCAAACTCTGTCCAGTAGCCGCCTCCGCAAGCCGCGTGCCGGACAAAGCCAACTCTTGCACTTGGTGTTGCCTTCCCGGCAGCCAGTGCTGCTGAAGTTGGCGCAAACGCTGCCGCACCCTGTTGAGCCTCATAAAGGCCACCAATGCAAAGACCAATGCGATCAGGCCCAGCACCCCAAGAACTACCGATGCCCCACGCCAGCGCTGCATGTGGGCGGTTTCCATGCGGGTCCTGGCATCGCCAATCGCCGACAGCCAAGGTTCGTTCTCGAACAGGCCGTTGCGCGCCCTCTGTGCCCGGCCCTGGGCCACAGCCAAGCTGTCTGCTTCCCTCAAGGCAAAGTACGCGGGGCCATAAGCGCCCGTATTGGACAGGATGCTGGCCCTCAAGCGCAGCGCCTCTGACAATACAGCCTCGCGCCTCGTGCGGTCTTCTATGATGCGGGCTGCCAGTTCAGCTTGGTGAGACGCCGCCAAGGCTTGGGCTGCACTGTAGGGCTGGTGTCTTTGGGCGCGGAGCAAGGCCCATTTCGCTTCGTAAACAGGATTGACCGAACCCGGAGCCCCTTCCAATTGCACCGCCCAAGCCCAATCGGCGAGGGCATCAAAGGATGGAAGGGCCCCTGCCTGCAGCAGCAGCGCTGCCCACGACAGCCCTTTTGCACTCCGCTCCGCAACAGACATCCCGGTCCAAAACGGGTGCTCTACAATGCGCTGCCAGTCGCCGACCTCTCCGGTTCCATCTAAAGCTGTGCACACCGATGCCCACCCCCAAGCGTCCAGTGCGCGCTCTGGTGCACCCATGTCAAACTGAAGCTCAGCAAGCCGTCCAAAGTCAGCTGCCCCTTCGGAGTAGTCTCCCTCTTGCAGCGACATCTGCGCCAACCGGTCCAAGGATTCAACCGCCAAATGGCGCAACCGCAAATCCTCCTCATCTCCAACACCCAATGCGGCGAGGTCCACCAAAATCCAGCGGGCCTCATCGCGCGCTCCAAGGTCAAGTTTGGCTTTGGCGAGGGAAAACCGCCAGCCCGGTGCCTCCGCAGAGAGTTCAGGACATGCTGCTGCAGCTACCAGTGCAGCAGCCAAGGCTTCAGAAGCGTGGACGGGATTTTGCCAATCCAAATGCACCCGTGCCCTTCTTTCGGCGAATCGGGCCACCCAGCAATCCTCTCCAGACCTTCTGAATTGTTGTTCTGCAGAGTTCAAAAAATCCAGAGCCGCGGCGTCCTGCCCGGCATTGCGCAATGAATCCGCTTGATCCAACCACACCTGTCCTCCCCGCTCTTCCGCCTGCAAGCAGGGGACACAACAGAGCAAAATTCCAATGAGGGCCAGAACGCGCATTCAGCCACAAGCTACTTGTGAACCCGGTGCAGCCACCATGAACTGCCCTTCCAGAATCAGGTCCCGTCGGTTGAAAACCCGCAGGTGACAGTGGTGCCCGCCTTTTTAGGAAGCGGTCGTGAACTGCTCGAGGAAACGAATGTCGTTTTCGAAGAAGGCCCGAAGGTCTCCAATTTGCCACTTCAGCATGGCAATCCGTTCAATGCCCATGCCAAAAGCGAAGCCCGTGAACTCATTGGGGTCAATGCCCGATGCCTCGAGCACGGCGGGATCAACCATGCCGCAACCCATGATTTCAAGCCAACCTGTGCCTTTGGTAATGCGCTTGTCGACCTCCGTCTCCAACCCCCAATAGACATCCATCTCTGCGCTGGGTTCGGTAAAGGGGAAGTAGCTCGGGCGCAGGCGAATTCGGGTCCCGCTGCCAAACAATTGCTCCGCAAAGACCAACAGGGTCTGCTTGAGGTCCGCAAAACTGACGTCGCGATCGATGTACAGCCCTTCGATTTGGTGGAAGATGCAGTGAGCGCGAGCGCTGATGGCCTCGTTGCGGAAGACCCGACCTGGCATGACGATGCGCAGCGGGGGATTGCGTTTCTCCATCTCGCGGACCTGCACAGAGCTGGTGTGGGTGCGCAGCAGCAAATCGGGGTCGCGCTGAATGAAAAAGGTGTCCTGCATGTCCCGGGCAGGGTGCTCTTCCGGGAAATTCAATCCAGAAAAAACGTGCCAATCGTCTTCGATTTCTGGGCCATCCGCAACGGTAAAGCCCATGCGGTCAAAAATCGAAAGGATTTCCCTCCGGACGATGCGGATGGGGTGGTGTGACCCCAACGGCACTTCGCCACTTGGACGGGTGTGGTCTGCACCGCTGGCTTGAGCGTCTTCTTCGGCGGTCAAGCTGGCCTTCGCGGCATCGAAATGGGCCTGCAATGCCTGCTTGAATGCATTCAGAGCTTGCCCCATCTCCCTTTTTTCCGGACCGGGAACGGCACGGAAGCGCTCGTTGAGATCCTTGAGCAGTCCTTGACGGCCAAAATGGGCAATCCGAAAGGCCTCTAGCGCATCGGCATCGGACACGTCAGCTGCTTTCGCTGCAATAAGCAGCCGATCCAATTCGGCCTGATTCAATGTCGACATGCGTTCAGTTGATGACCTCCATCCGCATGGAGATGTCTTCCAGTGGGCGGTTGGAGCCCGCAACTTGGGCCGCGCAGATGGCATCCAACACATCAAGGCCTTCGATGACACGACCGAACACCGTGTATTGCATGTCGAGGTGGGGGGTTCCACCCAGTTCCTCATAAGCCGCAATTTGGTCGGGCGTGTACGAAAACGGTGCTCCAGTGGCCTGTGCAATGTTGCGGACCACGCCTTGCAGCATCTGGCTGCTGACATCCCGTCCTTGGACAATGTAAAATTGGCTGCCGCTGCTGCGGCGGGCAGGATTGACTTGATCGCCTTGACGGGCTGCGGCCAATGCGCCTTTGACATGGACGAACTGGGGGTCAATTTCGGCGGGAACCGTGTAGCCTGGGCCTCCATTCCCCAAACGCATCCCGGATTCTGCTCCCTTGGATTTCGGATCGCCTCCTTGGGCCATGAACCCTTTGATCACCCGATGCCAGAGCAACCCGTCGTAAAAACCCTCCTCGGCAAGCTTGAGAAAGTTGTCGCGGTGTTCTGGCGTCTCGTCATAGAGTTCAACCACCATTGTTCCGAGGGTAGTTTCGATGCGAACTTGCTTGCGGTCTCCTGCACTTTCTGTCGCCGTCATCAAGAGGGGCAAGAACAGGAAGGACAGCATCAAGACCATTGTGCGGGAGAAAGAGACAACCATCGGTTGGAATTTGCGTTATTTGTAAACCTTGCGTGGACGATGAACTGTCTCACGATTAGCGACTTCGAAAATATGAAATCCAACACCCCCCTCCACGTTTTCGGCATGCTGGCCTTGTTGTTTGTTGGCGCTTTTGGTTTCAACGGATGCAATGAGATTGAGGACACCGTTGCGGTGATCTATGTGCAAAACAGCTTAGGCGCTCCTGTTCAGGGTGCGGAAGTCCGCCTGTTTGCGGTGGGTTCGGTCAACCAAACGGTGATTGGTGAGCTGCGCTTTGATACCACACAGGTCACCAACGCTGCAGGCAGTGTAAGCTTCAATTTTTCGGAGTATTACCAGCAAGGACAAGCTGGATTCGCGGTGCTCGACATCGAAGCCACCAAGGGATCCCTCGAAGGCATCGGCATCATCAAGATCGAAGAGGAGCTGACCAACGAGCAGACGGTCATCATGGAGTGACTTTAACTTCCCGTAGACGGGAGGAATTGCCTATTTTCGCGCTCCGCTTCGGCGAATTCCGGGATGTAGCTCAGTTGGTAGAGTACGCGTCTGGGGGACGTGTGGTCGCTGGTTCAAGTCCAGTCATCCCGACATCTGAAAGGGGAGCCTTCGGGCTCTCCTTTCTGTTTCCCTACCATTGCATTTCAACATGGATGTCGAATTTGAAACCCGCTGGCGCAACCTGCTGAACGTTCTCGAAAAGCGATTCGGGGGCGGTATGGACCTGCAAGACATCCTCTTTTTGGTCGGTGTTCAGGAATTGGGACAGGGATTCAGAACCTTCAAGAAGGACGAAAAAATGGATCTGATGCACGTGGCCATTTGCACGGTCATGGTGCCTGAAGGTTTTTTCGCTTTCGTCGGACGAGACGAGGATGGCTGGCCCCATTTCGAAGAAAAAGTGCCGCTGCCAGAATTGGAGCCCAAGCAGCAAGACGTGCTGATTCGAAGGGGCTTACTGGAATATTTCGGAGACAACCCCGCAGACCTTATCGGCCTGCAAAACGCTTGAGTGACACCTCGTCTTCAATGAGGACATTCTTGCCTTGAAGGCTTACCCATCCATCCGATTTGAAGTCACTCAGTGCCCGTATCAAGCTCTCCTTTGCAGTACCCACCATACCAGCAAGGTCCTCTCGACTCAGTTGTGGCTTGGTTTTAGATTCCTTGAACCTGTCGCTCAAATCCAGCAGAGCCTGCGCTGTGCGCTCTCGAACTGAGGCATATGCTAGGGCAAGTAACCGCTCCTGATTTTGGGTCACCTCACCTGCCAGCATTCGAATAAAACGCATGGCAACATCGCGGTTGCGGTGCATCAAATCCAAAAACACCTTGCGCGGAATGAGGTGCACTTCTGCATCCTCCAATACTTCTGCAGCACTGGTGTATTCCAGTCCCTTGAGGACATCCATGTGGCCCAAGAAGTCTCCGGGTTTGCACAGCTCGATGATCAGCTCCTTTCCGTAGTTGTCGGTGCGAAACACCTTGACCACTCCGGTAGCCACATAGTACACGTTGTTGGTGGCCTCTCCTTCTGAAAAAAGCACCTGACCCGCTCCGAAACGCCGCGGCCGGTCCCCCACATCAATGCCTGGAATGCCTCCTTGCTCACTGGCATCTGCGATAAACTCGTTGAGCCTTTGAGGTGGACGTCCATATTCACGCTGAAGAATGGCGCTTTTCTTGAGGCGAACTTCGATGGTCGCGAGCAAATCAGCTTCGCTGAAGGGCTTCACCAAATAATCGTCCGCCCCACTGGACATGCCCCTTCTCATTTCCTCTGCCCCATCCCTTGAAGTCAAGAAAATAAAGGGGATCATGGCTGTTTTTGGGTCGTTTGAGAGGTAGTGCAAGACCCCGTACCCGTCCAACTCGGGCATTTCTACATCGCAAACAATCATGTCTGGACGGTCGAGTTGGGCCCGGTCCACCCCCGATTTACCGTGCTCTGCCTGAATGACCTCATACCCCGCCAACTGCAGGATATCCGCAGTAGTAGTCCGTAGGAACTGGTTGTCCTCGATGATGAGAATCTTTTTCACGGCGTCGAATTCTGGCAAGGTGAAACGGCTCACAACGAACCTCTTCACGGGTGTAAGATATTAAAGGCACCGGTGAGAACCCATGAATCGGCCCATTCGGCTCCAACGCTTTCTTTCGTGGATTAAATTCGCGAGCGCTCTGGCGAGATTTACACCGTCCTCAACACACCACCCGTCACATGAACGTTTCCCTCGATTGGCTCAGGACTTGGCTCCCCATCAATCAGCAACCTGGTCTCGATGTGCATGCCATTTCCGACATCCTCACTGCCACGGGTCTGGAGGTCGAGGGCGTGGAGGAGATTCCCGCTGTACCTGGCGGCCTCAAGGGCATGGTGGTCGGTGAAGTGTTGACCTGTGAGCAGCACCCCAATGCGGACAGGCTGCGCACAACGACGGTCGACGTGGGGGGCGAGGCTCCACTTCACATCGTCTGTGGCGCCCCCAACGTAGCTGCAGGCCAAAAAGTGGTGGTGGCCACCGTGGGTGCCGTTTGCCACCCCACCGAGGGCGACCCCTTCAAAATCAAGAAGGGCAAGATTCGGGGCGAAGTCTCAGAAGGCATGATCTGCGCAGAAGACGAATTGGGCCTGGGAAAAGGACACGACGGCATTCTCGTACTCGATGCAGGAGCAGAAGTTGGGGCAGGCGCAGCAGCCGCTCTCGGGGTGGAGAGCGACCATCGGATAGAAATTGGACTGACCCCCAACCGCACCGACGCGATGGGACACATCGGAGTGGCGCGTGACCTGCGGGCCGCCCTGCTGTGGAATGGTGGGACAGGAACTGGCTCAGGTGTGCCCGCATTGGCTCCGTCCGCGGCCTATGCGCTCGAGGAATCCACAGGCCCCATCGCCTTGCATGTCGAGGACACCAACGGCGCCCCCTGTTACATGGGCATCACCCTGCGCAACGTGAAAGTGGCCCCTTCCCCAGACTGGATGCAGCACCGCCTGCGCGCGATTGGTTTGGAGCCGAAAAACAACATCGTCGACGTGACGAACTATGTACTGCACGACCTGGGACAGCCCTTGCATGCATTTGATGCTGACCGCATAGCAGGCCAGGAGGTGCGGGTCCGGAAGGCCAATGAGGGAGAGGCTTTTACTGCTTTGGATGGCAAGGAGATGACCCTGACTGCCGCCGACCTCGTCATCGCCGATGCGGAAAAACCCATGTGCCTCGCTGGCGTCTTTGGTGGTGCACACAGCGGTGTTCACGAAGGCACCACCTCGGTATTTCTGGAAAGCGCCTGGTTTGAGCCTGTTACCATTCGGAAAAGCGCAAAGCGGCATGCCCTTTCTACCGATGCCTCCTTCCGGTTTGAGCGCGGCGTCGATCCCGAAATGACCACACGCGGACTGGAGAAGGCGGTGTCCTTGCTCGTGGAATGTGCCGGTGCAGAGCCTGACGGTGGGCTTCAGGTCTTCCGTGGTGCGTTGCCTCAGGCTACTCAAGTGGAACTGAGCTGGCAGACCTTGGATACCATGATTGGCGTCTCACTGGACCGTCACAGGGTCAAAGGCATCCTGGCAGACCTCGACATCCAGGTGCTTTCGGAGGAGGATGGCGCATTGTCTTTGAGGGTCCCCGCCTATCGCAGGGATGTGACGCGCCCTGCGGATGTGGTGGAAGAAATCTTGCGCATTCACGGTTACGATCACATTCCACTTCCGGGTAGAATGGCCGTGTCGCTATCGCCCAAGCCCAAGCCCGATCCCGAGCAATTGCGCAATGACTTGGCTCGGACCTTGGTTGGCCGTGGCTTCCACGAAGTCATGCACAATTCATTGGTTCCCTCTGGGCACCTCAAGCTCGCCGATGACCCGAGCTTGAACCCCGACCGCGCGGTCATCTTGCTGAACCCATTGAGCTCGGAATTGGATGCGATGCGCCAATCCTTGCTGTTTCAAGGCCTTGAAACTGTGGCGCGCAACAAGAACCACCAGCGGCCAGACCTGTCGATTTTTGAATTCGGCAAGGTCTACGCCCAAGATGGCCAAGGCGGGCACATCGAAACAGAACGACTGGCACTGACGGTTTCTGGACGGACTGCTCCGGAAAGTTGGCGCGGATTGGATCAAGACGGTATGTCGACCTTGAAAGGCGCCGTAGAGGCCCTCCTCACCCAATGCGGCGTCGCTGGGCTCCAGTGCACAGGGCTCGCTGGAGGCGGTTTATTCAAAGAAGGCCTCGAATGGAAAGGCCCAAAGGGTTTCTCTGTTCGCGCTGGACTTGTGCACCCTTCCCTCGCACGGAAATTTGGCCTTGACGCTGAAGTTTACCACGCCGACTTGCCCTTTGGCGGGTTGGTCACATGGTCCGGAAAAAGCAAGATCAAAGCCCGCGAGCTCGCTCGGTTCCCATCGGTTCGAAGGGACTTGAGCCTTCAGGTTCCCGCTGGCGTGACTTATGCTGGAATTGAAGGAGTGGTGCGCCAAACAGGAGGGAAACTGCTGCAAGCGGTCAACCTCTTCGATGTTTACCACGACGAAAAAACAGACGCCACATCCTACGCCATTTCCGTCCAGTTGCAGGATGCGGAAAAAACCCTCAGCGAAAAAGCCATCGAAAAAACGATGGAACGGATCTGCGGTCAACTGAACCAAAGGCTCGGAGTCACCCTTCGATAAGTGCCACGAATAGCGCCACCACCCTTCTCCGTTCCCCGGCATGCGCAGCACGTTTTGTATGCAGCTATGCGGCCTTGGACGAGGTGGGGTGTCACATTGTGGCACCGCTTAGACCGACAAGTTCCCGGTCATCAACACCTCAGCCATAAAGGGGCCGATTCACCTGCAAAACTGCTGATAGCCGGTCATCAGAATGGGTTGGCTGACCCGGTCCTCGCTTGCGTCATGTTGGATACACAGCTGCATTTTTTCACGCGCGCCGATGTCTTTCGGAAGCCTGTGTGGCGGTGGCTGCTTTTGAGGTTCAACATGATGCCGGTTTTCCGCGCCATAGATCGGGCTCCGAACATGGCTGAACGCAACAAAGCCACCTTCGAGGCCGCATATGACCGGCTTGAGCGAGGTGCGGTATGCGGCATATTCCCGGAGGCTGGCCACCTTGGTGAACGGCGGATTCGAAGGGTCAGGAATGGCACTGCCCGACTCATCGCTGGCGCATTGCACAGGCCCGAAATCCGAAGACGCGGTTTAGACGTCCTGCCGCTCCACCTCGATTTCGAACGTTATGAGGGGTACCGCACGACAGCGCGTGTTCAAATAGGATCCCCCATCCATTATGCTGACATTCCTGACCTGCTCTCCGACTCGGGCACCTCAAGAGGGGCATTGAGCGCGCGCATTCACACCGGTCTGGTCAACCATTCAGTGCACCTTCTTGAACCGCCGTTGTATGAGGTTCACCTCGCCGCTTGTCGCTTCTTGGAAGGGGTCAATGAAGGCCCTGCAGACGCCTCACTTCTGCAAGCCGCCGCCGATGCGATTCAACGCAATCCAAAAGACGCATTGCGCGATTTCAATGCCGTGCTGTACTCTGGAATTGGACACCCGAGAGTCTCCGACGACTTTGCTGCCCTCGGAAGGTTGAAGATGGACAACAGGACCAAGCTGATGCCCCATCTGTGGCGTTTGCCCGCATGGTTGGTGTTTATCCTGACCACAGGTTGGTGGCCGAGATTGGCGGAAAAATGGGCTGAAAACCGCCTCAAAGATGTGGCATTTAGAACCACTTTTAGTGTTCCAATCACCATGGTTGGTGTCACCATCACCTGGTTCCTTTTGGCTGTCGGAATAGGGCTATGGTCCACCCAACCCTTCGCGCTTCCTGCGGCCTTGATTTTGTTCCGTACCGCCCAACACTTGGCGATGCCCTTGGAAGATGCCTTGATCGATTTGCGGACTGAACATCGCGTCTCTCGCTCTGTCCCCCATGCTTTCATAGACCGGTGGTGCCTGGCTTCTGCAAGCAAGGTGGAGCCCTAAATGTTGAACTGCACCAAACCATCCACAACGCTCCCACAACAACGTTGCAGTCCAGACAGCTCCTTGTATTTTTAACCCAACCGAACACACACGCCATGAGCAGCCAAACCATCCTCGTCGTGGATGATGAGCCAGACATTCTCGAACTGGTCCAATACAACCTTGAGAAAGAAGGATTTGCAGTTTACACTGCCAGCAATGGCCGAGAAGCCATCGAAATCGCCGAGAAAGTCACACCAGACTTGGTTCTGCTGGATGTCATGATGCCCGAAATGGACGGCATGGAAACCTGCACCCAAATGCGGGAAAACACCAAGCTGGAAGGCACGGTGATTGCCTTTTTGACCGCACGGGGTGAGGACTACAGCCAAATCGCAGGGTTTGACGCTGGAGCGGATGACTACATCACTAAGCCCATTAAACCCCGTGTTCTGCTCAGCCGCATGAAGGCGTTGTTGCGGAGGGGCAAAAAATCAGAGGTAGCCAAGGAAATATTCGAAGGCAAAAACATCACCATCAATCGCGACCGGTACATTGTGACTGTCAGTGGTAAGGAACTCAGCTTGCCCAAGAAGGAATTCGAATTGCTCTCCTTGCTGGTCTCACAGCCAGGGAAAGTCTTCAAAAGAAGCACCATTCTAAGGGAAGTCTGGGGCAATGATGTGGTGGTTGGGGACCGTACCATTGATGTCCACATCCGCAAGCTCAGAGAGAAACTCGGCAACCACAACTTCAAGACGGTCAAAGGTGTAGGATACAAGTTCGAAGAAGAATGAACATTCGAACACCACGGGGCGTCGCACTGGTGTGCGCCTTGTTCGTCACCTTTTTTGGAACGGTAAGTGCCTCCGCGGTGTTTTGGATTTATGATGTTCAAGCGCCCGCACAAGCCCTCGCATTGGGGGCAGTGTCCATGTTTGCCCTTTCCATGGCGGTGATCTATAGTGCCATCGAAAAATTCATCTACCAGAAAGTTCGCATCATCTACAAGAACATCCACCGGTTTAAAAGCACCAAGGAACGCGCCCGCGATGTTCACATGGGAGAAGATGTCATGGAAAAGGTGCGGCTCGACGTGATGGACTGGGCCACCGAAAAGGTCAATGAAATTTCCTTGCTCAAAGAGCAGGATTCCTTTCGAAAGGAATTCATTGGCAACCTCGCCCACGAATTGAAAACGCCCATATTCAATATTCAAGGCTACATCTTGACGTTGCTTGAAGGGGCCCTCGAAGACCCTGAACACAACCGCAAATTTCTAATGAAAGCCGCCAAAAATGTAGACCGTATGGCGGGCCTCATCGATGACTTGGACGTGATCACCAAGATTGAAGGAGGGTCATTGGAACTGGATGTGAGCACATTCGATTTGGGCCATTTGGTGCGCGAGGTCATGGATGGGCTTGAACAACGAGCTGCAAGGGCGAACATCGATGTGGAATTCGTGGAAGACGGGGGGCGCAAAATCGATGTCAAAGGCGACGCGGGTAAAATCGAGCAGGTCATCACCAACTTGGTTTCAAACAGCCTTCGTTACGGAAAGGAAAAGGGCACCACCCAGATCCGATGTTACGACATGGAAGAACAGGTCCTGGTGGAGGTCGCAGACGATGGGCTGGGCATCTCGGAAGAGCACCTGCCCCGGGTATTCGAACGCTTCTACAGGGTCGACCAGAGTCGTTCGCGCAATGCGGGTGGCAGCGGGCTGGGCCTTGCGATTGTAAAGCACATCATTGAGGCCCATGAGCAAAGCATCTCGGTGCGCTCGACCAAGGGCAAGGGCTCCACATTTTCGTTTACCCTCCTCAAGGCATAGAACAGCCTTCTCGCATGCACTTTGGCAGACCAACGCGCGGCGCAACCCTGGTGCGATTCAGGTGCGCTGCAACATTCCCGTGCCCGCTGCATTGACATACGGGTTGCCCGCCTTTTCAACGCCAACCGTCGTTGCAGGCCCGTGTCCTGGCACCACAGCGTAGTGATCGGGCAAAGTATACAAAGCCTCCTCAATGCTTTTGGCCAGTTGATCGGGGTCTCCTCCAGGAAGGTCTGTGCGGCCAATGCTGCCTTGGAACAGCACATCTCCACCAATGACACGGGCATGGCGGTCGTCCACGAACACCACATGGCCTGGGGCATGGCCTGGCGTATGTCGGACGGTCAACTCAACCTGTCCGACGACCAGGCGCTCGCCATCGACAAAGTCTTGATCCCCACATTCGGGCAAAGGATCAAGGGCCACACCATAACGCTCCGCTGCCCAGTGGGCCATCTCATAAGTGGGCCGATCCAAGCTGTGCAACCTGGGACGAAGGCCGTATCTCTTGTGCATCCCATGACAGCCCATCACGTGGTCTAAATGGGCGTGGGTCAACCAAACCGCGCGGGGCTGAAGGCCGTGCTCGGCCAGCACAGCATCGAACCACTCCCACTCCTGTGGGGTTGAAAAACCAGGGTCAAAAACGACGACTCCACCCTCACCATCGGGCAAGAGGACCGTGTTTTCAGAAAAAGCGTTGCAAGCCTGTACAAACATGGACCACAAGTTCCCCTATCCCAGTGAATCCGCGTGTGCAGTTTGTACATTCCGTATTCGATGTCGTCCACAACGCAGCTTAGGAACATCCTGGTCTTGTTGTTGGGCTGTTGTGCCTTCGGTCCGTCTGTGGTGATGGGCCAGTTCCACAATGGCCTGGACATGGCGTTTGGCCAACAGCGGGTGCAATACCGCTCCTTTGACTGGCAGTACCTCTCCGGAGACCCTTTTGAGCTGCATTTTTATCAAGGAGGGCGAGACTTGGCTGAGTTTGGGATGAATGCGCTGGCGATGGACCTCCCCGATGTGGAATCCACCTTTCAGCGGCGCATTTCGGGACCCGTCGAGGTCTTGGTCTTCAATAAGCACGCCGACTTCAGGCAAAGCAACATCGGCATCGATGGCTCTTCTGCAGGCAACATCGGCGGGTCTACCATGATCTATGGCAAAAAGCTTTTTGCCTGGTTTGACGGCGACCACCAAGCCTTTCGCCTTCAGTTGCGTCAAGGCCTTCACCGCATTCTCTTGCGCCAGTACATCTTTGGAGATGATTGGAAAGACGTGGTCAAAAACAGCCAACTGTTCGAGCTTCCAGCTTGGATGGAAGGAGGCATGGTCGCCGCCCTTTCGGGGCCGATCAGCGGGGCTGACAAGGCGCTTCTGAACGACCTCACCCGCCGCGGCCTCATCCCTCAACTGCAGGTGCTCGACGGAGAAGAGCGGCGCATCGCTTCCGAGGCCGTTTGGCGCTTTGTTCTCGAAACTTTTGGCCGACAGTCCGCATTGGATGTGCTCAGTGGATTCAAAGCAGGGCGCACACTCGACGCAGGATTCCGGCGGATTGGGATGGACCTAGAAGGCTTGCTTTCGGCCGCCCAAGCTCATTATGCCGTCGGACAGGCCATTGGCTGGGGTTCCAACTTGGAGAGCGGCGTGCAGGCCGAAACCACCACACGCCAACTTCGTGCCGCCCACATGGGGGCGTTGCCCCACCGGGGCCGGCGTAAATATTCCCACCGGAATTTCGCGACCTCCTCGGATGGGAGTTGGACCGCTTGGGTTACCGATGAACGGGGTCAGGTGCGCGTCTGGTGGAGCGATGGTCAGCGCAAGCGGTGCATTGCCAAAGTGGACCACAAATTGACGCGCATCACAGACGATACTTATCCAGTGCTGGCTTGGCATCCAAGCCTTCCTGTGTTGGCCCACATTCACGAAGAAAAAGGACGGGTTTTCCTCACCATTTCAGATGCAGCATCTGGTGAATCCAACGAGCAGGAGCTCTTTAGAATTGAAAAGGTCATCGACTTGGACTGGTCGCCCGATGGCCGGCGCATTGCCTTTAGCGGGGTTCGGGCTGGCAAAACTGACCTCTATGTCTACAACACCCTCGCGGGGTCACAGGTGCCTTTGTGGGAAGACGGTTGGGACGACCTCAACCCGGATTGGATGCCCGATGGGCGAGGGCTGCTGTTTAGCAGCAACCGACCGGGCGAGGGTGACGTGAACACCAACCCAGCGGTGCCTGTGAACCGTCCTCGGGACTTGTGGCTCTATGATTTGGACGCTCAAACCATGGAGCGCATTACCGAGACGCCAGACGATGACGAGGTGAAGCCCTTGGCACTGGATGCCGCGACCATGGCGTACCAACTTGCCGGGCAACCGGGCACCTTGCACATGGCCAAGAGGGACAGTGCCATCTTGAGGGTTGACACCGCCATTCACTACCGGTACTTCACGCGAACGGCGCCTTGGTTTCACGTCGGAGGTCCTGTCGCAGAGCTCAAGCTGCTCGAGGGCGGCGACGGTTGGGAGGCGGTGACCGTGGCACAAGGCCGGCCCCGGTGGAGCAAAGGAGACTTGCCGGCCGCCCCCATCAAGGCAACCATGCGAGAGGTGGGCGCTTCGGCCGTGCCTTCTGACCAAAAGCCATGGGACTTCTTGCCTGAAGACCAACTCACGCTTCTTCCTGGACAAGTAGACTACCGCAATTACACCTTCGAATCAGAGCGGACCCTAAGGAACCCAGAGCAAGAGAACGATGGCCCCTCTTCCAAAGGCCCCTCGATACAGACTGTTGCGGACCTGCCTCCGGTTCCGACCCCATTGCCCTACCGCCGAAACTATGCATTGGACCAATTGCTCAGTCAGGTGGACAACAGTTTTGCCACCTCATTCTACCAACCTTTTACAGGAGCAGCTGGGAGTTTTCCGGGTCTGAGTGGACTGCTCAAAATTGGGATTTCCGACCTCTTTGAAGACATCAAATGGGTGGGGGGCATGCGGCTGGCAGGGAGCCTGCAGAACTCCACTTTTGTGGTCTCGCACAAGAACCTGGAACGCAAGGTTGACCGCGAGTGGATCATTGAGCGCCAAGGCAATGAAGGGGTCAATTCCGATTTGGGAGCATTGACCCGGACCCACACCCATGCGGTACACTACCGCCGCACCATTCCTTTTTCTGAAACGATGAGCATTCGGGCCCAGCTCACCTACCGGTTGGATCGGGTGTCCCTTCTAGCGACCGACCCCTTCAATGCCAGCCGGGACGACCAATACGTGCAGGGCATTGGAGGAACCGTGAGTTGGGTTTTTGATGACAGCCGTGAACTCAGCTTGAACATCCGCAATGGAACGCGTGCAAAAGCATGGATGGAAATGCTGGCTCCGCCCGATGGTGAAGGCGGCATGCTGATGGTAGCGGGCTTTGACGCCCGGCGATACATTCCACTGTTCCGCCGCATCACCCTGTGCATGCGCGCTGCGGGCAACACCTCCTTTGGAGAGCGCGGCTTGCTGCATTATTTGGGGGGAGTGCATGAATCTCTTCTGACTGCAGTGGACGGTGCCATGCCCATTCCCGATGGCAACTTCGCCTACCAAACTGCGGCCACACCCATGCGCGGATTCGTCCGCAATGTCCGGAACGGGACGAGTTTCGCCGTCGCCAACGCCGAGGTTCGGATTCCCGTATTTGCCACGCTCTCTCCGCGCAAGAGTCTCACCCCATTCATGGAGCATTTCCAAGCCGTGGGGTTCTTCGACATTGGCTCTGCTTGGACAGGCCAGGACCCCTACAGCGATGAAAACTCCTTCAACAGCACCACCGTCGACCTCTATCCCGTTTCCGTCAATGTGGCCAACAATAGGGAGCCCATCATTTGGGACTTTGGATTTGGACTGCGGAGTCAATTGCTCGGCTACTTTGTCCGCGCAGACTGGGGATGGGGGGTAGATGACGGCATCCTACTGGACCGCGTCTTCCAACTCTCACTGACCACAGATTTCTAATGCGACCCATGCCCATAGACGCGAATACGATCCTTACGCTGTTGCTCATCGGCATGGCCGCGGGCTGTTTGAGTGGCTTCATTGGCATTGGAGGAGGCCTGCTGATTGTCCCTGCCCTGATGTATTTCTTGGGCATGTCTCAGATGGCTGCACAAGGCACAAGCCTCGCCTTGATGCTTCCCCCCATCGGTGCCCTCGCGGTCATGAACTATTGGAAAGCGGGGGAACTGGACATCCGCGCTGCAGGCATCATGGTGGTGGCCTTTGTTTTGGGTGGATGGCTTGGAAGCCGATGTGCCCTGTCCATGAACCCCATGAAAGTCAGGTTGGCCTTTGGCCTCATCATGCTCTACGCCGCTGTGCGCATGATTTGGACTGCAGGACGCAACCTCTGGTGGGCCCCTTGAACCGAACGCGATGCTGAAATCTGCACTACTCACCGCCGTCGAAGACCACCGCGAAAACGTGGTCCAACACCGCCGGCACCTGCACCTTCATCCCGAGCCCTCTTTTCAGGAATCGAAAACATCGGCCTATGTGGCTGATGCGCTGCGCTCCATGGGAATTGCGTTCTCCGATGGCTGGTGTGCCGACCACGGAGCAGCAGGACTCGTCGCCAAAGTCGAGGGCTTAGATCCCGGCACCAGAACCATGGCATTGCGCGCCGACATGGACGCCCTGCCCATTCAAGAGGTCGACCGTCCCCATGCCAGCGCCGTGCCCGGATGGATGCACGCTTGCGGACACGATGCCCATACGGCCTGCTTGCTCGGTGCGGTTGAGGCCCTGCAGGCGACAAGGGATCAATGGTCTGGTACAGTTCATTGCGTGTTTCAGCCAGGAGAAGAGAACCTTCCAGGAGGGGCGTCCATCTTGGTTCAAGAAGGTGCGCTCCACACCAATGCCGCCACCTCTGGTCCCCGTCAAGCGAGCGGCCCCCTCGTGGATGGTATTGTAGGACAGCACGTTTACCCGCAATTGGACGCGGGAACCGTGGGGTTCCGAAGCGGGGCCTATATGGCTGCCGCCGATGAATTGCGCATCCGCATTGTAGGCAAAGGAGGGCATGCCGCCCTGCCCCACCGCACTGCAGACCCCGTCGTTGCCGCAGCTCACGTCATCACAGCCCTTCAAACTGTCGTGAGCCGGTCTTGTGACCCCACCCAACCCGCGGTACTCACCATTGGTAAGATCCGCGGCGGTCACGCCCGCAATGTCATTCCAGACGAGGTCGTCTTGGACGGCACCCTGCGCACCTATGACATGAACACCGCCGAAATTTTGCGGTCTTCGATCCAACGGGTAGCCGAGTCCACCGCACAAGCCTTTGGAACAGTTGCCGAGGTGGACCTGGCCATCGGTTACCCACCCGTGGTCAATGCACCTCGCCTGACGGATTCTTGTCGAAAGCGCGCCGTCGAATTGCTAGGGGAACAGCACGTTGTGGACCTCCCACTTCGCATGACTGGCGAGGACTTCAGCTTTTATCAACGCGAGGTCGAAGGTTGCTTTTACCGTCTGGGGACAGGGGGAAACGGACCGGGTTGTCGGGCGGGCTTGCACACAGCAGCCTTCGACATTGACGAAAGGGCATTGACCACAGGCACGGCCATGATGGCCTGGCTGGCTGCGACAGAAGTTTAAGGGAAGAGCGGCGCGCTCAGTTGGCCACCTCACTCATGAATTTGATGCGCACCAAACGAATCTCCTCCTCGCTGTACGCATCTTCCATCTCCTCGACCACCTCTTCCATGGAACCGTTCTCGCTTTCCATAAAGCACTCCCACAGCTCCTCGATGCTGTCTTCATCGAGGTACTCTTCGATGATGTAATCGAGGCTCACCTTGGTGCCAGAGGCGACAATGCCTTCGATCGTCCCCAACAGCTCATCCACGGTGCTCTTCTGAGCTGCAGCGATGTCTTCGAGCGACATCCTCCGGTCTAACTTTTGAATGATGGTCACTTTGGAGGCATTTCGGCCGGCCACACTGCGCACCACCGTATCGCTTGGGCGGTCAATCTCCTCTTCCTCCACATAACCCTTGATCAGCTTGAGGAAAGGTGCTCCGAACTTCCTGACTTTAGAAGACCCCACCCCATTGATCATGAGGAGCTCGTCGTCATTGCAGGGATAATGGGTGGCCATTTCTTCGAGGCTCACATCTGAAAACACCACGAACGGCGGCAACTCCAATCTGTCTGCCTCTTCCTTTCGGAGGGACTTCAGCAAGTCAAACAGCGGCTCATCCAAGGCTGCTCCAGCGGTGGACTCTGCAGCTGTGGTCACCCGCATCGGCTTGGGCCGATACAAGGTGAAGTCGGTAGGCTTGGCCAAATATTCCTCGCCTTTTTCGGTGAGCGAAAGCACACCAAATTCTTCGGTTTTCTTGTTCAAGAACCCGCCAAGGGTCACCTGCCGGATGATGCCAGCCCATTCGTCCGCATCTGCCATCGAAACGCCGCTGCCTTTGAATTCAGAGACCTCTTCCGACCCTCCGTAGGTGCTGGTTTCTTGGGTTTCTCGGTCCAACAGGATGTCACAGAGGAACCCGCCTCGGCGCTTTCCGCCACAAGCTTGAACAAGCTTGAGCAAATGGAGCACGGTTTCCTTTCCAGCGTAGCGCTCTGGTGGGTTGCGGGCATTGTCATCCATGTCCCATCCAGGACCGGCATTGGGATCAAATTCTTCTCCAAAATAATGGAGGATGTACTGGCGGCGCGAGGTCGGTGTTTCGGCGTAACCGGATACTTCTTGCAACAATTGCATGCCGATTTCGCGCTCGGCAATGGGCTTTCCGGAGAGGAATTTCTCCATTTTTTCCATGTCCTGAATCCCATAGAATGCGATGCAGTGTCCCTCGCCTCCGTCGCGACCAGCTCGACCCGTCTCTTGGTAGTAAGCCTCCAAAGACTTGGGCATGTCGTAGTGGATCACAAACCGAACGTCTGGCTTGTCAATGCCCATGCCAAATGCAATGGTGGCGACAATCACATCGACATCTTGCATGAGGAACTCGTCCTGCATGCGCGAGCGGTGAGCGGCGTCCATGCCCGCATGGTAGGGTGCCGCCTTGATGCCGTTCACCTTTAAGGTTTCGGCAATTTCCTCGACTTTTTTGCGGCTCAGACAGTAGATAATGCCACTGCGGCCCTTGTGCTCTTGGGTATACTGTACGACCTGCCTGATGGCATTTTCCTTTGGACGCACCTCATAAAACAAGTTGGGTCGGTTAAAGCTGGCCTTGTAAACATCGGCTTCGAGGATGCCGAGGTTCTTCTGGATGTCGTTCTGGACTTTCGGAGTCGCCGTTGCGGTCAGGGCAATGATGGGAAACTGGCCAATGCCATCGATGATTTCCCTCAACCTGCGGTATTCAGGACGGAAGTCGTGGCCCCATTCAGAAATACAATGCGCCTCATCAATCGCAAAGAAGCTCAGTCGAACTGAGCGCAAAAAGTCCGCATTCTCCTTTTTGTTGAGCGATTCTGGAGCGACATACAGCAACTTGGTTTTGCCGGTAGCGACCGCTTCCTTGACCCTCAGCATCTCATTCTTGCTGAGAGAACTGTTGAGGAAATGGGCAATGTCTGGGTCGTCAGAATGGCCGCGAATGGCGTCCACTTGGTTCTTCATCAATGCGATGAGGGGACTGACAACGATGGCGGTACCTTCCTGCAACAGGGCGGGAAGTTGGTAGCACAGCGACTTGCCCCCACCCGTGGGCATGATCACAAATGCATTGCGCCCCTCCATGAGACTCAACATGACTTCTTCTTGCTCCCCTTTGAACTGGTTGAAGCCAAAAAAGCGCTCAAGTCCCTCGCTGAGCGAGCAGCCGACCAAAGAGCCGGCATCAATGAAAGAGTCTACGGGCGTCTCCATCTAACTTTGGTGACTTCAATATAGTCCAACAGACCCCATATTTCAGTCCTGAGGACCCAAGGATTTGTCAACCACCACATCCAATATGCCAGCGTCACCCAAACATGCCCCGTGGCTTCAATCGGCACAGCACACCATCCGTCTCGAAGCCAAGGCTATAGGTGCACTTGAGTCTCGCATCGGTCCTGCGTTCGAAGAAGCAGTGCTGCAGATCCTGAAGGGCACCCAACAAGGAGGAAAACTGGTGTTTACCGGAATCGGCAAGAGTGCCGATGTCGCCAGAAAAACAGTAGCCACCCTCAACAGCACAGGAACTGCGGCCGCTTTTCTGCACGCCGCAGATGCCTTGCACGGCGATTTGGGGCTCATCTCCGAAGGCGATGTGGTCATGGCCGTCTCCAAAAGTGGCGCCACCGCCGAACTCATTGCGCTTCTGCCCATGTTGCAAGCGCGCGACTTGAATTTGATGGCCATGGTTGGACGCCCAGACAGCCCGGTTGGAAAGGCCGCGGGTGTGGTGCTGGATGTCTCCGTCGAACAAGAGGCCTGCCCATATGACCTGGCTCCTACCACCAGCTCCGCCGCTCAGCTCGCCATGGGGGATGCGCTCGCGATGGCCCTCATGGAAGCCCGTGGTTTCAGCAGCGATGACTTTGCACGGCACCACCCCGGTGGCAGCCTCGGGAGGAGGTTGCTCCTCAATGTGGGCGACCTGCTGCTGCCCGAACACCGGGTCAGTGTAGCACCGGGTGCCGGGTTGCGCGAAGTGGTCATGGCGGTTTCTCAAGGCCGAGTGGGGGCTGCTGCCGTCATCGAAGGGGAGGCCCTGAGAGGCATTGTGACCGATGGAGACCTTCGCAGGGCGCTGGAACGGGACCCCAGCACATGGTCTTCGCTGAGTGCTGCCGATGTGATGCAGGCCACTCCCCGCTGCTTGCCCGAGGATACCCGGGCCATCGAGGCGCTCAACTTGTTGGAGGCCAACCGGATTTCTCAAATTCTCGTGACCGACAGTAACGGCGCTTTCGCTGGGTTCGTTCACCTGCACCACCTGATGGATGCTGGCATCCGTTAAGCCACAAAGACAGAGACCATGGCGCAGGAAGAAGGGCAAAACAAGGAGGAAATGGGGTTTATGGACCACCTCGAAGAATTGCGCCGCAGGCTCTTTTTTGCCCTGATTGGCATTTTGGGCGGGTCAGTGACCTTGTTCGTGATGAAGGACTGGGTATTTGAGCGGCTCATTTTTGCTCCTCGCAATCCCGACTTCATCACTTTTCGCGCCTGGTGCGCCTTGGGGAAATTTACGGGGGCTGGAGACCGCTTGTGTGTCACGGACATCACCTATGAGTTGATCAATACGACCATGCTGGGCAATTTCTCTGCCCACATTCTCGTCTCCGCCATCGGTGGGTTCATCCTGTCATTTCCTTTGACATTCAATCAAATTTGGCGGTTCATTCGGCCAGGTTTGCACGGCAAAGAGGCCTCAGCCGCCCGGGGTGTCACCTGGGCTGCTACGGTATTGTTTTTTCTGGGGGTCTGCTTTGGGTACTTCGTCATCGCCCCCTTGAGCTTGCAGTTTTTGGGGCACTATGAAATCGGTGATGTCAAGGCGCGCATTGCACTCATGAGCTACCTAAAAACAGTAGCCAGCATCACGCTGGCAGCTGGTCTGATCTTTCAGGTCCCCGTCCTTGTGCACTTCCTGGCGAAGCTTGGGCTGGTGACCCCTGCATCGCTTCGAAAGTTTCGCAAGCACACCTTGGTTGTGACGCTTCTCGTTGCCGCCATCATCACCCCACCCGACCTCACAAGTCAAGTGCTGGTGGCGTTGCCCGTCCTCGGGCTCTATGAAATTGGCATCCTGCAGGCCCGGCGCATTCAAAAGCGCCAAGAAAAGGCAGAACACAGCGCAAACACCTGAAAACGCCGACCTTCGTTGTTCGAATGAAGCTTTCCGCAAATCAACTCGTCAAGCAATACGGCCGCCGAAAAGTGGTGGACGAGGTTTCATTTGAGGTCAATACTGGAGAAGTCGTAGGGTTGCTCGGACCCAATGGTGCCGGAAAGACGACCTCATTTTACATGGTCACTGGTTTGGTGCGTCCCGATGCAGGAACGGTCACCCTCGTCGACGGTGATGGAAGCAACCATGACATCACACGGGAGCCCATGTACCGCAGGGCAAAACGCGGCATCGGCTACTTGCCACAGGAACCTTCTGTCTTTAGAAAGCTCAGTGTCGAAGACAACATTTTGGCGGTGTTGGAGCTCCACAATCGCGACCCTAAGGAACGCCAGCAGCGCCTCGAGGCCCTGCTGGATGAGTTTGGACTCACGCATGTTCGGAAGAACCGAGGAGATGTTTTGAGTGGTGGTGAGAAACGCCGGACTGAGATTGCGAGGGCCTTGGCTGCTGACCCCAAATTTATCCTGCTGGATGAACCTTTTGCAGGGGTCGACCCCATTGCTGTGGAGGACATCCAACAGATCGTGAGCCAGCTGCGCACCAAGGGGATCGGCATTCTGATCACCGATCACAATGTCCAGGAAACGCTGCACATCACCGACAGGGCCTACCTGTTGTTTGAAGGGCACATCCTCAAAGCGGGTACGGCTGAGGAATTGGCCGATGACCCGCAAGTGCGCAAGGTCTATCTCGGGCAGAACTTTGTGTTGCGCAGCACACTGACGCAGCCCTGATCCTGAACAGCGGACCGAAGCGCGGTCAACGCTGCCGTGAAACCATGGCAGCAACGTATTTGCCCACCACGTCAAACTCGAGGTTCACGCGGTCGCCGGCCTTCAACCGATGGAAACCCGTGTGGTCCCAAGTGTAGGGTATGACCGCGATGCTGAACCCCTCTTCTGTGGAGTCCACCACCGTCAATGACACCCCGTTGACTGTAATGGACCCCTTGGCAACCGTCAGGTGATGCGGGGCACGCCCATGCTTGAAAGTGATGTTCCACGATCCCCCACGGGCGTCAATTTCCTCTACCGTGGCGGTGGTATCGACATGGCCTTGGACAATGTGCCCATCAAGCCGGTCTCCTAAGCGCGTGCAACGCTCAAGGTTGACTACATCGTTCACCTTCCAATCTCCAAGGGTCGTCCGCTGGAGGGTTTCTTCCACCGCGGTCACCGCATAACGCTGGCCTGCGATCGAAGTCACGGTGAGGCAGACGCCGTCGTGGGCCACGCTCTGGTCCACCTTCAGTTCAGAGGCCACCTCTGCTTGAAGGGTGAAATGTCGGTTGGTACCTTCTGTCCTCACATCGAGGATGGTGCCCATGGATTCAATGATACCGGTAAACATCTGTGGGGTCTCATTCTTCTGGGGGCGCGACGCCACCCAGCAATTGAAAAGTGCCTGAAAAACGCTCGGGAACGGTGCCGACCAGCCTTCTTGTAAAGGCGGTGCAGGTGTAGTGATACGTGCCATCTGCGCACATGGCGCCCGTCTTTTGATGCACACCGTCCCATCCCAAATCAGGATCCAAGGACCGCCACACTTCCTCTCCCCATCGGTTGAATACCCGGAAATCCACACTGTCTACGAACTTCCACGGGAAGGGCCGAAAGTTGTCGTTGGTGCCATCGAGGTTGGGGGTGAAGACGTTGGGCAGGAAGTAAAAGGGGCAGTTGTCTGTGCACAGGGTGTCACTCAACGCACTTTCGTTGCGCCTCAGTTCACCGTTTGGCCCCGGCATGAGGCTGTCCAGCGCCGACACCGCCCAACAGCCCGCAATGGAGCTTCCCAACTCCTCAGCAGTCAATGTGATGGAAGTATCTCCCACGTTGTCCAATTCAATCAAAAACTTCATCGGCCCGGAAAGGCTGTCACTCCGGTATATCCGGTAGGCCATGACATCGTCTGCACAGGTCAATGCTGGCCATGACAAGGTGATTTCTTCTGCAGGACAATCCGGCGTCACGCTGAGTGCAGGTGGGCAAGGCGGATCGAGGTCGTACGGTGTGGCACAGCGGACTGCACTCCAGTTCTCGATGGGGTCCAAAATGCCTTCGGCGCCATAGGTTCCCAACGTGCGCACCCGGTAGCACGACTGCAGCCCATTGACCAAACCGGTATCTGTCCAAAATGGAACAGCCACGGTATCCATCCATTGCAGACTGCCATCCTCCAAAACGCGGTGAAACACATACGCTGTATCGCTCCAAGGCCGGCCAGGCGGCACGCTCAGGTTCACGCGGTTGTCTCCGGCATTCGCCCGCAAGTCGGGAACAGGTGCAGGAGAACTCTTCCCGATCAGGTCTTCACCACTCCACGCCAACACCTGGTATTCCCAAATCGGGACTTCACTGTTGATGCCGAGGTGGACGGTGACCGTATCCAGATTGCCCAACGTCACCGATGTCGCTGTTTCGCTGATTGTCTGCCAACCTTCACCGGCGGCCGCGCGCGCCTCCACTTCATAGCGGTAAGGTCCCGGGAAGGCCTCTAAGGTGTCGGCATCCGTTGGAGCCGACCATCGGACCTCTACTTCACCGTCCTCCACATCGGACACTTCCACCGAGGCCCCTGTCATAACGGGCACCTCCTTTTTGATCTCTGCGCAGGCCTCAGGGCCAAAACGGGACCTGGCCCCATTGGGCATGACCGCAACGATGCGGTAACAATAACGCGCCCCGAAGCTGATGGACTCCGTGTCCAAGAAAGCATTGCTTCCCAAGCCATTCACATAGCCCACTTGGGCATATCCCGCATCGGCTGGCATCCCCACCGAACAGTACCCCACAGCTGGTGACCCCGGGCCATTGCGCCGGTAAACCTCATACCCCCCTAAGGCTTGCAGCGCCTCTGAATAACTGCCAGCACAAGGGTGCACTGACCAGTCAATCTCGACGGCATTGCCAATGGGCACCGCGTCTGTGGCAGACACAGGACGTGCAATGACCTTGACGCGCATGGTGGAAACATCACTCAGCGGAATGGCATCATCGTCGGTGGCCTTGAACACCAATTGATATGGCGCTTCCCTGACCGCATCGCAACCGGGCACCCAGCTGAATGTGCCCACGTCCATGATCGGGTTCCATGTGAAAACCGCTTCTGGATCCAATGCATCTGTAGGCCCCCCTACCACTGTGACTGTAACGTCGTCGTCATTGGGATCTGAAGCCCCCACTTGAAAAATCAGCGAAGAGCCCTGAAGGACGCAGGTGTCCGGCAGGACTTCCACCACAGGCGGATCGTTGTTGCATATCTCCACGGTTATCTGCATGTCACGGGTGACTTCGCCCACCACAATCCATTGGCCGCCCACTTCCCTCCATTCTCGGATGCGCAAAGCGATGTTGTATTCGCCTGCAAGTCCTGGAACGTCCCACACCACCGTTCCCGTTGTGGGCTCTACATAAAACGCGCCCCCTGCTCCTTCCACCTCGTTTGGCTGCACGAAGTTCTCGATGGGCATGCAACTGAATCCCGAGCAGGAGATCAGGTCGTAGGTCAACGAATCGCCATCGGGGTCATAGGCTCCCGGGTTGTGTTCCCACACTTGGTTGATGCAAGCGTTTTCTATCGCCGGGTAGAGCAAGGTTGGGCTGTCGTTGTGTCCTGCTTGGGGATCGATGATGAGCAGACTGGAAATGCAAAAAGGGACATCCACCGATCCTGGAATGTTGAGAACCCCTGCATTTCGGTTGGGGTCTTCAACCACCAAGCTGTACACCCCTGGGCCCGCATAGGTATGGGTGCCCCTGTAGAGGTTGAGCCGAATGTCGCCCGCCAACAGCTCACCCGTGGGAATGCCGGCAGGATTGACAGGACCATTGATGCGGGGCAAACTGTCGGTAATGCTCTCAGAACCCTCATCGCCCCATTGAATCTGCAGAAATTCACGGTCCGCAACCACACTTGCCTTGGTGTAGGTGGTGATGGTGACCTCGTAAGTAGAGCCTGTCAGATGCCGGTAGGTGATTTCGCCCGCCCGGTTATGGGTCGCTTCCATCCGAAGTGGAATGGAAAGACAGAGGAGGAGCAAAAAGAAAAACGACCGCATAGACACCGAAAGGTAAACGCTCAAAAGCGGCAGAAGTTGGCCACTGTTGCAAAAAATGCCACTGCACAAGTGAAATCCATGGGCCCTGAGCCTTCGGCATCCGCAGTACCTTCGTGGTCATGGCAGCGACCAAACCCGTCCGCATCGGCATTACCTGGGGTGACCCCCATGGTGTCGGCTCTGAATGTATCCTCAAGGCTTTTGCCGATGAGCGCGTACTCCAAGACATGATTCCCGTGGTTTACGGTCACACGGAAACCCTGCGTGCACAGGCTCAGCAGTTTGAAGTTAAAATCGACATCCGGTCTACCGAAGCGCCCGAAAACGCCAAACAGGGCGCGTTGCACTGCGTGGACATCGCTCCTACTTTGTCCAAGCCTGATTGGGGCCAGCCCCATCCAGATGCCGGAGAATTTGCAAGGCTCAGCTTGGAAGCTGCCGTAAAGGACTTGGCGGCCAACAAAGTCGACGTCTTGGTGACCGCCCCCATCAACAAGGACACGATCCAAGGCGGGAAATTCAAATTTCCCGGACACACCGAGTACCTGGCCGATATGGCGGGGGTCAGCGATGTGCTGATGATCCTCGCCACAGACGCCTTGAGGGTGGGTGTCGTCACAGGGCATGTCCCGATCAAAGACGTCGCTGGCGCGCTGAGCAAGGACATCATTGTGCGCAAGGCAAAGCTCTTGCACGAAAGTCTTGGGCGCGACTTTGGCATTGCCACTCCCCGCATTGCTGTGATGGGGCTGAACCCTCACGCCGGGGACAATGGACTCATCGGCGACGAAGAGAAGACCATCATTCTGCCTGCCGTTCGCGCGCTGCAAGAGCAAGGACTTTCTGTCCACGGGCCTTTTGGGGCCGATGGTTTCTTTGGAACCGGTGGTTACAAAAAATTCGATGGTGTGCTCGCGATGTACCACGACCAAGGCCTCGTTCCATTTAAGAGCCTGTCCTTTGGTGAGGGTGTGAACTTCACGGCAGGACTGCCCATTGTGCGCACCAGCCCCGATCATGGCACCGCGTTTGACATCGCTGGCAAAGGCGAGGCCGATGGCGCGAGTTTGCGCGCTGCGTGCTGGGCTGCCCTCGACATCCGCCGCCACCGTTCCGAGCACCGGGAAATGACCGCTGACCCATTGAAAGTGGATGCGCGCAAGGATTGGGAACGAGAACGTTTCTGAGCGCAAACAGTTCTTTACGGAGATTGCATTGAAACCCGTACCTTTGCCCCCCCTCAAAGCTGGGGTCACGCATGCGCGGCAATTCCGAATACGAAATTCCCTACACGGGTTTGGGCATTGGAAGGCACGCTTTCGGTTTTCAGCTGGATGGGTCGTTCTTTTCGGATTTCGAACCTTCAAGCTTTGACGACGCTGACATCACAGCGAAGACTGAGCTGGACAGGTTCGAAGGAATGATGCACTTCGATGTCCATGTGACAGGCACTGTGCGGTCCTCTTGTGACCGTTGCAATGCGCCCGTCGCACTTTCGATCGACCACCGCGTGAGATACGTGGTCAAGTTCGGAGACGCTACCTTCCGCAACGACGATGACATTCTTGTCCTCGGACCTGCGGAGCACCTTTTGGACGTGAGGGAATTCCTTTTTGAGTCAACCGTTTTAGGCATGCCCCTGAGACGGGTTCATGAATCAGAGGATGACTGTGACCCCAAGGTGTTGGAGTGGCTGACAGGAAGCGTGGATTTCGCGCCTGAAGAAGAGCAAGAGGAGACCGATCCGAGGTGGGCGGCGCTGAAAGGATTGTCTTCCAGCGGGCCCGAAGATGAGGAGCAGGGTGAGGAGAAGTGATTTTGACAGTACAAACCATTGACCCCGACGTGCTGAGGCACTGAGGAACAACAATACCACCATGGCACATCCAAAGCGACGCCAGAGCAAGACGCGCTCACGTAAGCGCCGGACGCACTACAAGGCCGAGACCCCCAACGTCTCCACCTGTTCAACGACAGGCCAGGCCCACATGTTCCACCGCGCCCATTGGTACGAGGGTAAGCTCTACTACAAGGGACGCGTTTTGATGGAGAAAGAGGTCGCTGAGGCCTGATTTCTCTTTTCAGTCTTTTTTCGGAAACCCGCCCAGCCGATGGCTGAAGCGGGTTTTTCCACATCCGGTCGTGGCCCAAGCTGTGTTTCACACTTAGCCCGGGAAGAAAGGGGCGTTAATTTCGACGCCACCCTCACAATACAGGGACAACACAACGTGCGATGAGCTCACTTCAATCCGCTGCCATAACTGCAGTACAGGGATGGCTTCCCCCCGATAAGTTGACCAATGCCGACCTGGAGAAGCTGGTCGACACCAACGACGAGTGGATCCGCACCCGCACTGGCATTTCAGAGCGGCGCATCCTCAAAGATCCGACCAAGGCCACCTCCGATATGGCTGCCGAAGTCATCAAAGGATTGTGCGCTCAGCGCGACATTTCGCCAGAGACCATCGACTTGGTGATTGTCGCTACCGTGACTCCGGACATGTTCTTTCCATCCACCGCACAGTTGGCGTGTGTCAAATCGGGTGCCACCAATGCCTGGGGTTTTGACTTGAGTGCCGCATGCAGTGGATTCCTGTTTGCTTTGCGCACCGGAGGTCAATTCATCTCGTCCGGCACCCACAAACGCGTGGTGGTCGTTGGCTCTGACAAGATGAGCAGCATCGTAGACTACACCGACCGCACCACGTGTGTCCTCTTCGGAGATGCCGCCGCAGGTGTGCTGCTGGAGGCGGATGCCACTGGTGAGAACGGCATCCGCGATGCAATTCTGCGCAGCGATGGCAGAGGTGCCGAATACTTGCGCATGCCAGGAGGGGGGTCTTTGAACCCACCGAGCCACGAAACCGTGGATGCCAAGATGCACTACCTCGAACAAGATGGAAAGCCCGTTTTCAAAGCGGCGGTGACTTCCATGGCCGACGTCAGTTATGAGATCATGGAACGCAATGGCCTCACAGCAGATGATGTTTCATGGCTTGTTCCTCACCAAGCGAACCTGCGCATCATCGATGCCACTGCGAACCGCATGGGGGTCGGCCGCGACAAAGTGATGATCAACATCGAGAAGTACGGAAACACCACTGCTGCAACCATTCCGCTCTGTCTATGGGAATGGGCAGACCGCCTGACCCCGGGCGAAAACCTCATCCTCAGCAGCTTTGGAGGTGGTTTTACGTGGGGCAGTATTTGGCTCAAATGGGCCATTCCCCAACAGGCAGCAGCGGAGTGATCCCGACCCTCGGGACAGCCTCCATAATTTTTGCGGTTACTTTGCCGCTCTGGATACACCAATTCCTAAAGTCACACAAACCATGACCCAGGAAGAAATACAGGACCTGATCAAATTCGTTGCCAAGTCTGGCGTGAACGAAGTCGAGATCGAACGCAAGGACTTCAAGATTACCATCAAGAGCCCTGGCAACGGCAACAAGCGCGGCAGGGTGGCTCAGCAAGAACCCCAGACCGTCCAAATGGCCATGCCTGCTGGAATGGCCATGCCGATGCAAATGCCTGCAGCCATGCCCGCACCTGCTGCGGCGCCAGCGCCTGCGCCTGCTCCAGCCGCTGCCCCTGCGGCAGAAGCGCCGGCCGAAACTGCAGCTGATGCTGGCTTGATTGAAATCAAGAGTCCTATGATCGGCACGTTCTACCGCAAGCCCTCTCCAGACAAAGACAACTTTGTCGAGGTGGGATCTGCGGTCAAAGTCGGCGATACCGTCTGCGTGATTGAAGCCATGAAGCTGTTCAACGAAATCGAAAGCGAGGTTTCAGGACGCATTGTGAAGATCCTCGTGGACGACAACAGCCCGGTCGAGTACGACCAGCCACTTTTCCTCGTGGAACCGGCCTAATGCCGGATCACCCCCATCGATTCACGACATGTTCAAGAAAATCCTGATCGCCAACCGCGGTGAGATCGCCCTCAGGGTCATCCGCACCTGCAAGGAGATGGGCATCAAGACGGTGGCCGTATACTCCACAGCGGATGCTGAAAGCCTCCACGTGCGCTTTGCCGATGAAGCCGTCTGTATCGGCCCTCCCCAAAGTGCCAAGAGCTACCTCAACATTCCGAACATCATCGCGGCGGCTGAAATCACCAATGCGGATGCCATCCACCCCGGTTATGGCTTCCTCTCAGAGAATGCCCAATTCTCCAAGGTGTGCGGAGAAAACGACATCAAGTTCATAGGTGCTTCTCCGGAAATGATTGAGGCCATGGGGGACAAGGCTTCGGCCAAGGCCACCATGAAAGCGGCAGGCGTGCCCACCATTCCCGGGAGTGTGGGCATCCTCAGCAGTTTGGAGGAGGCCTTGGCGTGTGCCAAAGAAATCGGATATCCGATCATGCTCAAGGCAACAGCCGGTGGCGGTGGCCGCGGCATGAGGATGTGCCAAAACGATGAGGACACCACCGATGCTTGGGATACAACCCGACGTGAGGCTGGCGCCGCATTTGGCAACGACGGCATGTACATGGAGAAGTTTGTGACGGAGCCCCGCCACATCGAAATCCAAATCGCCGGTGACCGCAATGGAAAATGCTGCCACCTTTCTGAGCGGGACTGCTCCATACAGCGCCGCCACCAAAAGCTTGTCGAGGAGACGCCGTCACCTTACATGACGGATGACCTCCGCGAGAAGATGGGCCAGGCTGCAATCGCTGCAGGTGAAGCCGTGAAATACGAGGGTGTGGGTACCGTGGAGTTCTTGGTGGATGCCGACCGGAACTTCTACTTCATGGAGATGAACACCCGCATTCAAGTCGAGCACACCATCACTGAAGAGGTGGTGGACTATGACTTGGTCAAGGAGCAAATCAAACTGGCTGCGGGAGCGTCGATTTCCGGAAGGAACTACTACCCCAAAATGCACGCCATTCAGTGCCGCATCAACGCTGAGGATCCAGACCGCAACTTCGCGCCCAGCCCTGGAACTGTCACAGATTACCACGGCCCCGGCGGCCATGGCATCCGCATCGATACGCACTGCTATGCCGGTTATCGGATTCCGCCGCACTATGACAGCATGGTCGCCAAACTGATTGTGGTCGCACAGACCCGCGAGGAAGCCATCACCAAGATGCAGCGGGCCCTGGATGAATACATCATCGAAGGCGTGAAGACCACCATCCCCTTCCACCAGAAGCTGATGCGCCATGAGCGCTTCCGCAGCGGAGACTTCACCACGAAGTTCCTGGAAGAGGAAACGATCTAACGTTCGATCAGCCCTTGAGCTTGCGCGCTATAGCGGTAGTGCTGCGGCCAGGCACGAGGTCTATGGTGGCCACCTGGCCCCCTGAGGCGCGCACTTCGGTGCTGCCAACGATGTAACGGGGATCCATGGGATCCGTGCATTCCGCATCGTAATCCCCTCCTTTGACCAAAACGTCAGGCTTCAGGGCTTCGATCAATGCAAGGGGGGTATCTGCACCAAACAGCACGACCGCTGCTACCGACCTCAACGCGGCCACGACAGCAGCGCGGTCCGCTTCAGGTACGATGGGACGGTCCGCTCCTTTGCCCAGCCTGCGCACGCTGGCATCGCCGTTGATGCCCACCACCAGCGCATCGCCCAACTGCGCAGCTGAAGCCAGGTAGGTCACATGTCCTTTGTGCAACAGGTCGAACACGCCGTTGGTGAACACCACTTTTTGGCCTTGGCTGCGCCAAGCATCCCGCAAGGCTTCCAGCTCTGCGGGCGTATTGATGTGGCCGTCAACTGCTGTAAGGAGTGCCATCAGCTCGGGGTAACCACTTCTGGCTGAGGCTTGTTCTTCAGGCCAGCAGCCATCAAGAAGAGATAGCCGATGCCTCCGGTGGTGATGATCATTCCCGTTTGGGTGGCCCACACCACATTCGCGGTAGCCAGTCCCAACACCTCCGAATAGCCCATGGCCACCAGAGCATACTGAACGGCCAACTGATAGCTTCCAATGCCCCCTGGAGAAGGCAGCACCATGCCAAACCCTCCGGCCATCATCACGAACAAGGCCTGCGCAGCCGTAATGCCTTCGAGGGCATCGATGCCCAGAAAAATCACATAGGTCATCATGAAGTACATCGACCAAATGAAAGCTGTGTGTCCCAAAAACGCCCATTTGCGGCGCATGTGCCGGACGCTCACCAGTCCCCGTGCAATGCCAGAAATAAAGCCGAATACCTTGGCGATGAAAGGGACTTTGACCAGCGCCGCCCGTTTGAGCCAAGCGATCCAACCACCGGCCACCATCAGTGCTCCGGCCCCCGCCAACCAGGGTAAGGGTCCTGCTCCGCCTGGAAGGGAGAACGATGCACTAAAAGCCAGAAAGGTGTCCATGTTGGACATCAGGGCGATGCCCGTCAGCAAAAACAACAGGGCGAAGTCCACCACCCGCTCTGAAATGACCGTTCCGAACAACTCGTCGACAGGAATCCCATCGGTTTGGTTCAAGGCACCGCACCTCGCCAACTCACCGCTCCGTGGCACAAAAGCATTTGAAAAGTAACTGAAGGCCACGGCGTGAATGCTGTTTCCCATTTTGGGTGCATGCCCGAGGGGCTCCAAGAGTATGAGCCACCGCATACCGCGGCTGACAATCGCCAAGTAGCCCATGACAAAACTCGCCGCGATGCCCTTCCAGCTGGCGCTGCGCATGTCATCCCACAAGGCTTGCGGATCCTCAACAGCCCGCATGGCCAAGGCCAAGAGCAGCACACCGATGCCCAGCATCAAGATGTACTTTAAAGCCTGACCAAGTTTGCTTTTCATGGGGCAATGCGGTTGGTCGCGGTATCTGGGAATACCACGGTGGGTTTAAAAGTCTTGGCCGCTTCTATTTCCATGCTGCCGTAGGCGATCACAATGACAATGTCTCCAGGCTGACAGCGACGGGCTGCTGGGCCATTGAGGCACACCTGACCTGTCCCTCGCTCCCCTGCGATGACATAGGTTTCGATGCGCTCTCCATTGTTGCAATTCACGATTTGCACCTTTTCTCCAGCCACGAGGCCGGCAGCCTCAATGAGGTCAAGGTCAAGCGTAATGCTCCCGATGTAGTTGAGGTCGGCTTCTGTCACCGTGATGCGGTGCAGTTTCGCCCGCATGACTTCAATGTGCATGCTGCGAAATTACTGCATGGCACGGCCATCCCCATGCCTGCTGCGCTCGATGTGCAGCTCTGTCCTGCGGCTGCGCTCCAACGTGCCCTGTGGGCAGACCACTCCGGGGGGGCAGGTGCTGAGAGGGTGGGCCGTCCCCATGCCCTCGTACCGGATTTGATCGGCCCGAAGACCTGCAAATTCCAATTGAGCCGCCACGTGCCGGGCGCGCTCTTCAGCCAGTTTCGCATTGGTTTGTGGGTCGCCATCGATGCTGGCATGGCCCGTGATCCGAATGACGTCTTCGGGACGCCCCTTGAGCCGTGTGGCCAATGTCCGAATGTGGATGCGGTCCTGTGGCGAAAGGGCCATGGCTCCCACCGTGTGAAACACCACCCAATCTGCAGGCCCCTCGGAAGATGCTGCATCCTCCAAGCCTATAGACACAGACGCAACAGGGGGCTGACTCACCTTCTGCGAAGCCTCCGTTGACGCCGCAACCCTCGGCAACCGGGATCGGTCGTCCCGCAGGGCCCTCCAGCCGCCCAGCGGCATCGCGGTCAACCAAGAAAGACTCCAAGAAGTTCCCGACAATTTCATTCGGCGCAACAAACGGCCATCGGCATCACGCCACTCCGCCACCGCTTCCGGACATGAGCCGGGAGTTTGGCCCACCC
Organism: Crocinitomicaceae bacterium; assembly: GCA_042095055.1. Classification (GTDB taxonomy): domain Bacteria; phylum Bacteroidota; class Bacteroidia; order Flavobacteriales_D; family Sanyastnellaceae; genus UBA8752. The sequence goes on along the minus strand of JBELBZ010000001.1, from coordinate 93,814 downwards.
ATTCAAAGCCGTAGCGCTTATCGGCACCCAATGTGCTCAAATCGGCAAAGCCTTGGGCATCGCTGCGCAACTGCATCAAAGGCACCCCGCCGCTCTTGACCTGCCAAACGGCATTCAATACCGCTTTTCCACCGCACTTGACGCGCAAGGTGTGCCCTGCCAACAAGCCCTCACTTCTGGGGTCCTCACTTCCTGCAGGGATGGAGGGAATCCACCAAGGGTCCAATCCTCCGGTGCCCCTCAGCCTTTCTGCAGACAACCAACCTCCGCCATCAGGACCAGGAACGAGGGCCATCTCGTCTGCGGGGCTGTTGATGGCATCCAATAAGAGGACATCGGTGTATCCTCCTTTGCGGGGAATTCGGGCCAAGTCATACCCTCCTTTCCACTGACCTGATGTGGGCACCAGCGCCTCAGCACCACCCCGCATTTTTGGCCGCAATGCGACCAAAAGGTCTCCTTCCCGACCGGGGTGCACATCAAATACGGCAAAGCCACAGGTGCCGGAAAAACGGGCCAGCCCTGGCACGTCCCACGGACGGCCCCAAGCGGGATCCTCGCGGCCCGTCTTGCCCGAAAACATGACACGGCCGACGCCCTCAGAATGCAGTGTAAGCAGGGCCATCCCCCAAGCTGGATCGATGTCCAGGTGAACCAATTCACCCCACCCTTCCCATGCAACTTCGCGCTGTGGGACATGGCCCCAAACCTCGGGCAGGGTCACCGTCCAAGGTGTGCCGTCCAATTGCGCCATGCGCGTTTCTGCGCCCACCCACCGTCCAGGGGTTTCCTCAGGTTGGGTGCGCAACATCAAATGGACCCCATCCAAACCCACTACAACCTCATCATCCGGTGTCGCTGCCTGTTCCAGCAACGTGATGCCCTGCTGCGCCCCAAGGGGCGCGGCGGCCAACAACAAGGCCATGGCCAAGAAACCCGTGATAAAAGTGGAACACCTGAAGATCATGGTGGTCAGGAAGTGCCGTTTTGTGGTCGATCGCGGTCTTGGGTGGCCTGTCGCCATTCGCGTTCAGCAGCGGAAGCTTCTGAAAACCACGCTTCACCAAAACGTCGGGTCAAAGAAGACTTGCAAAACTGCAAGATGCTGAGGTCCAGACCGATCCCGCAGCTCACCGCGCCATCGCAGATGGGCCATTGGTGGTAATTCACCGCCACGAGGTCTTTGAGCGGCGTCAGCCGAATGGGGTACAGGTGGCAACTGATGGGCTTGCGCCATTCGATTTCTCCTGCCAAGTGGGCCTGCTCAAAAGCACATTTGGCGGTGCCGTCATCGTCGAAGGTCGCATAGACGCACTCTTTTCCTTGGACGATCGGAGTGACATGGTCGCCATCTGCATCGACCACATGAAGCCCCTCGCGCTCAATGACGGCCAAGCTGTCAGGTTTAAGCCGGTGTTTGATGATGGGAAAAGCCGCCTCAACCTCCGCCAGCTCTTCGGGCTCCAGCGGCGCTCCGCTTTCGCCTTCTACACAGCAGGCCCCTTTGCAAGCCTTGAGGTCACAGCAAAATTTCCTGTCAAACAACTCGGTCGAAAGGAGGGTGTCGTCGATGAGGATCACAGCGGCAATTTAAGCCTCTCGGGCGCGGATACCTCGCCCTGCGCAGCGCAGCTTGGGTAACTTGCGAGCGTGACTTCTTCACCATTGTCTCCACCAGATTCAAGACCCGACCGCAAGGCCCTTTCAAGGGCCTGGGCCAAATGGAGGGATAGGAAGTCGAGGTTCGCCCCACTGGATGCGCGAAAGCTGGCCAACTCCGCGCGCCTGATGCGGGGATTTCGAGCCGCCCAAGCTGCTGATGGAGGCCGCATTCCCGCCATGACAGGCTGGCCGATGAGCCTGAGTGTAGAACCCACCACCTCGTGCAACTTGCGCTGTCCTGAGTGTCCCAGTGGGTTGCGTTCGTTTACGCGCCCCACAGGCATGCTCAACCCCGAAAGGCTCTCCGATCTTCTGTCTGGGCCTGAGGGCATGGCGCGCGATTTGGTGTACCTCAACCTGTATTTCCAAGGCGAGCCCTACCTCAACCCCGGCATGGACGAGTTGGTGTCGATCGGCAAGCGTGAAGGCTTGTATGTCAGCACGTCCACCAATGCGCACCACATCAACCCTGAGCGCGCAGAGCGCATTGTACAGAGTGGCATCGACCGGCTGATCATCTCCATTGACGGCGCCGATCAGGCTTCCTATTCGTCCTACCGGGTGGGCGGTCGGTTGGAAAAAGTGCTCGAGGCTACCCGCCACATATTGGATGCCCGAAAAAAGCTGGGCGGGCACCGCCCCCATGTAGTTTGGCAATTCCTCGTGGTGGGACCCAATGAACACCAACTCCCCACCATGAGGGCCATGGCACGACAATGGGGTGTGGATGAGTTCGTGGTCAAAACCGCCCAACTCGATGCTCCGCGGGACGGGCACCCCCTTTTGACCGAAGATCCACGGCTGCGCCGTTATGACCGCGACCCTTCGGGCCGGTGGACCCTGCGCAACCCTATGCTTGACCGCTGTTGGCGCATGTGGCAAGGTGCGGTCGTGACTTGGGATGGACAGGTGGTGCCCTGCTGTTTCGACAAAGACGCCCAACATGGGATGGGTCAAGCTTCCAATGGCGCGGCTTTCAGGGAGATCTGGCAAAGTGAGCGCTACCAGCAATTCCGCGCTTCGGTGTTCACCCACCGGGCTGGGATTGAAATGTGCCGGAATTGCTCGGAGGGCACCGAAGTCTGGGCATGATCGGTCACCGTCCTCCACGGCTGTTGCGCGCCTTTATCCCGTTGGCCATTGGGCTCGCTGTCGTGGGTGTACTCTTGTATCAGACCCTTCAAGAAAACGGAGGCTGGTCTGCGGTTGAAGGGTCGGTCACCCTGCCGGGCTGGCCTGTGGCCTTGGTCTGTTTATTGGGCCTCGTATTGATCCGCGACTTGGGTTATGTGCTGAGGCTCAGGTGGCTTTCCAATGGCAGCTTGACTTGGCGCAACGCCATCGAAACCACTGTGGTTTGGGAATTTGCATCCGCCATTACGCCCGGCATTGTGGGAGGCGGTGCCGTGGCCATTTGGGGCTTGCACCGACAAGGGATGGCCGCTGGAAGAAGCACAGCACTGGTGTTTTCAACGGCCCTTTTGGACGAACTGTTTTACGTCTTGGCCGTGCCTCCCCTGCTTTTTTTTCTGGGCGATGCCGCAGCGCCGGCCGATTTTGACAGCACCATCGGGTGGGGGTTCTTTTGGCTGGGCTGGGGCTTGATTCTGGTCTTGGCCGGCATCATAGGATTCGGACTCTTCCTCGCTCCACACGCCACGCGACGGCTCATCTTGCGCTGCGCGCACATCAAATGGCTCTCAAGGTGGCGGGACAGCCTGTCCACATTCGCCGATGACCTGCGATACAGCTCCCTCGAAATGAAGTCCTTGCCTTGGAAGAATTGGACGGGGGCCTTTGTGGCAACCATGGCGAGTTGGACGGCGCGGTTTCTGTCCCTTGTCGCCGTTATGGCCATGGTCGTGGCACCATTTTCTGCCTTAGAACCCATCACCATCGTTGCGCGGCAGCTCGTGATGTGGGTGTACCTGTTGATCAGCCCCACGCCTGGCTCGAGCGGTGTCGCAGAGTGGTTGCTTGGCGCCTTTTTTGAGCCTTGGTTTGCCTTGTCAGAATCGTTGATCGCACCCGCGATGACCATGCTTCTGTGGCGCTTTGCCACCCATTTTATCTACCTGCTGCTGGGTGTGTTGGTGATTCCCGGATGGTTGAGGCGAACGCGCCGCGCAGAGTAGGGTCGGAGTTGCGACCTTTGTGGCATGTCGAACGATAAAAAAGCGCCTGGGTTTAGCACCCTCGCCGTTCATGCCGGAGTGGAGCCAGATCCAAGCACAGGTGCCATCATGACCCCTGTATACATGTCTTCAACCTATGTGCAGGAGGGCATTGGCCAACACAAAGGTTATGAATACAGCCGGTCTTCGAACCCCACGCGCGATGCGCTCGAAGCCGCTTTTGCCGCAATTGAAGGCGGTCAGCACGGCCTGGCGTTTTCCAGCGGTTTGGCTGCGGTAGACGCGGTCCTGATGACGCTTCGCCCTGGTGATGAAGTGATCGCTGGAGACGACCTCTACGGGGGAACGCGACGGCTGTTCACCACGCACTACGCGCCCCTCGGCATCCATTTCCATTTTGTGGATACCCAAGATGCAGCCAATGTGGCAGCGGTGCTCAATGAGCGCACCCGCCTGGTGTGGGTGGAAACCCCAACCAATCCCTTGTTGCGCATCACCGACATCGCCGCAGTAGCGCAAATTTTGGAGGGCCACCCTGCCAAACTGGCCGTGGACAACACCTTTGCCACACCCGCCTTGCAGCGTCCGCTCGAATGTGGCGCAGACATCGTGATGCACAGTGTAACCAAATACCTCGGCGGCCATTCTGACGTCGTGATGGGCGCCTTGATGACCAAGGATACCGAGACCGATGCTGCCCTGCGGACCCTGCAGAACAATGTCGGCGCCGTTCCCGGCCCCATGGATTGCTTCCTGGTGTTGCGCGGCATCAAGACCTTGGGCATTCGTGTGCGACAGCACTGCATCAATGGACGCGCTGTTGCCGAATGGCTCGAAGCCAGCCCGAAGGTGGACACCGTGTATTGGCCTGGGCTAAAGTCATCGCCCAATCACAATGTGGCCGCCCAGCAAATGAGCGACTTTGGTGGAATGATCAGCTTTACCCTTGTGGACGACAGCCTGGCGGCTTCCCGCAAGGTCTGTGAGTCCACCAAGGTGTTTGCCCTCGCCGAATCGCTCGGTGGCGTGGAAAGCCTCATTGAGCACCCCGCCCTGATGACGCACGCCTCGGTCCCGGCGGACCAACGCGCCAAGCTGGGCATCAATGACAGCTTGATCCGACTCAGTTGCGGTGTGGAGGATCCGGAAGACCTCATCGACGATCTCGCTCAGGCCCTCGGCGCATGACTTCGGAAAGCGGACCGTCTGTAGCCGTTGTAGGTGCAGGGCTTGTGGGAAGTCTGCTGGCTTTGGTGTTGGCCAACAGAGGCCACCAGGTCACCGTCTACGAGCGCCGCCCCGACCCCCGCAAGGTGGGCGATGCCGCTGGCCGCTCCATCAACCTCGCGCTGAGCGAAAGGGGGTGGCGCGCCCTTGAAGTCGCCGGTGCCATGGAAGCCGTGCGCAGAATCGCCATGCCTGTAAAGGCCCGTTGCATGCACAACCAAGCGGGCGAGCTGACCTACCAACCATACGGACTGCCCGGTCGAGGGCGTTTCGGCGATGACGAGTGCATCTATTCGGTGGCCCGCGGGCCCCTGAACCGCATCCTCCTCGAGGAAGCGGAAGCCACCGGCTTGGTCACGGTGAAATTTGACCACCCCCTCCAAGACTTCACTGAAGACGGCGACAAGGTGACGCTCCGCTTCAAGGATGGACAGGCCGTTGGACACACCCGGGTCTTTGGAACCGACGGCGCTTTTAGCGCGGTGCGTTCCAAAATGATGAGAACGGACCGCTTTGATTTCAGTCAGTTCTATTTGGAGCATGGATACAAAGAGGTCGCCATGCCCCCCAATTCTGATGGCGACTTCGCCATTGATCCGGAGGCGCTCCACATCTGGCCGCGTGGGCATTTTATGCTCATGGCGTTGCCCAACCCCGACCGCACGTTTACCTGCACGTTGTTTGCCCCTTACGAAGGGAATGACGCCTTTGCCGATATCGAAGAGCCCGCCGCCGCCCACCAATATTTCGCCCAGCATTTCCCCGATGTGCTGCAACACCTTCCCGATTTCGAAGCCGATTGGGCCACCCACCCCACCAGCTCCTTGGTGACCACCCGGTGCAACCCCTGGAACCACGGGGAGCGCATCGTCCTCCTCGGCGATGCCGCCCACGCCATTGTGCCTTTTTACGGCCAGGGCATGAACAGTGGATTTGAGGACGTCCGCGTGCTCGCCGACATGTTGGATGCCCGCGGCGGTGCGTCCGCACCAGAAAATTGGGATGGCTTATTTGCTGAATTCGGTCGGAGCCGAAAGCCCAATGGAGATGCCATTGGTGATCTGGCCTTGCGCAACTTCATCGAAATGCGCGACAAAACGGGCGACCCCCGGTTCCTGTTGCGCAAGCGGATCGAACGGCGCCTTGCCGAGCGCTTCCCCGAACAGTGGACGCCGCTGTACTCCATGGTCACCTTCTCTCACCTTCCGTACCACGAAGCGTGGGCGCTCGGCGCCATTCAAGACGCGATCATGGAAGAAGTGATGGACCGTGAGGACATCAGCGAATGCTGGGACAGCGAAGAAGTTGCCCAACACGCCCTGTCTCTGGCGGCGGAAAGGTTGCCCAACCCTGCCGCATGAAGAAGCTCGAACACATCGGCATTGCCGTGGAAGACTTAGAGGCCGCTGAGGCCATTTTTGGTGAGGTGCTCGGGACACCATCTTACAAGCGAGAGGAAGTCATGGGCGAGGCCGTTCTGACGTCTTTTTTTGAGGCTGGTGGGCCCAAAGTGGAATTGCTGGTTCCCACTTCTCCAGACAGCGCCATCGCAAAACACATCAAGCAGCGCGGGGCAGGCCTGCACCACATCGCTTTTTATGTGGACGATTTGGAGGCCGAGCTCGCACGCCTCACTGCCAAAGGATACCGGGTCGTCACAGGCCCCAAGCCTGGCGCCGATGGCAAACGTATTGCCTTTCTGCATCCCAGCGATACTGCAAAAGTCCTGGTTGAACTCTGCACTGAGGCCTGAAAGACACCCGGCTTTTGCTGCCCCAAAACAAAAACGCCCAGGACGTTTCCAGGGCGTTTTAGTTAACCAAATTGCTTGCCAGCCACGCTTGCGCCGTGGCATCAATGGCTTCAAAGCACGCCATTGACGCGGCAAACTTAGAATCCTTCTTCGCCGCAGGCTGTAGGACCCGCCCATGTTCTTGTTGTCGGTCCCTGCCTACGTTGGATAAGCTGTATTAAAAACGAAAGCGCCCCGGACGTTTCCAGGGCGCTTCACTTAACCAAATTGCTTGCCAGCCACGCTTGCCTCGTGGCACCAACGGCTTTAATGCGTGCCGTTGACGTTTCAAACGTAGTCAGCTTCTGTCTGTTGTGCCGTAGGAACAGGTTTCACACCTGTTGTCATCATTGGACTACAGTCCCGTAAGAATGCGTCACACAACGCCCTGATCGATCATCGCATCAGCGACTTTCACAAAGCCCGCGATGTTGGCACCACGCACATAGTCCACTGCCCCTCCGTCCGTTCGGCCGTATTGAACACACTGTGCATGAATGTCTTTCATGATGCGCTGCAGGTGTCCATCTACCTCCTCCGAGGTCCAAGACATGCGCAAGCTGTTCTGGGACATTTCCAAACCAGAAGTGGCGACACCGCCAGCGTTGGAAGCCTTGCCTGGCGCAAACATGACCCCTGCTTTCTGGAAGCATTCGACCGCTTCAGGCGTGCATGGCATATTGGCCCCTTCTGCGACCGCTTTGCAGCCGTTGGACACAAGTGTGCGGGCTTCTTCACCGTCCAACTCGTTTTGAGTGGCACAAGGGAAGGCCAAGTCGCAAGGCAAGTCCCAAGGATCTTGGCCCGCGCGGAAGGTCACCCCGTCATGGGCATCCGCATATTCTGAGATCCGCCCACGGCGCACCTCTTTGAGGTCCTTGAGCCAAGCGAGTTTTTCTTCTGTGAGCCCTTCCGGATCGTAAATGCTGCCCTTGCTGTCGCTCAAGGCAATCACCTTTCCCCCCAAACGGAGACACTTTTCTGCAGCGTGCAAGGCCACATTGCCTGAGCCGCTGATGACCACTGATTTGCCGTCGATGGACTGGTCTTTCGTGGCCAGCATTTCTGCCATGAAATACGTCGCACCATATCCTGTGGCTTCCGGGCGAATCAAAGAGCCTCCCCAAGCGGGCTTCTTGCCGGTGAGGACCCCTGTAAACTCATTGCGCAGCCGCTTGTACTGGCCAAACATGTATCCAATCTCCCGGCCTCCAACACCAATGTCACCCGCAGGAACATCTGTATTTGGACCGATGTGGCGGCTCAACTCGGTCATGAAGCTCTGGCAAAACCTCATGACTTCAGCATCTGTCTTGCCCTTTGGATCAAAATCGGAACCGCCTTTTCCACCGCCCATGGGGAGGGTCGTAAGCGAATTCTTGAAGACCTGTTCGAACCCGAGAAACTTGAGGATGCTCAAGTTGACACTGGGGTGAAAGCGCAGGCCTCCTTTGTATGGGCCGATCGCCGAATTAAACTCTACGCGATATCCGCGGTTCACATGGATCTTTCCAGCGTCATCGGTCCAAGGAACACGGAACGAAATCACGCGCTCAGGCTCGATCATGCGCTCCAAAAGGGCATGGCCATCGTACTTGGAATTGTTTTCAATAAAAGGAATGACGGTCTCTGCGACCTCTTCTACGGCCTGCAAAAACTCAGGCTCGTTCGGATTGCGGCGTTGGGCTTCAGCCATGAACGCCTGGACACTGGGGTGCTCCATGGGACGTAAGGTGACGTTTCGATTGACGTACGGTGCGAAAGTAGCTTTCCGCGGTGTGGAAATGACCATCCACAGGATGAAGTTTATGACCGGGGATTGGTGATGAACTTCAGGGGGGAACGCTCAGGGATTAAAGCGAACGTGTACGGCCACCATCCACTGGCAAATTGATGCCGCTGATGTAGGCTGCTGCAGGGCTGCAGAGGAAGGCAATGGCCCCCCCGACTTCCTCTGCCTCACCCAAGCGTCTCAAGGGAACAGCCTGCGCCATGGCATGCAACACTTCGGTGGGGGTTTGACCGGTCTTGGCGGCCTTGGTTTCTGCGATCTGGTCCAAGCGGGCGGTGCGCGTTGCACCGGGGAGGACGTTGTTGACAGTGATGCCATCAGGTCCGAGTTCGTTGGCCAAGGTTTTGGCCCAATTGGCCACGGCGCCGCGCACAGTATTGGATACGCCCAAACCGTCGAGGGGCTGCTTGACGGAGGTGGAGATGACATTGACAATCCGACCTCCACCCGCTGCCCGCATGCCAGGCAACACGGCCTGGACCAACCGCTGGTTGCACAGGAGGTGCTGGGTAAAGGCGGCGAGGTAAGCCTCCGTATCAGCAGCATGGGCCGGCCCTCCTGGAGGCCCTCCGGTATTGTTGATGAGGATGTCAACGGGGCCATGGGCGACCACAGAAGCAACCGCTTGTGTGACGTCTTCTGGCAAGGTGAAATCTGCAACGGCGATGGCATGCCCCTCTCCCGAAAGTTGCTTGACCGCTGCTTCCAATCGCTCCGCATTCCTGGCAAAAAGGGTACAACGGGCGCCCAATTCTGCCAGCGATTTGGCCGCAGCCAAGCCGATTCCTTGGGAGGCCCCACATACAAGGGCGTGTTTTCCTGTCAGGTCGAGTCGCATGGGCGCAATTTACCCCCGTATCTTCGACACATGATGACAGGAATCCAACACCTTCATGGCGCCCTCAGGTGGGTCGTCCTCATCCTCATGCTGCTTTCCATTGTCAAGGCCTTCTCTGGAATGTCTGGCGGACGCAGCTTTGGCAAGGGAGATTACAAACGTGGCCTCTTCACCATGATCTCATTGCACCTCCAGTTGGTGCTCGGTTTTGTGCTGTACTTCGGAAAGGGGTGGGCCAGCATGCTGGGCAATGCAGACGCCATGGGCGATGCCATTTTGCGCTTCTTTTCTCTGGAGCACATGGTGACCATGCTCATCGCTGTTGTGCTGGGCACGTTGGGCCACAGCCTTTCAAAGCGGGCCGAAGACGACCGGATCAAATTCCGCCGTCAGGCCATTTGGTTCACGGTGTCCCTTGTGCTGATTTTGTCCAGCATTCCTTGGCCCTTCCGTCCCGGTTTCGAAGCGTACGGCTGGTGGTGAATCCCTTGCGGTTTTTCGCCCTCCTGCTGACGGGAACTGTCGCTGCTTTGCTCCTAGGTTGCGGCGGAGCAGAGACCCGCCCCCCTGCGGAAACTGGCGCAGAAGTCAGTGAAGTTCAAGCCCGTGCGCTGTACATCCGCAAATGCTCGTTGTGCCATGGGGACGATGGGAAACTGATGGCGTCCAGATCCCCAGATTTGAGCCTGTCGGCCCTTGACTTGGAAGAGCGCATCGCCTTGATCACGTATGGAAAAGGCACCATGCCCGGTCAAAATGGAGTGCTGAACAGTGCAGAAATCCGCGCTGTGGCCAAGTACATCGAACGTTTCCGAGAGTAATGCTGGAAAAGCCCCTTGCACGAAAAGACGGCAAGCCTGAGCGGGCGGTCTTGGTCGGACTCATCACCCGAGACCAACCCCGGGATTTGTTGGCAGAATACCTCGACGAGCTTGAGTTTCTGGCCAGAACTGCCCACGCTGAAACCGTCCAGACCTTCACCCAATCCCTAGACCACCCGGACGTGCGGACGTTTGTCGGCAAAGGCAAGTTTCAGGAAATCACGGAGTACATCGAAGAGCACGACATCGACCTGCTCATTTTTGATGATGAATTGAGCCCTTCGCAGCTGCGCAACCTCGGAGAAGCGCTGCCAGAGACCAAGGTATTGGACAGGGCCAACCTCATCCTTGACATCTTTGCCCAGCGCGCGCGCACTGCGCATGCCAAAACGCAGGTGGAACTGGCCCAGTACCAATACTTGCTGCCCCGACTGACCAACATGTGGACCCACCTGCAAAAGCAAAAGGGAGGCATCGGCATGAAGGGGCCAGGTGAGAAGGAAATCGAGACCGACCGGCGGATCATTCGGGACCGCATCAGCGCCTTGAAAAAGGACCTTGCGGCGATCGACCGGCAGATGGCCACCCAACGCGGCAACCGCGGAGCCTTGGTCAGGGTGGCGCTTGTGGGTTACACCAATGCGGGGAAATCCACCCTCATGAACCGCCTCGCGAAGTCCGAAGTCTTCGCCGAGGACAAACTCTTCGCGACCCTCGACACCACCGTCCGCAAAGTGGTCGTGCACAACCTGCCCTTCCTTCTCAGCGACACGGTTGGCTTTATCCGCAAGCTGCCCCACCAGCTTGTAGAGAGCTTCAAAAGCACCTTGGATGAAACCCGAGAGAGCGACCTGCTGGTGCACGTCATCGATGTGTCCCATCCTCAGTTTGAAGACCACCTCAAAGTGGTCGAGGAAACCTTGGCTGGCATAGGTGCTGGCACACAGCGCACCATGCTGTTGTTCAATAAAATAGACCAGTTGAGCGACCCCACTGGAGAGGTGGACCGCTCCATGATGATTGAAGGCTTGAGAAGGAGGTTCGGCGACCATGATGGGCCCGTGATGTTCCTCTCCGCCAAGACCAAGGAAGGCATGGACAGCCTCCGCGAAGTGCTGTACGCAGAAGTCCGTGAACTGCATGTTCAACGCTTTCCACACAACCACTTTCTGTACTGATGATGCGCATTGAATGCACCATTGTGATAGGCTTCCTGTGTTTTTCTGGGCTTGCACAGGATCCGTTCATGCCCCTCTTTGAAGGGGAAAGGACCTGGTGTGGCGTTGAAGGCGGGTGGGTGCCGACACCCGTGACCTATTGGGTCGAGGGAGACTCAACCCTCTCTGACGGTTCGCTTTGGCATCAGCTCTTGATGCAATACGAAGGAAGCCCCAATCCAGGGTTGGCGGGCTGGTTCAACGAGGATGTTGAAAGCGGTCAAGTCTGGATGCGTTGGGACCTTGAATCAGACTCCTTGGGTACCCTGTGGTTTGACTTTGGTATGGAACCGGGCGATTCCATGATTGCTCCCCATTGTGATTGGGCGAGCATCACCTGCACGGCGGTGGAGCCCTTTACTTGGACCGATGGCACCGTCAGCCGAAGGCTGACCATCCAGCTTTTGCCGGACAACCCCAATTTCACCGAATACTGGATTGAGGGCATCGGCTCTGAGAACGGCCCCATGGGACCGGGAGCTTACCTCTGCATCGCAGACTGGGATCCTCACGCCGCCTGCCTTGCCGAAGATGGTGGACTCAGACATGACTTCGAAATGGACACCACATGGCTGCCTGCACATCCAGGCTGTCCCGACAGCTTGGCCACAAATGGCGTGTCGGAAATGGCGCCATTCTTTGGTGAGCTTGTCGTCCAAAATGGCGAACTGGTGTGGTCCGGTGCAGCCGGTCCGGCTTCCATTCTGTTGTATGACCTCATGGGGCGTCCTTTTGGATCCCTTGATTGTTCCCTGCCTTGCGCCGTGCCACGGACACAGGGCATTTTCATCGCCGCACTGCCCGACGGGCGCAGGCAAAAAATCCGCATCGACTGAACCATGGCCGGAATTCGACAAGAACGCCTCGCTGCGTTGCTCCAAAAAGAAATCGGGGGCCTGCTCCAAAAAGAGGCCTCTATTCGCTTCGGTGGTCATTTCATCACCGTGACAACCGTGCGGTTGACGCCGGACCTGTCCTTGGCGAGGGTCTACCTCAGCTTCATGCCTATTGCATCTGTGGGCAAGCCAGAGGAAGGGCTCGCTTTGGTGGAGGCAGAGGCGTTTCACATCCGAAAGCTCCTCGCCGGCAAAGTGGGCAAGCATTTGCGCAAAATGCCGGAACTGCGGTTCTTCCTCGATGACAGCCTCGATCGCTACGAGGAAATCGACGGCCTGTTGAAGGACGACTGAACACCAAAGGGCACCTGTAAGCCGGCCAGCAAAGGCAGGGCACCCAGCACACTCCTCTTCGCATCCACTGTAAGGTCAGCCTCGCATGGGAACATGCCGCAGATGCCCGGGCCCACCACAAAGCCAGAGGCCCCGGACAATGAGGTGACGGTCGGGCCGTTTCGAAATAAACCCGAGATCAGCAGCGAAAGTGGATGCTCCTCGAAGATGAAGCCTAATTTGGCCTTGGTGAACGTTCCTTTTCGCATCGCACGCCGGTACCTCTGGTCTCGGAAATCCCAGCGCCTGATTCATTTGGTGTCCGGCATCTCGGTGTTTGTAGTCGCAGCCGTTGCAGCGGCCATGATCGCCATCCTCAGCGCCTTTAACGGTATAGAAGACCTGGTCGAAGAGCTCTTTTCGAGCCTGGATACGGAACTCGCTGTGCTGCCTGCCGAAGGGCGCATCATCTCGGCGGCTTGGATCGACAGTCTGCAGGCCCATCCTGGCATCGCCCACGCAGGAGGCGTCTTGGAACAAGATGTGGTGGTCCGCCGTCAGGGCGAACCGAGGGTCTGTACCCTGCTGGGGTTCGACGCAGAACATGCCCGCCAAACAGGTTTAGAAGGCCGATTGATTCGGGGAGCCGAGCTCACTGAAGACACATTGGGCATGGCTTGCGGCTATGTTGGTTTGGGGATTGCACGTGAAATGCGGCTGCCTTTTGAGGCGGATGCTGCGGTCACCTTGACCGTGGCAGCTCCCAAACGAGGACGCAGTCTGGGTTCTATGCGGGGACAAAACCTGCTCGATGGTGGTGCCGAGCGCATGATGGTGTCGGGCAGGCTTCCCGTGTGTGGTACGTTTTCAATCAATGCCGACATCGATGCGCGGACCATCATAGGCAGCCTTGGGTTTGCACAAGAAATCCTCCAAAGGCCTGAAGCCGTATCCCGCATCGAAGTGGTGCCCGCCCCGGGTTGGAGCCATGACCAACTGCGCACTGCCTTGGATGGACGCCTTCCTCCAACGCTCAAAACCCGCACACGGCGGGAAAAGAACGCCCTGATTCACGCCACAAGCCGCGCTGAGAAATGGGCCACGTTTGCCATCCTGAGTTTCATTTTGGTCGTGGCCGCTTTCAATATTCTCGCGGCGTTGACCATGCTGTTGCTGGACAAAAAGCGCGATGTCGCTACCCTCACAGCCATGGGGATGACAGGGCGGGAAGTCCGGCAGGTGTTCAGCTGGCAAGGGCTCTTGATCAATGCTGTCGGCGCTGTGTCGGGCATCGCTCTCGGGATCGCGCTCGTGCTCCTGCAAGACCGTTATGGGCTGGTCCAGCTGCAAGGCGCAATGGTCCCCGCGTACCCGGTTTCACTGCACGCCACGGACGTTTTTGGAGTGGCCATTGTGGTGTTGGGGGTGGGCGGCACCTTCAGTGCAGCGATGGTCGCGTACCTCGTGCGTCGCATGGTGCCCGATGCGGGCTAATTTTGCACCATGGTCCGCATTGGTTCAGTAGAACTTGGTGAATTCCCCCTCCTCCTTGCTCCCATGGAGGACGTGAGCGATCCCCCCTTCCGCACCCTGTGCAAAAAGCACGGAGCGGACATGATGTACACGGAGTTCATCAGCTCGGAAGGCTTGATCCGCGACGCCGTCAAAAGCAGACAAAAGCTCGACATCTACGAAAAAGAAAGGCCCGTCGGCATTCAGATCTTCGGTTCGGAAATCGACTCCATGCGCCGCGCTGCCGAAATCACCGCGGCTTCCGGGCCCGATGTGCTGGACATCAACTATGGATGTCCGGTCAAGAAGGTCGCTTGCAAAGGCGCAGGAGCAGGCATCTTACAGGACATCCCCAAAATGGTCTCGATGACCAAGGAGATTGTGGAGGCCGTGGACCTGCCGGTCACGGTCAAAACGCGCCTTGGATGGGACGACAACTCCAAGTACATCGTGGAAGTCGCCGAGCGCCTGCAAGACGTGGGCATCAAAGCCATTTCGATTCATGGACGTACCCGCGCCCAGATGTACAAGGGTGAAGCGGATTGGTCCTTGATCCGCGCGGTCAAAGAGAACCCGAACATGCACATCCCCGTCTTTGGGAATGGCGACATCGACACCCCTGAAAAAGCCCTAGCCTACCGCAAAGAATACGGAGTGGACGGCATCATGATCGGCAGGGGGAGCATTGGAAACCCGTGGATCTTCGACGAGATCAAGCATTACTTCGCCACAGGCGAGCACCTCCCTTCTCCGACCGTTTCCGACCGTGTAGAGGCTGCCCGCGCCCATTTGGTGCACAGCCTCGAATGGAAGGGCGAGCGGCTCGGCGTGGTCGAAATGAGGAGGCATTACGCGAATTATTTCCGCGGTCTGCCCCATTTCAAACAACACCGCCTCGTCTTGGTCACCGAGGAAAAACCCGCTGCACTGCATGCAGAACTCGACAAGGTGGCCCAAACCTATGCAGACGGCATCCCCAACGCTTAGATTCGACACGTGAACAGCGATCGCATTCAAGCGCTCAGTCGGGCGCTCATCTTTCTCGGGCTTGTCTTTGTGTGCTCTGTGACAGCCTCCGTTCTGGCGGGGCTCGTGTCCCCCCTCTTTTTTTCGGAAGGCGTAAGCGTCATACCCGGGGGCGCATTGCCCTCCAGCGACAGCGACTGGTGGCAGTTGCACTTCCAAAACCTCATCAGCCAGGCCCTCGGATTTGGCGGGGCCGTCTGGGTCGCGGCAGCCCTGTGGAAACGGTCTGTGCCCATAGGACTGAACACCAACCGCCGCGCCATGGCGCCATGGGGTCTCATTCTGGTCGTGATGGCCACGCTGTTTTCATCACCCTTGATGGCCTTGCTCTACGAATGGAACGTGATGGCCATTCCCGAAGGCTCTGTGTTGGAAGCCGCGCTCAAACCCATTGAAGAGATGCTGGAGAAGGTTACCACCTTCTTGGTTACCGCAGAGGGTTCCCGGCGCATCATCGTGATCATCAGCGTAGCCTTGGTGCCTGCCGTGTTTGAGGAGTTGGCTTTTCGCGGAGCGCTTCAACCGCTGCTGATTCGGGCTACTGGGAAGCCTTGGTTGGGCATTGCCATCGCCTCTGTCATCTTCAGCGCCATCCACTTTCAATTTTATGGCTTCCTGCCACGCGTATTTCTCGGCGCCCTCTTCGGATGGTTTGCCTACCGCAGCGGCAGCATTGTACCGGGGATGCTCGCCCACTTCGTCAACAACGCCGGGGCCGCAATTACGCTGTGGTATACGGGAAGCATGACCGAAGACCTCTTTGAAGTTGAGACCTGGACCGTTGTGGTCAGCCTCGCATTGACCGCGGCCATCTTCGCGGCCTACCACAGGTTCATGCCACCCGCGATCAGCGCTGGACAGGCCCGTTCGGGGCACTTCGCAGGCTGAGAAAAGCCTCCGCACTCAGCAAATCTTCGGGGGTGGTGATCTTGATGTTGTGCAAATCGCCGTCGACCAAGGTCACGGCACTCCCATCAAATTCCCAAACGGATGCATCGTCCGTAAAATGGGGTTTGTAGCCCACTTCATAAGCCACCCGAAGGCGGGGCAAGGAAAAAACCTGTGGCGTCTGTACCGCCCGCAAAGCCGCGCGGTCCAGGGGAGCGCTGCCGCGTTCTCCCACCTGGCGAATGGTGTCTTTGACCGGGACCACAGGGACCGCAGCACCGCTTTTTTCGGCAGCATCATAACACCGCCGGATGGTCTCCACTTCTGCAAAGGGACGGACGGCATCGTGGATGCCCACCAAGCCATCCCCTTCGGGCAATGCGGCCAACCCTTGTCGCACGGAATGGAACCTTTCGGCACCTCCATTGACCACACGGTTCACGCTTGCTTCCGGATGGTCTTGCACCACCCTTTCCCATTCGGGATGCAGGCTATCATGGAGCACCAACACGATGTGCAGGTCTGGATAGGCCTGTCTGAATTTGTCGAGGGTATGCACGATCACCGGCCGGCCCCCAAGCGGCAAAAACTGCTTGGCGACCGGCCGGTTCATGCGGGTGCCTGTGCCGCCCGCGACGAGAATGAGGTATCGCATGCGGCGGAGCACCGAATCAGCCGCGTGCAGCGGCGAAACGCTCAGAGATGGCGTTCCAATCGATCACATTGAAGAACGCCGCGATGTAATCGGGACGGCGGTTCTGGTAGTTCAAGTAGTAAGCGTGCTCCCAAACGTCCAGGCCGAGGATGGGGCTGCCACCACATCCAACACCGGCCATCAGCGGGTTGTCTTGGTTGGCTGATGAGCACACCTCCAAGGCGCCGTCTTTGACGCACAGCCAAGCCCAACCGCTTCCAAAGCGTGTTGCAGCAGCGGCAGCAAAGGCCTCCTTGAATCCATCATAACTGCCAAACGCAGCATCGATGGCCGCTCCGAGGTCGCCAGAAGGCGTGCCACCACCGTTGGGTGACATGCTCGTCCAGAACATATTGTGGTTGTAGTATCCGCCGCCGTTGTTGCGCACAGCACCGTTGTCGGCGTGCTGGCCGCACAGGTCTTCGATGGACTTTCCGGCGAGGTCTGTGCCTTCGACCGCAGCATTCAGCTTGGCCGTGTAACCAGCGTGGTGCTTTCCGTGGTGAATTTCCATGGTGCGCGCATCGATGTGGGGCTCGAGGGCGTCGTAAGCGTAGGGAAGTGCGGGGAGTTCAAAAGACATAGAAGTGAAATTGAGGGGTTCTTCGGTATGCGAATTTAGTCGTTCTGTTCGGGCTCTGTGCCTTGGAGGGCTGAGGGGTCCGGTGTCAACAAGGTGGAGATGTCTCCAAAAACCTCTTGCGCAGAAAGCCATTCGTTGTCCCAACCCAAAACAGACCTGTGGCCTGCGGACTCGCCCCAGACATTGTGTGCCACGCGCTCCACAATTCTCTTGCGGGTCAGGTCAACCGCACGGGTGCGCCCTTCCTCAGGGAGGAAGGTTTCGTCAACCAGCGCGGATGCACCGAGGTCGTAGCCGTTGTTGACTTGCTCGAGGAAGGCCGAGACATCGCCCATGGCCACGAATTCAGTGCGCTTCTCTTCGGTGAGCAGAAATGCGTATTCCCGGATGCGGCCTGCATACACCAGCTCCCTGAAAGACGCGGGATAGCTCCCGGTATCCAAGGGCACAAAAACATCAGGTGCTATGCCCCCGCCTCCAAATACGGTGCGTCCAGACCGGGTCAAAAATGCCAAGGAGTCCACCTGAAACACACTGTCTTCCTCGAGGTATTCGCCGCGCTCCTCGCGCTCGCGCCATTCTTGTTCGTAATCGACGCCGTTGCCATAGGGCCGTTGAATCGACCGGCCACTGGGCGTGTAGTATCGGGCCACGGTCAGCCTCAGGGCGCCACGGTCAGCCACGGGAAACTCTTCTTGGACCAGGCCTTTTCCGAAGGTTCGGCGTCCAACCACCACTCCACGGTCGTGGTCTTGGATGGCGCCAGCAAAAATTTCGCTGGCCGAAGCGCTGCCTTCGTCGACCATGATCACCAATGGCTCAGAGCGGAAGGCGCCCGGGCGGTCGGTGACGTATTCTCGGCGGGGCTGAGACGTCCCCTCCGTGTATACCACGAGGTCTCCCTTTTCCAGAAAATGCTCCACCATGGGCACTGCAGCGTGCAGGTAACCGCCCCCATTGCCCCGCAAATCCAGAACAAAACGCTGGGCTCCGGCATCGCGCATGGCATAGAGGGCCGCCTCAAACTCCTCGTGGGTATTGCGCGCGAAACGAATGACCTTGAGGTAACCGATGTCTCCGAGGAGCTCAGCGGAAACCACGCTGTGAATGGGTATGCGCCCTCGGCGAATGTTCACCGCCACTGAATCGCTGGCCGGACGGCTGGGACGGTAGAGCCCCAGGCGCACGCTGGTGCCCGCAGGGCCTTTGAGCAATTCCATGACCTTGGAGTTGGTCAGTCCCGTGCCGGCTATCACCGAATCGTCGACTTCTACGATGCGGTCACCCGCCATCACACCCGCCTGTTCGCTGGGACCTCCAGGGATGGGCGTGACCACCATGATGGTATCATCCTGAAGCAGAAACTCCACGCCGATGCCCTCGAAATTGCCCTCCATCGGCTCCGCCATGGCCGCGAGTTCAGCACTGCTGAACCAATCGCTGTGGGGGTCCAACTCATCCAAGATGGCGTCAATCGCCACCTCAGTCAACCGCGACCGGTCCACCGGATCCACATACATGCGGTCGATGCGGTCCAAAACGGAGGACAACACTTGCCCCGTGGGAACATAAGCGGGCCCTTGCATGCTCCAAATTGGCTGCTCTCGGTTGAGGCCGCGGCCCAAATAGGCGCCCAACATGAGGGCAACGCCCAAGGCCAAAGGGAGCCAAGCTCGGGGTGCGGATGGGCGTTTAGTGGACATCTGAGTAACGTACAGTTTCGACCCCCGCTTGGTTCAAGAACTTCAAACCCGAATCGTCCTTGTAGGCGTCGATGTACACCAAACGGCGGATGCCCACCTGGTGGATCAGCTTGGCACACTCCCGGCACGGAGACAAGGTGATGTACAGGGTGGCCCCTTGAGCGGTATGGGAAGACCGCGCCAGTTTGGTGATGGCGTTGGCCTCTGCGTGGAGCACATACCAATGCGTTTCTCCTGCATCGTTTTCGCAGGCATTGGGCATGCCGCTTGGTGTTCCGTTGTATCCATCGGATACAATCATGCCGTCGCGCACAATCAGCGCGCCCACTTGCTTCCGCTGACAATGAGACAGGGCGGCCCATTCCCGGGCCATCCTCAGATATGCCCTGTCGTAGCGTCTTTGCTTTTCACCATCCACCCAACGAAGGTAGTTGCCGACCCGCATCCCTGCCCCTGCCTTGACATCGGTTGTGTTTCAAGGTGCACCTTTGTAGCATGCGCATCTATACCCGCACCGGAGATGGTGGTGAGACTTCGTTGTTTGATGGATCCCGGGTCCACAAGGACGACGCCCGAATCGAGGCCTATGGCACCATAGACGAACTCAATGCCTTCATGGGCGCCTTGTTGGACCACCCTACGCTGGCCCCACAGCGCGAAGACCTCCGCAACATCCAAGACCATTTGTTTCGCATTGGCGGCATGTTTGCCGACCCCAACGGACCCCGCGAGGGACAGCCCAAGGTGGACGCGTCCGATGTGGAGCGGTTGGAGCACTGGATTGACGGCCTCGAGCAAGACCTGCCGCCGCTGCGCCATTTTGTGTTGCCTGGGGGTTCTCCCGCGGTTTCTGCGTGTCATGTCGCCCGAACGGTTTGCCGCAGGTCCGAGCGCCGCGCAGTCGCATTGGACAGGCTCGTTGTGCAGTCTGCAGACGCCATGCGGTACCTCAACAGACTGAGCGACGCCCTTTTTACCCTTGGCCGCTGGGCAGCACATTCCGAAGGAACGGTAGAGGAAAAGTGGCCTCGGGACAAGAATTCGGGCTCTTGAGGTGAACATTTTGGCCTGATTTCGCGTAAGGCTTGCACAGAATCGCAACTCGGTTACTTTTGCCGCGCCCAAATGTGATACACCATGTATTGGACACTTGAACTTGCCTCCTACCTCGAAGACGCTCCTTGGCCCGCCACAAAGGACGAGCTGATTGACTTCGCCATGCGCACGGGTGCTCCGCTCGAAGTGGTGGAGAACCTCCAGCACATCGAAGACGATCAAGAGACTTACGATACCATTGAAGACATCTGGCCCGACTACCCGTCGAAAGAAGACTTCTTCTTCAATGAAGACGAATATTGACCTTCACTGCGTGAAGCAGCGAAAGCCGGTTCCCCCTGGAACTGGCTTTTTTTTGTCCCAATGTGTCGGTTTGGGGTCAAAAAACCAGCCGGAAACACCCCTCGATGTTGGGGTCGACCTCCACTGAGGACGCCTGGCGGTCGGGAAAAACAGCATTCCATTCTGCCATGGCTAAATCTGGATCAGCGGTGAGACAGCGCACCTTCTTTTCCCCTGACGCTTCCTCCTCAAAAGCCCACAGCGCAGGAAGGTCTGAAGGTGCATGCTGCTCTCCAATCACGGTTCCCTCCATCCCCGGCCGCTGAAAACTGCGCACCTCCAATGGAATTCCAGCACGTCGGAGCGGTGCCATTGTCGCGGGGTGCAAAATTCCCGCTCCGGCAAGGCTCATCCGCTCGGCAGTGCCGTGATCCAGCCTGTCCATTTTTGTGGCCTCCGGCCAGTGCCGAGGGTCACCCGTCATCACCCCCTCAACGTCTTTCCATACCACGAGACGTTCTGCACCCCAGGCCTCCGCAAACAATGCCCCACTGAAGTCAGAACCTTCGCGGCCCAAGGTCGTGGGGGCGCCGTTGGCGGCCCCTCCTACAAAGCCTTGGGTCACCGCCAATCCCTGGCCGATGCCAGTCATGGCGAGTCTCACCGCATCGCCGGTAGCTGGTAATTGAACCTGTGCCGCGCGGTGCGCTTCATCGGTCCGAACGAGTTCCCATGCCGACAACCATTGTGCCGCGAGGCCAATCTGCACCAGATGGGCATGGACAATGCGCGTGGACATGCGTTCGCCAAAGCCAACGAGGGCGTCATAGCCCGCTGCATCGGCAGAACCTCGGCCTTTTAGACCCTCGGCTACCGCCAGAAATTCTGCCACATCAGTTTGGAGCAGGTCCTCCGGCAGGCCCAATTCCTGGACCACATTGGCATGAAACCCCAGCACATCTGCGCACAGAGGCTCAACTGCTCCGCCCTCTGGCAGTCCTGTCCAAATTTTTTCCAGTGCATTGGTGGACTTCGCCATGGCGCTGACCACCACCACCGGCTGAACCCCCCGGTTCCACAAACCAAGCACAATGCTTCCGACGTTCCGAACTGCTTCCGCATCCCGCACAGAAGCCCCACCGAACTTGTGTACCTCTCGCCTCATGATCCTTGGGCCAACCTGCTCAGCGCGTCTCCTTCCAATCGGCCGTTGAGCCATTCGCTGCTGACTTCTGAATCCAGCGACTTGTAGAAATCAATGGCGGGGGTGTTCCAGTCCAGCACCTGCCATTGCATGTAGGCGCAGCCTCGGTGCACAGCCTCAGCGGCCACCGCCTGAAACAGGAGCTTTCCATATCCCTTGCCCCGCTCTGATTGGGTGACCACGAGGTCTTCCAAAAACAGGCAGCGTCCATTCCAAGTGCTGTATTTCTCATAATGCAGGGCCACGCCCACCACCTCATCCCGATCGGCAGGCTCGACAACGAGGAGGCCATAGGCCGGGTTCGGGCCAAAGCCATCTTCCAGCAATGTGGCTTCGCCAATGTTGACCTGGTCCAAGGCCCGCTCGTATTCTGCCAGTTCGCGAATGAGGGCGTAAGCCTTGGGAATGTCTCCGGCTGAGGCCTGTCTGATTCTACCCGCTGCTCCATTCATGTCTACAAACGTAGATTGCACAGCAACATGCCCGAAGGAATCAGCCCGCTGGATATCATCCTTTCCATCCCCTTGTTGTGGGGGGCGGTGCGCGGAATCCGGCGTGGCCTCATCCTCGAGGTCACCGGATTGGTGGCCCTTTTTTTGGGGGCTTACGCCGCCTTGTTTGGCTCCGATGTGGCCGCTGGTTGGCTCGATGCACAATTCGCCATCGGCAAATCCTACCTCGGCATCCTGGCTTTTGCCGTGACGTTCATCACCGTGGCGGTGGGGGTGCACCTGCTGGGCAGGTTGCTCGAAAAAATGGTGGACATCACTGCACTGAAGCCGTTTGATAGAATGGCTGGCTTGGTGTTTTCGGTGGGGCGTTCTTGGTTGTTTTGGTCCATTTTGCTGATGGTCATCCAAGGTTCCATGGGCACCGAATGGCTGCCCAGCGCTTGGCTTGAAGAGAGCCACCTGTGGCCTTGGTTGGATACCACAGCCCGCACGCTCCTTCCTCTGATTGACCCTTGGGTCCCTGCCTTCTGAGCATGACGACAGAACACTTCAACACGTTTTTAGAGGCCTTGCCCGATGAACGCAAAGGGCCTGTGGCTGCATTGATTGAATCCCTGCGCTCGAAGCTGCCCGAAGGGTTTGCCGAGCATTGTGATGGCCGCATGGTCCATTTCTCTGTGCCCTTCTCCCTCTATCCCGACGGATACCATTGCAACCCCAAATCCCCGCTTCCCTTTATCTCTGTGGCCTCCACCAAGGGACAAGTGTCCCTTCACCACATGGGCTTGTATGCCCATCCGCCGCTGTTGGAAGCGTTGCAGCGCGACTGGGAATCGGCCGATTTAGGGAAACTGAACATGGGTAAAGGCTGCGTTCGGTTCAAGCGCATGGCGCAACTCGAGGCGGCCATTCCCATCTTGGTCAAGACCTTTGAACGGATGACGCCGCAAGCGTGGATCGGTTGTTACGAAGCGGAGGTCAAACGCTAACCTCCACGCCCAAGTCCCGCCCCAATGCGGCAATGCGGCCCCCCAGCTGTTGCCAAGATTCCGCATGTGTCGTGCCCTCTGCCCAGTCCGCACGCACGGAAAAGTAAAACTTGATCTTGGGCTCTGTGCCCGAAGGGCGGGCCGAAACCAGGGCCCCGTCGGCGGTCAGGAATTGTACCACATTGGAGGGCGGCAACCCATTCCAACCCTCGAGGTGATCGCGCACTTCTGCAATGGCCTCGCCACCGAGCGACGCAGGCGGGTTGGTTCGAAAAGCCGACATCATCTCGCGGATTTCCTCTGATCCCGTGATGCCCTCGCGCTTGAGCGATACCAAAGCCTCGCGGTACATGCCATAGTGGCGGTGCAGGTCCCTCAACCTGTCGAGGAGGGTGCGGCCCTTGCGCCATTCGACATGGGCCATTTCTGCAATCATGGCCGCCGCTGCAATCGCGTCTTTGTCGCGCACTTCATCTCCCACGAGATAGCCATAACTCTCCTCTCCCCCGACCAAAAACTGCCCGCTCCCTTCGCGGGTGAGTATTTCGGCTGCAATCCACTTGAATCCGGTGAGGGTCTCTGCGACCGGTACATCAAAGGAGGAGGCGATTTCAGAAATCAACCGTGTCGTCACAATGGTGCGGGCCACAAAATCGCCCTCTTGCAGGCCTCCCCGGTCTGCCTTGGTCCGGAGCACATATTGCACCAACAAAGACGCCAGCTCGTTGCCATTGAGCAAACGAAATCCCCCTCCGCTATCGCGGACAGCAGCCCCGACCCGGTCTGAGTCAGGATCGGTGGCCAAGACCAAATCGGCGCCCTTTTCTTCGGCGCGTTCCAGGGCCATCCGCAGGGCGCTCGCCTCCTCTGGATTGGGCGACTCTACCGTTGGAAAGGCCCCGTCTGGATCGGATTGAGACGCCAACACCTCCACATTTCGAAAACCGCAGGCCTCGAGGGCAGGCGCCATGCTTACGGTGCCGGTTCCATGCAGGGGCGAATACACCACGCTCAAGTCTGAGCCCTCCGCGATCAGCTCGTCATCCAGCCGGTGCGAAGCGATCGTGGCGTAATAATCGCGGTCCATTTCCGGTCCAATGGTCTTGATCAAAGGATCCCCAGCGTCGGACTGCTTCACAGCTTGAAGCCCCTCTACAGCCCTAACACACGCAATGATGCCCTTGTCATGGGGAGGTACAATTTGACCACCGTCGCCCCAATAGACCTTGTATCCGTTGTATTCCTTTGGGTTGTGGCTGGCGGTGATGACAATGCCAGCCTGGCAACCCAGCTGCCGGATCGCGAAACTGAGTTCTGGTGTTGGGCGCAGACTGTCAAATACGTGCGCCACAATGCCGTTACCCGCCAGCACCTCTGCTGCCACTTGGGTAAAGGTGTCGCTGTCGTGGCGGCTGTCGTGTGCGATGGCCACGGCCTTGTCGCCCGGATGGTGGGCGGAGATGTAGTCGGCCAATCCTTGGGTGGCCATGGCGACCACTGCCGCATTCATGCGGTTCGTTCCGGGCCCCATAATGCCCCGCATGCCGCCTGTTCCAAATGCCAAATCCTGGTGGAAGGCTTCGAGTAGCGGGGCTGTATCGGAGGCGTCCAACATCTGCTGCACAGCAGCGCGTGTCACAGCATCGTAGGGCTCCTGGGTCCAAGCTTGGGCTTTGGCCCGAATTGCATCCAAGTTCATGGGGTCATTCAGATTGGGTAGGGGCAAATTTCGCCCCAATACAGCGCTCGAGCCCTACCTCCCACGAAATAGGAGTGCTTCCGAGCTTCTCAAAAAAAGCGCGCTCGTCCAATTTGCTGTATGCCGGGCGGACAGCGCGTGTAGGGAAAGCATCCGATGACACCGCGTCTACCCTCACATGGGGTGCCCGCAAACGCATGATTTCGGCGGCAAATCCATGCCAGCTGGTGATCCCACTGTGGCCGTAATGTTGGACTCCGGCCATCTCCTCAGGGGCTTGTTGAACTGCGCGTGCCCAGCGCAGCAAGTCTGCCGCAAAATCACCGACGTGGGTGGGACACCCCCATTGGTCGTCCACCACGGTCAACACCTCCCGGCCTTCCGCAAGGCGCAGCATGGTATTGAGAAAGTTCTTTCCGTCCCGGTCATAAAGCCACCCCACCCTCACCACCGATGCGGTCGGACAGGCCGCTTGCAGCGCTGTTTCACCTGCGAGTTTGCTGGCGCCATACACCCCCGTTGGTCCAGTCGGGTCCCCGGGCAAATAAGGCCGGTCACCCTGCCCGTTGAACACATAATCGGTGCTGATGTGGATGACCTTGATGTTCCGGTCTTCGCATGCCTTTCCCAAATGACCGGGTGCCTCGCCGTTGACGCGGAAGGCCATATCGCGGTCATCTTCCGCCGCATCTACGGCCGTGTAGGCCGCGCAGCTCAACACCAGGTCGGGCCGAACACCGTCCAATGCTGCGGGAAACGTGCTGGGGTCTGCCAAGTCCATGCGGTCACGGCCCAGGGGGATCAGCTCGAGGCCTTCAGCGGGTTCGCTTCCAGCCAGAGACAGCAATCGTCCGCCCAATTGACCCGTTGTACCTGTGATGGCTATCCGCATTCTACAAAGAAAATGACCCCGTCATTGGTTTTGGCACGCAATGTGCATACCCAACAACATCAAAGCGTTCACCATGAAAAACCACCGCTTCTCTTTTTCCGCATCAAAGGCCCAAAGCTTGGCTCTGGCCGTTGCCCTTTTCACCAGCTTCGCCGTTGAGGCCCAATGCTGTAACCCGGGCCGCGCTTCCCGTGCGGGCGTTTTTGAATTGTCCACAGGTGCCACCCGGCTGGCATTGGCTGAGTCGACCCTCGCCCCTTTTCACGCGGACCTCAGCTGGTTTGCACGGACCCGCGGTCCGCTGCGCACCGGCATCCGAATGGGCCTGGCGCACTTGGGCAACACCACAGAAACCGCAACCGTGCAGCCCCCCAACGACGGAACCACCGCAGAAGACACCCGTTACCGCATCTTGCTGCCAGGCATCAGTGGCGTTGTGCGGTTGGACCCCTTGCGCGGTGGCTTTCGGCCCTTCATCGAGGGGGAAGCAGGGTTGGATGCCTCCTACGTGGACAAGCGTTCATTTGACGGTGCTGGCGAGCGCCAACAGCACAACGTCACCACGTTTGACCCCGCGCTGCAATACGGTTGGTCCGCCGGTGCGCGCATCCGCTTCGGTCGCTCTGCATTTTTGGTGCTGCGTTATGGCAACAAACAAGGAGGGTCGCTCAACGTCCCACTGAAAGAAGGTCCCGAGACCTTGTTTGAATCCGCTGACGGCGAGCGGCATACGGCTACCGTCGGCCTGAGTTTTGGGCTCTGAGTTCAGGCGGCCCGCATGGCTTCTACGGGGTCCATGCGGGCTGCCTGCAGTGCCGGGGCCAATCCCGCAATGATCCCGCTGACCACAGCGATGCCCAACCCGAGTAAAAAACGCTCCAGTCCAAACACCAGGGACATGCCCTCGGAAAACACGTTGACGGTCACTACGAGCACACCCACAGCAAACAGGGCCATCAGGGCCCCCATGATGCACAGCGCCACCGCTTCGGTTAGAAATTGAGCCAGCACAAAACTGCGCTTGGCACCCAGTGCTTTTTGGACCCCAATCAACGGAGTGCGCTCCTTGACCGATACAAACATGATGTTGGCGACGGAGAAGCATCCAATCAAGATGGCAAAGGCGCCGATGAACCAAACGCCGTATTCGACGCGGCCAAACAACACATCAATGAAGGCGGTGAGCATGTCGACCTCGTTGACGGCAAAGTCGGACTCATCGCGGGGATGCAGGCGGCGAATGGGACGATAGGCGGCGATGACTTCGCCCCGCAGTGTTTCGAGGTCTACTCCCGCTTTTGCACGGATCAAAATGCTCGACTTCAGCGCCTTGAAATTCAAGAGCTGCTGGCCAAAGCTCACTGGGATCAGTGCCAAATCATCTGAACCTTCTCCCACAATGGATGTGCCCTCTTGGGCCAAAACTCCAATGACCCGCGCCGTTCTGCCGGCCACTGTGCAGGACTGGCCGATGGCGTTGCCGCTGGGAAACAAGCGGTCCACCAATTTCTGGCCAAGCAGCACCACGGGAATGGATGCTTGCACCTCCCTTGGCGTAAAAAACCGCCCTTGGGCGATGTCCAACTCAATGGCATCGAGGTAGTCCAATGTCACAGCCCCCAAACGGGCGCCTTGGAAGCTGCTGCTGCCTTTTTCGACCGTGACCATGCTGCCGGTCTGAAAAGCGATGCTCCGCGCCGAAGGCAGCCTGCCCTGCAACAATTCGGCGTCTTCCAATGTGGGGTCCTTGCGCAAAGCGTATTTCCACCAAGGGTAGCCTGCCGAGAAGGTCCATGGCATCTTCTCCACAAACAGAACATCACTTCTCACCGAACTGAAAATGCCTTTGAGGTTTTCCTCGAGCGAATCCGACACCGCAAACACCGCCGTGATCATGAAGATGCCGATCATAACCCCAAGCAGGGACAGGAGGGTCCTGAGCCGGTTGGTCACCAGCGCTTGCCATGCTTGAATGAAACTCTCAACGAACAGCCTTCGTGACATGCCAGCTAAGCTACGGCTCGAAGGTTGGAGCAGGGGGGCAAAGTGGTCTAATTTCGCAGCTTCCCAATGCCCCGCACCATCATGCAACGTCCCATCCGTAGAGCCCTCATTTCCGTCTTTCACAAGGAGGGCCTCGCCCCCATCGTCGACCGCCTTCACGCCCATGGTGTAGAGATCCTCTCGACAGGCGGCACCCAACGCGCGATTGAAGCCCTCGGGGCCAAAGTCACCCCTGTGGAATCGGTCACCCAAACTGCAGAAATGCTCGGCGGGCGCGTCAAAACCCTCCACCCCATGGTGTTTGGGGGAATCTTGGCAAGGCGGGACTTTGAGCCCGATGACGTGGATGTTGCGGACCATGGCATCGGTCCCATCGACCTGGTCATTGTAGACCTTTATCCATTCGAAGAGACCTTGGCTTCCGGAGCAGAGGAGGGCGAAATCATCGAGAAGATTGACATCGGTGGCATCGCCCTGATCCGTGCTGCAGCCAAGAATTTCCGGGATGTTGTGTGCATCCCTTCCCGAGGCCAATACGGCGATTTGGTAGAGGCTTTGGGCAACGGCATGACCACCGACCTGGACTTCAGGCGCAACATGGCCGGTGCTGCCTTTGGGGTGTCATCGGGCTATGACGCCGCCATCGGACGGTGGGTCAGGGAGGGCGGAAACCCCGAAGTGCTTTCTGTCTTAGAAACCGCCAGCACCCCGCTTCGTTATGGTGAGAACCCCCACCAGCCAGGGGCCTTTTATGGGGACCTCGAGGGTCTGTTTACCCAGCACAACGGCAAAGCTTTGAGCTACAACAACCTGCTCGATGTGGACGCCGCAGTGCAACTCATGGGTGAGTACAAGGATGGGGGGCCCACTGTGGCCATTCTCAAACACAACAACGCCTGCGGACTTGCCGCGCGCGGAACGCTGTCTCAAGCCTACACCGATGCGCTGGCGGGCGACCCCATTTCAGCCTTTGGCGGGGTGGTCATCGCCAACCGCACCATGGATCTGGAGACTGCCGAAGCCCTTCACACGCTGTTTTGCGAAGTGGTCATCGCGCCGGACTTCGCACCAGAAGCCCTGGCCCTGTTGAGCAAAAAGAAGAACCGCATCCTGCTGGAACAGCGCCATTGGCCCCATGCTCCTCAGCTCGTGCGCAGCGCACTCGGCGGCTACCTGGTCCAGCAACCCGATGACCGCATGGAAAATGCGGAAGACTTCACTTGTGTGACGACAGCAGCGCCAACGGCAGAGCAGTCTGAAGACCTCGCTTTTGCGTTGAAATTGGCCAAGCATACGCGCTCCAATACCATCGTGTTGGCCAAAGCAGGACAGCTGCTGGCCAGTGGAACAGGACAAACCTCACGGGTAGACGCCCTCAATCAAGCCATTGACAAAGCCGGACGCATGGGACTTTCACTCGAAGGCGCCGTGATGGCCAGCGATGCGTTCTTCCCCTTCCCCGACTGCGTTGAAATCGCCCACAAGGCCGGTATTGCAGCGGTTGTGCAACCTGGTGGCAGCATCAAAGATGGCGAGAGCGTGGCGTATTGCGACGCCAACGGGGTGGTCATGGTGACCACTGGCGTCCGCCATTTCAGGCATTGATTTCCCAAAGGAGAACAAAACGCGGCTTATCCACCGCTTAACGTGTTGATTCTTCTACAACAGGATGACCAACACATGCGTTTAAACCCCAAATTTGGTTGAAATGGGCCTGTTCAATTTCTTTATGCAGGAGATCGCCATCGATCTCGGAACTGCCAACACTGTCATCTACTACGAAGACCAAGCTGTGGTGGACGAACCGTCCATCGTAGCCAAGGATCGCGCATCAAATAAAACCGTGGCCATTGGGCGTCAAGCCCAGCAAATGCACGGTAAGACCCACGAAAACATCAAGACGGTTCGGCCTCTGAAAGACGGCGTGATCGCCGACTTCCAAAGTGCGGAGGACATGATCAAAGGCATGATCCGGATGATCCAACGCCGGAGAAGCCTGTTCAACCCTTCGCTGCGCATGGTGATCTGCATCCCTTCAGGGATCACAGAAGTCGAGAAGCGGGCGGTAAAAGACAGCGCGGAGCACGCGGGCGCCAAAGAAGTATTTCTGATCCACGAACCCATGGCAGCAGCCATCGGAATCGGCATCGATGTGGAGGAGCCCATGGGCAACATGATCATCGACATCGGTGGTGGCACTTCTGAAATTGCGGTGATCGCCCTTGGCGGTATTGTGACCGACAAAAACATCCGCGTCGCGGGGGATGAATTCACCCAAGACATCGAAGAGTACATGCGCCGCCAGCACAACATCCTTGTGGGTGAGCGCACGGCAGAGCAAATCAAAATTGAAGTGGGCAGCGCTTTGACGGAGCTCGACGAGCCCCCCGAAGATTATGCAGTGCGCGGTCGGGACCTCATGACCGGCATCCCCAAGGAAATTCAGGTCAGCTATGCCGAGATCGCCATGGCCTTGGACAAGTCGATTTCCAAGATTGAAGAAGCCATCCTGAGCTGTTTGGAGAACACCCCCCCGGAACTCTCTGCTGACATCTACAAAACCGGCATTTACCTCGCCGGTGGTGGCGCTTTGCTGCGCGGCTTGGACAAGAGGATCAGTTCCAAGACCCGGTTGCCAGTGCACGTGGCGGAAGAGCCCTTGCGCGCTGTGGCCAGAGGTACGGCCATCGCCCTCAAAAATGTCGAGAATTTCGCCTTCCTGATGCGCGAGTGACGCCGGCCTGCCGATGCGGAACCTGTGGCTCCTTCTGATACGAAATGCGTTTACACTCGCCTTCATTGCCTTGATGGCGGTGTCTTTGAGTGTTTTGTTTCGCAACGATGGCGCCGCGCGATCGAGTTGGTTTCGCCAAACCGGCGCCATTTCTTATGCGATCGACAGCCAGAGAAACGGGTGGTCCAACTACCTCAAATTGGCCGAACAAAACGCCAAGCTTGCGGAGGAGAATGCAGACCTGAGGTCGCGTTTGCTGTCCATGGATTTGGTGGCTTCATGGAATGAGGACAGTGTGCGGCACTGGACAGTGCGCAGGGGGATGCTCATCAAAGGTCCCGACGGCAAGCCCCGCTCCCCTTCTATTGCAACCCCAGGGCGTGATGGTGGCATTGAGACCGGTATGGGGGTGCTTTCTGGCGGTGCCGCTTTTGGCACGGTCGAAGAAATCGGAACATCCCACTGCCGGATTTTGACTTTGCTGCACAGCGGTACCTCTTGGAGCTGTCGCATCGGCCGCAATGGCCCCGTAGCTTCACTGGGATGGGACGGTGTGGACATGGGACTCCTCCAGTTGCGGGATGTCCCACGACACGTTCAAGCAGAACGCGGAGATTCGATTTTCACCTCCGGTTATGACCTTCGGTTTCCCGCAGACGTCCTGATGGGCACCGTCTTTGACGTAGAACGGCAGTCAGGCGCCGATTTCATGTCGGTGTCTGTGGTTCCTGCCGCTGATTTCAAAGCGACCCGCCACCTGGAATTTTTGGTTCACCAAGCGGACTCCGAAAGGACGGTCCTGTCTTCAACCGACTTGCAGCCATGATGGTCTTGCGGATCCTCTTGCTGGTGTTGCTGCAGGCCTTTTTCTTGAGGGACGTTTCCCCATTGGGTGAATGGACGCGGCCTGAATGGACATTGTGGGCCCTTTTGCTCATCCCGCCACAAGCCAATTCATTCCTCAAACTCATCCTTGGATTTGCCATGGGCGTGGGTCTGGATATCGCCACAGGGTCTTACGGACAACACATGGTGGCCGGCACAATCCTTGGTGGACTTCTCCCTTCCTTGCACCGGCTTTTTGCACCGCGCGAAGGGTATGAAATCAGCGATCAACCCATCCTCAGGGACATGGGGTCCAGCTGGTTGGTTGGGCTCACCTTCTGCGCCGCGTTGATTTATCACCTCTCACTGATGGTGGTTTCCAATTGGTACTGGCACCTGATTCCCAGTGCCCTGTTGTCCACCCTCACCAGTGCGGCATTTACCACCCTCTGCTGTCTGGTCTTGCACATGATGGTCTACGCTCCAGACCGCCGCAAATCGAGCTCCTAATGGATACCCGATTCCGGACAGTGGTGCTGCTGGTGCTGTTTTTCACAGCTGCTTTCATTCTCCGGCTCTTCAGCCTGCAGATCTGGCAACCGGAATGGAAAGAAAAAGCCGTCACCCTGACCAGCGACCGACAGTCAATACCGCCCAGTCGGGGCTTGTTTTTCGACCGCAATGGCGAGCTGTTGGTGGGGTCGAGGGCCGCGCATGACCTGATGGTGCTGCCCCGCATGCTGGCTGAGATGGACAGCACTGCGTTGGAGGAGGCCGCCCTGTGGGCAGGGATGGAGGTGGAAGACATGGAGGCTGCCTTGAGCAAGGCCAAGCGCTACAGCCGCTACAAAAAGTCCACCGTACGGCGCGGTATCGGCATCGAGGAACACGCCCGAATGGCCTCGACCATCCAGTCCTTTCCAGGCTTTTCCTTTCGCAGCAGACCCGTCCGCAACCACATTCATGGGATTGCCGGTCACCTGATTGGAGAGTATGCAGAGGCCTCGAGGGAGGACCTATCTGAAGACGCCTTCTACCGCATGGGGGACCACATCGGGCGCAGCGGCTTGGAACGGGTCTATGAATTGGAACTCCGCGGTGTCAAAGGGCGGACCTCCGTACTGGTCGATGCCCGCAACCGCATTCGCAATACGAACCAGACCGAAAGCGATGACAAGCCGGCCG
This sequence comes from Crocinitomicaceae bacterium, assembly GCA_042095055.1. Lineage (GTDB taxonomy): Bacteria > Bacteroidota > Bacteroidia > Flavobacteriales_D > Sanyastnellaceae > UBA8752. Next base: position 61,433 of record JBELBZ010000001.1, on the reverse strand, counting down.
AATCGGGGCGGAACCTCACCCTCACGCTCGACCTCACGCTGCAGCAGTTCGCGGAAGAACTGATGCAGAATAAAAAGGGCAGCGTTGTCGCCATTGAACCGCGGTCAGGGGAAGTGCTGGCCATGGTGTCCGCTCCGGGTTTTGATCCAGACATGCTGGTCGGATCGCAGCGCGGATCGTACTACAAAACCCTCGTCTCCGACTCCGATAAACCGCTGTTCAACAGGGCAGTTAAAGCCACCTATCGGCCCGGTTCTATCTGGAAAATGGTGCAAGGATTGGTCGCCCTGCAGGGTGGACAAATCCGCCCCACCACGCGGTTCTCGTGCGACCGCAACATCATCGGTTGTCACGGCCCACACACCCAAGACGATTTGCGCAATGCCGTGATTCACAGTTGCAACCCCTATTTCTACAAGGTGATGCAGCGTGTTGTCAATGCCGGAAAAGGCGACACCAAATTCGAACGGGCCGCTTTGGGACTCGATGATTGGAGGAAGCGCGTTATGGCCTTTGGCTTTGGCACCAATCTGGGTGGCCGGTTGCCTGGAACATCGACAGGCAGCGTTCCCGACAGCGATTATTACGACGGCATCTATGGTCGGCGGCGTTGGGACTTTGGAACCGTTTACTCCATTTCCATTGGTGAGGGAGAATTGCTGACCACACCGTTGCAAATGGCCAATTTGGCCGCGACCCTGGCCAACAGGGGCTGGTACCGGTTGCCCCACTTCATACACGCCGTAGGGGATGAAGGCAAGCCTTCTGGATTGGGAGCCCGCATGGAGACCGGGGTAGACGCCGTCCATTTCGAGCCTGTCATCAATGCCATGCGCCAGGTCGTTGAAGACCCTTCTGGAACGGGCCGACGGGCGCGCCTCGATGGCATCGCCGTTTGCGGAAAGACGGGTACGGTTCAAGACGAACCTCGAAAAGACCACTCTGTTTTTATCGCCTTTGCGCCCCAGGACGACCCTCAAATCGCCCTCAGCGTTTATGTCGAGAACTCAGGTTTTGGCGGGCAGTGGGCCGCGCCCATCGCCGCTTTGTTGATGGAGCAATACCTCACCGGCACCGTTTCCAATGAACGCAGGCTCAACCGCATCCTCGAGGCCGACCTGACGGATCCCTATCCAGAGCCTGAACCCGAAACTTCTGCACCGCAGCCATGACCCGCAGTTCAGACATACGCCGCAACATTGATGGACTGACGATCGTGTTGTTTTTGGTCCTCGCAGTGCTGGGCTGGGTCAACCTCGTTTCGGCGGCCACCGGGCCTGACGGCGCAGTGGAATGGGGCCTGCGCACTTTGCACGGTAAACAAGGCCTGTGGTTGGTGGTGAGCCTTGTTCTGGGGTTTCTGATCCTGCAGGTAGAAGGCACTTTTTTCATTCGAACGGCCTGGCTCAACTACGGGATACAACTGCTGTTGTGCAGTCTGGTATTGGTCATCGGCAAGAAAGTGGGAGGGGCGCGATCGTGGTTTGGCTTTGGCAGCTTTGGCATACAACCGTCCGAGTTTGCCAAGATGGGGGCTTCCCTCGCCCTCGCCTGGTATTGCTCCAAAGAAGGGGGGCTCAACAACTTTGGGCAGCGCTTCCGGGCCGCCGTCATTGTCGGCATTCCCGCTGGGCTCATCTTGTTGCAGCCCGACGCTGGAACGGTGCTCGTTTTCCTTGGTTTTGTCTTTGCCATGTACCGTGAAGGCCTGAGCGGAGCAGTCCTGATTGTGGGGTTTGCTGCCGTCGTCATGGCGGTATTGACCATACTCTCTGGAGCCGGAGACCTGACCTACCCGATGGTAGGTGAGGCCAATGGCATTTACCGGTTTTGGATCTTGTTTGTCGTGTTGGGTGCCGGAGCTATCACCTTGGTCCGCAATGCCACCCTTCCCCGCTATAGGGCCCGCATCACCACCCAAGCGGTCATTTCCACCATCGCTGCCTTGCTCTTTTCTGTGGTCATGCACCTTGCACTCGAAGAGGTTCTGCGCCCACACCAACGCGAGCGCATTCAAGTGCTCTTTGGGTTGGAGGTCGACAACCCCGATGCCGATTACAACATCCGACACGCCAAAACCGCCATCGGCTCTGGAGGATGGACCGGGATGGGTTGGCGGAATGGCCCCATGACCGGTTATGGTTTTGTCCCCGAACAGGAAACGGATTTCATCTTTTGCACCTGGTCCGAAGAATGGGGCCTTGTCGGATCCACCGTGTTTCTCATCCTGTTTGCCAGCTTCATTCTGCGGATCTTGTTTCTGGCCGAGCGACAACGCAGTGCCTTTACACGCGTCTATGCGTACAGCTTAGGGGGCATCCTGTTCATGCACATGCTCATCAATGTGGGCATGGTGTTGGGATTGGCACCTGTCATTGGCATTCCCCTGCCCTTCATGAGTTATGGCGGGTCCAGCTTTATGGCCTTTGCGCTGATGATCGCCATTCTGGTCCGGCTCGATGCAGAGCGCTTCAGCGTCCTCCGCTAAACAAGCAGAGACGGTCCTTCAGCATTTCGATGGGCCTCAGAGGCCGAGCAGCACCTCCATGGGGTCTTTGGAGCCAAACAACATGCGCTCGGGGTTCTCCAACATCTCTTTGACCGCCACCAAAAAGCTCACGCTTTCCTTGCCATCGATGATGCGGTGGTCATAACTCAGCGCCACATACATGATGGGACGGACCTCCACTTGGCCGTCGATGGCCACGGGGCGCTCCACAATGTTGTGCATGCCCAAGATGGCACTCTGCGGCGGGTTGATGATCGGCGTGGAGAGCATGGACCCGAATACCCCACCATTGGTGATGGTGAATGTTCCGCCTGTCATCTCGTCTACTGTGATTTCTCCATCGCGGGCGCGGATGGCGAGCCGCTTGATCTCCGCCTCAATTTGAGCGAGCGACATCGCCTCTGCGTTGCGGACAACGGGTACCATGAGGCCTTTGGGGGAGCTCACAGCAATGCCGATGTCGGCGTAGTCGTGCATGCGCATTTCCTTGCCATCAATCATCGCGTTCACTGCCGGATACAGCTCCAGCGCTGACGTGACAGCTTTGGTGAAGAAGCCCATAAAGCCGAGGCCCACACCGTGGTGTTCCTTGAACTGGTTCTTGTACTTCTTGCGCAGGTCCATGATCGGCTTCATGTCCACCTCATTGAAGGTGGTCAACATGGCCGTCTCGTTCTTGACCCCCACCAAGCGCTCTGCCACCTTGCGGCGCAGCATGCTCATCTTTTCGTTGCGCACCTCGCGGCTGCCAGACCAGCCTGCACCCGGCAAGCTGGGTTGGGGCACACCTGCCGCCAAGGCGCTCAGCACGTCCTGCTTGAGTACACGTCCTCCGGGCCCAGAACCGGTCACTTGACCCGCTTTTAAACCCGACTCTTCCATGAGCTTTCGCGCCGCCGGAGAGGGGTGGCCTGCGGCGTGGCCAGCAGGGGCAGAAACTGGGGCAGGGGCTGCGGCAGGGGTGGGAGCTGGCGCGGGGGCTGCTTTGGGGGCTGGGGCCGGGGCAGGAGCGGCCACTGGCTCTGCCTGTGGAGGCGCCGCATCTGCAGGAGCTTCTGCATCGGTATCAATCAAGCACACCACGGCGCCCACGGCCACGGCGTCCCCTTCTTCAGCCTTCAAGGTGATGGTGCCGGCCGCTTCAGCAGGAAGTTCGAGCGTGGCCTTGTCGCTGTCGACCTCAGCAATGGCCTGGTCTTTGAAGACATAGTCTCCGTCAGCGACCAGCCAGGTTGCGATTTCCACTTCCGAGATGGATTCCCCTGGACTGGGGACCTTCATTTCAAGGATGGGCATGTGATCTGAATGAGGGGATGAATCGTTGAATGGGCCACAAGGTCGTCAACCCAATTTGAACACGGAATCGATGATGGCCTGGTGGCGCTCCGCATGCACCACAGGACTGCCCGAAGCCGGACTGGCCGACGCTGGACGTGAGAAATACTGCTGGACACCTGGCCCAAACCGTCGCAGGTGGGCCAATCCCCCCATGTTGGCTGGCTCTTCCTGCGCCCAGCACAGGTTTGCGCCATCATAGCGGTCGAGCACAGAACCGAGCTCTGCCGTCGGGAATGGATAGAGTTGCTCCAGCCTCACCAGCGCGATGCTGTCCATTGCTCCCGATTGAACGCGCTTTTTGCGCTCTTCGAGAAGGTCGTAGTAGAATTTGCCGGAGCACAACACCACATGGGTGACGTGCTCTGCTGAACTCCCGCCGCGCTGCGGGTCATCAATCACAGCCTGGAAGCGGCCTTCTGCCAACTCTGCCATGGTGCTGACCGCATCGGGATAGCGCAACAACTTCTTGGGCGTGAACACCACCAACGGCTTGCGGAACGGACGCAGCACTTGACGGCGCAACAAGTGGAAATGGTTGGCCGGCGTGGTGGGGTTGGCCACCTGCATGTTGTCCTGTGCGCACAATTGGAGATAGCGCTCCATGCGACCGCTTGAATGTTCGCTGCCCATGCCTTCGTAGCCGTGTGGCAGGAACAGCGTGAGGCCATTGGGGGCGTTCCATTTGTCCTCTCCCGCAGCGAGGAATTGGTCGATGATGATCTGGGCGCCATTGTTGAAATCCCCAAACTGTGCCTCCCAGATGGTCAGGCCTTCCGGCGTGCCGTATGCGTATCCAAAGTCAAAGCCCATCACCCCGTATTCGCTGAGGTGGGAGTTGTAGATGGAGAGCTGCTCCTGGCCTTCCTCGAGGTGGTTCAGGGGAATGCGTTCCTCCTCGGAGTCTTCGGTTTTGACCACCGCATGGCGGTGACTAAAGGTGCCCCGTTCCACGTCTTGACCACTGACCCTCACAGGATGCCCTTCTGCGAGCAACGTGCCGTAGGCGAGCAATTCGCCGAGTCCCCAATCCAATCGGTCTCCTTCGACCATGGCACGGCGGTCTTTGAACAGCTTCTTGACCTTCCGGAAGTAGTTTTTGTCTTCTGGGAGGCTGCATAGAGCCTCGGCCAGACGGCCCAGGCGCTCGCGGTCGAACCCTGTCCATACCTCCATGGCATCGTCCCCCGTTTTCTTGAGCCGATAATCGCCCCACAGCTTTCCAAGGAAGTTGGTCACGTGGATCTTGTCGCTGGACTTCGCCGCCTCCATGGCGGTATCCAACTGGCTTTCGATTTCGGCGCGCATGCTGTCCGCAGTAGCGCGGTCGATGGTCCCATCTGAGATGAGCTGCTGTAGATACAGCTCCCGAGCGTTGGGGTGTTGTTGAATCGCCTTGTAGAGCTTGGGCTGGGTGAACTTGGGCTCGTCGCCTTCGTTGTGGCCGTACTTCCGGTATCCGAGCAGGTCGATGAACACATCCTTGTGCCACCGCTGGCGGTATTCCAATGCAATCCGAACTGCCGTCACCACGGCTTCGGCATCGTCAGCATTGACATGGAATACCGGACAATGCGTCGCCTTGGCGACGTCCGTGCAATAGATGCTGGTGCGGGCGTCGAGGTAATTCGTCGTGAAACCCACCTGGTTGTTGACCACCAAATGGATGGTGCCGCCTGCACGGTAGCCGTCAAGCTCCGCCATTTGCACCACTTCATAGACCACGCCTTGTCCAGCCACAGCCGCGTCGCCGTGGACCAAAATGGGCACCACGGCATCTTCTGTTTTGTGCTCGCGGTCAATGCGCGCCCGGGCAATGCCCTCCACCACGGGGTCCACCGCTTCGAGGTGCGAGGGATTCGGCGCCAAGGTGATGTGCACTGGAAGCCCCGTATCAGCGACGATGTCCGTGCTGTACCCCATGTGGTACTTCACGTCGCCATCAAAATCTTCTCCGTGGTCGTAGGCCTTTCCAGCGAATTCTTCGAAGATGTCGGTATACGGCTTGTTGAGGATGTGCGCCAAGGTGTTCAGGCGGCCGCGGTGGGCCATGCCAATGATGAACTCCTTGGCTCCCAGCTCACTGCCCCGCTCGACAATGGCGTCCAAGGCAGGCAACAGGCTCTCGCCGCCCTCCACGCTAAAGCGCTTCTGGCCCACAAACTTCTTCTGCAAGAACTCCTCAAAGACCGTGGCCTGATTGAGCTTCTTGAACACCTGCTTCTTCTCCGCGTCACTCAGCACAGGCCTGTTGGCCAGCTCAATGTGGTCCTTGAACCAATTCCAGCGCTCCGGCTCGCGGATGTACATGAACTCGATGCCGATCGAGTGGCAGTACGTCTCTTCGAGGTGCGCGATGATGTCGCGCA
>JBELBZ010000001.1:0-55120 GCA_042095055.1 Crocinitomicaceae bacterium | reverse complement strand
GCGGAACCAGACTCGAGGGCATCCTCACCGTAGACGCGCTGGGCGAAGTCAAAACCAAGAAAAAAATGACGCCAAGTCGGATCGACTGAGTTGGGGTCGTCGAGGAACTGCCGGTACAAGGCTTCGATGGCGGCCGGCTCGGCGTTGCTCAGGTGGGAGTGCAGGTCCATGTAGTCGCAGGTGCGACCCACAAAGTTAAGCGGATGGCCTCGCGAAACGCAGTTGAAAACGCAGGGTTTTCCCCGAAAAGGGATGGAGCATTAACTCAGGCGCGCGGTGACCATAGCTGCCACGCCGTGAAGCAGCGCCAATGCACTGTCGGAACCCTTTAATGCATTGGGGTTGTGGGACTTCAAACGGGCCAGTGCCCCTTCAGCCAAGGCCACTTGGCCCGCCATCGCATCGCGCAATTCAGCATCGACCCCCAAATGGCGGTACAGTGCCAAAACCCGTTCCACTTTTCCTTCGCTCCGTTGTCCCAATTCTCGACCCAACCCATCGAAGTCCGACCCTTGGGCTTTCTCCATGGCACGAATGAGCAGGAAGGTCTTCTTGTCGGCCAGAATATCGCCGCCAACCTGCTTGCCGAAATTTTCGGGGTTGCCAAAGGCATCGAGGTAATCGTCTTGCAGTTGGAAGGCCAGCCCCACATGCAGCCCGAACTCGTACAAGGCCTCGCGGGTTTGTCGATCCGCTCCTGCAGATTTACCCCCCATCTCCAAAGCTGCTGCCAACAAGACTGAAGTCTTGAGGCGGATCATCTCCATGTATTCCTCGATGGTCACGTCGCGGCGGGACTCAAAGGCCATGTCCTGCTCTTGGCCCTCGCAGACCTCAAGCGCCGTGCGGTGGTAGGTCCTCAACAAGTCTGGCAGCGCCTTGTCCGGTGCATCGAGCAAGGCCTCGCACGCCATCACGTGGAGTGCATCTCCCGATAGAATGGCGGTGTTGTTGTCCCACTTTTCGTGCACGGTAGGCATGCCCCTTCTCAAAGGCGCGTCGTCCATGATGTCATCGTGCATCAGGGTGAAGTTGTGAAACAACTCCACAGCCAATGCCGCGGGCAAGGCCTCCTCTGGCCGCCCTCCTGAAGCTTCGCAGGCCGCCATGACGAGCACAGGACGCAGCCGCTTTCCTCCGAGTGCCATCAGGTAGCGCACGGGCGCATACAACTCCGTTTCAGGATAGCGCTTCAAGAATTTCGAACAGCCCTGTTCAAAGGCTGTTCGGTAAGCCTCCATGGCCGTTTTGGCGTCAAAAGTCACACTGTCCTGCATCACAGTCCGAGGTCCAATTGCTGGTGGATGTACTGGCCATATCCGCTTTTGACGAGTTCGTCAGCCAGCTTGCGGGCCTGCTCTGTATCGATGAAGCCCATGCGCCAAGCGATTTCTTCGAGGCAGGCAATCTTGAGGCCTTGGCGCTCTTCGATCACCTGGACGTACTGGCTCGCCTGGGTCAATGAGTGGAACGTTCCTGTATCCAGCCAAGCGGTGCCCCGGTCCAGCTTGCCCACGAAGAGCTCACCCATTTCCAAATAGGCCTTGTTGACGTCCGTGATTTCATACTCACCGCGGGCGCTGGGCTCGAGGTTCTTGGCGATTTCAACCACCCTGTTGTCGTAGAAATAGAGCCCCGGTACTGCGAAATTGGACTTGGGTTTGTCCGGCTTTTCTTCGAGGCTGAGGACGCGGTCCTCCTCGTCGAACTCCACCACTCCATAGCGCTCGGGGTCGCTGACATGGTAGGCGTAAACCATCGCTCCTTCGATGTCGGTGTTGTCCCGCAGCATGCGGCCGAAACCCCGGCCGTAGAAAATGTTGTCGCCAAGGACCAAGGCCACTTTGTCGTCGCCGATGAATTCCTCACCAAGTACAAAAGCCTGGGCCAGACCATTGGGGACTTTCTGCTCCACATAGGTGAAGGAGCAGCCCCATTGACTTCCGTCGCCAAGCAGCCGCTGGAAGCCCGGTAAATCGTGTGGCGTGGAGATGATCAGGATTTCCCGTATCCCGCTGATCATCAGCGTGGAAAGCGGGTAATAGATCATCGGCTTGTCGTAGATCGGCATCAACTGCTTGCTGATGGCCTTGGTGATGGGATACAGCCGGGTGCCGCTTCCACCGGCGAGTATGATGCCTTTCATACCCTAAAGTTCCGGCTTCAATCCCGCAAGGGCAAACGATTGCCCGGAGAATCCGCAAATCCGTCGACCCAAGCGCGAACGAGGCACCGTCGGGCAGCGCCAGGTTGGTCCTCAAAAGCCGCCCTTCCATGCACCATTAGACGGTTGTTGACCAACAGCATGTCCCCCCGCTTGAGGTTGAACCTCAGGGCGTTTTTGTCCAGGTCTGCGTCTATAAAATCGAAGAGGCGGGTCAGGTTGGCGGGCACAGGCTGCCCCAGTTTGTCCATGGCACGTTCTGTCCAATACCTCATGTAGCGAAACTCAAGTCCATTTCCTGTTCCCGAAAAAACAGGAATCGCGTTGGCCTCAATCGCCGACAAATCCTGCGCCAGCCCGGGGGTGACCACATCCCTCGGCCAAGGCATTCGGGCGACGGCTTCAAGCGCGGGGTGACTTTTGCGAAGGCGGGCCAACAACTCCGAAGCACTGGCCAGTAGAGACTGTCCGCCCCGCGATCCAGGTTGCAGGCAGAGCAAAGCAACGAGGTCAGGGTTGTACCGGGCGTCGCTGCTGTCGGTGTGCATCCCTGTGGCCGCCTTGGTTTTGGATACCGGGGCGTTCGTGGTAGTGTGATCCACGCCTTGGTCCACGACCTCGAACAGTTTGCCATAGCGGTCGTTCATGGTTCCAAACTGCCTGAGTAAAACCACATAAGCCCAGCGCAATTGGGCGTCTGTCCAAGATGCAGGAGCGCCCAGCACCACGTGAGCAGGTGCCGATGCGAGTTGGGCATTAAAACGCGACACTTTTAACCGGGGCACTTCACCTCCAGCGAGCAGCGCCGACAGCGCCGCTTCAGCCTGGTCCTTTGCGGGCAGGGCGGTCCGTAATCCGTGTGGAATGGGCAACCTGAACACCTGTGTCCGGGTCGCGAAAGGGAGATGAAGTGGATTGGTCATGACGTGAGGGAAAAGGCTACATGCAAGGGCAAGTCGACCAATGGCCCGAAGAAATCGGGGTCGAGCGCCACGTGCTCAGCGGTGATGTGAAGCTCCTCGACATGTGGCATGGCGGTGAAACCAGCCGCAGCGAGCGCATTGAAATAAGTGGTGAACGTCTTGTGGACGGCTTGGACCTCAACGGACTCACCATCCCTCCTCCATATCCGCCCTGGAAATGGGACGTCCACAGCGGACAAGTACCCTCCCTCTGGCCGCATGTAAAAGGGCTTTTCGGTGGGCTTGATCCAAGGCAACAAGGGGTGAGGAACGGTAAAAATGAACCGCCCTCCTGGCTTGAGGACCTCGCGAATGCGTTTCAGAATGCCCGACATGGACGCTGAATCCATGTAATTGAACAGGAATACCGCCACCACCAGATCAGCGGGGTCATTGGGGTCTCCAAATCGGGCCTGGCGAAGGTCTGATACCGCGTAGCTCAAATGAGCGAGTCCCGCTTCTGCTGCGGATTTTTTGGCCCCCTCAATCATGCCACCAGACACGTCATATCCCATGACAGAGGCCGCGCCTTTTTGGGCCAATTGGCGGCCGACGTACCCTTCTCCACAACCGAGGTCAAGGATGGACATGCCACTGACGTCACCGCACAACTCGAGCACCCTCGGCCGGGCGGAGTAATCGGACAACAGGATGGGCCCGTTCCGAACCCACAGGTCAGCGTGACCGTCGTAAATCTCCTTTGCTCTCATGGTTTCAAGGATTCAGAGGTTCAACTCACGTTCGAGCATGCGGTCACAGAAGAGCGAACGCAAGCCCAGTGCCTTGCGCATGCCCTGCTTCATCGCTTCGTAATTCGCGGGGTCTTCCGCGATGAGTTCTTCGGCGATGTTCAGCATCAACTCCCCGTGCTCATCGTCCAATTCAGCATGCAGCTCGAAAAACACGGCATCGCGCCGGGACACGTTGGTGTGCGCTTTGATCGCCTCGATCAAGGGGCGGTAGAAAAACTTGACAATGCTCTCCGTGCCCAAGCCCAAGGCACCCAGCGCTTCTGCAGCCCCAGCTTGGGTCAATTGGGCGATGAACAGCCCTTTCCACGTCTCGGCGATTTCACCCGTCTCCGGTGTGTCTACGGCGCCGATGGCCGCGCGAAAGCGGGCGAAAAGCTCTGGATGGGGAACACCTTGGACCCATTCAGGCGCAATTCCCAATTCCGCGATTTCGGCCAATTCTTCTGCGTCTATTTGGCCACTCTCTTCGCACAGGTTTTCCAGCAGAATGCTCCGGTGCCGTTGTTGTTCCAGCTTGCTCATGCAGATGAGCAAGTAATTCTGGAAGGACCGCGTGTACACGGCATACTCCGAGGCAAACCTCTGCAGTGCGCCCACTGGGTCGGGCAATGAACCCTCCTTGAGGGCGGTCAGATAGGGGTGGTTGAGGGCCCGGTGGGCCTCAGCCTCACCGAGGAGAAACGCTACACGCGTTGGAGGAGGCAAAACATTCATGGCAGTCAGAGGTTGAGTTCGAACTGCAACAAAAACGAAAGGCTTGTTTGGACCGCTGACGAGGGTCAACCGGTAAGATGACATCCGTCATCTGCAGTGAATCAGTCCCTTAGGCCTTCCACCACTTCGAGCTCTGCGAGGTCGACGTCCTCTTCTTCGTCGATGATCTCGAGCAAAGGCTCTTTGAAGGTTTGGGCCGTGATGTACCGCTCAAAACCAAGCAACATCGAAGGCAACAGCACGAGGTTGGTCAACATTGCCACCAACAATGTGGTGGAGACCAAAACCCCCAATGCACGGGTGCCCTCGAAATCCGAGGCCGAGAACATCATGAAGCCAAAGAAGAGCACAATGCTGGTGTACATCATGGACACCCCCGTTTCCCGGACGGCCAGCAAGACCGCCTCTCGCATGTTCCAACCGTGGAGGTCCAGCTCCTGCCTGTATTTGGCCAAGAGGTGAATTGTATCGTCCACCGAAATGCCGAACGCAATGCTGAACACCAAGAGGGTACTGGGCTTGAGTGCAATGCCGAAAAATCCCATCACGGCCGCTGTAAAAATGAGCGGCACCAAATTGGGCAACAGGCTGATGGCCACCATCCGTGCACTGCGAAACAGGATGGACATCACAGTGGCGATCACCAGCACCGCCAGCATCAACGAGACCAGCAGGTTCTTGACCAAATAAGTGGTCCCCTCCACAAAAACAACGCTGGTTCCCGTCATGAACACGCGGTGCTCCTCGGGAGGGAAAATGCTGTCGAGGCGCGGCTGCAACCGGTCCGTGAGGGCGTTCATCTCCTGGGTGCCAATGTCTGCCACCTGCGCGGATACCCTGATGGTCGAACGCGCACTGTCTACAAACTTTCCGTCCCCTCCGATTCCCCCGCCTGCGGTGCCAGAGAGGTAAGGGCCCATGAAACTTTGCTCCCTGCGGGAAGGCAAGCTGTAGCGGGAAGGGTTGCCTTGAAAGAAGCCTTGTTTGGCCAACTTCAATCCATCCACGAGCGATACAGACCGGGAAATTTGGGGCTCTTCGGCCAACACCTTTTGGAGCCGCTCCACCTTTTTGAGAAACGCCAGCTGCGTCACCTTGCCAGGCTTGTTTGTTTGAACCACCACCTCGAATGGCATCACCCCTCCAAACCGGTCCTCAAACCAATGCAAATCCGCCAAAATCACATCCTCTTGCGGCAAGTCACCCGCGATGTTGCCGGTCACCTTCATCATGGAGATGCCCAGTCCGCCCAGCGCCAAAACACAGAGGGTGACCACGTATACCCACTTGCGGTGGTGGCTGACAGCGCGCTCGAGCCGCTGCACAACAAAGAACACCCAACGCCGGTCCAGGTGCCGAACATGGCGGCGGCGCGGAGGCGGCAGCCAACTGAAAACCGCTGGAATGACGAGCAGCGAAATGCAGAACATCGCGAGGATGTTCAGCGAGGCAATCACACCGAACTGCTGCAGGATATCGCTCGAGGTGAACATGAATGCCGCAAAGCCTAAAGCTGTTGTGGCATTGGTCATGAATGTCGCGTTGCCGACTTTTTTGACCATTCGCGTCAGGGCGAGCCCTTTGTTGCCGTGCCGCTTGAACTCCGCATGGTATTTGTTCAGCAGATAGATGCAATTCGGCACCCCAATCACAATCATGAGCGGGGGAATCAACCCCATCAGTGCGGTGAGTTTGTAATCAAACAGGACAATGCTGCCCAAAGACCACACTACGCCGGTTCCCACCACCATCATGCAGACCATCATCACCACGACGTTGCGGAAAAACAGCAGGAGCAACAGGGCGGTCACGGCGGCAGCCAATCCGATGAACAGCCCCAGCTCGCGTTTGATCTTTGTGGTGACTTCGGTGCGGATGTAGGGGAGTCCAGAAACGTGCACGTCCACCCCTGACGCCTGCTCGAACCGCTCCACTTCTTCGACGAGAAGCTCGACCGATCTGCCTCGGTTTTCTGAGTTGAAAAGGGGCGCATTGACATACACCATTTGAATGGTCGCCCCCAATTCGGTGTGCAGGAACCCCTCGTAAAAGGGCATGCCGCGCAACACCCCCAACACGCTGTCCAATTCGGCCTGCGTTTCGGGGCGTCGGCCGATCACCGGCTCCATGACAAAGGCCTTCGGGTCGTCCTGTCGCACCAGCGCTACAGCGGTCCGAAACCCAAAAACACTGTCGACCACATGAACCTTCCAAGGGGTGCCGTCGTCCTTTACACTGTCCACGGGAACCTGCACCTGACGCAAAGCTTCGTCGAGGTCCCACCATTGCTGGAACACCTCTAAAGAATCCAAACGGGCGTCTTGAATTCCCAAGGCCACCACATTGCCCTCTTCGCCAAATTCATCTAAAAAAGAAGCGTAGTCCAAAAGGACGGGGTCGTCTTCTGGAAGGAGGCCGCCGAACTTATAGCGAATGGCCAACCCGTCGATGCGCGACGCCATGCCTACCGTGACTACAAGGAGTGCGAGCAGAATGGGAAGTCGCCCCCTCAGGATGATCGTTGCGAGTCGGGACCACATAGAAGGTGGCAAAGGAAAGACAAGAGAGGCGAACTCGAGTAGTTCTCCTGCAAGTGCGGGATTACCTTCGTACCTACAATCGTTCGCAACCATGGACAAGTACGACCTCGTGGTCATCGGCGCCGGACCCGGCGGATATGTGGCCGCCATCCGCGCCGCACAGCTCGGGTTTAAGACCGCCCTCATCGAAAAGCGCGGGACCCTCGGCGGAACCTGCCTCAATGTGGGGTGCATTCCCTCAAAGGCGCTGCTCGACAGTTCTGAGCACTACCTCAAAGCCAACAAGGAGTTTGAGACCCACGGCATCAAGGTCGGTGGCTTAGAAATAGACTTTCCCCGCATGATCGCCCGAAAGCAAGAGGTCGTGGACCAGACGGTCGCCGGGGTGGATTACCTCATGGAGAAAAACGGCATCACCGTGCTGCAAGGCATGGGTGCCATGTTGGATGCGCACACTGTGGAGGTGACGCCCATGGAGGGGGAGCCCAACCGCGTTTCAGCCGAGCGCATCTTGATTGCGACAGGGTCGGAGCCCGCCAGCCTGCCCTTTATCACATTGGACGGTGAACGCATCATCACTTCCACTGAAGCCCTCGAGCTTCCCGCTTTGCCCAAGTCACTCGCCATCATCGGTGGCGGTGTGATTGGATTGGAGCTGGGTTCGGTTTACGCCCGGCTCGGAACTGAAGTGCACGTCATCGAATACCAAGACGCCATTATCCCCACCATGGACCGCACCATGGGCAAGGAATTGCAGCGTTCCATGAAAAAAATCGGGGTGAAGTTTCACCTTTCACACGGGGTCAAAGAAGCCGTGAATGCCGGTGACAAAGCCATCGTCAAAGCCGACGACAAAAAGGGCAAGGAAGTCACCTGGGAGGTGGACTATTGCCTCGTGGCTGTTGGACGAAAGCCCTACACCAACGGGCTTGGATTGGACAAGGTGGGCCTCCCAGTGGACAGCCGCGGCCGCGTCGAAGTCGACGGCAACCTCAGGACGGCACAACCCCACATCTACGCCATTGGCGACGTCGTCAAGGGGGCCATGCTTGCCCACAAAGCAGAGGAAGAGGGCATTTACGCCGTGGAACATATGGCCGGACAAAAGCCACACATCGACCACAACCTCATTCCTGGAGTGGTGTATACCTGGCCCGAAGTGGCGTCAGTCGGACGCACCGAAGAGCAGCTCAAAGCCGAGGGGGTGGCCTACAAATCAGGCAGCTTTCCGTTCAAGGCGTCGGGCCGTGCCCGAGCCTCCATGGACACGGACGGTGTTGTCAAGGTGCTTGCCGATCAGGAAACCGATGAAATCTTGGGGGTTCACATTTGCGGTCCTCGGGCGGCAGACATGATCGCAGAAGCCGTGGTGGCCATGGAGTACAGGGCTTCCGCAGAAGACATTGCACGGATGAGCCACGCCCACCCCACGTTTACTGAAGCCATCAAGGAGGCCGCCCTGGCCGCCACCGGGGACCGCGCCCTGCACATTTGAGCCCCCGCAGCGAACCATGCAGGCGCGGGATTGTAACCACACCGTTGCGCATCACCCCATGAAAACCGGCATCCTCCTCATCAACCTCGGCACCCCAGACAATCCCCGTCCGGCAGCCGTAGGCCGTTACCTCACCGAATTTCTCTCGGACGGTCGCGTCATCGACATTCCTTGGCTTCCCCGCCAGATTCTCGTTCGGGGCATCATTTCGCCGCTGCGCAGGTTTAGCAGTTCCAAGGAATACAAAAAAGTGTGGACCGAAGACGGTTCGCCCTTGCTCTTGCACGGACAGGAGTTGACGCGCAAAGTGGCCGAACGCTGCACGGCATTGTCCACAGCGAACCCTGAGCTCGGGGAGCTGCATGTGCACTTCGCCATGCGCTACCAACAGCCCAGCATGCCCATGGTCTTGGAGGAAATGCGGCAGAAAGGCTACGACCGCATCGTCGTTTTGCCCCTGTATGCCCAGTACGCTTCGGCCACAACGGGCAGCACGCACCAAGAAGCCATGCGGCTGATTTCCAAGTGGTACGTCATCCCTGAAATCCACTTCGTCAGCCAATATTGGGACGACGAAGGCTACCTCTCCTGCTTCACAGAGCGCGGTCGGCAGTTTGACCTCGAAGCCTACGACCACATCTTGTTTAGCTACCACGGCGTGCCCACGCGTCAGGTGGACAAGGTGTACGAGGACAGACGCTGCGCCAACCACAGTTGCGAATCGGAGATCAACGAAGAAAACAAGTTCTGCTACAAGGCCACGTGCTACGCCACGACGCGGGCCCTGGCCGAGCGCTTGGGCATCCCTGAAGACCGATACAGCGTGGCCTTCCAGAGCCGGTTGGACAAAAAATGGCTCACGCCCTTCAGCGACAAAGTCATCGAAGAGCGCGCCAAAGCGGGCGTCAAGAAAATGTTGGTCTTTTCGCCAGCCTTTGTCGCCGATTGCCTGGAGACCACCGTGGAAATCGGTGAGGAATACGTGGAGATTTTTGAGGAACATGGTGGAGAGCACCTCGACCTCGTGCCCAGCTTGAATTCGGGCGACGATTGGGCCGATGCCGTGACCCATCTGATCCAGCGCCATCTTTGAGGGGTGAACCCCGCTGACCCCCATTCTGATTGGGCCCTGCCTGACCTCTCTGGGTTAAAATCCCATGCCCCTTGGTTGCTTCTTGATGCATCAAAGGAACCGGGAAACGTCAGTGGGTATTTGGCGACGGGCGTGAAGCGCAGCCTGACGTTGGACAGGCCCACGCCCGATGCTTTTCGGCAGGTTGGAGCTTTTGTCGGCGCTGGTACAGGCCGATGCTTCGGTTGGTTCGGCTATGACCAGCTGAGGGCGGACCCCATGCTGAATCTTCCTCCTCAAGCACCAGTGCATGTGGTGCTGCCTGCGGTTCATTGGATAGAAGCAGAAGGGGTGTTGGCTTTTACAGGATGTGGGCCCTCCGCAGCGTGTGAATGGCTCACGCGACCTGCAGACCCCGTTCTCGCTGCGTTGATGGAATCCGCCGTGCGCCATCCCGCCCCTGCTGCCGCTGCTGCCGTGGGCCCGGCCAGTGCCGGAAACTTGGTGGAAAGCAGCCTCGGGGCCGACCCATACCGTCAGGCCTTTGACAAGGTCCATGCCCACATTCTTCGCGGTGACATTTATGAAATGAACCTCTGCCGGGAGCTTCGCGGCACCTTGCCCGAAGGTTTTTCTGCGGATGCCGCGTTTGGGTCCTTGGTGGGGCGGACGCTGGCCCCTTATTCGGCCCACATTCCGTTTGGTTCAGTGCACATCTTGAGCGCCAGCCCAGAATGCTTTCTCGAACGTCAGGGCGACCGCCTCATTTCCCGACCCATCAAAGGGACTGCACCGCGCCACCACGACCCAGCGGCCGATGCCGCTGCCGCGGAGCGGTTGCGCACCGACATCAAGGAGCGGGCCGAAAACGTCATGATCACAGACCTCGTTCGCAATGACTTGAGCCGGGTGGCTGCTCCTGCGACGGTAGAAGTGGATGAACTCTGCGGGATACACAGCTTTAGAAACGTCCACCAAATGGTGTCGACGGTGTCGTGCATGGTCCGGCCAGACGCCCAATTTTCCGACATTCTGCAAGCCACGTTTCCGATGGGCAGCATGACCGGTGCACCCAAATTGCGGGCGGTCGAAATCACCGCCGATACGGAGCCTGTGATGCGGGGCATCTACTCAGGAACATTGGGTTGGGCCGATCCCAACGGGCATGGCGATGTGGGGGATTTCCACCTCAATGTGGTCATCCGCACTGCGGTGGCAGACACCCAATCCGGCCGCTGGAGCACCCATGTGGGGGGAGCCATCACGGCATTGGCACAGCCTGAGGCAGAATGGGAGGAGACCCGCTTGAAGGCACAAGCCATTTTGGACGTACTTGGTGGAACCGAGGCCTTGGCCCGCCAGACAAACCCAGATCTCCACCGTGGTTGACCCCTTTGAACCCTTGCGCCTTGCGATATCCAGCGCCCTGGCCGTTCGGCAATTGCCGCGCGACGAGCGGGTGTGGCTGGCCATTTCAGGGGGGTTGGATTCTATGGCCCTGCTGGAAGCTGCTGGTACGATGCAAGGTCGCTTTGGGGTGCTCCATGTCGACCATGGGCTTCACCCGGGTTCGGCCGAAATCAAAGACTTCGTGGGCGCCGCTGCCCTGCGGCTGGACCTTCCGTTTGAACACCACACCCTCACAGGACTGCAGGATGGCGAGGCCCGCCGGAAGCATGGCCTCGAGGCTGCAGCGCGGTCAGCCCGGTATGCTTGGATGGCGCACACGGTAGGGAAAGGAGGCGCTGTTCTTACCGCACACCATGCAGATGATCAGCGGGAAACGCGGCTGCTTCACCTGTTGCGTGGGAGCCGACCGGAAGCCATGACCGCCATGAAGCCATGGACGGAAGACTGGGGATTTGCGCTTGGCCGGCCTTTTCTGGCCCTTCCTAAATCTGCGCTGCGGGCCGCTCTTCAAGCCTCCGGAAAAGCCTGGAGAGAAGATCCCACCAACCTACAGCCGGATTTTTTGCGCAACCGCATCCGCCACGAACTGGTTCCTCTGCTCGACAGCATTCGACCCGGTTGGGAGTCTGGATTGAAGCGCATGGGGGACCTGGCTTCGGAATGGCGCAACCATGCGGAGGGCCTGCACTCCAGCTTGGGAACGGACAACAACACCCTGCCGATTTCCTTGCTCCAAGACGCGCCCTCTCCGACGCACTTCATGGGAATTTGGGGCCAGTCCTTTGGGTTTGGCGCGGCACAAGCCGGCGCGCTGGTTGAATTGGCGCAGCCCACAACGGAAGTCGGACGGAAGCGTTGCTCTGACTCCCACTGTATTGTGCGGGAACGCGACGCATTGGTGGCCCACCCCGTAGCAGCACACAAAGAGCGGGATCCAAGGTCGTGGTCCCCTCTTGCTGGGGCTGAGCACGGTGCCATTTCTACTCCAGATGGTACGCTGACCTGGTGGATTGAAACCCCAGCCGATGGCTTTGCGCCCGATGCGGGGGACAACACCGCGGATGTGGACATGGACGCTGTGCATTGGCCCTTGACGTTGCGTCCTTGGACCGACGGTGACCGCATGTCCCCCTTGGGCATGAAGGGGAGCCAAAACGTCTCGGACATCCTAACACAGCGCAAAGTCCCTGCTTCACAGCGGCAACATCAGTGGTTGCTCCTCAACAGCGCGGGCCAACCCCTCTGGTTGGTGGGGCACCGGATCGACCGCAGGGCCGCCCTCCCTCTGCCGCTTGACAAGGGGCAAAACCGGCGGTTGCTGCGCATGAGCTGGAAGGCGCTGCGGTAGATTTGTGAAGCGCATTAGACCCACATGACTCCAGAACTTGCACCTCCGTTGAAACCGGCTTCCGAAAAGGACCGCGAGTGGGCTTTGGGCCTCTACCTCGTGTTGGCTGCCTTGTTTGTTGCCAGCCTGGTAACCTGTAACCTCATTTTCCGCAAGTTCTTCTTCTGGACCATGCCCGGTATGGGGTACACCTTTGAGGCGAGTGTAGGCCTGCTGCCCTATCCATTGACCTTTCTCGTCACGGACCTCATCTCGGAAATCTTCGGGAAAAAGCGGGCCGACGATGTGGTCAAAGGAGGGCTCTTCGCGTCCGTATTTACACTGGTCATCATCACCATGGCCGGCTATGCCCCCGCTACCGAGTGGTCCCCCGTCAACAATGGTGAGTTCGACCATGTCTTTGGTCAGACCGTGCTCGCTGTTGGGGCTTCCATGGCAGCCTACCTCATCGCTCAATTCTTGGATGTGCGCATTTTCCACTTTTGGAAACACCGCACGGGGGGGCGCATGCTGTGGCTGCGCAACAACTTTTCGACCATCCCCTCTCAATTTGCGGACACCATTGTGGTGCTCGTTTTGCTGTGCTTGGTGGGCGAAATCGAGTGGGGCCTTTTCTGGGCATTGTTGGTCAATGGATTTGGCTTCAAAGTGTTGGTGGCTGCGCTTGATACGCCGGTTGTATACGCTGTCACAGCCTTGATTCGCAGGCGCTTCGGATTGGCTCCTGGTCAGGAAATTGCATTGTAGAGAAATGGCAAAAAGGGCGGTTTCGCAACCATTGGCCCCGCGCATTGGCGCTACAGGGCATGCCGGCATTATCTTTCGCGCCCGCAAAGCAACGTGTCCGTGAAGCCCATCAAGCTCCTTCTCCCCTGGTTCGTCCTCGCCCTTTCTGTGGCTCTGGGCAGCCAACATGTCGATGCCCAGATCCACGACCCGGTGGAGTGGGACTTCGCCGCCTATGACAATGGTGATGGCACCATAGACCTCGATTTCCACGCTGAAATCGAAGCCGGATGGCACGTCTACAGCCAGTTTCTCAACCCCTTCGACGGCCCCATTCCCACGTCATTTACCCTGGAGACAGAAGGGGTTCAAACTGCAGATACTGCGGCTGCAGAATGTGAACCGCACCTGGAGTACGACCCCAACTTCATGATGGACTTGCTCTTTTTTGAGGAGCAAACCCATTGGGTCCATACCGCGTCTTTTCCAGGGGCCATTCCAGATACCATCAAGGGGTATTTGACCTTTATGGTGTGCGACGAAAGCAAGTGTTTGCCGCCTGAGGACGTCGACTTTGCATTTGCCTTGGCGGACCTCAAGCCTGAGACTTCCAAGCCAAACTATTGCGCTGCTGAGCCCCAGGGAGGGGCCTTCGATGACGGTGCTTCTGATGGGGCCCCGATGGGCATTTATGACCCGGTTCAATGGGAATTGGCCCTCTACTCCACAGGCGATCAAAAGGCGACCATCGTGGCCACCGCTGAGGTAGAGCCCGGATGGCACGTCTACAGCAACGACAACAACCCACTGGATGGCCCCATCCCCACTTCGTTTGCCCTGTCCACAGAAAGCGTCGAAGCGGGAGCATTGCAAGAATGCACGCCCG
Source organism: Crocinitomicaceae bacterium (assembly GCA_042095055.1). GTDB lineage: Bacteria > Bacteroidota > Bacteroidia > Flavobacteriales_D > Sanyastnellaceae > UBA8752. Next base: position 41,051 of record JBELBZ010000001.1, on the reverse strand, counting down.
AAGTCCTTTATGACCCCAACTTCGACATGGAGGTCAAGTCTTTTGAAGGCACCGTCAGCTGGGCACTTGAAGTCCGTTGGCAAGGGGAAGCCCCCGACCAAATCGAAGGTCTGCTCACCTACATGGCCTGCGACGACTCGAAGTGCATTTTTCCTCCCGACGTCGAATTTCAACTGAGCACTTCCCAAGCACAGCAAGGCCCGCTGCCGGAGCTGTGCCCAGAAGGAGCAGCTGCTGACGCTGGCGGTGAGGAGGCCACTGACGACGGGCTTTTGGTCCTGTTTTTGTTGGGCATGGGCCTTGGTTTTGCAGCGCTCTTTACCCCTTGTGTGTTCCCCCTCATTCCGATGACGGTGAGCTTCTTCACGAAGCAATCGAAGACCCGGGCCGAAGGCATACGCAACGCCCTCATTTACGGTGCCAGCATCATCTTCATTTACACGGGACTGGGCCTGCTGCTCACCGCTGTGTTTGGCGTCGATGTGCTCAACCTGATTTCAACCGACCCCTACTTCAACATCGGCTTGTTTGTGCTGCTCGTTGTGTTTGGCGTCAGCTTCCTCGGGGCTTTCGAGATCCAGCTTCCCTCCAGTTGGGCCAATAAAGTCGATGCCCAAGCCGACCGGGGTGGTCTGATTGGCATTTTCTTCATGGCCGCCACATTGGCCATCGTGAGCTTTAGCTGCACGGGTCCGTTGGTGGGCAGTGCGCTCGCCGGTGCTGCAACTGGAGATTTTGGTGGCCCCGTAGCCGTCATGTTTGGCTTTTCATTGGCCCTGGCCATTCCCTTTACGCTCTTTAGCGCTTTCCCAGGGTGGCTGAATTCCCTGCCTCAAAGCGGGGGCTGGCTGACCAGCGTGAAGGTGGTCCTGGGCTTGCTGGAGATTGGTTTTGCCTTCAAGTTTCTTTCCAATGCAGACCTCGTCTTGCAACTCGGATTGCTGAAGCGGGAGCTGTTCATCGCGATTTGGATTGCCGTGGCACTTTGCATTGCCGTCTACCTCTATGGCGGCTTGCGTTTCCCCCATGACAGCAAACTGGAGCGGATGAGCGTGGGGCGTTGGAGCTTGGGTACGGTCTTTTTGGTGTTGGCCATCTACATGATGCCCGGCATGTGGGGTGCGCCCCTCAACCTCATCTCTGGCTTCCCCCCTCCCATGTTCTATGCCGAGAGCTCGGGGAGCGTGGGTGCAGGAGGACATGGCGCTGGCCAAGCAGCCTCCGGCCACGTGGAGGCCCGCTTTCGCGACTACGAGGAAGGCTTGGCTGCCGCCAAGGCCGAAGGCAAGCCCATGATCCTCGACTTCACGGGCTGGGCTTGCGTGAACTGCCGGAAGATGGAGGAACAAGTGTGGCCTCACCCTGAGGTGGTGAAATACCTCACCGAGGAGGCGGTTCTCGTGTCGCTCTACGTCGACGAACGCAAGGCGCTGCCAGAGGCGGAGCAGCGCGTCGAACAGTTTGGAGGCAAGGACTTCCGGGTCCGCACAGTCGGCAACAAGTGGACCTATCTGCAGGCCTCTCGTTTTGGGACCAATGCACAGCCTTTCTACGTCATGATTGACCACGACGGGGAAGCCTTGGGGCAGGGCGTGGGATATGACCCTGACCCCGATAAATTCATCGCCTTTCTGAAGGACAATATGGCCCGCTTCAAAGCCGGTCGATAAACCGCTAAAGGACGGCAGCAAAACCAACGGCTGCGGCTACATAACGCCCGTCGCTGGTTCACTTGCCTCCCGCAACTTGCCCCCATGGAAAGAGCCCAGCACATTCGGCAGCACTTCGAAGACGCCCAGCAAGTCCTTCGCGACTTTTTGGCGCAGGATGCTCAATTGGACGCTTTGGAGCGCGCTGGAATCCTCATGGCACAGGCCATCAAGGGGGGCGGTAAAATCATCTCTTGTGGCAACGGTGGCTCGATGTGTGATGCCATGCACTTCGCAGAAGAACTTACAGGCCGCTACAGGGACGACCGGCGCGCGCTTCCGGCCGTTTCCATTTCGGACCCTTCCCACCTGACTTGCGTGGGCAATGACTATGGTTTCGATGCTGTCTTTGCGCGTTATGTCCAGGCCATGGGTCAAAGCGGCGATGTGCTGCTGGCCATTTCCACTTCGGGGAACTCTCCCAATGTGATCAAAGCTGCAGAGGCGGCGAGAGAACAGGGGCTTTCCGTCGTGGGGTTGACCGGGAAAAACGGAGGGGCACTCGCAGGGTTGTGCCATGCCGAAATCAGGGTGCCGTGGAATGGCCATGCTGACCGCATCCAAGAAGTTCACATCAAGTGCATCCATGCCTTGATTGACCACATTGAGGCGCACTGCGCCTGAACCCTCCCTTCCTTTATGTTGGTTCGTTTGCATGCGGCCGCCCTGCGCGGGGTCGACGCTGTGCCCGTGACGGTAGAAGTCCGCGTAGACAAGGGCATTCACTTCTTGATGGTTGGATTGCCCGACAGCGCCGTTCGAGAGAGCCAACAGCGCATCAAAAGCGCCATTGAACACCTCGGCTACCGGTGGCCAGGAAAAGGCATCACCATCAACCTCGCACCGGCAGGACTGCGCAAAGAAGGAGCCGCCTATGACCTGCCCCTCGCTCTGGGAATCCTCGCCGCCTCAGGACAGATTGAAGCAGAAGGCTTTGGGCAAACTTTGATGATGGGCGAGCTGGCCCTGGATGGATCGCTCCGGCACATCCGCGGGGGACTGGCTTTGGCCCATGCCGCCATGGTTCCGGAGATCCACAGTTTGATTTTACCGCCTTCATCGGCTGCAGAAGCGGCCTTGCTCCCCGGTGCCACCACCCTGGGTGCTGCGCACCTCCGCGACGTCTTGGACCACCTGTCGGGCATCCGAGCGCTGGAGCCGACCTCGTGTGCGCTTCCCAGCATGCTGGCGCAGCAGGCCTCACGACCCTTGGAACCTTTGGCGGACATCAAGGGACAGCACAGGGGCATTGCCGCCATGGCACTTGCCGCTGCAGGGGGCCACAATGTTTGCATGGTGGGGCCCCCTGGTTCTGGGAAGTCCCTGCTGGCGCGGGCCATGGTCGGGCTGCTTCCCCCACTCACTGCAGAGGAGGCCATTGAAGTCAACCGCATTCACTCGGTATCAGCGCGTGCTGGCCGCACTTCTGAGGTGGTACTCCAGCGCCCATTTAGAAGTCCTCACCACACCATATCTGATGTTGCTTTGGTCGGCGGCGGCTCTGATCCGAGGCCCGGGGAAATCAGCCTGGCCCATGCCGGAGTGCTCTTCCTCGATGAACTCCCGGAGATGCCCCGCCATGTCCTCGAGGTCCTGCGACAACCCATGGAAACGTCAGAGATGACCATCAGCCGAGCGCGATGCACCGTGGTTTTTCCTGCTGCCTTTCAACTGGTCGCCGCCATGAACCCCTGCCCCTGCGGCATGTACTCCAACGACCCCAAGCTCAGAAAACAATGCAGTTGCAGCCGGCACGCCAGGCAGCAATACATCCGCAAGGTGAGCGGCCCTTTGATGGACAGGATAGACATCCATTTGCAGGTAGACGCAGTCCCTGCTTCTACCCTGATGCCAGAGCCTGGCGCCCTTGGCAGGGAACGGCGGCGCCAGCGGCTGCATCAGGCCTTGGAATGGCAACAGCGCGTGCGCGCTGCACGGGACATTCAGCGGAGCCGCAACCCCAGTGGCAAGACCAACCACACTTTAGACGGAGAAGTCCTGCACGAGCTCGCTCCACTTGACCGCGAGGGGTCTCGGCTCCTGCGTCGGTGCATGGACCATTTTGGATTCAGCGCGCGCGCCTACACCCGTTTGTTGCGCATGTCCCGGACGCTGGCAGACCTCGAGGGCCGCGGTCAGGTGACCTCAGTCGATGTGGCCCAAGCCATTGCCTTTCGGCGCGCCGGCGCCGACACCGAAGTGTGGTTGGAGGGGCAGGGCACAACTCCCGTGCCGAGCCTCTTCAACCCGTGACAAGCATGGTGTAATTTTCCCTCATGAGCGACAACAACCCCGGAACGCAACGCGCTGTGATCTTGCCCGTCAACGGCAAAGCACCCCAACTGGGGGCTGGGACTTGGCTGGCTCCAAATTGCACCGTTGTCGGCGACGTGACCACGGGTCCAGACTGTAGCATCTGGTTTGGAGCGGTAGTACGTGGCGATGTTTGTGCCATTCGCCTGGGCCACACCGTCAATGTTCAGGATGGCGCCGTGCTGCATGGAACGTTCGAAAAAACCAGCCTTGAGATTGGCGACCGGGCAAGCATAGGACACAATGCCGTTGTCCACGGCTGCACGGTCTGCGAAGGCGCGCTCATCGGGATGGGCGCTGTGGTCATGGACCGGGCTGTGGTCGGAGCTGGAGCAGTGGTGGCCGCGGGGGCGGTGGTTCTGGAAGGGACCCTCATTGGACCCGGTGAGCTGTGGGCGGGAGTCCCTGCAAAAAAAGTCAAGGCTGTGGGCGACGGGCTCGCCGTTCACCTTGCCGCAACGGCCACGCGATACAAGGAGTACGCCGCGTGGTTCGCGCAGCCCACACCGTAGGCCCTCAGGTCAGTGCTGGAACCAAGGTCCTCCTGGGACCAAGTGGACCTCCTTGCCAAAGAACCGCTGGGCAGACCGAACAAAATTTTCGGTGAGGTCGCTCACCATGAACTGGTGCTGAGCTACACCCCCATCCACTGGAGCCAGCATTCCACGTGCATGTAAGGCGTCCGCAACAGCGCTTGCCACAATTGAGGGGCCATCAATGAGGTGAACTTCAGGTCCCAATACCTGACTAAAAGCCTGCTGCGCCAGTGGGTAGTGGGTGCAGCCCAACACGAGGGCCTCAATGTGGCGCTGGGTGCCCGCGCACCACCCGGCGGCTTCCAAATACCCTTGGATGACCGGCAACATCAACCCATGGGATTGCCAACCTTCTTCAATCAGCGGTGCCAATAAGGGCGTGGCCCACTCCTCGACAAGCCCATCCATGAGTCCCATAGCACGCTGTGCCTCCTTCAAAGAGCGCCCGTAGATGCCACTGCCAATGGTGGCCCTCGTCCCCACTACACCGACGCGCTTCACACCTTCCCGGCTCAGGTGTTGAACCACAGGAGCCACAACATCAATGACGGGCACATCGGCAGGCACACAATCTTGAACTGCCGCCTTGGCGGTTGCCGAAGCAGAATTGCAGGCCATCACGATGGCCTTGCAGCCTTCCGCAGCCAAGAATTCTGCGATGCGCACAGAGTAGGTGCGCACCAATTCTGGTGAGCGGTCGCCATAAGGCATGTGGGCTGTATCTCCGAAATACAGCATGCGCTCAGCCGGCATGGCCTGCGCGATGGCATGGGCCACCGTCAGACCGCCTATGCCGGAGTCAAAAATCCCGATGGGAGCGTCAGAGGCCAAGCTTGGCCTTGACGAGGGGAAGCACATCCTCACCGCCGTTGTAGACGGTGGCGCCCGAAGACGTATCAAAGATGTAAGTGAAACCCTCTTCTGCGCCCACGGCTTCGATGGCCACCCGGGCACGCTCAATCATGGGCTCCAAGAGGCTCGCCTCCATCGACGCCAACTCCTGTTGGACGGTGCCATAAAACTGCTCGAGCCCTTGCTGGTCTCCCGTGATCTCCTGCTCTTTTTGGGCGCGGATGGCAGCGGGCCATGATTCGGCCTTTTGCTGGTACTCCGCCACTTTGGCCTCCAATTCTCCTTGCATGCGCACAATCTCCTGCTCGAACTGACCAGCAGCCGACTCGATTTCGGTTTGAATGGAGTTGCGCTCGGGCATGGCTTCCAACAGTGACTGCGTGTCGATGTGGCCGAAACGGGCTTCCATTACCTGAGCAAATGCAGGTGTGGCAAACAGGAAGGCGGCCATCATCAGGCCAAAGGATACAGTGTATTTCATGATGTTGAGAATGCGAATGGAAAACGGGATTATTGCTTGGGACGGCCTCCTGTGGCTCCTCCCATGCGGTTCACGACCTGTTGCTTGCGGTCGTTGACTTTGTCTTTGCCCTTGTCCAGGGTGTCGTTCATGCGGTCCTGAAGGGATTTGCCCTTTTCACCGGACTCCTCTTCCTCACCCCCTCCTATGGTCTCTCCCGGGGTGTACCCGAGCTCCTTGATGACGCGGTCTGATACGTCATACTTCGGGTTGGTGTACAGCATATTGGAATCCTTGGCCTTGTCGAAAATGACCATGTATCCCCGAGAGCTCGACAGGTCTTTTAGCACCTGAAAAATCTGCTCCTGAACTGGCTGAATCAGCTCTTGCCGCTTTTGAAAGAGCTCGCCCTCTACACCGAATTTGGCCTTCTGCATGTCTGTCGCCTCGGAGCGTTTTGAGGTGATTTCATCCTCGCGTTTCCGCCTCATTTCTGAGGTGAGCAGCACCCGCTCGGCGCGGTACGCCGTCTCGAGCTGATTGGCTGCACTGTATTTCTCCTCGATTTCATCGAGCCACCCTGAAGCCAGACTGTTGAGTTCCTTTTGTGCCTCAGCATATTCGGGCAAGTGAGACAAAATGTACTCCGTATCCACATAGGCATACTTCTGGGACAATGCCGAGAATGAAGGGAGGATCAGGAGGATCGGTAGCAGGTGACGAAGAAGACGCATGGCTTTCGGAAGGGTGAAAATAAGACGGCTCGATGGCACAACGTTCATTCTGGGGCGTTTCGCGCGTACGGTCACAAATCCCCGATGTTCATGCCCATAGAAAAGTGGAATTGCCCACGTGCCATGCTGGGTGCCATGGGCACATCATCGAAGCGCCAACCATAGTCCAGACCGAGCAGTCCGAACATGGGAAGGAAAATGCGCATTCCGATGCCCCCGGACCGGTAGACATCAAATGGGTCAAACCCATCTCCTGTCGCCCAGGTGTTGCCCGCCTCCAAAAACGCCATCGTGTAAATGGTGGCCGAAGGGTTGGTGGACAGGGGGTACCTCAACTCGGTGCCGTACTTGACGATGGCTCCAGCGCCTGTGTTTTGATCTGGGGCAGTCAATGACAGGTTGTCGTATCCGCGCAGCGAAATGATCTCCCGTCCGTCCAGGACATATCCGCTCAGGAACACTCCGCCGAGATAAAAGCGCTCGAAAGGAGAAAGGCCGATTTGACGGTTGTATTGACCAATGAGGCCCCCTCCGAAATAGGTGCGCAGCACCAGTGATTTGGGGTTTTCCCCGCCACCCGTCGTGAGCGGTGTGTACCAATTGGCCACAAATTTCCACTTGTGGTACTCCACGAAACGGAAGCGCTCCTGTTCACTCAACCCGCTCCAGTCTTTGTCTGGCGAGAACAAACTGTACGGTGGGGTCGCCTTGACGCTCAAGCGGACCTCAGATCCCCACACCGGGAAAATGGGATCGCTGACCGAGTTGCGGCTCACGATGAGGTTGAGTGCAATGTTGTTGGAACGGCCGTCGGTGAAGCTAAAAAGGCCACTGTTGTACTGATCAAAGTCAAACCGCTGATAGCTCAGTCCCGCATTGACTGAGAACCAATCATCCGGCTGCTTCCACCGCTGACCAATGGAGGCGGAAACCCCAGTGATCATCAATGTCTGACGCAAGGGGTTCGGCGCCCCTTCAATGTTCTTTGGCTGTCCATTGGATTGTATCGAACGCCAAGCTGCCACGGTGAGCGCGTTGGGCTTTTTGCCCCCCAGCCAAGGCTCTGTGAAGCTCACATTGTAACTCTGGAAGAACAACCCGTTGGACTGGGCCCTGACGCTCACGCGCTGTCCGTCGCCCATGGGGACCGGTCTCCAAGCGCCCTTTTTGAAAGCCTTTCCTACTGCGAAGTTGTTGAAGGTCACACCCAAGGAACCTACAATGCGGCCTCCGCCCCAGCCTCCTTGTAACTCAATTTGATCCGTGGGCTTTTCTTCGACCACATACTCGATGTTCACCGTCCCTTTTTCAGGGTCTTGAACGGGGTTGATGCCAAAGGCTTCAGGGTTGAAGTAATTGAGCTGGCTCAATTCGCGCTGGGTTCGAATGACATCGGTGCGGCTGAACAAGTCTCCGGGCATCGTCCGGATCTCCCGACGAATCACGTGGTCGCTCGTCTTGGTATTGCCCCGGACATCCACCCTGCCTATGCGGAACTGCTTGCCCTCTACCAATCTGATTTCGAGGTCAATGCTGTCGTTTTCGGCGCGAATTTCAACTGGAATGGCCTGGAAGGTCAGGTAGCCATCGTCGCTGTACAAAGCACTGAGGTCAATGCCTTTTGGATTCATGAAAAGCCGCTTTTCGAGCTCCGCTACGTCGTAGAGGTCCCCCCTTTTGAAGCCCAACAAGCTGTCCAATTGTGCGGTAGAATACTTGGTATTGCCTGTGAAGGTGATTTCCCTAAAGTGAAACTTGCCCCCCTCGTCCACTTTGACGGCAATGCCCAATTCGCCTTCGGGCGTGCGGAACAGGCTGTCGCCCGAAACCCGCGCATTGCGGTAACCCTTTTCGCGGTAGTAGGCGGTGACGCCTTCGAGGTCCGCATTGAACTCCTCCTCGATGAATTTCGAAGACTTGAAAATCCTCCACCAAGCGCGTTCCTTGGTGTTTTTCATGCGGCGCTTGATCGACGTTTCGTCCAAGGCTGATGACCCCATCACCTGAATGGTCCCGATTTTGATTTTCTCGCCTTTGTCGATGTCAATGTTGACCCCTGCCGCGTTTTCCAAAACGCTATCAGGTGCGCTGGTAATGCTCACCGTCGCATCGAAGTACCCCTTTTCCCTGTAATGGTCCTCCAAAATCCGGCGGGCGGTGACCTTGAGGTTCTCATTGACAATTTGACCCCGAACCAAATCCAACTTGCCACGGAGCGTTTCTTGCTCGCCCCTTTTCACTCCTGTGAAACCGTAGCGGGTCAACCGCGGCATCTCCTCCACCCGGATCACCAGGTAAACATCGCCGTCCCTGCGTTCAGCAAGCTCTATGGAGACATCGCTGAACAGCCGTTGGTCCCAAAGGTTTTTTACGGCTGCTGCCAGGCGCTCGCCTGGAATGATGACTTCGTCGCCGACCTGCAAGCCGCTGAACAGCTTCACCGCCTGAACATCGGTGTATTCAGCGCCCAACACAGTGATGCCGGCTATCCTATAGTCGCTGGGGACCGCTAAGTCCAGGGCGTCTGAGCCCGGCTGGGCCCAGGTGACAGCAGGAATGGCCAAGGCCATCAGCGTTGCGAATAGCGCGGTGAAATACGTCCTCATTCCTCCTTCGTGATTCCCTGGTTGATGTCGTGCGCGACGCTTGAAATTTGTTCTCCTGTTCGGCCAAATCGACGCTCACGGCCTCTGAATTCCAAAATGGCCGCCTTGAAGTGGTCTTCTCTAAAATCAGGCCACATGACCGGTGTAAAATGCAACTCCGAGTAGGCCAATTGCCAGAGCAAAAAATTGCTCAGCCGTTGCTCTCCACTGGTGCGGATGAGCAGCTCCGGATCCGGCACGTCGGGCATGCTCAAATGGTGCCGGATGGTGTCCTCATCGATGTCTTCTGCCGGCGTCCCTGAACGTACAATCCGCCGGACAGCCTCTGTCAATTCCCAACGTCCACTGTAGCTCAACGCCAAAATCAAGTTGAGTCCGTCACAGTGGGCGGTCTGCTCCTCGACATCCCGCAATCCGGCAATACAGGCTTCAGGCAATGCTGAAATGTCTCCCGTTGAGCGCAGCCTCACCCCTTTTCGAATCAGCTCTGAGACTTCGCCGGCAAGGCTTTTGACCAACAACTCCATCAGGGCATTGATCTCCTCTTGGGGCCGGGACCAATTCTCTGTGCTAAAAGCGTACAAGGTGAGGTATTCAACACCGAGCTCGCCTGCTGCCCGCACTGCGGACCTGACACTCTCCACACCGCTGGCATGGCCGAATACCCGGTCCTGCCCGCGCTCTCTGGCCCAACGGCCATTGCCATCCATAATAACCGCCACATGGCGCGGAAGATGGTGTGATGGTGGTGTAAGCTCAACCATGTTGGTTTGCGTGAATCGCAATAGCGGCGGCGAATGTGGTTACCAGCGCATTGTCATGCAAGGTAGCCACCGCATTCTGCTCCGAGATTGGGAGTTTTTCACCTAATTGGACAGAAGATCAACGGTCCCAGCAGGTGGTGGGAGACTTGTCGATTCGAAAAGTGAACGACACGGTCATCGCAGCAAACCGGTCATCCAAGTCATTGAACCCCCTCATTTGCCCCACTGGATCATCGAGGTCACCTTCCTTTTCGATGCGCGATACACTCAGTTCCTCGGCAAGTGGCCCTGCTTCATCCTCCAAAACTGCAGTGCTCGCGTAATAACCCGCTACGTCATCCAAATGGTCGGTCCAAGTGCGGCGCATCCCCCACTCGAAGTTCAATGCTGAGAAATGACCCAGATTCAACTTGAAACCGATGCCAAAAGGAACTGCAAACCCCGTGGTCGCATAACGTCCCTCCCCTGAATTGAGGCTCTGACCCTCCGTTCCGAGGGGTTGAAGCTCGTACCAAACGTCTCCAATCTGCGCCTCGGGCATGTGGCTGTACAGCGAAAGACCCGCAAACAAGTATCCGGTGAAGCGGTCCTTGGTATTGCCAATTTGATAACGCGTGTAGTTGAACTCGGCGACAACCGCACCTTCGGTGATGGCATTGCGAAAATGCAAGTTCCGATTGGCGATCCAAGGGTCTTTGGAATCAGAATCGTAGTACAAAAGGCGGGTCCTGTTCAAGCTGGCCCTCACTGCAATGCGGCGGTTCACATTGAACCTCAAAAAACCACCAAATCCTGGCTGCATGCGCCCTTGGAAGTGGCCTGTTGGGTTGAGCTCACCGAGGTAATAGCCTGTGCCCACCGTCAAACCCAAGGTTTTACTGGTTTCGAATTTGCGCTGGCCATGGGCCACACCTATCCCAGTAAGGAGCACCAGAAAGAGCGTAAAAAGCGGACGGGACATCATGGTTGAAAGACGCTGGTCTAACGCAGGTTGCCCCCGGTTTCTTGCCCCCCGTCCATAGAATGGCCTTCGCGGGCATCCAGTCCAAGGTGCAGTTTGCGGCGCACTGTTTCGATGAAATCCACCCCCGGCAGCTGCACCAACAGGAAGGGGCGCTCAGCAGGACGGACCACAAACTTGGCGGGGGCCGCCACTTTGTACGAGCGGGTATCCATTGTGAGCATCAGGTGGTCGTCGCGTCCATCTGCTTCGATTTCCAATGTGCCTTCCAAAGGAATGACCACTGGCCTGTCGTACAGGTTGTGAGGAGCAATGGGGTTCAAGACGATGGCGTTGCTGTCCGGGTGAATGATGGGGCCCCCGCAGCTCAGCGAATATGCCGTTGATCCCGTAGGCGTAGAGACGATGAGGCCATCAGACCAATACCGGTTGATGAACACCCCGTTGCGGCTCACTGAGACCCGAATCATGCTGGCTACATCCCGGCGGTGCACCGTGATTTCATTCAGGGCACGCAGGTTGGAGCCCAACTCTGCATTGGGGAAATCCACCTCGAGCATCGCCCGCTGTTCCACCTTGTAGCCCCCCGCCAAAATGCCCGGCAGTGCGCGGGCCGCTTCCGGCATGGGCAAGTGGGAAAGGAACCCCAGCCGCCCGGTGTTGATTCCCAGAACCGGGATCGGACGACCGGCGAGCTTGCCCGCTGTCCCCAACACTGTTCCGTCGCCGCCAAATGTCAGCACCATGTCGAACCCTTCTGCGCTGTCCAGTTCGCAGGTCACGTCCTGGGCACCGCTCAGGTCCATTTCGGAAAGCGCCCCTTGAAAAGCGGCAGTGAATGCCAAGTTGACCTCGGCATTGCGCAATACCTGCAGAACATCCCGATATGCAGGAATGTCGGCCTCGGCAATCATCGTGCCGTGCAACAACAGGGATTGAATGGGGGCGTTAGGGTCCATGGGTCAGATGTTCATGTACCGCCTAAACGCCTCCATTCGGTGCTTCATCTCCTCGGCGTATTCTTCGGCCCTATAGAAAGCGCGGACCTCATATCCGTGCCTGCGCAGACCGTCGATCAAACCCTCGATGTCTCGGGTTGACAACCTCAGTGCCACTTCTGCGTTCTCCGCAAGATGTCCGTCACTAACGAGGACCTGAAGGATCTTGACCCCTTCTGATTCTACCCTGTGTGACACTTGCGCCAAGCTGTAGTCTTTCCAGGGCATTTCCAACGTCAAGATGCTCCCTTCGCTGTAGGGGGTCAAACTGCTGTGAAAAGCCCGCCACAAGTGGGCCCTGTCCGTGCACCCCAACAACATTCCATCCTCTACCACTGGCACAACGCTGACGTCTGCTTCGCAGAGCACGTCGACCACCTCTAGGAAATGCTGGCCCGGTGCGACCATGAGGGGCATCAATTGCACATTGGTCAAAAACACCGCTTCGCCCTCTTTGTCCAAGAGGTGCTGCTCAGCAACAAGCCCGAGATAGCGGCCTTCAGCGGCCACCGGCAGGTGCTCCACTTTGAATTCATCCATGGCGCGCAAGGCTTTCTCCAAGGTGTCACCTGGATTGAGCGCGATCAGTTCGTCGTTGATGATGCTTTTTGCGTGCATGGACTTTCTTACTCCCACAAAGGGGGACTTTGCGAAATTAGCCGTCAGTAAGGGCACAACCCTATTAGGTACATGGAAACTTTCCCAACGCAGCTCAGCGTCAACGTCAATAAAATCGCCACACTGCGCAATGCGCGTGGGGCTGAACGGCCTTGCCCCGTCGCTGCTGCAGTGCGCATACAGCAGTGGGGCGCGGACGGCATCACTGTGCACCCTCGCCCTGACGGGCGTCACATCACCTTTGAGGATGTTCGGAAGCTCAAGGCCATCATCACCACAGAGTTCAATATCGAAGGATACCCCTCCCCAGAATTTGTGGACTTGGTACTGGAGGTCCGGCCCGATCAGGTGACTTTGGTACCTGACCCTCCTGGCATCCTCACTTCAAATCAAGGTTGGGATACCCGCACCCATGCGGAAATGCTGGGTCAAGTCCTGGCAAAGTTCAAGGGTGCCGGCATTCGAACCAGCCTGTTTATTTCCACTGACCACAACCTCATTCAAGGGGCTGCTGATGTGGGTGCTGACCGCATCGAATTGTACACCGGCCCCTATGCTGAAGCGTTTCCCCAAGACCCAGCAGGCGCCATTCAACCCTTTGCCGATGCGGGCGAATTTGCTGCGGGCATCGGGCTTGGCATCAATGCCGGACACGACCTCGATCTCGACAACCTCGCCCACTTCGCCCAACATGTGCAGCCGCTTCACGAGGTCAGCATAGGCCATGCGTTGATCAGCGATGCCTTGTATGTGGGGCTGCAAAACGCTGTGGGCCAATACAAAGCCCAACTCCGCCCCGCCTAATGGAACTGTTTCATCGCGTTTTGGGAGCGCACCCCATCAACGGGACCCTGACGCCGCTGGTGATTTTGCATGGACTGCTTGGGTCCTCGGACAACTGGCAAACCTTGGGGCTTCAATGGGCGGCCGACAGGCCGGTGATTCTGATAGACCAGCGCAACCACGGCCGCAGTCCTCATCATCCGAACCACAGCTACTCCGATATGGTCCTTGACTTGCTCGATACCTTGGATGCTTTGGGCGTGGAGAAGACGGACTTGCTTGGACACAGCATGGGCGGAAAAACCGTGATGTATTTCGCAGACCGCTATCCAGAAAGGTGCCGCAGCCTGATCATTGCCGACATGGCGCCCGTGGCCTATCCACCCCACCACCTGCCGCTGTTCGATGCCCTTGCCGCTTTGGACCTGGACGCTTTTGATCGACGTGGTGAGGTCGACGCTGCCCTCGCCAAAAATGTCCCTGAGCCCGGCGTGCGTCAGTTCCTGTTAAAGGGCCTGTATCGCGATGAATCCAAGCGTTTTGCTTGGAGGTTCAATTTGCCGGTGCTCCGACGGCACCTGGCCGACATGACCGGTCACCGTCCTCTCGGTGAAATTGCGGTGCCTGCAATGGGCATTTATGGAACGCGGTCAGACTATGTGGTAGGCAGGGGAATGGAGGCCATGAAAAACCACTTCGTGCATTTGCAGACGCAGGCCCTCGAAGCAGGCCACTGGTTGCATGCTGAACAGCCCCAGGCTTTTGATGCAGCTGTCGTGGACTTTCTTGCCCGCCAAGAGGCGTAACAGCAAAACGCCCGCACCGGTATGGCCGGGCGGACGTTTTGAAGAGGGATGGGGTGTGCTTCTGTCAGCCCTTGGAGCCGACCATGATGCTGACACAACCTTCGTGTTGGATCACAGCATCTGTCGCAGGGACTTGAACCCGAATCGTCATCTGTTGGGTATTGGCAACCCTAAAGTCGAAGTGGTCCTTTTCCTTGTCTGAACTGTCATAGATGCCGTTGCCCCTGCTGTCCAATACTTGGAAAGTCAGGTCACCGAGCACTGGGTGTCCGCACACCAAAAGGCGGTAGGCGCGGTCTCCAAAAAATGTCAGTTCGAGTTCAGCTTCATCACCGGGGATCAGAACCGCGGTGTTGTAGTTGTCATTCTGCACGTAATCCTCCAACGCAGGAAGACAGCGCTTCTTGGTGAAAGTCCGGCATTGGGCTGTAGCATCGGCCACGGTGAACATCATCACCAGGGCGAGGGCAGCTAGAGGGATTGTTTTAATCGCAGTCATGGCGCTATGGGTTACGTTCACTTTGCGTATTGGTTACGAACGGCAGCAATTGTTTCAGAAATCGCGTCCAGGGTGGCCTGGTCGTATTGGACTTCTGGTCCGCCGCTGATGACCACCATGCCGTCTTCAGCAGCGGTGGCCGCTGCGGCATTTTCTGTGATCGTGACACCTGCGAAAGCGGACTCTACGGGGGCCAAGGCCTCCATCATTCCCTGCAGGGCGGGGGTAGGAGCATAGCTTCTGAGCAGTCCCATCAGGTTTTCCAGGGTCATCTTCTGTTCTGCAATGCGCAACTTCAAGTCATCTGTTGAAGTGTTGAGGCTCCGTGTCCCGAGGTAAACACCTTCGATCCAACCCCCTGCTGCCATCAAGCCACTGACCTCCTCCATGCCGTTCTCGCGGAAGCGGGCATTGAGCGAGTAAAACGTGTCTGTGACGATGTCCACCAGTGAATCGCGGATGTCGCGGTTGTTGTCTGCCCGAGCAATGAGACTGGCGTTAATGATGTCACCCACTCCAAGACCGTCGCAGAGTCGGCGGCACGTATTGAGGTAGTCGACAGACTGCTGGTTTTGATTGAAGATCACAGAGTAGCTCAAGTCACCCGCGTAAATGCCCAGGTTGACGGACTGCAACTCGGTAGTGGTGTAACCTGCAGCATTGTCCAAAGCGTGCAAGGCCCCGGAATCAAACCGGATCCCGCTGCGCTCCAACAGCATGGCTGTCTCGATGGGCGAGGGCACCGCATGGAAGATTTGCTTGAAGGCCTTTTGACGGCGGGCGGGCATCATGCCCTCCTGGTCCATGGGTTGTTCACTGTTGGCCTTTGCTTCATCGGAAGCACCGGAGTCTGGAGCTTCGCCGCAGCCGACGAAGAACAACATCAGGGGAAGTGCGGTCCATGTCCCCAAGGACAAGGAAAGCGTGAATCGGTCGTTTTTGAGTTTCATGGAAAATCCAAGCGGGTTGTAGAGGCAAGTTGAATCGGGTTCGGCGAGCGCCGATTGCCTGTTTCGAAAGTTATCCTCTCTTGGGGGTGAATGCTGTCAGCACTGCAGTAAAAGCTGCGTCAGAATGAACCGATGAAATACGTCGGATGATGGGCCAATGGTCAATGTGCCTCCAACCAATGGGCGCCAGTTTCCACTTCAACTTCCAGCGGAACCGCCAATTCCACGGCACCCTCCATGTGTTGGCGGACCAAGGCGGTCACGGCTTCGACCTCACTTTTGGGAACGTCGAACACCAATTCATCGTGTACCTGCAAGATCATGCGTGCATCGAGGGAGGCTGATTTGAGTGCTTCCTGAATGCGGACCATGGCCACTTTGATGATGTCGGCGGCCGACCCTTGAATGGGGGCATTGATGGCATTGCGCTCGGCAAACCCCCGGACCACCGCATTGGCAGAAGTGATGTCAGGAAGCCAACGCTTGCGGCCCAATACGGTCTCGACATAGCCCACTTCCTTTGCCCGCTCCACAACTTCTGTTTGGTATGCCTTGAGGTCTGCAAACTCGGAGAAGTAGGCTTCGATGATGGCCTTGGCCTCGCGGCGCGGAATCTTCAAGGTCTCTGCCAACCCAAAGGCCCCTTGACCATAGAGAATGCCAAAGTTGACCGCCTTGGCCTGGCTCCTTTGGCCCCGATCCACGGCGTCGGGATCGATGCCGAATACCTTGGCAGCCGTGGCCGTGTGAATGTCCGCGCCTTCGTTGAACGCTTGGCACAAACCCCGGTCGCCACTCAAGGCCGCCACGATGCGCAACTCCACCTGACTGTAGTCGGCAGCCATCAAAATGTGGTCTGCGTCGCGCGGAACAAAGGCCTTTCGAATTTCACGGCCGCGGGCCGTCCGAATGGGGATGTTCTGCAAGTTGGGCTGCGTGCTGCTCAGCCGTCCCGTGGCCGCCACGGCCTGCATGTATTGTGTATGGACACGCCCAGTCTCGTCGTCCACCAACTCGGGCAACGGACGAACGTAGGTCGACAGCAACTTGTTCAACTGTCGGTATTCCAACACCTCCCCCACAATGGGATGGTTGTTTGCGAGTTTTTGAAGGACATCCTCCCCCGTGGCGTACTGCCCGGTCTTGGTCTTCTTGGCCTTCTCAGCAATGGCGAGGTGATCAAACAAGACCTCGCCCAATTGGCGGGGTGAGTCTATTGAAAATGGCACCCCCGCATGGGCTTGAATCGAGTCTGTCAGCTTGCGGAGGTCTTCCTGCAGCCCTTCTGCCATAGCGTTGAGGGCGTTTGTATCCAGGCGTACGCCCTCCATTTCCATGTCGGCCAACACTGGAACCAAAGGCATCTCAATGGTGTCCAAAATGCGCCGCTCAGGGGAATCCTCGCCCAGTTTCTGCTCAAAAACGTCGGCCAACCTCAGGGTAATGTCGGCGTCTTCACAGGCGTAGTTGCAGACTTGTTCTGGCGGGATGTCCGCCATGGTCTTCTGGTTCTTGCCCTTTTTGCCCAAGAGGTCTGTGATGGGGATGGTCTTGTATCCAAGCTCAACCTCGGCGAGGTAGTCCATGCCGTGCTTGAGGTCCGGCTGCAGCACATAGTGGGCGAGCATCGTGTCGAACACTTGGCAGCCCACTGATGCTCCTGCCCCCCGCATGATCTTGAGGTCGTACTTCCAGTTTTGGGCAATCAACTGCTTGGATCCATCCTCGAGTACCGGCGCAAACTCTGACATCAGGGCGGCCACCTCTTGGTCTTCCCGTTGTGGCTGTGCCAGATCACCCAGCGGAACGGGCACGTACCAGGCAGTTCGGGGTTTGGTCGAAAAGCTCATGCCCACGATTCGGGCAGTCCTTGCGTCCAATCCGGTGGTCTCGGTGTCAAATGCGAAACGTTTTGCCGCAGACAATTCTGCCAGCAACTCGGCGCGTTGATCCGCGGTATCGGCCAACCGGTAGTCCACCGCCTCGGCGTCAAACTGCTCCAAACCATCGCCCGCCTGACCTGCCTGATCACCAGCGCCGCCTCCACCAAACAGACCCATTTGCCCTCCACCATCGTCCTGAGCAGACTGTGGGGCAGACTTGGTGGCTTCACCTGCGGGGCCTGCTCCGGCAGCATTGCCCAAAATGCGCCGCGCCAGCGTGCGGAACTCCAGCTCTTCAAACAGGGGGTTCAATTTCTCGGCATCTGGACCCTCAACGGCCATGTCCTCGAAATCTGGCGTGTAGTCGATGTCTGTAACGATGGTGGCCAGGTGCTTGGACAGGAGGGCCTGCTCCCGAAAATTCTCCAGGTTTTCTTTTTGCTTGCCTTTGAGCTCTGCAGTGGAGTCCAACAAGGTCTCCATGGACCCGTATTTGCTGAGCAACTTGGCGGCCGTTTTGGGACCGATTCCGGGCACTCCAGGAATGTTGTCTGCAGAGTCGCCCATCAAGCCCAACAGGTCGATCACCTGCATCGGATCCTCAATGCCAAACCGCTCGCAAACTTCTGCTGGGCCCCACACCTGTGCAGGATTCCCCTGCCGGCCTGGCCGGTACATGCGCACCTTCTCGGTCACCAGTTGGGCATAGTCCTTGTCGGGGGTCATCATGTAGACATCGAAACCCTCTTTCTCCGCCAGCACCGACAGATAGCCGATCATGTCGTCGGCCTCAAAGCCCGGCTCGGTGATGGTGGGAATGCGCATGGCCTCTGCCATGGCATACACATGGGGAATGCTCGCGCGTATGTCTTCGGGCGTTTCGTCCCGGTTGGCCTTGTATTCGGGAAACGTCTCGTGCCGGAATGTCGGGCCTGGCGGGTCAAATACGATGGCCAAGTGGGTCGGCTTCTCGTTTTTCAGGATGTCGAGCATCGCGGTTGTGAAACCGAAAACAGCACTGGTGTTGGCGCCCTTGCTGTTGATGCGGGGATTGCGGATGAAGGCATAGTATGCCCGGAAAATCAGGGCAAAGGCATCAATCAGGAAGAGCTTCTTTTCGGATTCAGCGGTCAACATGGCTCTGCCAAATTACCTCGGGGAATCCGAGGAACCGCTCTGATTTACTCCGCTTCTCAGCGCGACTTGTACACGGGAACGGTGCTGCATGGCTCACCGAACATCAGGGACTTGACCACAGGTTGCAGACGCTCGACCAAGCGGACGGCGGGTCCTGCTCCAGCATCGAGCCCACAGCCTTTCACCACCACCCGCTGACCACGGTACTCCTCGGGGTCGAGCTCTTCTGCGATACGGGCCAAAACGGCCGCCTTGAGGTGTTGCGGCGCGCAAACGTGCACACTGCGCGCATGGCCTTGCAGTGAAGCCGTCACCAACATCCACACCCATTCCGGTACGATCGCATCAGCGCTGCAGTGGATGGCCACGTCTGCTCCATCATAAACGGTGCAGTCCAATGCCTTCAACCATGTGCGGAACTCCTGTTCGCGAATGGCCAAGCCCTGCCACAACTGGGGGGCGATGTCGATGTCGCGCAACGGCCTGCTGGACAGCAAGGCGGAAAGGTCGAGCTGTACAAGCCCACTTTCTTCTACGCGGTTCCGAATGGCATCTTCCATGAGACGAAGGTCGGAAGACCTGTGGAATGACAGCGGGATTCAGCCCGCCTTTTGGGCACCGCTGCGCGCCACCCCAACCAACTTGCGCGCACTGGCCGCGATGTCATCCACGTTGTACCCACATTCGGAATACAGCTCGGATTGCGTGCCGTGCTCGATCCATTGGTCTGGGACGCCCAGCCTTACAATGCGGGCCATGTATCCTTGGTCTGCGGCGAATTCAAGCACGGCACTTCCCATGCCGCCTTGGATACACCCATCTTCCACGGTAATGACCTTGTCGAATTTCCCGAACACTTCGTGCAGCAGGGTTTCGTCCAGCGGTTTGACAAACCGCATGTCGTACATGGCGGCTGAGACCCCGTCTGCTTCCAGCTGCTCTGCGGCCTTCAATGCATGGTTGCCGAGATGGCCAATGCCCAGAATGGCGACGTCCTCACCATTGCGGACGCGCCGACCCGTACCCACTTTCACTTTGCGCAAGGGGGTCTTCCACTCGGTCATCACGCCTTTGCCCCGGGGATAGCGGATGCTGAATGGGCCGTGGTCGTCGGCCGAAGCGGTGTACATCAAATTGCGCAGCTCCTCCTCGTTCATGGGCGCCGAAACGATCATGTTGGGGATGCAACGCATGTAAGCGAGGTCGAAAACACCGTGGTGGGTCGGTCCATCGGCACCTGCCATGCCACCGCGGTCCAGACAGAACACGACATGCAGGTTTTGCAGCGCTACATCGTGCACGACTTGGTCGTACGCCCGCTGCATAAATGAGCTGTAGATGTTGCAGAACGGCACCATGCCCTGGGTGGCCATGCCTGCCGAAAATGTGACGGCATGCTGCTCTGCGATGCCCACATCAAAGGCGCGATCGGGCATGGCTTCCATCATGAACTTCAGAGAACACCCGGTGGGCATCGCCGGCGTTACGCCAACAATGCGCTCGTCCTTTTCCGCGAGCTCAATGATGGTGTGCCCAAAGACATCTTGGTACTTCGGGGGCTCCGGCGACTTGGGCACCACCTTGATGATTTCACCGGTCTCTTTGTTGAAGAGGCCGGGCGCGTGCCATTTGGTGGGACTGCCCGCTTCAGCAGGAGCGTATCCCTTGCCTTTTTTGGTGAGCAGGTGCAACAACTTGGGACCGGGGATGTCCTTGAGGTCGCGCAGCACGTGCTCTACCTGTTCCACATCATGGCCGTCGATAGGGCCGAAGTAGCGGAAGTTCAAGGACTCAAACATGTTGGATTGCTGCAACAGCGAACCCTTGACCATGTCGCTCACTTTGGACGCGATGGTCTGTGCATCTGGGCCAAATTTGGACACCTTGCCCAACAACTGCCACACCTCGTCCTTGACGCGGTTGTAGGTGTGAGAAGTTGTGATGTCCGTGAGGTAATCCTTGAGGGCACCCACATTGGGGTCAATCGACATGCAATTGTCGTTGAGGACCACAATCATGTTGTTGTCTTGCCATCCACCGTGGTTGAGTCCTTCGAAGGCGAGACCCGCTGTCATGGCACCGTCACCAATGACGGCAATGTGCTGTCGCAAATCCCCTTTGATTTTGTTGGCCACGGACATGCCCAATGCGGCGCTGATGCTGGTGGAACTGTGTCCCACTCCAAAGGTGTCGTAAGGGCTTTCGTTGCGCTTTGGAAATCCGCTGAGTCCCTTGTGAATTCGGTTGGTGTGAAATTGCTCTCGCCGTCCGGTCAAGATTTTGTGGCCATATGCCTGGTGACCAACGTCCCACACCACTTGGTCTTCGGGCGTGTTGAAGACATAGTGCAAGGCGACTGTCAATTCGACCACGCCGAGGCTTGCCCCAAAGTGGCCGCCTTTTTCGCTGACCACATCCACAATGTATTGCCTGAGTTCATCGCAGACTTGTGGCAAATCCTCCACACCAAATTTTGCCCTGAGATCATGGGGCTCCTGGATTTGACCCAAAAGGGGTCCTGGTTTGAAGGGGGGGTGCTGATCGGCCATGGCTTTCCCGGTCATTTCCGGGGACTATAGCAACAAACTTAAACCTTTCATGTTCCACACGCCGTCGAAAATCGGCATGAAAAATGTGTGGGCGCAGGAGGTCAGACCGCTTCCACGGCTGCCGCAAGGGCCTCCAACATGGCGCGGCCGTCGGTGTTGCCAAGGTCCTCGCTGCAAGCGCGTTCGGGGTGCGGCATCATGCCAAAGACGTTGCCTTCGGCATTGCAGACCCCGGCGATGTGGTCCACCGATCCATTGGGGTTGAATTCGTCCCCAATCTCACCTTCGGGTCCGCAGTAGCGGAACAAAATCTGGTCGCCATCCTCGATGGCATCAAGTCCCGCGTCGTCGATGGTGTAATTGCCTTCACCATGGGCAATGGGGATGCACAAAGGCCGTCCGTCAGGCAGCTTGGCCGTCATGGGTGCCATGAGTGATTCTGGCCTCAACAACACATTGCGGCAGATAAACTTGCGGTTGTCATTGTGCCTGAGTGCTCCGGGAAGCAGGCCTGCTTCACACAGGATTTGAAAACCGTTGCAAACGCCCAGCACGCGGCCACCGCGCTTGGCGTGGGCCACGACCTCCTCCATGATGGGGGAGAATCGCGCGATGGCTCCACTCCGGAGGTAATCTCCGTAGCTGAAGCCACCGGGCAAGACGACAAGGTCCACCCCTTTGAGGTCGCGGTCCTTGTGCCAGAGCCGCTCAACAGGGAAACCGAGTTCCGTGCCAAGGGCATGTTCCATATCATGGTCGCAATTGGACCCGGGGAAGGTGATGACGCCGACTTTCACGTCAGCGAAGTTCGGGAATACGCGCGGTATTCCGACTTCCAATTATCGGCCCAACCTCCAAGTTTTTTGCTGACCGGTTTGGCTTCCCCTCCAGTGAACCAGTGCTACCAATGGCATTTGCGCGGGTTCGAGCACGACAGGGTCGCCTGGCAAACCACTTGCCCTGTGGACGATGCGGCCCGTGAGGTCGAAAACTTCCACTTCAAAAGCCTCCCGTGGATGGGTGATTTCCCAGCCCCTCATGGTCCGCTCCATGGCCACCTCCAGTTCCGTTGCCGTGTGGCCTACAGAACTCACCGTTTCTACCGTCACCACCATTTGGTAGGTGTCGGAGCAGTAGTCGTTCCAGGCGTTCAGGCCGACGGTGTAGGATCCAGCTGCAGCATAGGCGTAAATGGGGTTCTCAGAAGAACTTGTGCCGCCTTCTCCAAAATTCCATTGGTAGGCATCTGCTCCTGTACTGGTGTTGTCAAAGTACACTTCTGCTTCGCCATCGATGAGGGTCACCACCGCTTGGTCCACTGCGATGCCCGCTTGAACCTGCGGCGCTTGAAGCACCTCCACACTGGCCGTATCAGAACAACCGGCACCATCGGTGATGACCGCTTCCAATGTCCCTGCAGCAGCCACTTCGATGGCCACCCCTGTGGCCCCGTGGGACCAAGCCACAGTGTAGGGTTCCTGTCCGCCTTCGATGTCGAGGGTCACGCCACCATGGTCGTCGTAACAACCGATGTGGTCCAGCATGGCGTCTACGTTGAAATTGCCAATGCCCGCGCTGTCCGCCCCGACTTCCACGGTCCGTGACAGGTCCATGCAACCCTCCGTGATGGCGGTCACAGTGTAGACTCCGGCGCCCACATCATAGAAGGTGCCGCCCACTGAATCTGCGGTAAAAGTGCCCACGGCCTGGCCATTGGCATCGTGCAATGCATATCCGACGGTCTGTTCCGGTCCTGTGACCACCACCGTTCCGTCCAATGCGCTGGCGCAGGCAGCCTCTGTCGAAGACACCTCCACTGAGCCGCCAAGGCTCAAATTGAACCGGTGCTCGTCGTTAAATGTGCCCACGTAAAAAGTGTACTCCAGGTCCGCATCAACGGCACCAGACCACCCCGTCAGGACATCTTCCAAGATGAGGCAGCGGTTTTCGGGCAAGGACGTCGCCCGGATGGTGACTGAATCTCCACTCAGGCCTTTGACCCAAATGGGCATCACCTGTTCTTCTCCATGGGTGCGGTTCACCGCCAATGACACCTGATCGTCGCTCATTGAATAGATGTCCAAGTGGTTCCTGCCCCGGAAACCGGAAGGCAAGAACTCGGCGTCCTCCATGCGATCATAACTGGCCGAACCTGTTCCAAACTCAATCAAACATTGGTCCACGCGGTCCTCAACGTCCAACTGGAATCCCAAAACCTGTCCGGTAGTGCGCTCATGTTGGGCTTGCCATTCTCCCTTGTCCACCAACACTTCTGGACCGAAATGCAAGGTGCTGCTTGTGTCGGCGATGGTCCAAAAACCCCTGCCTGGAGCGACAATTCCTGCATTTCCAAAGGTGCCAATTCCAGCCACCTGCACACTGTAGGTATTCAGGCTGTCCACCCACTCGTAGGTAGCGCCCAACGACCCTGCACCTGATACAGCGACCGCATTGATGTCGGCAAACCCTGTCATGGGGTTGCAAATCAGGTTCCAACCGGCCCAATTGCTGTCGGATGCCTTGGTCAAATCAACCACTGTATCCAACACGGAGCCTCCGGTAAGCTGAAATTGGTGGGACCCAGCGGACAACTTGAAATTGAGACCCGCTGCTAAGTTCATCACATCAGAGCCCACCAAGGTCAAGTATCCGGCCGATGGTTCCTGCCATTCCTTGAGGTATACGGCTCCGGGCATATCCAACAACTGGCCGGCATTCGCGCCTTGCAACCCTGCGCCGATGTGGAAGTTGTACGGACTTTCCTTTTCCATAGCATAGCGGCGCACAACATTTCCTGTGATGGTGCCCGTTGCATTGGTGATGCCTGAAATGCCTTCCAGCACCAACATACCGTCGGTGTTCAAATCTGCGGACATCAAGTCCAGCTGGCTGGTTACAATGACCGTGTCGGTCAAACTGACAGCTGCTGCTCCGCACTCCAAGCGCTCCAGTTTCGCCGGTCCACAAACATGGTCCCCTTCGCCCACCAATGCCACCACTCCTGCTCCTGAAATCTCACCCAGCGCAGCGAGTGAAGCCGAAAGTTCCAGCCTTGAACCCGTCACAAGGCCCAGCACAGCAGCTTCCGCTACAGCCACACTTTGAGCGCGGGCAGTGTCGCCTGCATTCAAGGCCACGGAATGCCCTCCTTGCACGGAAACATCGTTTGCTGCTCCAGGAATGCATGCACAATCCCAAGTGGTGATTTCAAACCAACCCCCAGACTGGACGGAAGCGACGGGATCACCCACCGCATTGCCATTGGCTGGTTGTGCAAACAAAACGATGGCCGGTACCATCAAAAATGAGAGGAAAGCGAACTTCATGTGGGCACATACGCCCGAGAAGCGTCAGAGGTTACACTGTATGTGAAAACCGGATGGCCAAGAGACCCGCAGAGAGCACAATGAAGACCACAGGGGCCATGGTTGTCCAGCGCCTTCGAGGCGGCATCAGCCACGGCCAACTCCACGCCGCCAAGAAGGCCATAGCCCCTGGAAACGCCGATAAAACGGGGGAATGGGTTTGATTCGTTGACCAGGCTACTCCTTCAAATACCCCCACGACCACTATCCCGAGCAAGCCCGCCCACTGTGTCAACTGCCGCGCAAACCGCTGCTGTGCTGTCGCCCGGACCAAAGACTGTTGTCTAAAAACACACCCCAATACCGTAGGCAGGGCCAACCAAATTGCAGCACCCATCATCGCTGGATCGGATGCAGGCCACCACCCCCAAAACATCCTGAGTCCTCCCTCGAACAACCAAACGACTGCACCCGTAAGCAACACTGGAGCGGCCAGCCCCAGAACTGCAGCCACCAATTCTTCCCCTCCCGGCGGCCTCACCAACAACAACGACGCCAACAAGCAAGGAAGCAATGGCCACAAAGAAGCATCCACCAGCACTCCTGCGCACCACCACATTGCGATGAACATAAACGCACCTGGACGCAGATCGCCATCGCGCAAGGACATCACGTGACGCATGCCTTGAAAGAAGCAGGGAAAGGCCCACCATGTCCAGTCTGAAACCGTGCCAATCATGGGGGTTGCGAGCAGCACCCAAACCCAACTTGGAACGCTCCCTGGTCGGGTGCGCATTCCCGAATCCGAATGAATGCGGTGTATCAGCCATGCCGCCAAAGAGATGGCCAACAGTGCGGGCCACGAATCCAGTCCTGCGAGGTCCAAAGCACAAGATCCCAGGAATAAAACCACACCGGAAAAGGGCACGAATGCCCAAGCCACCGGTTGATTCGAATTCAGAATGCTCAGCATACCGAAAGGTGCCTATTTTTGTGACAGCAAACCGCACCCATGAACCTACAGGAGCTCCTTACCCCCGTGGCCAAGTTCGTAGAATGGACTTTCGAAACGCTGCTGATCCCCGTGAGCAACCCCATCAATTCGGCCGTGGTGCTGCTGATCGTGACCGGCATTGCCCTGTGGCTCCGCAAGCAGAGTAAGTTCACTGCTGCTGCGCGCCGGGACGGCGGCATCATTTGAAGTCCAGCTTTTAGAATCACGCGACCGTTCCGATATCGGAACGGAACGTCTTGCCTTTGAATTGAACAGCTTCTGCAAGGGCATACGCCTTTTCTGCAGCCTGTTTCACATCCGCACCCGTTCCCACGCAGGCCATCACGCGGCCACCTGAGGTGACCACTTCTCCATCCACGGTAGACGTTCCCGCATGGACGATGTGCTGGTCTTTGCCGATGGTTTTTGGGTCCGGCAACACAACGCGCTCCCCTTTCTTGTATGCTCCGGGGTAACCTTCGCTGGCCAGTATGACGGCTGTGGCCGCCTTTGGAGACAGTGATACGTCAATTTCTGACAACAGGCCATTGGCCAACCCATCCATCAGGTGCAGCAAATCCGTTTCGAGTAAGGGCAACACGATCTGGGTTTCAGGGTCGCCCAATCGACAGTTGTATTCGATCACGTAAGGGTCGCCCTGCACCTTCATCAGGCCGAAAAAGAGAAAGCCCTCGTAAGGAATGCCGTCGCGCTGCAGCCCTCTGATGGTAGGAATCACAACTTGATTCTTGACCTTTTCCATGAACTCGGGTGTCACATGGGGAACCGGGCTGATGGCACCCATTCCCCCCGTATTCGGCCCCGTGTTGTCATCGCCAATGCGCTTGTAATCCATAGCTGGAGAGAGCAGTCGCCAGGCGTTGCCATCGGTGACGATGAACATGGACACCTCTACCCCTTTGAGGAACTCCTCAATCACAATTTCTTTGCCCGCGCTTCCAAATGCTTCGCCTCGGATCATGGAGCGCACAGCGGCCTCTGCTTCACTGAGCACCTCTGTCACAATGACCCCTTTGCCAGCAGCCAACCCACTGGCCTTGACCACATAGGGGGGCTTCATTTTCCTCAAGAAAGCGAGTGCATCTCGCACTTCTCCTTTTTTGAAAGTGCCATACTTGGCGGTTGGAATGCGGTGCCGGTGCATAAAATCCTTGGAGAAGATTTTGCTCCCTTCCAAGGCGGCCCCTGCTTTCGATGGGCCGATGACCGCCACAGAGGACAAGGTCTTGTCCGCTGCAAAATAATCCGCAATACCGGCCACAAGTGGGGCTTCTGGCCCCACCACGACCATGTCAATCCTGTTGGCTTTGACGCATTCAGCAACGGCTGAAAAATCCATAGGGTCAAGGGGCACGTTTGTGCCCAATTCTTCCGTTCCGGCATTGCCCGGTCCAAAGAAAGTGGCGTCCAACAATGAGCTGCCTGAGATTTTCAAGCCGATGGCATGCTCCCTACCACCAGATCCAAGTATGAGTACACGCATGGTTCCTCAAAACTACCTTCGCCCCGGCCCAGACCGCGGCATTGTTTTCAACACCTGAGGACAAGTGCTCACCAAAAAGGGGCCAAGTGCGCTTATTTCGTGAACGACAACACACCCATGTCTTCTAACCGGCCTCTTGATGGCGCACCCCTGCTCAGTGTGGTGGTCATCACGCTCAATGAGGAGCGCAACCTTCCGCGGTTGCTGCGCGCCGTTTCGGCATGGGCCGACGAAATCGTGGTGTTCGATTCCGGGAGCACCGATGCGACGGTAGCATTGGCCCAAGCAGCCGGTGCCAAGGTGGTTCATTGTGCATGGGACGGCTGGTCGGCCACCAAAAACAAAGCCAACGCGGCCGCACAAGGACAGTGGATTCTCAGCTTGGATGCCGACGAAGCGCCGGATGCGACATGCGCAGCAGCCATTCAAGAGCACATCCAAGGCGGAGTGCGCAACGCTCAGGGCCTTGTGAGGACCGGTGAGGTCAACCGCATGACCAACTACTGCGGTCACTGGGTCCGGCACAGCGGCTGGTTTCCCGACCGAAAGGTGCGCCTGTGGCCCCGCGAAACCGCACAATGGTCGGGGGCCATACATGAGTCCCCGACATTCAAGGAAGAAACCGAAACAAGGCGCTTGGCAGGGGTTGTCGAGCACCACAGCTACCCCCGTAGGGCCGATCACTTGTCCCAAATCGAGAAGTTTGGAAAGGTCTGGGCAGAAGACCAATACGCATCGGGAAACAAGACGCCATTGGCCTTGGTTGGGCTCAAGGTCATCGCGCAGTGGCTCAAGACGTACTGCATCAAATGCGGTTTTCTCGACGGGCGCACGGGCTGGACGATTGCCCGCCTCAGCGCTTGGGCCACATGGCGCAAACATGCCCGGCTCAGGGCACTTCACCGCCAAGATGTCCCTGCCCCGCGCAAGGTTTTGGTGGCCCGCACAGACGCGCTCGGAGACCTCGTCCTGACCTTGCCCCTGCTGCAGGCTTTGCGTGACCGGTTTCCAAACGCGCAATTGGACCTCCTGGTCCGGCCTTATGCAGAAGCTGTAGCTCAGGCGGCCATCCACGCAGACGGGGTGCTCCTGTGGACCGACGAAATGGCCAAGGATGCGCGCAGGCAAGGCGCCGACTTTCTAAAGCGTTCCGCTTACGATGCCGTCGTGCTGGCCTTCCCAGATGCTGAAGTGGTCCAGGCTTGCGTGGGCGCTGGCATACCCATGCGGCTGGGAACAGGGCGAAGGCGTCATACTTTTTGGCACATGACCCATCCCAATTGGGATGGGAGAAAAGACTCTGGTGGACACGAAAGTTGGCATGGTCTGCGGTTGCTCATGCCCCTCGGAATTGAGGCGTCCTCTGCCGGCTTCGACCTCCCGCTGCTTCGACCTCCCGCTGCAGATGAGGTCGTGGAACAAGCTTTCACTTCATTGGAAACGCCCCCTGTGTTGCTGCACCCTGGATCACACGGGAGTGCTGGAAATTGGTCCCCTGAGCGCTTTGCGGCCCTCTCTTGTGCTCTGGTGCGCGACGGAATGACGGTCGCTTTTACAGGCACCGCGAAAGAAGGACGGGATTTTGCCCCCCACATGCCTGCGGTTCAAGGCGTGGTGTCCTGGTTTGGGCACTTCAACCTCCACCAATTGTTGGCTGCACAATCCCGCGCTTTGGCTGTGGTGGCCTCGAGCACCGGACCCTTGCATACGGCCACTGCCATGGGCACTCCCGGCGTCGGACTTTACAGCAAAAACGCCCCTGCTTGGGCTGAAAGGTGGGCGCCCATCGGGCCACATGTGGCCGTGGTTGAGGCTGAATCTACCGACACCCATGGCCACCTCGATGTCCCTATCGACGAAGTCAGAGCTGCGGTATTGGCCCTTATTGACGGGCCTCACCAACCTTGACAAAGGCACCCAAAGCCAAGGCCACCACTGCGAGGGTGACGCCCGCTTGGGTCTCCAATGTGTCTTCCGTGAGGCAGCTCAACGCCAACAACACAACACCAGGCTGGCACGGGCTGTGAGCCCACATCGATGACAGGGCATAGAGCAACAAACCCAAGCCCACGGTCCCAAGGGCCAGGGCAAAAGTCAAGTATTGGTTGTGGGGACGTTTGCGTCCTGCTGGGGGCCAGTCCGGGAATGACCGCATGAAGCCTTCCTCTATCTCCACGCCAGCCCGTCCCGCTCCAACACCGATTGTCTTGTTCAGTAGTGGCAAGGCAAACCACGCATCGACAGCAACTTCCATGTAAACCGCACGTGCCAAAACGCTCGCATTGGGTGAGCGATGTCCGTCCAACCACTGTCCCCAGTTGAACTTGAAGCGGTTCCACCGTTTCTGCCATGACCCGCCTTCCAACTCCACCGTTGAGGTCACCCTGTTGGCCACTGCTTCCAATTCAGCTGCGGACAATGCTGCCACACCTTCGGCGTCCTTGGCCAGCCCTTTTGACGTCAAGAAGCGCACCAATGCGCCTTGAACCTCATCGTAAGGGGTGTCGCTCCTCTGGCCCCACGCAGCTTTGAGCTCACCCCATGCGAGGTGGGTCCACACAAAATGGCCATTCTCCGTTACCCTGCGCTCCGTCTTGTGTACATAGGTTTCTCCCGCCTGCGTTTGCTCCGGCAGACCCTCAGCCTGTGGCAGTGCTGTCGGCAAAGCCCGGATCAGAAGCAATACAACCGGAACCAGCCCCAACGCGATGAGCGCTGCGTGACGCCTGACTGTGGCCGCTGGGGGCCACGGCACTCCCTCAGGAATTCCTGACTTTTTCTTGCCCAAGGCGGAGAGCCACCATGGGGCCATGGCCACTCCCGCCAGCAAACCCGTTGCGCCTTGCATCCAAGTCCACGTCGTCACAGCACCGATCAGACACCCCCACATCCAGCGCCGGCCCAGCAGGTGTCCGGTCCACGGCAACAGCAACGCCCACCACAATCCAAAACGGATGTGGGATATGAAATGAGACGACTGTCGGCCTCCAGTCTGTCCGCCATCCAAGATGTCCCAAACCATGAGGGAAAGTGTAGCCAGCCCTGCAGAAATGACCGCCATTTTCAGCATGAACTTCACCTGTGAAGCCTCCAGATTCAAAGAAGACCGGGCCATGGTGACCATCGCCCAACCCCCTACGGCCAAGGGCAACTTCACCCTGACGTCATGGAGGCATGCCCGAGGCTCACCGCCCCATAAAACAGACAGCCCGGACCACAGAACCAGCAACATCAGCGCCCAACCAGTGCGGCCCAATGCCTTGCTAAAAGGTGTTTTTCGGACAGAGGGTGAAGGGTTCAGCGCATGGCTGATGGTCACCAGCCCAAGCCAAGCTGTCGCGATGCTCATGAAGGCGTTGGACCACGGAAAAACCAACACCACGGCTGTCCAAGCCCAGGCCCAAGGGATTTCCGGTACGCGGACTTTGCTCATTCGCGGGTAGGGGCCGATTCAGAAGGAACACCCTCTCCCAAAACGCTGGTCATTTCTTCGCCAAACACCTCCAGTGCTCGGCCAACAGTGGGGTCCTTGGTCAAACTGCGCTCCACCATTCCAGCGGCATAATGGAACCGCAGCACCACCTCATCTTCCAAGGTTTGGCGAATTTCTTCTTCAAAGAGTCCCAGGTCCCTTTCCAGATTGGGCTCAAGGGCGGAGCGCAATGCGGCCAAGGGTTCTTCTGCAACGCCTTGGTATTGTTCCAACTCCACCACATTGCCCAACTCCTCCAACACCACCATGCTCTCCGTATCGTACTCAAATTCAGCCTCCTTTAAATGCTCTAAAAACTGGTCCCAGTCGGCATCTGAAAGGGCAAATGAAACGGGGTCTGGGACATCCGTGCTGTCCAAACCTGCAGCCACCTGTGTCGCATAGTAGAACACTTGGTATTCGTCGAGGAGCCTTTGCAGCAATGTGGACATAAAGGGCGTCTCCAAGGCAATGTCAGGCTGAATGCCCCTGCCCTCGATGACCGGGCGTCCACCCTTGGTTTCAAAGGTGCGCAGCAACGTGTCTGACACCGCGCGGGCCTTTCCTTGGGCATCTCGTTTTCCGCCGTAGTCCAAGCGTTGGATGCACCTGCCACTGGCCGTGTAATACTTGGCCACAGTGACTTTTAACCGCGTGTTGAACGCCATGTCCTTGGTCTGTTGCACCAGTCCTTTTCCGAAACTCTCCATGCCTACGATGACAGCGCGGTCGAGGTCCTGCAATGTGCCGCTGACAATTTCAGAAGCGCTTGCAGACTGCCCATCGATCAACACCACCAAAGGCATGTCCTCCGCGGTCGGCCGGCCGAGGGCTTTGTAGGACTTGTTCCAATTCTCACTTTTTCCTCGGGTGGACACAATTTCAGTCCCTTTGGGGACGAACAGGTTGACAATGCTTATGCTTTCCTTGAGCAAGCCCCCTCCGTTGCCGCGCAGGTCAAAGACCAACTGCTTCATCCCTGCAGAATCGCGGAGCGACATGAGGGCCTTTCGGACCTCACCCGCCGAGCCGCGTGTGAACTTGGCGAGATAGATGTAGCCCGTGCTGTCGTTGAGCATACCAGAGTAGGTGACTGCAGGTACGCGGACTTTTGCCCGTTCCACCATCAAATCCAGAATGCCCCCGCCGTGCGGGCGTTCAATCCGCACCTCAACCTCGCTGCCCGATTCGCCCTTGAGCAGCTCGCCCACATCATCGTTGCTGGCCCCTCCCTCGAGGGATTGTCCTCCTACAGAAAGCACCACATCTCCAGGCAGAATGCCCGCCTTCTGTGCGGGATAGCCCTCATAAACCTCCATAATGGTGGTCTTGCCGTCAATGGGCTGAACCAGTGCGCCGATGCCGCCGTATTCGCCCGTATTCATGAACCTTAAATCTTCGATCCGAGACTCTGGGTAATACACGGTGTAGGGGTCAAGCTCATCCAACATCGCATCGATGGCCGCGCTCATCAGCGTGCCCGGCTCGGGCTCTTCGACGTAAAATTCATGCACCCCTTTGAAAACAGAGGTCAGGATCTCGAGGTGCTTGGTGACCTCGAAGTACGTCCCGGGAAGTCGGGCTGCCCTGAGCCCCACCAACGCAGTGACACCAACAAGTGCCAAGGTCAAAGCCACTCTGCGAGAACGGAAAGTCTTCATGATGCTGTTGTGGTTTCGGCTTGCGCCATTCGGTTCAACAATTTGACCATTGCGCGTTGGATGGTTTCCGAATCAGGCAGGTCCTTCCCCACAAAGATGAGGACCACGGCGCATTGGTGCCCTTTCGGGATGGCCGACTCAAATTCAGCCCGATGGTGGCGCCAAGCTTCGCGCATCAAGCGCTTGACCCGGTTGCGGTCCACGGCCCTTTTGAAACGGCGCTTGCTGACGGTAAAAGCCACCCGCGAAGGAGCGGGGCCATCCGGAGGCGTTTCTACAAAACGGGCAACGATAGGGAAACTTTTCGCGGTGCGGCCCTCGGCAAACACCTGGTCCATCACCACCCGTCTTTTCAGACTGCGGTCCCGTCCTTGCATCAAGTTCGGGGTCGGGTTGTTGGCTTCCTGAACGCTCAGTCCTTCCCTAAAATGTGGTTCTCGATGGCCATGCTCATGGACGGCGCCTTGGGGTTGGGGGCGCCCACATCAATCCTCAAGGACCGGTTTTCTGCAGCTTTTCGAGTGGTCGGGCCAAACACCGCAATGCGGGTCTCGTCTTGCTCAAAATCGGGGAAATTCTTGTACAGGCTTTCAATGCCTGAAGGCGAGAAGAAGACCAGCATATCGTACTTCACATCTGACAAATCAGACAGATCGCTGCACACCGTCTTGTACATCACAGCCTTCGTGAAATCAATCCCGGCCTCATCCAGCGCTTTGGGAATGCTGGGCTTCAAGATGTCTGCGCAAGGGAGCAGGAACTTCTCCTTCTTGTGCTTTTTGATGGAGTCCATCAATTCTGCGAACCTCAGCTGACCGTGGAAAATCTTGCGCTTTCGGTACACGATGTATTTCTGCAAATAATGAGCAGTTGACTCACTGATGCAGAAGTACTTGGTCGAATCGGGCACTTCGAAGCGCAACTCGCTCGCCATGCGGAAGTAGTGGTCAACGGCGTTTCGGGAGGTAAAAATGATGCAGTTGTGGTCTGCCAAATCAATGCGCTCCTGCCTAAAAACCTGACCGTCTACACCTTCAACGTGGATGAAGCTGCGGAAATCGATTTTCAACTTGTGCTTGCTGGCCAAATCGAAGTACGGAGACTTCTCAGTAGCTGGCTTGGGTTGCGAAATCAGAATGGTCTTGACCTTCTTGCCCATGATTCTTCACCATTTCCAGACACGCAACAATACCGCGACCGGGAGGAATTCGAGGCCGCAAAGGTAGAAAAACCCCTCAACAGGAAGATGCCGCAACCTCGGAATACGTTCAAACGACCTGCGATGCCTCAGAACCCAGCCTCCAGCCCATACCCCAGCAGCGGCCCACAAGCCAAAATTTGACGGCTCATGCCCCCAAATTGTGAGGCAAAGGCCCAGTGGTGATACCAGCCAAGCGGTTGATTCGAGCACGTATCGGTGGCTCAGTGCCCATTCTCTCCCCGGGACTTCGCCCGAAGAGACGCCCTCCCAAACCCGCGCTACACTCCACCGCATCAACATCAATACTGCCCACAAGAGCCAAAGCCGAAGAACGCCCTCAGGCGACAGCTCTTGCCGCCCGGCCCGATCCAGCATGCCGCTTAAGGCCAAAGAAATGGCCAGACCTGCCATGGTGTTTTGTATCCAACCCGAGTACCCTGGTGAGGTGAAGTCACCCCTTGACTGAAGCAACAGCCGAAAATCAGTCCAAGCCCAGCCGAGGTGCACGAAATACTTCGGGCTCCATTGTCTAAACGCCGCAACGGAAACCGCAACCGCGCACCAAGCCGCCCACCACCAATCTGGCGGCGCCCATTCTACTGCGCGCTCTGCTCCTTCGAACATGCTTCGAATGTCGGCAAACCAACGGTGCCCTCCATGGATTTACAGAGCAGGTTATCCATGGCCCGGAACGTCAACGACAAACCGATCTCGGCCACGGCAATGGCCCGCCCACCATTTCAAATCCCACAGCAAGACTCCCGGCGCAGGTGTGTGCGCGCCCTCAACCGTTCCCCTCCATGACCACCTGCCCCCCGGCAGCAAGTCCTTTAAGACGGTCCGGCCCAGCAATGCTCCTGACGGCCAAGCGATCATGTTGATGACCATGGTGCCCCCAGACATGGGGAAATTCCATTCGAGCGCAGGCAATCCCTCTGCTGTATTTGGGCGGTGCAGCGCCACGTGACCACAACCGCCAGGCCGCGTTTGCATCGTTGGGGCTCCAGGGGACCCGCGACCAGGAGCCGGTGACCAGTCTGCGGTGCCTTTTCCGGTGCGTTCCCATGCCCATCCGTCTTCTGTCCACCACCACGGTCCCTTCAACTCCGGTCCCCACTGGACCTCATCTATGACGGCAGCTGACGAAGATGGCAGCCGAATCTTGAGCACCCCGCCTGCGTCATTGAGCGGTCCCCATTGGCTGGCGGACCAGCGCGCGGGCCCCCGCTCTGGCAACCCTGCGCCCATCCATTTTGGGCAACGGCCAAAAGCCGCGACTTCCCCAGGGGCCAGCACGAGTGAAACATCAGAAGGCACCCAAGTGCGCCAATCAGAGGGAAGGGGAAGGGATTCAGTCGTGGCTTGGAGGCCCGAAACATCAAGTGGCTCCGAACCGCAGTTCTCCACCTCCGCGAATTCACCGCCTTCTTCCGTTGCGTTCCACAGCAATTCAACCACGCGAAGGCATGGGCCATCGTCGAGGGGCAACATCTGCGGACATTGCACCGCAATGCGCGGGGCCGCTTCCCCCTCGTGTTCGAGAGTCAAGCCAACCCCTCCATCGGCTTCGAGCCCATTTCTCATCCCCTCCCACCAAAGCCTGACAGCATCCGGGTGCTCGGGAACATGCTCCACTGCGACTGCTCCCCCGTGCCCTTCGACTTTCCACTCCATGGAGCCGAGTTGGTTGACATAGCGGTTGAGATAAACCTCAATCCTGTCATGTTCCTCCCATGGCGACATGTTGCAACCCACGCCCTTGATGGCGATGGGATCTGGAGCAGGGGACAGTGGCATGCCCGCGGTCTGCCATGCAGAACCAGGGCTGCCCGACCGCACCAGCGGAAGCCCTGAACCTGAAAAATCAGGGGCATCGTGGTCACAGGGACTCCAGGCCAATCCTGTGGCAGCAGAGCCTTGGGGCAAAGTCAGGCTCAGGGATCCTCCCGCGTTGGACATGCCTGGCCAGTCGTCAAAATCTTTAGAATTCAGCCAAACCGTACTGTCCTTTTGCAGCACAGTTTGTCGCCGCAAACGCCCGCCCCCAAAAGACCAAGACCCCAAGCCGACCGGCCAGTCTGAGCGGTTTACAACCGCGATGGCTTCCAAGTTCATGGAGGGGTCTGTGGAAACAGGGTCTGCCAATGCTCCGACGACGGCGACATCGCCCGTGGACCGGACGGGCCAGTAAACCGCCCTCAAATCGACCACTTCCTCCCTGTCAAAACAACCGCTCAAGGGGCCAATCGAAAGCGGAATCCCTTGCGCCATGGGCGCGTTCAAATCCTCTGGCCGGTCATTCCAACGAAGGTGTACCACGGAGTCCGTCAACCATTGCAAAGCCGCAGGAACACCCCCTACAATGGCCTCCGCAGTCCCCTGAACCGCAGGGTCTACAGTCATGCCCAAGAACCAGTCCAACCTCCCTGCCCCCCTTGGAACCAACCGGTCTGGCGCCTGTGCCTCCTCAAAAGCGGAAAACACGGATTCTTGATGTGCTGTCCCCACGCTGGGGCGGGGGTCCCAGTAAGGGTCTGATCCAGGTTCCCAGAGGTGCTGATTGACAGACGCGCCGCAGTGTTGCGCGTCCGACCTCATGACAGGACGGCCTCCTCCTCCCAAGGATTCCGATGAATAAGGCATGGCATCGAGGACTTCGCCATTGGCATTGCGCAGCACAACGCTCCCACCGCTGTTGACCAATGCAGGCCAGGTCTCCATGCCCATCGACACCTCATTTCCCCAGACAAACGCAGCACTGTCTGCCTCACGGTGGGCAACAAGCGTCGTCCCCACGGGCCAGCAACCCGCCATAAAAGGACGGAAGCTCCCATTCCATTCCAAAGTCCACCCCTCAGAACTGACGCAGGTGTCGCCCGTATCCATGGCCTTTACCGCCACGTATTCTGCTTCGGGCGCACCCAGTGGAGGGGTCGGGTCTGGGTGCATGGCCGTCAGCACCCACTGGCCACAACCCATGTTGGGAAACAGCGTGCACCACACCCCTAAAAACAAAGCCGGGAGAGAAAGAACCCCAGGGGTTGGGGGAGTGTCCCGAACGACAAACCACACGTGCGTTCTCATCATTCCGCAACCTCTTAACTTCGCTGCTGTCCCCGTCGCCGCCCACAATTCAAGGTCCTGCGCCTGCCAATTGCATCGGAGACCTCACAACTTTCGACCGAACACCCCGTCATGTCACCTTCTACCCACGGACGAACAGTAGCCGTTATCGGCGCCACAGGCTTGGTTGGGCGCACCATCATCGAAGGCTTGATGGCCCGCAAATTCCCCGTAAAGGAGCTCTTGCCCGTCGCCAGCAGCCGGTCTTTGGGCACCAAAATCGACTTCAAGGGCCAAGAGGTCCCCGTGATCAGCGTTGAAGAAGCGGTGGAACGGAAGCCGGACATTGCCCTGTTCAGCGCAGGAGGAGACGTGAGCAAACAGTGGGCACGCGCATTCACCGACAAAGGAACCACTGTGATTGACAACAGCTCAGCATGGCGCATGGACCCTTCCGTTCCTTTGATTGTTCCTGAGGTCAACGGAGAAGCTGCAGCCGACCACTTGCTGATCGCCAATCCCAATTGCTCGACCATACAACTCGTCATGGCCCTCAAGCCATTGCACGACAGGTTTTTGATCCGCCGGGCCATCGTAAGTACGTACCAGAGTGTCACGGGCACAGGTCAAGCAGGCATTGATCAGCTGGAAGGAGAGCGTCAAGGGGCCGATGCCCCGAAGGTGTATCCGCATGCCATCCATGGCAACTGCCTGCCCCACTGTGATGTCTTTCTGGAGAATGACTTCACGAAAGAAGAAATGAAACTGCACCACGAAACCAAGAAAATCTTGGACGACGCGGATGTTCAGGTCAGTGCGACCGCCGTGAGGGTTCCCGTCGCAGGCGGTCACTCAGAAAGCGTCTATTTGGAGATGGAGCGTTCGTTTAGCGTGCCCGACGTCAAAGAGGCCTTGACACTCATGCCTGGTCTGATCATTCAAGACGACCCCATGTCCAATGTCTACCCCATGCCCCTGAAGGCTGAGGGAAAAGACGAGGTGTTTGTGGGCCGAATCCGCCGAGACCTCACTGAAGACCAAGGCCTGCACATGTGGATTGTTTCGGACAACCTGCGCAAAGGAGCGGCGATCAATGCCATCCAAATCGCAGAGCTTCTCCAGAAATCTGGCCGGTTCCGCAAATGATGCGGCTACTCCCACCGAAAGCGCTGGTGCTTTCAACCCTCGCCCTTGTGGGCCTTGGACTGCTCTCTGCCCAAGAGGACCCCTGCACCTTATTGCCCGATGCGGGGCCCTGTGAGGCGGCCATTCCAGCATGGTATTTCGACCAAGATTTCGGCGCGTGCACCCAGTTTTCTTGGGGCGGCTGCGCTGGCACCGTTCCTTTTGAAACGCTCGAAGATTGCTTGGCCGCAGATTGTGCAGCACCGGTCAGTTTGAGCGGTTTGTGCGACTCCATTCACGTGACCCTAGAGTGGGTGGGAAACGCTGAAGAAGGGCACCTGGAAATCATGGTTGCTCCGGATTACAACACGCCCTATTGGTTCGGCTATGCCGGGTTTGCTTTGTTTGACCTCGAGGACAACATGCTGGCCGCCGAGGATGTCTCTACTGCACCCAATGCATATGGGTTTGACGGTCAATTGGAAGCGCATTTGCGCTTTTTGGAGTACCAACCCGGTGTAGACCTCAGCACATGGACGGGACCCGTCGAAGTCGAACTGCGCCTTTACGAGGGATGGATGGCAGGACAAGCCATTGAACGCTGCACCTGGCTGTGGACCAGCCTCGCCGGCCCGACAAACGGCATTGGGACGGTCCATGGGCCCACCTCCTCGCAGGAGTGGCAGACGTTTGACCTCCTGGGCAGGCCCGCCGCGCCTGAGCCCGGAAAACTGCTGATTCAGCTCGGAAGGAATGGGCGCTCCAGAAAGGTGACCATCACCGAATGATGTCGCCGGGTTCTGCGCCTTCTTCGGGCGTTACGAACCGCAACCCTCCGTCTTCTGTAGACGCCATCAGGACCATGCCCTGAGACACGACGCCGCGAATCTTGCGGGGCGCCAAATTGGCCAACAACACCACGCGGCGTCCCACCACTTCCTCAGGGCTGAAATGCTCGGCGATTCCACTCACCACCGTGCGCTCATCGTATCCGGTTCTGACCGTAAGCTGAAGCAATTTGTCGGCGCCTTTGACCTTCTCTGCTGCCAAGACTTCCGCAACCCGCAAGTCCATCGCCTGAAAGTCATCGAACGTCGTTCCTTGCTTTTCTGGCTCTACATCGCGCATTCCTTCGAGTTCGGGTCCCATTTTGGCTTGTTGTTCGGCCACTTGCTCATCGGTGATTTTTTCGAACAAGATGGGCAGTGCTCCCAGCGGCTGTCCGTCGGGAACCAATGACCCTCCCGCGGCATCCCAAGGCAAATCAGCGGTTCCCAAAGCGCCGGAAAGTCGGGCCGCGGTCTTGGGCAGAAATGGCGACAACACCACGGCGGCATTGGCCGTGACCTGCAAGGCCAAATGCAGGATGTCCGCTGCACGGACAGGATCGGTTTTGGCCACCTTCCACGGCTCCTCTTCGGTCAAATACTTGTTGCCAGCCCGCACCAGGCCCATCGCATGCTGCAGCGCCTCCCTGAAACGGTACCGCTCCATGGCATTGGCCACCGCATCCGGTGTATTCTTCATCAGGGTCAGCAGGGCCTCATCCACCTCCGACCATTGCCCTGAAGCCCCAGGAACCTTGCCGCCGTGGAATTTCCCTGTCAGCACAAAAACCCGGTTCACGAAATTTCCAAGCACGTCTGCAAGCTCATTGTTGACCCTGGCCTGGAAGTCCTCCCAAGTGAATTCCGCGTCCTTTTGCTCGGGCATGATCGAAGCGAGTACGTAGCGCATTTCGTCGCTCCGTCCGTCGAAATCTTGGACATAATCGCTGGCCCACACCGCCCAGTTGCGGGAGGTAGAAATCTTGTCCCCCTCGAGGTTCATGAATTCGTTGGCGGGGACATTGTGTGGCAGCAGGTATTCTCCTTGCTCTTTGAGCAAAATGGGAAAAATGATGCAGTGGAAGACGATGTTGTCCTTGCCAATGAAATGCACCAACTGCGTGTCTTTGTCCTTCCAGTACGGCTCCCAATCCACCCCCTTCTTGGCGGCCCAATTGCGCGTTGCCGTGATGTAACCGAGTGGGGCGTCAAGCCAGACGTACAGGACTTTTCCGTCTGCACCCTCGACCGGGACAGGGACGCCCCAATCGAGGTCCCGGGTCATGGCTCGGCTTTGCAGTCCTCCGTCGATCCAACTGCGACACTGGCCCAAAACGTGCGCCTTCCATGACTTGGGGTCGTGGTGTACCTCACCGTCGAGCTTCCCCTGCTCCAGGTATTCGCGAAGCCAGTCCTCATGGCGGTCCATTGGGAGGTACCACAAGGTGGTTTCCCTCAACTCTGGCGTTGCACCACTCAGGGTGCTTTTGGGTTCAATGAGCTCTTCTGGTGACAGCGCTGAACCGCATTTCTCGCATTGGTCCCCGAAAGCCTTGTCGTAACCGCACTTGGGACAGGATCCCTGGATGTATCGGTCCGCGAGAAACTGCTGCTCTATGGGGTCATAGAATTGCTGCCGGGTCTCTTCTGTAAAGGCGCCTTTTTCCAGTAGGTCCAAAAAGAACGACTGCGCAAAGGCATGGTGCTCGGCACTCGAAGTGCGGTCATAATGGTCAAAGTCAATGTCCAGTCCGCTGAATGCCACCTGCATTTCTTCGTGGTATCGGTCCACGATGGCCCTTGGTGTGGTGCCTTCCTTCCGGGCGCGCAAGGTGATGGCTGCCCCGTGTTCGTCAGAGCCACAAACCCAGACGACGTCGCGCTTCCTGGCCCGCAGGTAGCGCACATAAAGGTCTGCTGGCAAATAGGCCCCGGCAATGTGTCCAATATGAATCGGGCCATTGGCATAGGGCAATGCCGAAGTGACAAGGGTGCGTGCGGGTTGCTCGGACATGAACCGCGAAGGTAATTCGAGTGTGGCCGTGTCAGGTAAGCTGGGCTTTCCGATATTGGTCCGGACCCGGTCAAATGATGTGGAAGCGTACCCTTTTTGCCCTTGCCTTGGGGGCACTTCAATTGAACCCTTGCATTTCGGCAGTTTCTGCTGCCGTGGATTCTGAGGGCTGCACTCCGGATTCCGTTTTGTTTGAGGGCAACCCTAAGCCCTGGTATCCTGGCGAACCCCTTCAATGGGCCGACCAGCATTTATTGGACAGCCTGATTGGAACAGGCCCAGACGGATTCAGATACAGCGTTGAATCTCCCCGTTCTAAAGGATACACCAAGCGCATAAAGTACCTGAAGTCGCCCGGAGGAACAGCAGCCCTTTTTGTGGAAGGCGACATGCGCTACATCACTTATGACGGCGGTCCCAACATGAGCAAGAGCATTGTGGTGGGTCACAATTACTACGCACACCATTACTGGTTCAAAGAGGAATTGCACTTTCAAAGCGGCAGGGCCAACTGGTTCAAGCACTCGCAACGGCTTTATCACGCCAAGAATACCGGGGAAATAGAAATTCGAACTTGCGCCGAAGCGCCGAAAGGGGCAGAAAACGCTGTGGTTTTTAACAACGACACCGCTTCCTTTTTCATCATGCTTTCTGGACACCTCGAGGATGCGACTGCGCAACCTGAGGTGCACTGCCTGCCGCATAGGTCGTCCCATTGGCAAAACCT